>JBIOIY010000043.1:0-26987 GCA_044450345.1 Thermodesulfovibrionales bacterium | reverse complement strand
CGGGGTATCGGTAAAAAGAAGGTCATCCCTTCTTTCGCTGATGATGCTGTAACTGACCGTTGCGTTGAGCCGCGGCAGCGGTCTCCAGGTGACCGATACCTTGCCTTCGTCTGAATGGTCCGGTTCCGTATTATAAGCCGGGTCGGTGATGGACTTGTGCGTATATTTTGCCTTGAAGTCGAGGCCCTTGACGATCCTGACATCTGCTGAGATCGATGCGGTGTTCCTCTGCGTGTTCCCGGGAATGTCCCACTCGGGGGAGACATCCCGCCGGATGTTCTCATAGGTATAGTCCGCCTTGAGGGTGACCCCTGAAAGCAGCCTGTATCTGACGATGCCGCTGACCGTGTCGACCACCGACGATATCGCCGGCTCAACGGCATAGATATACGTGTTAAGAGGGTTTGTCCTGTCCGTGATGCTCACTATGTCCGGGCTGTCTACATCGGACTCCTTATGCCTGTACTTGAGAAAGAAGGCCAGCCTCGGAGACTCAACCCACGAGATTTCTCCGGCGCCTATGAAATAATTCGCCTTGGCGCCGCTGTCCTTGTTTTCCTTGTCGATTTTCGAGAAGGTGGCTGATGCGACCAGGGCGCCCGTGTAAGAAGTATGGATCTTAATGGTGTTTGAAGAGCTCTTGAGGTCGGGGATGAGATTGTGAGGAAATTCCCCCGCCGCCCTCGCGGGGGAGGCGGTGTAAGAATCAAAAAGGACCTTGTCGCCATTGGCGTCGAGTCTTTTTTCACCATGAGAGTAATCGACTTCGACCGGCCCGAGATGGCTGTTTGCGCCGACGGTCACGCTTTTTGTATCAAGATCGATGTTTCTGCTCTGGGAGGTCCTGACAATGTTATTGAACGAGCCCGAACCGAGCAGACTTATCTGCTGTCGCGTTCCCTTCTTCTCTACCAGACTTCCCTCGACATACAGATGAAAAGGGAAGTCGGGTGTCTTGAACCTGAGAGAGGCGTTGCTTATACCGGTCCGGACCCCGTATTTTGTCTCGGCGTCCCTGACGTCTACGCCAGGTGAAGGGGTTGAGGGATCCAGGTTGATGAGCTTGATATTATCGAGGTTATGGAAGAGGCTGCTCGTGGTGCCCCTGAAACGGAAGATGTCCTTATACATATAGGTAACATCGCCCATAAAGTCCTTCTCGTTCTTGACGTCGAATTCCAGGTGGAACCTGTTGGGGAAGGAAAACATCCTGAACTCACCGCCGAGTGTGAGGGAGTTATGGAGGTATTCATACTCGGCCGCTCTGTCGAACCCGTCGCTGTGGACGAACCGGTAGCCCCCGGAGACAGAGAACTCGGGTTTGATCGAAGGGAATGTGTACCCTTCTTCCTGAGAGGCTTCCTCGACGGCTGTTTCCCCGGACGAAGGACCTTCTCCCTGGGCAAAGACCCGGCCGCTCATCAGTAGTACCGATATAAGTGCTATATACATATATATCTTCATAGTCTTCAGTCCCCCTATTGCGTAAACCTTCTCCTGCCGACAGGAGAAGGAATATCTGAGCCGTGGATCTGAGAATGGCAGTCCGTACATCTCGTATAAAACGCCGCCTTCGATGAGGCAGAGGAGGTGCTCGACGTCCTGTGCCCCGAGTGGCACTGAAGGCACAGAAACGGCAGTTGCTGTGTCAGCAGGTTATTATTGACGGAACCGTGAGGAGCGTGGCAAGTCCTGCAGTCCTCCGTCAGATCCGCATGTTCGAAGACAAAGGGCCCCTCTTTTTCGGCATGGCACTGGGTGCAGGTCTCTTTGATGTCCTTGCGGAGCATTTTATCGCCCGTCGACCCGTGGGCATCATGGCAGCTTATGCAGAAGATCTTTTTTTCGTGTATCGGGTGGTGACTGGGCAGGGAGAACTCGGCCTGCACATCCATGTGACACTTCTCGCACATGCCCGCCATATCGTCGAGTCTTACCGTTAAATCAGGTCCCGCGTGGACCTTGTGACATTCGGAGCAGGAAACGTCGCCGATGGAGTGGGCGCTGGCATTCCAGTTATGCAGGTTGAAGGTCGCATTGGCGCTATGACATTTGAGGCATATGAGCGACCTGGCCTGCGCCGGGAGGTTTTTGATGTCGATCAGCGTCCTGAAATCGCATGCCGTCTGTTTCCCCTCCTTTGCGCCCTGCTCGACCTTTTCCGGGGTCAGGCCCTCGATCGCCAGGCTGCCCGGTCCGTGGCAGGATTCGCAGTCGACCAGAGGCATCCCGGATTTTTTTGATAGTTGGACACCCATGGTGCTCGCATCAAAATCACGCTTTATCCTGTCGTGATAGTGGCATGCAGACAGGCAGTTAGCCGTACCCACGTAGTTGGCGTCGAGCCTTCCTGCTATCATCAGCTCATATTCCTTGATCGGAAGTATGGCCTTCGATGACTTAAGAGATTCACAGCCCGAAAGAACTATTGCAGGGATGATTAAAAGTAAGAGGAGAAGACTTCGTGACATTATCATGGTTCCCTCCTTATTATTTCGTGTACAATAATAAAAATTATTTACATATATGTCAACAGGTTTCGCTGAACTGCGTGCGGGTTCTGACCTAAATAACCGCCGTGCAGGTATCGCCTCCGGCTTATTCTCTTCGCGCAACCGAAATAATTCTTGACATGTTTCGTGCTTTATTTATTCTCTGGCACGAACCCGTCGGAGGGATTCGATCGGCGCGAGAAATAATGCGTGGGACGATAATCCACCGTGGACTGACATGCCCGGATATCCCTGCGGTTCATATCTTGATGTGTAACCAGTCGCCTGTGGCACTTACGACCCCGGCCTTACGGTCATTTTTTTTTCATTATAACTTCCCCATCCGGAATTCTCAGCCCCACGGTAATCAAGAGCAGCGCAAGGATTTTGCTTGTGAAGTTTCTTGTTTTGCAATACCATATCAGCAGCGTACGGAGTAGAAAGGAAGGGAATGGGGCTTAAGGAAGACATCAAACTCGTTGTCGACGGTCTCCACGGTGATCCTTTTTCGGTGCTCGGCATGCATGTTGTCGGAGAAGGGGATGAAAAGGGTCTTGAGGTCAGGGCCTTCCTTCCGGAGGTCGCGGAGGCCTGGGTCATCGATGAACGGACGCAGAAGGCGTATGCGATGGAGAAGGTACACAAGAAGGGTTTCTACTCCGCCTATATACCTGGAGAAACATTTTCCTACCGCATTGGGATGGAGACTTCTGAAGGAGATATATCCGAAATCGTCGACCCATACTCCTTTGGCCAGGTCCTCACTGATTATGACCTGCATCTGATAGGCGAGGGCAGTCATTATAAGAAATACGAGAAACTCGGGGCCCATGTAATCGAGTTAGGCGGGGTGAAGGGTGTGCATTTCGCGGTCTGGGCTCCGAACGCGAAAAGTGCGAGCGTTATCGGCGATTTCAACGCCTGGGACAACAGGCACCACCCTATGCGGTTACTCGTGGGATCTGGGATATGGGAGATATTTATCCCCGGGCTTGGCGAAGGGGAACTCTACAAATTCGATATCAAATCTCGTTACCATAACTATCGCGCAGTGAAGGCTGATCCCTACGGTTTCTATTTCGAGATGAGACCGAAGAGCGCCTCTATCGTTCATGACATAAACGAGTATTCCTGGTCCGACAAGAAATGGATGAAAAAACGCGAACGCACGAACTGGTTCGAAGCTCCCATGTCGGTGTATGAGGTTCACCTGGGCTCCTGGATGAGGTGTAAGGAAGAGGGGAACAGGTTCCTCACTTACAGGGAGCTTGCCGGCCTGCTGATACCGTACATTAAATTTATGGGCTTTACGCATATAGAACTTCTTCCCGTGTCCGAGCATCCGCTTGACGCCTCGTGGGGATACCAGACAGTAGGGTACTTTGCGCCGACGAGCAGGTTCGGCACGCCTGAAGATTTTATGTTCTTTGTCGACATGTGTCACCGCAACGACATCGGCGTCATCCTCGACTGGGTGCCGGCGCATTTCCCTAAGGACGGACACGGCCTCGGTTTCTTCGACGGGACATGCCTTTACGAGCATATGGACAAGCGCAAGGGAGAACATAAAGACTGGGGGACCCTGATCTTCAATTACGGCCGCAAAGAGGTAATGAATTTTCTTATATCGAATGCCCTCTTCTGGCTTGAGAAGTACCATATAGACGGGTTGAGGGTCGACGCGGTCGCCTCGATGATCTACCTCGATTATTCGAGGAGGCCGGGCGAATGGATCCCGAACATTCACGGAGGCAACGAAAACCTCGAGGCGATCGAGTTCATAAAAAAATTCAACGAGATCACGCACCAGCTCTTCCCGGGCATACTTACGATCGCCGAAGAATCGACCGCGTGGCCTAGCGTCTCAAAGCCGGTTTATCTCGGGGGGCTGGGCTTCGACATGAAATGGAACATGGGATGGATGAACGATATGCTCGTCTATATTTCGAAGGACCCGATACACCGCCGATACCATCACAACAATCTGACCTTCGGCCTCATCTACGCCTTCACTGAAAATTTCGTCCTTGTCCTTTCCCATGATGAGGTTGTCCATGGGAAGAGGTCAATGCTGAACAAAATGCCCGGCGATATCTGGAGAAAGTTCGCCAACCTGAGGCTCTTCTATGGTTTCATGTACGCCCACCCCGGCAAAAAGCTCCTTTTTATGGGGGACGAGTTCGGGCAGTGGGACGAATGGAAATTCGATCAGGGCCTCGACTGGCAGCTTCTCGAGAAGGAGGAGCACTGGAGGCTGCAGAAGTACGTCCGCGGTCTCAATGCCGCATACGCGGCCGAGCCCGCTCTTCATGAGGTCGATTTTGAAGCCAGGGGGTTCGAGTGGATAGATTTCAGGGACGCCGACAGCAGCATCATCGCCTTCATAAGGCGAGCGAAGGAACCTGACGATTATATCGTCGTTGTCTGTAATTTTACCCCGATCCCACGAGAGGGATACAGGATAGGCGTTCCCGAGAAATGTTTTTACAAAGAGATAATGAACAGCGACTCCCGGGATAACTGGGGCAGCAACATGGGGAACCTGGGCGGGGTCTTCTCGGAAAACGTGCCGTGGCACGGGAAACCCTGCTCCACCAAGATCACGCTTCCTCCGCTCGCCGTCCTGTATTTTAAACCGGAGCGCAAGGCTTCCACAGCCGAAGTCTGATCTGTTCGCGGGGTTTTAATGAATCTTTTTATCGGTCTTTTGGCAGGTATCTTCGGGGGCCTCGTAGGTCTTGGAGGAGGGGTCATTATGATCCCCCTGATGGTAGGTTTCTTAAAACTCGGCCAGCACAGGGCCCATGGCACAAGTCTTGTCGCGCTTGTGTTTACCGGGATATCAGGAGCGGTGACCTACGCCATGAAGGGATCGGTAGACGTTACGGCAGCGCTCTCCCTCGCTGTCACCGCAGTCGTAACGGCGCGTTCGGGGGCTCATTTTGCGCACGCCCTTCCCGAATGGATACTCAAAAGGGCCTTCGGTGGTTTTTTGATCTTCGTTTCGGTGCTCCTTCTCCTGAAACCATATCTTTCTCACGTGATCGGTTCGGCAAGCGGATGGGGCAAGGCTGTCGTCCTTCTCGTCACAGGAGCCTTTACCGGGTTTCTTTCAGGTATGATGGGCGTTGGAGGCGGGACCATCATGGTCCCCGCTATGGTCCTTCTCGCAGGGTTCGGCCAGCATATGGCGCAGGGGAGTTCACTCCTGGCGATGGTCCCTGCCGGCGGGGCCGGCGCCTATGCGCACTGGCGTCTTGGAAATGTGGAGGCCAAACTCCTGCCGGGTCTCATTCCGGGGATCCTTCTCGGGACGTATCTCGGGGGTACTTTGGCGCACAGACTCCCCGAGGGGGCCTTGCGGGTGGTCTTTGCGGCGGTCCTGATCTGGACCGGGGGACGATACATTAAGACCCGGGCGCCGTCATAATTTTTAAGGTTAGGACTGCACCCGTCAGTGGTCATCTTGACTAATATGACCTTTCTTTCCCCTTCTATTCGACACCTTCGGAAAATAGGAGCTGCCGTTCATTTTTCCCTATATACACCGCACCGCGACGTCTCCCCGTCAAATAAGGCCGCTGCTACGGCAAAATCGGACTCACTGCTTTTATGTGTCGGATGTACCATTAATTACAAGGAATTAAGTGTGGTCTCCCCAGGAGCTAACAGCATGCTTTTAAATGTGGTATGATAAAAATAATGTTTTGACAGTAATACGATTGATGCATTTCATATCGGAGTCGAAGGATGAACTGCAAAACGTCATCAATAATAACATCCAAGGTTTTCAGCACGTTCGGTCACTCAGTATTGAGTCTAAGGGATCAGCGGATTACTAAGCGTTCTTATTATGCACCATCAAGGCACGCTCCCTTTGGATAATAAATGATCCCGCCCAAGGAGTTTATACGCAATATCCGTCCCTTTTCTTTTCTATCGGAACACGATTTAGACATCCTGATATCTGCTTTAGATGTCGAGTTGTTTGAAAAAGGCAAAATAATCTATAAAAAAGGGCAGATTTCAGAATACGTTTACGTGATATTCTCAGGAGTTGTCGGCCTTTTTGATGATGAGGCTGTCGATTACCTTTCAAGGGGTGAAATCTTCGGCATTAAATCAATATATGGAATTCCTTTGAATTTTACTGCCAAAGCTATGGAGGATACGGTCTGCTATTTGGTAGCAGCGCAGCAATTTAAGGTAATCCTTGATGCAAATGAAAGATTTGCATCGTTTTTCTCCACATTCATGAATAGAAGTTTTCGCTCTTTTAAGACCGTAGCATCCGATAAGAAGATCCTTGAGGAAGCTTCATTTGTTCTGGAAGTTGAAAAAATAATCTACAAAAAACCTGTTGTGTGCAATGATACGTTGACGCTGGCGATCGCTGCTGCCGAGATGGATAAGAATGCGATCAGTTCAATTATTGTTGTAGACGACGATATGAAACCAATCGGCATCCTCACCCATAAGGACTTGAGGAAGGTCATCATGCGAGGAGAAAAATCAGATCCGATTTCCAAGTTTATGTCATCTCCTGTTAAGACCATTACCGCCAGGACAACAATCTTCGATGCCTTTACAAAAATGATCGATGCCGGAATAGACCACCTCGTTGTCACTAAGGATGATAAAGTCTTTGGTATAATCACCAGGAAGGACATTCAGATCCACCTCGAACCCTCCTTTTCCATAGTCAAACTGTTCAGAAAGGTTCTCAAGGCGGCTTCCATGGAGGAGCTTAAAACCGTCTTCGAAGGTCTCATGGTATCGGTCTCGAAGATTGCGATGACCGGTCCGAATTTCTTCGACTTGACCAGGGTGTTATGCTCAGTTCATGATGCCGTAGTGCACAAGGTAATTCAGATCCTTATCGCTGAACATGCCCCTGCTCATTTCCTATGGGTCCATATGGGCAGTTCCGGCAGAAAGGAAGAGATCATCTCTACCGATCAGGACAATGCCTTAATCTATCTGGGAGATAATCCCGCGCCACTGGCTGATACTATCAATGAGTCACTGGCCAAAATCGGCATCCCCAAGTGCCTCGGAAACTACATGGCATCCAACAGCATGTGGAATCAGCCCCTGCCGGTATGGAAAGAGTACTTCAAACAGTGGTTTTCAGATCCGATTCCTTATCATCTGCGATACCTTTCTGTGTTTCTGGACATGAGACCGGTATACGGAGAGACAGCCTTATACAATGAATTGCTGGAATCGATAAAACCGGCAGTAAAAGCCGAGGCCGTAAAACTGATGGCCGAGGATGCCATTGAAATCAGGCCACCACTCGGGATATTCGGAATCCAGGGTCTCCATCAGGGTGTGGACCTGAAGACCTATGGTATTTATCCTATTGTAAACGGAGCAAGGGTCCTCGCCATAGACAGCGGAGTTTGGGGGATAACCAACACCAAGGAAAGATTGGAGGCGCTGAGTGCCAGTATGACGATCAGCAACGAAATGTGCGACGATCTCATCGAGTCGTATGGCTTTCTGCAGGATTTAAGGTTGAGACATCAAGCAGGGGCAGTGCTGAATAAATCTCTGACAAACAATTTGATAAGTGCCAAGGAACTCTCGCATATCGATTTGCTCATATTAAAGGAGTCGCTAAAGATCGTCTCGGAATTTCAGAAGTTCCTGATGAAAAAATATGACGTCAGTCGAACCGTCATTTATAGTCAATTATAGATGAGAATATATCGTTCCACGGACCTGAAAGCTGCCAAATTTATTGCCATTGACATTGAGACCACAGGGTTAGACTTTGACAAGGATGAGATTATATCATTTGCCTGTGTGCCTATCATTAATTTAAAAATCCTTGTGCGGGATACTTTTTATACCCTGATTAAACCTAAGAGTTACAATTATAAGGCAATGAGGTACCACGGCATAAGCGAGGATAATCTTACGGATGCGCCGGTATTTGAGGAGGTCTCTGACCGAATCCAGAAGGCTCTGGATGGTATCCTCGTAGGTCATTCTGTCGAGTTTGATTTCACATTTTTGAAAACCAACTTCAAGTCATTGGGAGTGCGATTTAAAAGGGATCTTATTGACATAGCAATGGTAGAGCGATGGCTGATGCTGAAACGGAAAACCGAGGAAAATAATTTCAGCCTCGATGGTATGATCGCAACGTATGGTCTGGAACAGTATTACCGCCATAATGCAGTTGCAGATGCCTTTTTTGCAGCCCAGATCTTTCAGATACAAATGCGGGAAATGATGGCACTCGGAATTGATTCAGCAGAAAAGGTCATTAAGGCTGCGAAGAGCTGCAGGCATGCCGAACCCGGCATTGCCTTCTGATAAAGTGTCTTTAAGACATCCATCCGAAATAGATTTGATTTGAACTTTCAGGCAAGCAGTGGCAACTATGTAAAATCCCCTTAGAGCTTGATCTCTAACCGGGATGAACATCCCGATAGTAAAGCCGGTTATTTCCTCTTATAAGTGCCCATTATCTGGGTCTGCGAAATGATATGCCCCTGCATCGCTTTTTCGAGGGCCGTCTTCTCTGAGTTTGGTCCGATAGTGAGCTGAGCATCAAGGGCGTAGAGCTTGAAGAAATATCTGTGAGTGCCTGACGGAGGACAGGGGCCGCCGTAATCATGTTTTCTGAAGTCGTTCATCCCCTGCGCCGCTCCCTTCGGCACGGAATCCTCCCTGACCTCCGTGGTCTTCGGATCGATGTTCCATACTACCCAGTGTACCCACATGCCCCTCGGGGCGTCGGGGTCATCGACGATGAGCGCCAGTGACTTTGCGCCGGCGGGAACGCCATAGACCAGAAGGGGCGGGTTTATATCCATGCCGTCGCATGTGAACTTCAGCGGTATACTCCCGTTATTTTCAAATACAGTGCTTGATAGCCTGAATGCTTCGGTCATCTTTGCCTCCTTTCCTGCGGCCATAAATGAATAAAGAGAGAGAGACGCTGTCACAATGACCAGGATAAGAACGAACCTCAGTGTCCTCAACTCCATACTATAAGGATAGCGGTTTTTTCATGAATGTCCAGAGGGAAATAAACATCACTCTTTATTGCGTTCTGAGGAGAGTTTTGCGATGAATCTGGCCCGGCATGCGGCATTGTTCGGAAGCCCCTCCTCCTTGCAGAATGCGAGAAGTTCCTCTACGTCTATGTCGACGAGTTCGGGTTCCAGTCCGGTTGCACGGATTTTTTCGATCGAGGAGTCGAGGACCGCCATCCAGTCGTCATACGTCTTCTCAAGGAGAGGGGAATCAACAGCCGTCTCAATGAGCAGGGGCCACTGCTCCCTCCGGTAAAAGCCGATGCCGAGTACCATCTTTTTCATGAAATGTCCTTTCAGAAACTATTTTCCATATCTCTGCCGCGAAAGGCAAGAACAGATATATAATGTAAATAAAAGGCCGCCTGGCCTGACGGATGGGAGGAAAGATGTTTCATACTGCTGAGGCGAAGGACATTCTAGAGGGCAAGGTTACCGATGTATACTTCGAACGGACCGTAAAGATACTGAAGGCGAAGAAGATCAACAAGAGGGTCAAGGCGGAGTTTATCGCGAAGAACTTGCCGGATAATTGGCCCTGGGCCGTTCTCGCAGGCGTTGAGGAGACGGTATACCTCATGAAAAATCTTCCGGTGAAGGTCAGGTCGATGAAGGAAGGGACAGTCTTCTATCCCTATGAACCGGTCATGGAGATCGAGGGGACGTATCAGGACTTCTGCGTCTATGAAACCGCACTACTGGGGCTTCTCTGCCAGGCCTCGGGTGTCGCCACGAAGGCGGCGAGGTTTAAGAAACTCGCAGGGGAGAGGCCGGTCGTCAGCTTCGGCGCAAGAAGGATGCATCCCGCACTTGCGCCGATGATCGAGAGGAACGCCTTCATCGGAGGGTGCGACGGCGTGTCCGTGCTGAAGTCGGGGGAGATCATAGGAGAGGACCCGATGGGCACTATGCCTCATGCCCTTATCATCTGTTTCGGATCTACCGTTGATGCCGTAAAGGCATATGACGAGGTCCTCGGCGCTGAGGTAAAACGGGTCGCGCTGATCGATACGTTCCTCGATGAGAAATTCGAATGCCTGAACGTCGCCGAGGCATTGGGCGAAAGGCTTTATGCGGTCAGGTTCGACACCCCGGCGTCACGCCGCGGGAACTTCTTCCGCATCCTCCAGGAGGCGAGGTGGGAGCTCGATATGAGGGGGTTCTCACATGTGAAGTTTTATGTGAGCGGCGGTATAAAGGAGCACGAACTTCCGGCCCTTAACCCTGTCGTCGACGGATACGGCATCGGTACGTCCATCAGCAACGCGCCGGTCATAGACTTTGCTATGGACATCGTGGAAGTTGAAGGGAAACCGTTTTCAAAGCGCGGGAAGTGGTCGGGAAGCAAGAGGGTACTCAGATGTTCTGGCTGCGGGGCGGGGAAGATCGTGCCTCAAAACAGCGCCGCGCACGCCTGCGCATGCGGGAAAACGTTTGAAGACATACTCATACCGCTCCTCGACAACGGCAGGCAGGCCATGGAATCCGACCCCCCGGCGGTGATCAGAAGGCGCGTCATGGAGAGCGTTAAAGGGTTGGCCCTTGAGTGATGTGGATCAAGACCCCTTCGTTCCCCCTTTGAAATAACGCCCCCCTCTTAAGATAACGCCCCCGGCTTTGCCACCCCCTCTTGAGGTAAGAGGGGGATGGGGGAGTTATTATTACCATGGGGGTAAGGGGAGTTATGATTTCCGAATGCAAAGTTGCTAGTTTCTTACTCTCTGTTTTATCCTAATTCCATACGGGTCTCCCGGCAAAACGGGAAATTGCCGCCTGTGTTTGATATGCGAAATAAGACTGCTGAGAAATCTTGAAAGTCTGCGAGATATTCACTAGCATACAGGGTGAGTCGACGTATGCAGGGTTGCCGTGCACGTTTGTAAGACTTGCGGGATGCAACCTCAGATGCCTCTACTGCGATACCCGATACTCATACGACAACGGCATTGAAATGACAGTCGGAGACATTATCGGCCGTGTAAAGCAGGCCGGCGTCAAACTGGTCGAGATCACCGGAGGGGAGCCGCTTTTACAGAAGGAAGAAATACTTTTGCTTACCGGGGACCTGCTTGACGGGGGGTATGAAGTCTTGATCGAGACGAACGGCTCGCGCAGCATACAAGGCATAGATAAGAGGGCGGTGATCATCCTGGACGTGAAGACCCCTGGAAGCCGCATGAGCGAAGAGATGGACTTCTCTAATTTCGACCACCTGAAGCCTTCAGACGAGGTCAAGTTCGTCATCTGCGGCAGGGCCGACTATGACTGGTCCAAAAAAATGATTACGAAGTTCAGGCTTACTGAAAAGGCGAAGGTCCTTTTTTCACCAGCCCTGGGCACGATCCAACCCTCGCAGCTCGCGGGTTGGATCGTCGAAGACAGGCTTGCAGTGAGGCTCAATACGCAGATCCATAAGTACATCTTCGGGCCGGACGAGAGGGGGGTGTAGGGCCTCTTAAGAGTGACATCGTCTGCGCGGTAATGAATGAGGGATTTATCCGACCTTTTTGGCTTACGATAAAAAAGTGCCTAGAATATAGATTGAAAGAGAGGTGCGTATGAAGAAAATCCTTGTTGCACACGACGGCTCGGACCATGCTGACAGGGCACTGCTAGAAGCGGCGGAACTTGCGGATAATTTCAAGGCCTCGCTGACCGTAATCTCTGTTGTCCCGAACCTGTGTTTCAGCGAGATCGGGATCGACTGCGATACGGTGACACGGCTTTACAGGGCGGAGGTTGAAGGCGCGATGGAGGGCGTCAAAACCCTGCTTGCGGAAAAAGGCATTGTCGCCGAGACAATGGTCCTTGAAGGAAAGCCCGCCGATGTCATTTGCGACCATGCAACCCACAGGGGGTATGATATGGTCGTCGTCGGTTCCAGCGGGAAGCAGGCGACGGAAAGGGCTGTTATCGGAAGTGTGTCGTCGAGGGTGGTTGCCTATGCTCCATGCTCGGTCCTCGTCGTTAGATAAAAAATACGGAGGTGAAAATGAAACGTTTTTTTTTGGTGAGCATCGCTGTCTTCTTCGGATTGACAATAGTGTCGCCGGTCTTTTGTTCTATGGAGAGACCCCTGGACGTCAAGCCGGCTGCGGGAAAGGAAACCGCCAAGTCAGGCCAAAAATCGTTTTCTCCGGCCGGCTCTGTCACCATCGAGGTTGATAAGACCTCAATGGACAACGGCGGTACGATTACAGTCACGGGCACAGCTCCGGCGGGGAAGCCTGTATATCTGGAAGTCTGGTCCGACAAAGAGGTGCGCGCATCCAGGTTCGACGCCGAAGTCGACAAGGACACGGGCAAAAGGCCTTATGTCCTTTATATGACCCATACTATGCCTTCATATTATAAGATATTCATTCCCAAGGACCGAAAGGAAAATCTGGAGAAGATAAATAAGGAAGGCGGTAAGTGGAGCTTTTCAAAGGCCCTGAAAGACCTTGGGGCAGAAGGTGTTTATTCAGTGCCTGCGAAGACAATGATAGACAAATATCAGGCAACGCTCATGGGAAGCATCATCGGCTCGCGTGGAGAGCTCCTTCCCCAGATGGATGAAAAGGAGAACAGGACGCGTTCGATGCAGCTTGTAAAGGCAAGGTTCAGGTCGGCCAACAAGGTGCTGAGTGCGGATGTCGAGTCGCAGCCCGACGGGTCTTATAAGGCGGTACTGAATATCAGGAAGGGGCTCGCTCCCGGCAGATATAACATTGTGGCTGCGGTCGACAAAAATGTGAGAAGTCAGCCGGTCTTTATAAAAAATAATATCAGTTTCCCCAATGTGTACCTCTCAAACGCGGGAACGAGCATCAATCTGTTCGGGCCCTTTTTCCTTACCCTGGCGATAGCGATATTCGGTGTGCTCATGGGTGCCGGGGGCGGATTTATCATGAACCCGCTTCTGGTTTCGCTCTGGCCGCTGCCGCACACGGTGGTCGCGGGCACCGTGATGCCGACCGTTCTGTTTTCGCAGGGGAGCGGGATCTACAATTATTCAAAGATCAAATTTATCAGCTGGAAGCTCGGGACCTCCATCGGTCTTGCGATGGTGGCCGGAGGGTTCATAGGCCCGAAGCTTACCGAGATGATAACGCTCGACCAATTCAAGTTCGTGTTCGGGTGGATCCTGATAGTGCTGGCAGTGCTGATGTTCTGGCAGACCACTCCGGGATATATCGCCAGGAACAAGAAGGAACAGGCGATACTTAAGGAATTCAAGAAGAAGGCCGAAGAGGCCGCGGGCAAAAAGGCATAGGGAGGATAAGATAATGATAGTAGAATTCTGGGGACACGAATTTAAGATACACATTCTTTTGGGATGCATCGGAGGGTTTCTGATCGCGGTCGTTTCGTCGATGTTCGGTTTCGGCGGCGGCCCTTTCATGGTCCCTCTTATGACGGTGGGTCTCGGTCTGCCCATGTACGTGGTGGTCGGGAGCTCGCTGCTGGCGATCTTTTTCAACACGCTTATGGGGACGACGCGCCACTACATGTTCGGGAACTTCGATGCGACATTCTTTCTCATCATGTTCCCGGCCGCGATACTCGGCGGATTCATCGCACCGCAGATCGCAAAACGCGTCAGCCCCCTCGTCGTGAAAAGGATTGCGGTAGCAGGGCTTCTGATTTTGGCGCTCAACCTGCTGGGCGTATATTAAATACCGGGAGAAATGACAATGATAGATACGTCTGTACTGTTGGATGATGTTGCGTTCGCGAAGGCAATTCTTGAGAAGAAGGAGCTTAGTAATGCGGATATAGTATTTTCGCTCCGGAACCTTCTTCGGATGAAGTATTATCCCGTTGCGGTGAAGTTCTTCTTTTCGGAGAGTGAGCTGGCCGACTTCAAAAAACACGCCTCTTACAAGGTGGGCGCGCACGCGTTCACCTTCTGCCATTATCTCGCCGCATCCAGACAGAGAGGGGACATCCTGCTGGGTACGGTCAAAGAGCTGGGGTGCTCGAATGCGAAGTTTGTCTGGGGCTGGAAAGAGTTCGACGAGGGCGAAGTGAAGAGCCATATGAAATATACAAAGGACATGGCCCAGGCCGAACGGTTTGTGAAGACAAAGAAGAGGCTGCCCGGAGGGCTGCTGGGCTTTGCAACGGCGCCGCTTCACAAGTCTCCTTTCAAACCTGACGTCGTTCACGGGATGAGCGATGTGCTTCAGGCATACCACCTCGGCAACGACTGGTGCGCGGCTATGGACATCCACCCCTTCGAGATGACCATGACCATGAACAGCTCGGCATGTCACGGGGTCGCCTCTGTGTACCTCACAAACAAGCCGAACATAACCCCGATGTGCAGCGGCAGCTACACGGCCGGAAAGACCGAGCAGGGAGAGATAAACTGGATATGGCCCGGCAGCCAGCTTGAGCCGACCGTGAGGTGGATGCTTGAGCGGACGGTGAGAGACAAAGGCACATCGTTCCCGCGCACCGGAGAGACGTATCCGGGCTTCAATATGTGCAAGCTCTGTCCGTTCCTGGTCTGGATGAAACCGAAGGAAGAAAAGGGCTGAACCGGTCTTCTGAAAAGCGGCAAAGCGGCAGGGTCGGTACCTGCCGCTCTTTTTACTCTTTCTCCATCCCGAGGTAGCGGCGTATCTCTTTCTCGAAATGGCCGCTGAAGATATCCTTGCCGAGATTTGTTTTGATAGTTGGGATGTCCCAGAGGGCGACCTCGTCGATTTCTTCCCGGTTGAAATCCACCTCTCCCCCGTAGATGCATGAGAAGGTGTTCACTAGTTCCGATTCCCGTCGGTTGGAGAAAAGATAGCGGTAAAGGTAATGAAGTTCGCAGCCTTTTACGCCGAGCTCTTCTTCCATTTCTCTCCGCGCTGCCGCAAGGACATCCTCTCCGGGGTTGATATGTCCTCCCACCGAAGTGTCCCACCTGCCGGGAGCTACGTCCTTTCTGAGGGACCTCTTTTGAAGGAGCAGGTCGCCATGATTATTGAAAACCAGTACATGGACCACCCTATGGATGAGGCCGGGGCTTCGGTGCAGCTCTTCTCTTTCCGCGAGGCCGATCACATTCCCTTCATCGTCTACGATCTCAAGCTTTTCCCTGTCCTGGGAGGTCATCTTGTTCCTCTGTATCCATGCTTTCGTCACGGCCGATAGGGTATAATAGCACCTATTCAGGAATAAGGAGAACAGAGTGAAGATAGCGATAACAGGACTTGCGAATTCAGGGAAGACGACGCTCTTTAACGCGTTGACCGGACAGAACCTTGAGACAACTATTTATGCGTCTCTCATGGCTGAGCCTCATCTCGGCATGGTGAAGGTGCCGGATGCCAGGATAGAAAAGCTCACCGAGATCTACAAGCCGAAAAAGACCGCCTACGCGACGGTAGAATATGTCGATTATGTAGGACTCACAAAGGGTGACGTAGAGCAGAACCGGAAGGTCTTCGACCTGGTAAAGGACGTGGATGCCGTGGTCCACGTGATAAGGGGATTTGAGGACGAGACCGTGGTCCATCCGCTCGGCGGCACCGATCCGAAGAGGGACGCCGAGACGATCGAACTGGAGATGATATTCGGCGACCTGGAACTTGTAGAAAAACGCCTGGAAAGGATGGAGCAGGGGGCGAAGAGGGGAAAGAAGCCGGATGAGGCGGAAAAGAAACTTCTCCTGAAATGCAAGGAGTTCCTGGAGGGTGAAAAGGCCCTCAGGGATGTGGAGTTTTCGGAAGAGGAGCAGAAGGCGATGAGCCACCTCCAGTTTATGTCGATAAAGCCAGAGGTGGTAGTGGTGAATGTGGGGGAGAAGGACGTGAACTCCGATAAGACTGCCGGGACCGTTGCGGCCCTGCAATCTTTCTTCAGCGGCAAGAGGGTGAGGGTCCTGGGCCTATGCGGCAAGATCGAGATGGAAATAGCCCAGCTTCCGCCCGAAGAGGCGGCAGCCTTTCTCGATGATCTCGGCATAAAGGAACCGGCGTTGAACAAGCTTATCCATGTCTCGTACGATCTGCTCGGCCTTATATCCTTTCTTACTTCGGGTGAGGACGAGGTGAGGGCATGGACGATCATGAAGGGCATGAACGCACAGAAGGCCGCAGGCAAGATCCACTCAGACATAGAGCGTGGTTTTATAAGGGCGGAGGTGATCTCTTATGAGGATTTCATTTCCTGCGGGAGCATGTCCGCGGCGCGGGAAAGGGGACTTTTAAGGCTCGAAGGAAAGACATACGGGGTGAGGGACGGAGATATCATCAATTTCAGATTTAATGTATAATTTATGCGGCAGCGCCGTGATGTAAAATGGAAAAGTGTGACACAATGTCAGGAGCGATATGAAGGCGCAGGAGATTTTTGAGAGCAGCGTCAAGGCGATGAAGCAGCTCCTTACGCATGACGAGATGATGGATTCGATAAAGAGGGCGAAGGAGAGGGGAGAAGAGGGGAACCTCGGCCTTTTTGGGAAGGAGCGCGAAAAGGTCAACGAGCTTGTCCGCAGGGTCGTCGATGCCGGGGGCTCTCGGGACGCGCTGAAGGGGGCGGAGCAGGAAGTCATCGACGCCATGGTGTTGCGCTATCTCAAAAACAGGGAGGTGTTTATGAAGACATTTCCCGAAGGGATCGAGGAGATCGACCCCGACCTGTTTTCGATATGGGCCTCCATCATGATCTCGCCCGCAGACGAGATGCCGGCGTCGTGACGGGACATGGAAGCGATAAAGGAGCTGATAAGGCGTTATGGGCTGGAGGAAGACCAGGAACATATTATCATCCCGCTCCGGGGCAAAGACGGCCGGAAGAAGCGCTGTTTTATTCTCAAGAGACCGTTTCTCAGGATCGTATACCCCGACGGACATTATACGGATTTTCCCATCGAGGAGGTCATCGAGGCGGTCGTAAGGTATCCGGAGCTCGCGCTGAGCGAGGCACTGTACCTGCTTCATGAGGAGCTCGATGCCGAGATCGCAAAAATTTTTGGTGATAAGAAAGAGGTAATGTGAGACCGATATGAAAAAGAAGATATTGATAAACGCGATGTATCCTGAGGAAAAAAGGGTCGCTATTGTCGACGGCGACATACTCGTCGACTTCTATGTCGAGGGGTCCGGGAAGGAGCATCTCAAGGGGAACATTTATAAAGGCGTCATTGCGAGGATCGAACCGGGGCTGCAGGCGGTATTTGTGAATTTCGGACCGAAGAAGCACGGTTTCTTGCAGCTGCGGGAGATAAAGCCGGAGTTTATCGTCAATACGCCCCAGGGCAAAAGACCCCGGGTGCAGGACCTGCAGAAGGGGCAGGAACTGATCGTGCAGGTAGAGAAGGACGAGAGGGACACTAAAGGCGCAAGCCTTACGACCTATATCTCGATCCCGGGCAGATACATCGTCATGATGCCCGGCCAGGAGAGGGTGGGGATATCGAGAAAGATCGAGGACCGGGACGACAGGGAGCGTCTCAAGGAAATTTTCCACGCCCTTAAGCTTCCCAAAAAGATGGGGTTTATCCTTAGGACGGCCGGAAGCGACAAGACCGGTGAAGACCTCGAAAACGACCTGAAATATCTTATGAAACTCTGGACCAAGATCCAGGCCGAGGCAAAAAAGGCTCCCGCACCGGCCCTTATTTACAAGGAGCAGGACATTGCGGTAAGGACGGTGAGGGATTATCTGACCTCCGACGTGAGTGAGGTACTCATCGACGACCAGGAGGCATTCAGAGGAACAAAGGAGTTCCTGAGAAAGACCGTGCCATGGCGCAAGATCAACATCAAGTTCTACAAAGACAAGAAGCCGATCTTCTCGATTCACAATATAGAGGACCAGATCGCTAAATTAAGCGAGAGGTATGTGCACCTGCCTTCCAGGGGATATGTGGTCATCGACAAGACAGAGGCCCTTACTGCAATCGATGTGAATTCCGGGAGGTCCAGGAAGGAGGAGAACGTCGAGTCTACGGCGCTGAGGACGAACCTTGAAGCGGCCGATGAGATTGCACGGCAGCTCAGATTGAGGGACATCGGCGGACTGATCGTGATCGATTTTATCGATATGATTTCTTCCAAGAACAGGAGGGAACTCGAAACCAGGCTGATGGATGCGATGGAATCCGACAAGGCGCATGCCGAGATAACGAACATCTCGAAGTTCGGGATCGTCGAAATGACGAGGGAGAGGATGAGACCTGCCTACTTCGAGACGGTGAACAAAAAGTGCGAAGCCTGCGGCGGACTGGGGATTGTGAGGAACGAAGAGATGATCGCGATATCCGCGTTCAGGGAAGTCCTTACGATTGCGTCAAAAGGAGGCATCAAGGGCATAACCTGCCGCCTCCCTATTGAAAGCATGAACTACCTGGTAAACAGCAAACTCGAAGATATCCGGAGCGCCGAAAAAGAATACGGGGTCAAGATCACCGTTCTTGCGGACAGAAAGTTAATAGGGCAGCCTGTCATAGAGACGGAAAAGAACGAGGGCGAGATAAAGGCCCGGGAACATGAAAAGTCCGCAGAGGAGCACCCTCAAAAGTACAGGGGGAGGGAAAGGGACAAGACCAGGGATGAGACCGGCGGAAGGGCGGAGTCCAAAGCAGGGGGAAAGGAGCGGCACGAAGCAGAGGCTGAGAGTGCTGAAACTGAAGGCCTGGAAAAGGGTGAGGCCAAGGCAGCGGAAGAACAAAAAAGTCAGGAGAAGGTCCAGCATAAACGCAAGCCAAGGGACAGATACCGTCGAAGGGGGAGGTCAAGGCGGCCGAGAACAGACGGGGCCGTTAAGGAAGATGCTGCCGCAAAGGTCGAGGGTAGAGAAGAAGGTACGCCGGAGGCCGGAGAAGGGGGACATACCGGGGCAGCAGATAAGTAGATAGTGCCTATTGGCTATTAAGCGACTGGACCTTTGAATATAGATGAGAGATATTTATCGGCTTTTCAAGAAAACACATTGCGCCTAACTCATATGCTTCATTTTTGACCGCTGCAGTGCCGAAGCCGGACATAATTATGACCTTTGTCTGAGGACTCACTTCCCGCACGTAACTGAGGAGCTCGAACCCTTCCATCCCCTTCGCCCTGTTCAGCCGGAGATCTGAAATGACAAGATCGAATGCGTGATTCGAAAGCGCGGTCCGCGCATCTTCCAGACTGTGGCTTGTGATGACGGTAGAGACCTTTCTCAATATATGTGAGAGTAATTCCCGGATAGAAGATTGGTCATCTACGATTAATATTTTAACCATGCTAGCTGAATTAGGACAGCAATAAACGTACCACAACGAACGAAAATAAAACTCTCTGATTAATAGCATTTTTTTATAGCGATCAGGAATGACGCCGACAAAAAATATATAGAAATATGATATCCGCTATCTGGAATTTATATATGACTGAACTTGTCTCATTAAAAAAAGAAGGGTCGAGAGTAAGTCGAGAGTAAGCCGAGAGTAAGCCGATTGACAAATGTTATTACTGTGGTAGACTTATTATACGTTTAAAGAGTTGGGCATCATAGACCATAATGAAAGGAGGTGGACATATGAAAGCTGCAATGTCATTTCTTATTATTGCTTTTGTGCTGGCAACCTTTTTTGGGGTGGCGGTCGCGAAAGACATGTCTGGAGAAGTTATCGCGGTAGATGCTATAAAAGGTACGCTCACACTAAAGAGTGGAACAGTCGATGTGGGCTTCGATTGTGAAACGGGTTCCCTGGTTAAAGATGTGAAGGTGGGAGATCACGTGACTGTAGAATACAAGGAAGTTAGTGGCAAGAAGAAAGCGACAAAAGTCACCCAAAAGAAAAAGAAGGCTGCAGGCGGGTATTGATATTCCAAAGCGAGAAGGCAGGCAAGTGCCTGCCTTCTCGCCCCATTATGCCAACTAGGTAAATATATTTCTCGAAGACTTCAAACGGAAAGCAATCCACGGACACTGAAAGTCATTCTCGGGGCAAGGATTCCACTCCGTGCCACGCAATATATAACCGGGCGTTGCAACCTCGACTGCCTTTATTGTGCGAGGCATGAATCCGGTAGTCAGGAACTCACGACTGATGAGGTATATGTTTCCACGACTTCTTCAACTTTCACCCTCGACACCTCTTTAGTCCTTCTTTTCTTGAGTTCCAGAAACCCTTCCTTCAGGTTCTTCTCGCCGATGACGATCTGAGCGGGTATCCCGATAAGGTCCGCGTCCTTGAACTTTACTCCGGCCCGTTCGTCGCGGTCGTCCATGAGCACTTCAAAGCCTTTCCCCGTAAGATCTTTGTAAAGCGCCTCGGCCGTCTCCATCGTCTTTGCGTCCTTGATGTTCAGCAGCAGTATTTCTACATCGAACGGAGATATGCTTTCCGGCCATATCATGCCGTCCTTGTCGTTGTTTTGTTCGATGGCAGCTGCTGCGATCCTGGCAGGACCGATGCCGTAGCTCCCCATAATGACCGGCTTTTCCTGCCCGTTCTCATCCAGGAAGACCGCCTTCAGAGGAATCGAATATTTTGTGCCGAGCTTGAAGATATTGCCTATCTCTATGACACGCTCGATCTGAAGCGGGCCCCCGCACTTGACGCAATGATCACCTTCTTTTGCGATATGGATATCGTGCCATTCTGCCTGAAAATCGCGCCCGGCCATTATCCCCTTGATATGATAGTGTGGCTTGTTCGCGCCGGACACGAACAGGCCGTCTTTCAGCGATTCGTCGGAGACTATCCTGATCGTATGCCCCATCGGGCCGATGAACCCGGCCTCCACGCCGAGAATTTCCTTCACCTCGGCCTTCTGTGCCGGCCTGTGGTCGCCGATCACCTTTGCGAGTTTCTTTTCATGGAGTTCCTGGTCGCCGCGCACCAGTGCGAGCACAGGCCCTTTGTCTGAGATAACGAGGATGCTCTTCAGGAAATAAGACGGGGAAAGTTTCAGGAAATTCGAGACCTCCTTCACCGTCCTTTTTTCAGGAGTATGCACCTCTTCGGTCTGCCAGTCGGCAGGATTATTTTTAAGGGGCACCGAAAGTGCGAGTTCTACGTTGGCGGAATATCCGCAGCCCTTGCACAGGGCCACCTGGTCTTCGCCCGCAGGGCTCGGGGCCATGAATTCATGGGACACCGCGCCTCCCATCATGCCCGGGTCGGACTCGACCATGAAGAAGCTCAGTCCGCACCTCTCGTATATCCTGTGGTAGGCGTCGGCATGGAGCGTATAATTTCTTTCGAGGGCCTCCTCTGAGACATCGAAGCTGTAGCTGTCTTTCATGATGAACTCCCTCGTCCTGAGTATCCCGCTCTTCGGTCTTGCCTCGTCCCTCAGCTTCGTCTGTATCTGATACCAGACCTGGGGAAGGTCCCGATAGGAGCGTATCTCCCTCGACGCAAGCCAGGTCATGATCTCTTCGTGTGTCATGCCGAGGCACATGTCACGACCGGTCCTGTCTTTTAGACGGAACATCTCGTCCCCGATCGTGTCCCATCTGCCCGTCTGCTGCCAGATCTCGGCGGGATGGAGTACCGGCATCGACACTTCCTGGGCTCCTATCGCGTCCATCTCCTCCCTGATGATTTTATTGATCCTGTTCATGACCCTCCAGCCAAGAGGCAGGTAAATATATAGGCCCGATGCCAGCTGCCGCACGTACCCGGCACGCAACATCAGGATATGGCTTATCGCCTCGGCGTCTGCCGGCACGTCTCTTAGTGTAGGGATGAACATATTTGATAACCGCATATCTTTCCTCCGGAATAATGGACCATTTGCCTGCGGCCCGGTTTAAGTTTAAAAAAAATCGAAATGACTGTTTAGAGTAATGAATAGGGCGGGTTTAGGTCAAGATAACAGCGTAGCTTTCGGTGGTTTTTACGCAAGCGTGGAGAGAAATAACGACATCAACCATTTTTGTTTTTTACTAAGCATTTTAATTCCCTCCTTGCTTCAAAAGAAATTTAAATGAGAATCTTTCCTGCATATATACCCCCGACTACTTCCATCCCCTTTATGCAGATGCAAGTTTTTTCAGCAACTCTCCTTCTTTCGGCATGACTTCCCGAACCGGCATGGCTGGTGAAACCCCGCGCTACTCCTGTTGCTTTCACAGGGTCCAGTATCCCCCACAGTTCGTCGAGATTGGTGAATGCCTTCCTCCCTTCGATCTCAGGTTATTATTTGCCATCCCGCTTCCCTTCAACCCGCCACCCCTTGCCGTCATATCTCATTTTCACTTTTATCCTCTGTGTTTTATTAAAGTCTATTTCCTGTGCGCCCTCCCGACTCTTCCTAAATACTTCCGAGTATACCGGTTCATCCGGCTCAAGGCTCTCGATATATACAACCGTCGCACCTCTCTTCTTCGTATCGAGAAGAATCGTCTCAATGGATTTAATTGTTTTCTTCGCATAGACGCAGTCAACGTACAGATCACCATGCGAAAAGTATTTTACGAAATCTCCAAAGTGCGGCTTTCCTTTTTCGGCAGTTGCGTAAAAGTCGCCGCAGCAGCTTTGAGCAGGCGAGTCGACAATATACCCTGTCCTTTTCAGATAATCCAACATTTCCCGGCTCTTCCCCTTGAAAGTGATCTGTGTGGAGACAACGATCGGATATCCAAAATGCGCTCCGATAATCCCGGGCGCTTCTTCATCTGAGAGGACAGGTCCGGCATCACACGGAATCGGAAGGCTGACGACAATGATGACGAAAAAGAACTTTAAAAGGGCATTCATGATGTTCCCCCCTTTCGTACCCGTTCACAAAAATCTCGCCGTCAAAAAAACCGACAAGCACACCAGAATAAAAAGACCGAGCAACACCACAAGAATAGCATCCTTCGGCAGCTCGCCCATCTCTACTGAAGACCCGCCGCTTTCCGCCCCCTTCTCACGGAGGGTTTGGCTTTATCAAAGTCAAAAGACCCTGCTTCCTGCTTCTCTTTGTTTCCCGCACTACTCTTGCCGCTTTCACAGGGTTCAGTATCCCCCACAGTTCGTCGAGATTGGTGAATGCCTTCCTCCCTTCGATCTCCGGCTCCTCCACTACCCCGACAATCTTTTTCGGGTTGTCGTTTTCCTGGCGATAAATGCGAATGATGTAGTTTTTCAAATCCAGCCTCTATTCGTAGATGTATATCATGCCCACACTTTACCAATGTTCTCATTTTGGCAATGTGGTGTGGCCCTTGTTACAGGCAACTTATCACAGGCGATGCGTTTGACCTTTCCTGTGGACCACCCTGGCGTAATCAAACGACGGGTCTCGGGATCCAAGGTACGTATTTAAAAGCATGACCGGCCGAAAAAGGGGGCCAGTCAATAAAGAGGTGATGGCATCTTCGGGACAATTCTTCTCACAACTCAGGCATAGCAGGCAGTCCCTGCCCCACACCAGACGTCCATGCTTATCCCTGGAAATGTTCTTGACAGGACATTGCTTCTCGCAGAGGTCGCAGTCATTGCTGCATCTTGCGTTCACCCTGAAGGACCTGCTGTAAATCTGTTTTACCAAAAAGCGATTTAACACAAACCGTTCTATGCGATAGAGCATTGCCGCCGCCGGGTCTTTTTCTGGTCTGACATATTGCTTGCCGGCAAGCCTGCCCGCGATCTCGCGCCCGAAAGCTTCAGCCCGGGCCAAATCGTCCGCCGTAGGGTGATCCGCCGAAAAGAGGTATCCTACTTTCATATAACCCAGGAAGTACGATGCTGAGAGACAATGGAAATAACCAACTTCTCGCGCTCCCTTTAGGGTCAGAGCGCGTCGTATTTTGTTGCCGGTGTTGCCCCAATGGGTACCTCCCAGCACAAAGACAAAGGCCGGGAGGCCTGCCAGTTCGGGCAGACTGTTGACATAGTCCGTCACGTTAAAGGGCGGACGAAAGTAATATGTTGGCGACCCGATGCCAAACAGATCATACTTGCGGGGATCGGGCGGCTGTCCGTCCTTAAGGTTCCATTGGTCAATTTGATGGCCCGCCTCGCGGAGGCCTGCACTTATTGCGTCCGCTACGCGCATGTTCGTTTTCCCTTGAGAAAAATAAACAATCAGCGCCTTTTTCATTTCATCCTCCTTTCACGATCCGGACTGTTTTGAGAAGACATACGAAAACGGGATAGCAATGAGATCGCCGATGATGTACGTCACAAATATTCCAAGAAGCAATGCCGCATGAATAGGAAGGCCGCCCGAAACAAGTAGAGGCGCCGCGACAGCTATAAACCATATCACCTTGTAGCATAGCTGCAGTAATAGAACGGGAACAAAATTCAGGGGAGACCGCAGACCTAATATCGACACTAGCCCAAAGGCGATGTATGAGCTTCCTAAAATACCAAATACGACAGGGTCCTGACCGGGGAACCTGAATACTGAGCGTATCACCTGAGGAATGAGAATTATTCCCAGCCCGAACCCTCCCGCTCCGATAATAGTGTATACATACATGAACTTCAGCCAACCCCACCTTACATTGCCTTTCTTATCCATTGTCTTATCCTCCTTTTATTGAGAGAGAGACTATATTGACGGCTCTTTCTTATTTTGTATCTGTAATCAACTTACCACGGGGGAGGTTACAGATTGGATACGGATTCGCAAAGATGAATCTGCGGAAAAGAAAAGGCAGAAAGGTCACTTTTCAGGACGTTCTTCCCTAACGGGCTTTCTGTGGCTGTAAAGACGATAGAGAAGTTTCTTGCACGTGCGGTCCGGCTTTATGAGCAAGAGTGGGAGGAGGCCTTGCGGCCCCTCCCAGCTTGGATTGTATGTGCGGCGGTGGATAAGTTGGGTAAGAGGAATCGCCTGCGAAACGACCATGCACAACCCATAGCTTTTACCATTGTTAGTAGGCGCATATGAATGAAAACGGTATTTGGTAGGGCGCAGAGTACTCGTAAGATAGGTTGTTGCATGGATCGGTGGCGGGCGTGCTGGTCATGCTGGATACGACAAGCTCCCAGTGTCCCGCGTGCGTATATATATTATCCTGCTTCCACCTTGTAATATAATGCCATGACACCTGTCCTCCAAGCTGCCTATAACAGTCGTAGTAGTTGCATCCTCCCGAGTAGTTCTGTTGGTAACACCCTCCATATACAATAGCCCAGAATAATCCGCTAACTGCGGTGGTTGCTACCTGGCAGTTGATTGGGTGGGTCGTATTCTGTGTCATATCAGTTAAGGCAATGACTGTATCCTCTTCGCCCGTCGCGGGATTGGCATATTGCTGGGAGAGCGCCCAATTGTTGCCAGAAATGACTTTTCCATTCTGGTCCGCGGAGCCCATAGCAATGGTGCTTCCGATGACATCTGCGGGACTACCCTGTGGCCCCGTTGCTCCTGTTGGCCCTTGAGGCCCTGATGGGCCTACTGGGCCCTGTGGTCCCGTTGCTCCCTGCTGCACCTGCAGGCCCTGCTGTACCTTGTGGTCCCTGAGGACCTGGAGGACCCTGTGGACCTATTGCGCCAACAGGCCCTTGTGGCCCCGTCGGTCCCGGGAGACCCTGCGCCCCGATCGTTACCGCCGAAGTCGCATCGTCTTTACTTTTACTAGAGGTTACTGTCAGCGGGTAAGTGGCTGGAGTGACACCCGCAGGCAGATTTGCGATTATTTGGGTATCCGCCCAGCTCTGAACAGTAAGCGTGCTGTTTCCAAGGAGCACAGAATATGGAGTTGTCCCAAAATTCTGCCCCGAGATGGTGAGCAACTGATTTGAAAGATCAACACTCGCCTCATTAATACTGGCTGCCAATGCGGATGACAAAGTACAAAACATCCCGAGGATCACAACCAAAGACATCAACCATTTTTGTTTTTTACTACGCATTTTAAATTCCTCCTTGCTTTAAAAGAAATTGAAATGAGAACCTTCCCCGTGAATCTCCTTTTCTAACTGGTCGGTGGTCGGTATCCTATCTTTGCCGCCTTCTTCATAGCTTCAACTGCCTCCTCAGCTGTCATCAACTGGGTAGTCTTCAAGGCTTTAAGAGCACCGCCCGCGGAGACGGCCAGAGAAAAGGCTGCTGCAGTTACGTTATCAGGCAACTCAAAAATAGTTGCTAGATCATAATCCCCGAATGCGAACCAAAAGCCTTCGAAGCGTCCTCCGAGTTTTTCAATAACCTGCCGTACCATCTCACCGCGGTTCTGCGGGTTCTTGATCATAGCCGCGCAAGCCTCGGCTGTATACGATGCCTGTGCTAAATATTTCATGACGTTTTCTCCTTTCTTTCGATTATTCCTGGTTAATTCGATCAACTACCGCCGCTCACAAAACCTCCTTTCACTAAATATATTGGCCGAACATACAAAGGGCCATCCATCGGCAGCTCGGCCATCTTACTGCTAAGACCCTCCGCTTTCCGTCCCGTCCTTTTTAGATTTTGTCTTTTTGATATCCTGTGCAAACCTATCCATTCCAGTCGGTGACATGAGGTTTTCAACTCGCCACACCTTCAGTTTCGCAAGACATTCGTACATTTCATGGTCATTGTTT
>JBIOIY010000042.1:0-27191 GCA_044450345.1 Thermodesulfovibrionales bacterium | reverse complement strand
GACAAATGTGCTATAAAGAGAGTAAGATCGGTAAGGCAGGAGAACGCACTTCTTCCTGGGTCAAAGAACCCTGACTACAGTCTGTTCCCTGCCTCCCAGAGCCATAATAGGATGATTGGGCCTAAGAGCCCTGGTAACGCGGGAGGATTGGTGGGGAGGCACATCCTGTCTTGTCGGAAAACAATCCAAGGAGGTGGTGCTATGCCAGAGCTTTTGGTTGGGATCAATGTAGCCAAGGGCACGTCTTCAGCGCAGGGGATAGACAGTAGCGGAAAGGGGAAGTTTTCCCTGGGATTTGACATGGATTCAGAAGGATTCCTGCGGTTGTGGAAAGCGATTGTAGAGCACAGTAAAGACCTCTCGAAAGTTCTGGTAGCGGTTGAATCAACCGCTTGCTACCACATCAATCTCTACTCCTTTCTCACGGCAAAGGGGGTCCCCACCGTAGTGATCAACCCCCTGTTGATTTCCAACTTCGCAAAACTGTCCCTGAGGAAAACTAAGACCGACAAGAAGGACGCCATGACTATAGCCCAATTTCTTCTGGTTCACCAGGACGCTATCAGCCAGCTGTCGTTGTCCCAAGACATGCAGGACTTCCGGGACATTGCCAGGGAGCGGGAGTCCGTATGTAACATGCTCAGCGCCCATAAGGTCGAGGTCAAGAGGCTGCTTCAAAGTACCTTTCCTGAATTGGAGCGAATCGGCGATTTCTCTACCAGGGTGATGCAGGAGTTCATCGCGGCATTCCCTTCTGCCCGGCTGGTGAAAATGGCAAAGCCGAAAGCCATACAGAAGATATTGCAGAGAAAAGGGGTGGGGACCAGACTAACCTATACGGCAGAGGATCTAATACAGGCTGCGAAGCGGTCTATCGCAACGATAAGCCCGGCAAAGGAGCTTATCTTACAAGGTAAGGTCAGGACGCTCCAGCACCTCAGGGAGCGTTATGAGGAACTGACCAAAATCCTGACTGAGTACTGTAAATCATCGATGCTGGAAGACTTCGAGATCATCACGTCGATCGATGGGATCAGCAAGTGTACGGCGACTACCTTTCTTGCCGAGATAGGGTGTATCAGCAACTTTGCCTCGCATAAGAAGCTTATCGCTTTTGCCGGAATAGATCCCACGGTGTATCAGTCAGGCAAGTTCGAAGGCAGCAGTAGGATATCGAAGCGGGGCAACCGGCATCTTAGACGAGTGATCTGGTTGATGACCACCCACGTTATCGAGCATAACGCCATCTTCAGGGCGTACTATATGAAAAAACGCAGTGAGGGGCAACCATTCAAGAAGGCGGTCTTCGCAACGGCGCATAAACTCATACGCCTCATCTTTGCAATGCTCACTCAGAGGACAATGTTCCGGGAGGTCTGTACATAGATGACTGTACTCATTGTCGCTGCATTCTTTATTCTGTTGTGAATTACTCCATTAAATTATCGCTGCTTCATCCAATAACAAGAGGAACAACTCATCTCGATAAAAACTGCAACCCGGCTTTGTAAAGACAGCTTTGCTTTCGAGACCATTTAACGAGGGCTATATGCAACCTATTGCGCCTATGTCTATCATCCCAGTGAATCACTTGCCCAGGCTGAAGGGGGAACCCGGTTATTATTTCTATGCCATCTTTGCTGACATCCCTAATGGTACCGGTGGACTGAATTCTCTGGAATTCAGATCCAAGCATAGATAAGACAGTGAAGTTAAATGGAGATTGGGAGGGGACCCTCTGGTGCTTGCGTTTTTCCTTTTGCTGCTCCATACAGATTCCTTAGAATGTAATAATGCGACGAACTAGTTGTGCGATCGCAAATTCAGATCGCCCCCATCGCTTCATGGAATAGCATATTGATCAATAAACGCAAGTCCTATTTTATAAAGATCGTGAAAGTATTTTACTACCCATCGTATGGTCGCTTTTTGATATGGCACCGGGAAAGCATTCAAGATCTCTATATCTTCCCCTTCATCGTGTCGTCTGTCAGTATACATGCACATGCCGGACTCGCTGATATTGATGACCGAGCCATGACACGTGTCACCGGGAGAGCAAGGCCCAGAACAATACTCTATTTTGTGAAAAAAAAGATGTCGCCTATGTCTTCTTTTGTCATAAATATCTCGTGGCATTTTCACCCCTATAAAAAATGTATGTCAAGAATATCTAATTGTCAATAGGCTCTCTTCTATTGCAAGGGAGATTGAACACCCTTCTCTCGAGCATCCCGCCTCTCTGTTTCTGAAGTAATCTTTCCTATAATCGTGTCCTGAACTGATGAGGCGGTCTCTATTCCCTCTGTTTTATAACGCAGGTGGAGTCGTTTGATGAATTCATGGATGATCACATATTAATCGGCATACTCGTCGGCGCAAAGGATGACCGTAAGGTTGATTCCGGATTCACCGAAGCGGTTATAACGGATGAATGGTTCAAATTCTTTTACCCCGATTCACAACTGAGAATTGCCAGAGAACGCGCCTCCAGTGTAAATGGTCCCCCTGCCTCTTTCCGAACAACCTGCTTTTCCGGGGTTACTTCCCGGGAATCCAAAACAACCGTCCACTGCCGACACTGGTGCTGTGAAGGCAAAACAAACTGGACTGCCTTATCGTGAGCGTTCAGAAGCGCCAGCAGCGTGTCGTCAGTGATCGCATTGCCGTGTTCATCTGTCTCGTCTATTGCGTCACCTGCCATTCTTAAGCCGATGCATCGGGTCCCCGGATTGTCCCAGTCCTCTTCGGTCATTTCTTTTCCATCGGGCCGGAACCATGTCAGGTCCTTCACTTCAGAACCCCGGATCTTCCTGCCCTGGAAAAAATGCCTGCGCCGTAATACGGGATGTTGTTTGAAGAAGCGTATTACGAACTTGGCGAATTCAAGGAGATTTTTTCGCTTTTGGTCAAGGTCCCAGTCTACCCATGAAATTTCGTTGTCCTGGCAATAGGCGTTGTTGTTTCCCTGCTGGGTCCGTCCCGCCTCATCGCCGGCAAGAAGCATCGGCACCCCCTGAGAGACAAAGAGAGTTGCAAGAAAATTCCGCTTCTGGCGTTCGCGTAATTTGACTAGTTCAGGGTCGTCGGTCGATCCCTCGACCCCGGAATTTGAGCTCAGGTCATCGTTCGTCCCGTCGCGGTTTTCTTCTCCGTTTGCCTCGTTATGCCGGGAGTTGTAGCTTACAAGGTCGTTCAGCGTAAATCCGTCATGTGCTGTTACGAAGTTGATACTCGCATACGGCCTGCGTCCTTCGTGCGCATACAGGTCGCTGCTGCCTGTCAGCCGGTAGGCGAGGTCTGCTGCCTGCCCCTCGTCGCCCCGCCAAAAGCGTCTTACGGTGTCACGGTATTTGCCGTTCCATTCCGCCCATAGCACCGGAAAGTTCCCGACCTGATACCCTCCTTCTCCAAGGTCCCAGGGTTCGGCTATGAGTTTGACCTGGGATATCACCGGATCTTGATGAATGACGTCGAAGAAAGAGCCCAGCCTGTCTACTTCATGGAGTTCGCGGGCCAGGGCCGACGCCAGATCGAACCTGAACCCGTCGACATGCATCTCGAGGACCCAGTATCTGAGGGAGTCCATGATGAGCTGGAGCACACGGGGATGCATCATGTTCAGCGTATTTCCCGTTCCCGTATAATCCACGTAGTAGCGGCTCTTTCCGGGCTCGAGCCGGTAATAACAGGCATTGTCGATTCCCCTGAAAGACAGGGTTGGGCCCAGTTGATTGCCCTCGGCGGTATGGTTATAAACGACATCGAGGATCACCTCTATCCCTTCGTTGTGAAATTTCTTGACCATTGTCTTAAATTCAGCTGTCTGCTGTCCGAATGCGCCTGAACTGCTGTAGCGGACATCGGGAGCGAAAAAACCGATCGAATTATACCCCCAGTAATTGGTGAGCCCCCTTTTCACCAGAGGTCCTTCCGAGACAAAATGATGGACCGGCATAAGTTCCACCGCGGTCATGCCGAGAGAGCGGATATAATCGATCACTTCGTCACAGACCAGGCCGGAGTAAGTGCCCCGGATTTCAGGGGGCACTTTCGGATGGCGGGCGGTAAACCCCTTCACGTGCAGTTCGTAAATGAGGGTTTTATGCCAGGGGATCGCCGGATGACGGTCGTCTTCCCAGTCGAAGGCAGGATCTATTACGGCACATTTGGGAATATATGATGCGCTGTCCCTTTCGTCCCTGCTGATGTCTTCACCAGAGTGACCGACTGTATATCCATAAAGGGAATCATCCCACTGGACATCGCTTGTGATAGCCTTGGCATATGGGTCTATTAAGAGCTTATAAGGGTTGAACCTGTGGCCTTTCTCGGGCTCATAGGGCCCATGAACCCGGTAACCATAAAACTGTCCGGGACGCGCTTCCGGAAGATAGACATGCCATACCTGGTCCGTGTGGTCGAGCATCTTGATACGCGCTGTTTCCGGTTTCCCTATGGGAGCATCAAACAGGCATAACTCCACCTGCTCGGCATTTTCTGTAAAGAGCGCAAAGTTGACACCCTTGCCATCCCACGTTGCACCTAGCGGATAGGGCTTTCCAGGCCATATTTTCATGCTACCTCCTCTTTAAGAACTCTCATTTAGACGAATCTCATCGTAAGTACCGCTGGTGCTTCATTCTGATTCAAAAAGGGAACGAGCCTTATTATATGCCTTCTCCAGTTCGTCCATTTCAGACTCTACTTTCTGTCTTGCAGTTTCCCATTGATCCTTGCTCACCACATCGAGTTTCTCCATATTGATCCGTAAAACTGCACGTTTTTCCCTCAGCTCATTCATCTTCTTCTTAACATCGGCCGTTGTCTTTGAGTCGGTATTCTCTGCCTTCGCTCCGAGTTCATTTATCTTCTTGCTCAGCTCGTCAAATTTCTCTTTCGTTTTCCACTTAAATTCTTTCCCCTGGACAGTAGTGTCTACTTCTTTCACCTCACCCCGAACATTTCTTGAGAGTCCAAGCAAAAACAGAACCATCAAAAAGGAGATGCAGATCATAGCAGATAAGTATTTATGTCTCTTCATCTTTCCCCTTTTTCCTTTTAAAGAAAAAATCAATCTCACCTCCATTATTGCAGAACGCCGGGTTTATGCAAGGGGGAGGACCTCTCAAAATACAAAACCAACAACCACCAAAAAACCCCCCACAATCAGCAGGATTACTCCTGAAGCACCTAACCCCTCGATAAAGCGATTGCGTGATTTCCAAAATGTCGCTGAGCCGATTGGTGTCAATTTTTTTGCTTCCAGTTTCTCGCGCATCAGTACCGTCAACTTTCACACGTAAGAGGCCCGAGTCCGTCTGGCAAGGTGCAGAGGATCACCGCACCAGGGACTTTACGTTAATCGGTTTTTATCTTGGTGAACTTCGCTCCCTTAATTGATACGCCTCCCATCAGCCCCTTCTGTCCGAAAACAAAACCTGCGATAGGGTGCTGACTCCGCAGTGTCTCAACAGTGGCTTGCTTGCCTACATCGATAAGTGTGACCTCAGCATCCACGCCGGCTTCCCAGTTCTCACCGCTGTGGAATTTCTTCAGGACCTCATCGGTCATGAACAATATGACCATGTCGTACTTCTCAGCGCCAATCTGCCATCCCAGCGAACCTTCCGCAAGGCTGTAGTAGTCAACGGTTTTATCGCCAATCAGCAGTGCGCCTTGGCCGTACTTACCACCGACGACGAACCCGGCCTTGGTGATGCCCGGCATGACGAGCACTCCCTTGGCTCCCTTGAGATATTCCGTGCTTCCTTTAACCTGCTTCTTGAACCGGTCCATCGCTGCTTTGACACTCGCATTGATCTCTCCCCGTGTCTTTGCGTGCGACACAGCAGCCGGCAGAGTAAACGCAAACATAAAACATAAGACCAGTACAAGAACTCTGTAAATCCTCTTACTCTTCATATAGTCCTCCGTCCTCCTTTTTGGTGTCTTTTCTCGACTCGCGTCCTCTGTACACGGTCGAGGAGAGACTCTCGTTAATAGACTGTGTCCACCTCCTCCATTTACAGCTTACCACGGCGGATGCCGTGTGTGAACATGAAGCTTAACGCATCACATGATCATCTGACAAAGCAGGTGCTGTCAAGAATTCCTGCTTTCTTGATTCCCATTTTCCAAAACATACTCTTAAGTTGCATTCCACCGTTCCGTTCGATACAGTGCTTTTATTTCTTGGCCATCGAGGCCGAACCGCGTCATTGTTTTCTGTGGTCACTCAGGAAGCCGAAATTCAACAATGAAGGACAAGGCAGCGATGTGTTTCAAGAGACTTGCTACGGGCGAGGTCATCGGCGAGATAATCACGGGGGGGGCGGGAAAGTCGTAGAATCCATAATTTCGGCGTGATGTCGACCGAGGAATTCGAGAAAACCCTTGCTGCGGCGAGGATGGAAAATCCATCCGTTAAGACTGCCGACGATTGAACTGACGGGAAATTTAGGAAGGTAGGAATGACGGAACCGGCATAGAAAGTAAATCAAGAAAAAATAGGATTCTTTAAAAAACAGTGTCCTGAATGGGGATTGGTTGTATCAGAAAAGCTGGACAGGATACAGTTTACTTGTCTGGGGCATATTTTCTGACGAATTCTTTTAATTTTTTGTAAGAAGAAGACTTGATCATGATAGCGTCCGCTTCATCCGGTACAGTTAAGGCTGCTTCGTCGTAGCCAGTAAAGATTGCTATTGGTATTTCTGGTCGTATATCCTTCATTTTCTTCAATAGTGTTAATCCATCGATGCCAGGCATCTTGACATCGACGATTACCATATCGGGGTTTTCACTCTCAAAAAGTTCCATGGCTTCCTGCCCATTTGAGGCCGTAATCACTTGCCAGAGCTCGTCGCTAAGTTCTAATTTGGTTAATAATAGGTTATTTTCGTCATCATCAACGACTAAAATTTTCATGACGTGCTCCTCAGCGAGCGTCTATTCTGGGTATTTGTCTTCAAAGAAAGCCTCACTATTTCCTTGATGCACTGATGCAACGCGTGTTAATCAATTTTTGCATGTGGATATGCATCATGGTCAGGGTGTGTTTGTGGAGGCTCTTGAGAAAGTAGCGCACTCGCCATCTTATCAGATATCAAGTATCTTTTGACAAGGCTCTCAATGGTTGGTTCTCTATTTTTATTTCTCATTTGTTGAATAGAAATCGCAGCAAGGTCTTGGCATTCTTCTATGGAAGGTTCTCCTTGTTTCCTATAAGTCTTGTGTCTTTCCCTCTTTTCCATGTTTCCCCTGTATTGAATCACTCTATAACACCAGAAAAAGGTGAAAAAAGCAATTGACTATAAGATCAGTCAGGAAGCCAACAGCGAGGCTGACAAGCTACGCATCCATTTCCGCCACTGACCTGCAGAGTCATCTGAATGTTCTAATGTCAATGGTGAGGAGAAATTATGAAAATTATCTCCTTGTCGGGTTCGAACGTGATCGCGAGCCACAGAACGCGGCTTCAACAGAATAGACGGCAGTGGTAAGATAAGGCTATGCGCAATATTAATGCACAGGCATGGCTAAGCCTTGTCGTCCTTGCAGTCGTAATGGGTCTTCTACTATTCGTTCCCGCTTGGACCATCCACTACTGGCAGGCATGGGTGTACCTGTCGATCTTTACGGGGGCATCCCTCCTTACCACGCTCTATCTCATGAAAAAGGCCCCCGCGCTTCTCGATCGTCGTATGCGCGGTGGGCCAACTGCGGAAAAGCGGAGAACACAGAAGCTCATTATGCTCTGTACGTCAATCGGCTTTATTGCCCTTCTTGTCGTCCCTGCGCTCGACCACCGCTTCGGGTGGTCTGCAATGCCGCTCTCCGTCGTTATAGTCGGGGATGTTCTCGTTGCGATAGGGTTCCATTTCATTTTCCGCGTCTACAAAGAGAACACGTTCGCTTCAGCGACCATCGAAGTCGCGGAGGATCAGAAGGTTATTTCTACCGGGCCGTATGCCATTGTCCGCCATCCGATGTACGCAAGTGCATTACTGTACCTGGTCGGCACACCCCTTGCCCTGGGCTCGTTTTGGGGCCTCCTCGCGCTCGTTGTCATGATACCATTTCTGATTTGGCGGCTCTATGACGAGGAGAGCTTCCTCGTGGGGAATCTTTCTGGATATACGGAATACCGGAAGAAGGTCCTGTATCGTCTTATACCTCACATTTGGTAGAAGGGCGTTCACCCCGTGTGTGCACTCCTAACGATGGAGCTTGGCGACGCTCGCAACGCTCGGGCTCGCGGCTCTCACCTCCGGCAATGCTCTGGAAAGCTATGCGGAGCCACCTACTTTCTTCTCCTGACGATAAGATTTATTATCTTCATGAATATTCTTCGCAAAGAAACTTTTTCTCGTGGTGCATACATAGAAGGGTACACCGTAAGCCTGCCGTCCTTGTCGCGTTCATAATTTCTGTATGTCATGAATAGATTATATCAGATGACGAAGGCAGGCCTGCTCCAATTCCTTTTTCTTAATATCGATCCCTATTCTCATGGCGTTCCCGTTCGCGCTCAGGACGGAATTCTCCTTCTTCCCCCTCCCTTTCTCGTTCTCTAAGTTCTCTTTATTTCCCCTATTCTGTCCCAATATCGTTCCCGCTCCCATCTTTCCCAATTATTTCTGACTCTTTCATAAGGAACACGGTAATAACCGGGTGGAATACTCCTGTAATCAGACGGCAGATCTATCAAAGTGGAGGGAATGTCCTTGATGTGTTTCCAGGGGCCGCCATAATGTTCTGATCTTAACCAGCGTCTATGCCACCACCCATGGTAAAAAAAGGGGTCGAAATCAATATCAGGGGGAAAATATACATATCTGCCCGGAATCGACAAATAGACTATTTTTCGTACAAGATCGCATTTTATCAGTGATTAACTGGGGATAGAGACTATTTCTGCTTTAAATGGAAATCCTCATTTTTGAAATGAACAACTTAATGAGGAGTTTCAGTTTTGGCCGACATGCTGATTTGACATCACCTCAAAAGAGGGTACAATTCAATCGATGGCGCTCATGTTGCCGGGGGGGGAATGAATGATTTGGATGATCTTTGTGATCCCCTAATACTCTGCCTGTTGGGATTGGTAGCGGTTACACGATGGGCGGATTCATCCATATCTTGCTCGTCGTGGTAGTCATTGTGCTGGTGGTAGGCCTCTTTCGGAGAGGATAACATTTATCTTGCCGCCGGGGCAAAGAAGGAAAAGCTGGTGCTAAGGGGGTGTGAGTGAAGAAACAATTTTAAGGACATGTTGGGGATGTGAAAACAACAAACTTCGTGAAGGAGGTATTAAAGATGCTAGCAATAACAGCAAAGAGAGTGCTCATATTCGTAATTGCCATATTTTCCATGAGTGTGATGGTGGGTTGTGCCGGTTTGGAGAAAAGACCCGCAAACAGAGGCGGCTATCTGTACTATCCTCCGGCATTAGTCAATGCAGACCGGGCCCTGGATGAAGCTCGCGCGGCGGGTAAAGACAAGGAATGTCCGGCGGAATTTAATGCTGCAAGAGATATGGTGGACAGGGCCTATGAGCTCTACATGGCATGCGATACCCAGGGAGCGATCGATATGGCCAATGAGGCAACTGCCAAAATTAAGGCCCTTTGCCCGGCCAATCCGGCCGCCGAGAAGGAACCACCCCTTGAGCCGATCCCCGCTGCCGAGCCGACTCTCGGACTATATAAATACTGCGTCACGCTTCACCTCGATTTCGACATCGATAAGGCCGACATAAAACCACAGTTTCATGACGATATAGCCAAGGTCGGAGATTTCATGAAGAAATACCCAACGACAACGGCGACTATCGAAGGGCACACTGACAATATCGCTTCCGCGGAATACAACATGGCGCTATCGCAGCGTCGCGCCGAGAGCGTGGTGAATTATCTGGCGGATAAGTTCGGGATCGAGCGCTCCCGCCTTCGCGCCAAGGGGTACGGCCTCACCCGTCCCATAGCCGATAACTCCACCGACGAGGGCAAGCAGAAGAACCGCAGGATCGAGGCGATAATCGACTGCACCTTTGACGTCAAGGAGGTCAAGCCCCCGGATAGACTCTGCATTTCTCTCCAGATGGAATTCGACTCCGGCAAGGCCGATATCAAGCCCCAATACCACAATGAGATCGCTAAGGTCGGAGATTTTATGAAGAAATACCCAACGACAACGGCGACTATCGAAGGCCACACTGACAATATCGGCGGCTATGAGAACAACATGAGGCTCTCACAGCAAAGAGCCGAAAGCGTGGTGGACTATGTGGTGAAAAATTTCGGGATCGATCGCTCCCGTCTCCGCGCCAAGGGCTACGGTTCCACCCGGCGCATCGCCTATAACAATACACCCGAAGGGAGGCAGAAAAACAGGAGAATTAACGCCATCGTCGATTGCGTTCTCCAGTAGTAAGAGAAGAATTGCGATCGGGTCCTTACATTGTGAAATAGGAGAGCGACGTACGGGCGGGTTTTAAGCCAGCCCGTACGTACCATGCAGTAACGTTGCAATCTGATGATTGCACATCTAAAGGCGGGAGGGAAGGGTGTGAAATCCGTGAAGAGCCTCCTGAAGATGGAAGAGAGAAAGTAGCTGGATAAGGGGCATTCCGTGAAAGCACTTCTCATGTATCCTGAATTCCCGGGTGCCCCTTAAACTCCGAGTTTTTTGACATCACACTTCTCTACGGAGATTTGTTGAGGAATCGGTTGAAATAAAAGACGAGAACAAGCGAAAGAATGACAGCAGATGCGATGGGGGTTATGGTGCGGCCATGTTCTGTTGACAAAGGACAATAGTGCGTTATTCAGGCAAGCAGGGATTACCGCTTCGGGCCATTTTTTTTAATCTTCTGCCGGCCATCGCCTGGGGCGTATTGACCGTTTTCTTCCTCTTCTATGTCTTTCGTTACGTCGATTTAAGGCCAAGGGTGGATGAAAACTTTTTTTTCTCGAGTAATGACCCCCAGGCTCAGACCGATAAGTTGATCTCCAAAATTTTTTTGCAAACGCCGGAGCTTATCTTGAGTGCCAAGGGGGACATCCGTTCCCCTGATTATCTCAGGAAAATCCGTGAGTTGAGCAACGAGCTCGCAGCGATTCCCGGGATAGAATCGGTCCAGTCCCTGACACGCGGCCCCCGGAACATGGTCGACGCCCTGGAGAGCCCTCTTTGGAAGCGGGTGCTCTTTTCCGAAGACCAAAAAGCCACTTTTATCTACGTCTTCCTGAAAGAGAGGGCATCCGTTGAAGACGCCGTTCTGAAGATTGAAAAAAGCAAGGAACGTTTCGACTCGCCTGATTTTCAACTCATGATCTCCGGTGCCCCATACATAGTCGAACTCATACAGCGCAACCTTCTGCAAGATATGAAAGTATTCACTGTCGCGGCCGTTTGCGTTTTTGGACTCGCCGGTCTTTTGATCTCACGTTCCGTCGCCATGGTTCTTGGAACCCTAATCGCCTGCACAAATGCCGGCGCCCTCACACTTATCCTGACTCACGCCTTTGGCATCACCATCGGACCCCTGACCGCCAACCTCTCCACAATTGTCTTTGTCCTCACTCTGACGCACATGGTTTTTATGACCTTCAACTGGAAGCATATTATTGAGAAAAAAGAGACGAGCGTTGAAAAGTCCTGGCGGCCTGCGGTCCGGGTGACGCTGCTGCCCTCCTTTTGGAGCATGCTCACAGCCCTCTTGGGTTTTCTCAGTCTCCTTCTTGTTCCGGCGACGCCGCTTCGTCAACTGGGACTGTCGGGAGCGCTGGGGACTGTGATTGCCTTCGCATCTGCTTATGTCATCTATCCTTTTTTCCTTAGGATCCAAACGCCGAGACTCCCGGCACGGGAGAAGGCGCTCCGCGAACCAACGGACATCCACCCATTTTTCAAGAAGAGGCATGGCCGTATCGTAGCGTCCATCCTTCTCGCCGCTGCTGCGGCTTCTATAGGCATATGGAAGCTGGACACTGAACCAAGCCTTTTCGCGTATTTCAAGAAAGGGAGTGAACTAAGAAAAAATCTGGAATACATCGACGAAAACGGGGGAAGTACGCCGCTCAATATTGTCCTGTCGGCTCCGACCAAGGTCCCTTTGAAGATCGAGGAGGCCTATCCGAGGCTGTGGCGCCTTCAGAACGCCCTGGAACGCGATCCTTCTGTCGGGAGCGTTGTGTCGTTGACACTTTTTTTGGCCGAAGCGAAACGTCACGGCCTCGCATCTTTCATTCCGACTAACTGGTTGCTGAAACTCATGGAGAGCCCCATACTCGGGAATGTCGCAAAATACTACATAACAAAAGACCGAAGAAAAACCCTCTTTCTGCTGAGGATGAAAGAAAGCTACCACCAGACAGACCATTTGGCAAACGTGGAACGCCTGAAAACAATTGTCCGGAAAGAGGGGTTCGACCCCGTGCTCGTCGGCGGCACCTACCTTTTGTATGGGAAACTTTCGAAACTCGTGGCGTCAAGTCTTATTGAGGGACTGACGCTCCTGATTTTGCTGTTTGTGGTCATGGGAGGGATCATCTCCCGCTCGTTTCAGGTGATTGGGGCCATGGTAATCAGTTTGGGCATCATTCCCCTTTTAATGCTCGGCATCCTGGGCCATTTCCGCATCCCCATTGACATTATCTCAGCACCCGGAGCCAACATCGCGATCGGCATCGGCGTCGATGCCATGATCCACGTGCTCATTTGGGTGCGGCGTCATCCTGCTGGGAGCATGCTCTCCCGGGAGGCCTGGGCAGGCGTCTGTTCGCGATTGTGGAAACCTATTTTATATTCCATGACCGTCGTCTGCGCGGGCTTTGGAATATTCATCTTATCCGGGTTTCCTCCCACCCAGCGGTTCGGCATCTCGGTTGTTCTGGGGACGCTTCTGTCGCCGCTGCCCGCGCTTCTTCTCTTGCCCTGGTTCGCGACCGCCCGACCTCCTGAAGAAGGTATGGGTATCATCAAACGCCGAAAGAGGAGCGCGGTCCCATGAGAAGATGTGACACGCAGACAGGAGTGCATAGCCATCGGGCGGATACACATGAATAATACCGTTTATCCGCCCATCAGTCGTTACGGATACATCAGTGACTGTCACTCCTCTGCGCTGGTCTCGATATCCGGCTCTATCGACTGGTGCTGCATGCCGAGGTTAGACTCCGGGAGCTGCTTCGGCCGTATCCTCGATTGGAAAAAGGGGGGCTATTGTCAAATCGCCCCTTCGGGTCCTTATGAGGCCTCCCGGCGTTATCTCGAAGACACGCTCGTTTTGGAAACCAGCTTTCGAACCGATCATGGCGAAGCACGTCTTCTCGATTGCTTCCCAATGCGTAGGGGAGGGGCCCGCGATCCACATCAGCAGATCCTGCGGATTATCGAGGGCATTAGAGGCAGGACGGAGTTCATTATCGGGATAGTGCCGTGCTTCGATTACGGGACCAGAAGGTCCTGGATTCGGGGGTACAAGGGCAATCATCACATCGCCATCGGAGGGAACGACGGTCTCCTCATCTCTAATGATTTCGTTTGTGAAATGACTGATCGTCATTCTCTATCGGGGTCCTGTTCTGTAGAGGAGGGTCAGCGGGCTCACCTGTCCATTCTTTACCGGCGGCCGGAAGATCTTGACGAAGGGATCGTGGAGTCTCCTTCCATCGAAGAACTAGACCGTCGACTGGATGAGACAATCGCGTGGTGGCGCTCCTGGTCTTCCAAGAATACTCTCAAAGGCCCTTTTGCCGGACATGCGCGTCGTTCGGCCATTGTCCTCAAAGGACTTTCTAATGCACCCACCGGAGCGATCGTCGCAGCGTCGACCACATCGCTTCCTGAATCTCCCGGTGGCTCACGGAACTGGGATTACCGGTACACCTGGATCCGCGACTCATCTTTCACTGTTCGCTCGCTGGCAGAAGTCGGTCACTTAAGTGAAGCCGATGGGTTCCGCCGGTTCATCGAGCGCAGTGCAGCAGGCAGCGCAGAGGAACTCCAGATCCTCTTCGGTGTCGGGGGGGAGCGACGCCTTCCCGAGTACGAGATAAAAGAACTGCAGGGGTATCGGGGGATAAAACCCGTTCGCGTGGGGAACGCAGCTGCCGGACAAAGGCAGTTGGACATTTACGGTGAGCTTCTCGATCTCGCCTGGAGTTGGCACAGCCGGGGCCACTCTCCGGATGACGACTACTGGGAGTTCCTGGTTGAACTCGTCAATGCCTCGGCAGAGAGTTGGAAAAAACCGGATCACGGCATTTGGGAGATGCGTGGGAAACCGCGCCATTTTGTACTTTCCAAGGCGATGTGCTGGACTGCCCTTGACAGGGGGATCAAGCTCGCAGGGGACCTCGGCCGCAAGGGGCCCGTAGACAGCTGGAAGAAGGCGCGTAATGAAGTCCGCAGTGCGATAGAGGTGAAAGGCTACCACGCAAAGCGCGGCGTTTTCGTACAGGCGTTCGACCGGATGGAGATGGACGCCGGCCTGCTGCTCCTGCCGAACACAGGGTTGGTGGACTTTAATGACGAGCGCATGATCCGCACGACCGATGCAGTGCGGGCAGACCTCGAGGAAGACGGTCTGCTGAGGCGCTACGCAGTTGGTAACGACGAAATCCGTGACAAAGAAGGTGTCTTCCTTGCATGTTCTCTTTGGCTCGTGGAGTGTCTGGCACGCCAAAGTCGTCTTGACGAGGCACACGAGGTCTTTAAGCGTGTCCTGTCAACGGGCAATGAACTCGGTCTTTTTTCGGAAGAGTACGACACGGAGACCCGGGAGATGCTAGGTAACTTTCCCCAGGGCCTCACTCACCTCTCATTAATCGCCGCCGCGGTGGCAATTACCGAGATGGAAGCACGATCTCTCAGCGTCGGGGGATAGAAGAATTGACACTATCCGCGGTGATAAGAAGATGTGCAGCCCGCCGGCCCTGTTGCAGATACAGGAGTATTATGAAATGAATTTGAGAGAGCTGCTCTTTGGCAAGCCGCTTCGCACTGAAGAGGAACAAGTTGAGCAGATAGGTCCTCTGTCGGGAATACCTGTTGTCGGTTTAGATGCCCTTGCCTCGGCCGCGTATGGTCCTGAAGCGGCGCTGACAGTGCTCCTCCCTCTGGGTATTATGGCTCCAGGATACCTCGGTCCGATCACCGCGTTCATTGTCGCTGTGCTCATTGCCGTTTTCATTTCTTACCGGCAGACGATTCAGGCATATCCTCAAGGCGGCGGGGCCTATACCGTCGCGAAGAAGAACCTCGGAAGAGTTCCGGGGTTGCTGGCCGCGAGCGCCCTTTCTATCGACTACGTGCTAAACGTGGCAGTAGCAATCTCGGCCGGCGTCGGCGCACTTGTCTCCGCAGTGCCCGCCTTTCTGCCATATACGCTTCTATTCTGTCTGATCATACTGGCATTGCTCACCATCGTGAACCTGCGCGGTGTTCGCTCTGCCGGTGTGATCTTCATGTTCCCGACCTACCTATTCGTAGTGTGCCTTGTAATCACCATTGTCATGGGCGTAGTGAAGACGCTGCTCTCCCACGGGCATCCGGCACCGGTAGTTCAACCGCCGACTTTCCCGACGGCGTCCACCACTGCAGCAGCCTGGCTCCTATTGCGGGCCTTCGCGAGTGGATGCACTGCTCTTACCGGCGTCGAAGCAGTCAGCAACGCCGTCCCCATCTTCCGTAAACCGACAATCACTCTGGCCAAGCGAACGCTGGCCATTATTATCGGGATACTGGCGTTTCTGGTCTCCGGCATAGCATTTCTGTCACACAGCTATGGGATCGGCGCCACAGTGCCGGGAGAAACCGGATATCAGAGTGTTCTATCACAGATAGTAGGGGCAGTCGCGGGGCGAGGCGTCTTTTACTTCGTGTCCATGTCCGCGATCCTTATGGTGTTGGCATTGTCGGCAAACACAAGCTTCGTTGATTTTCCCCGCGTCTTCCGTTTGCTCGCGCTCGATGAATATTTGCCCGCCGGATTCGCTCACCGCGGACGCCGACTGGTTTACTCGAGGGGGATTATAGTTCTAACTTTTTTGTCCGGCATTTTGTTGATCGTCTTCGGCGGGATCACGGACCGGCTGATCCCGCTCTTCGCTGTCGGCGCATTCACGGCGTTTACCCTATCGCAACTCGGGATGGTCATCCACTGGTATAAATCGAAAGAAGAACATGCCACGCGCTCCCTCGTCTTCAACGCAGTGGGTGCCCTTGCGACTGCCTCCACCCTGATCATTATCGCGATCTCAAAATTTATGCAAGGCGCATGGCTAACGATCTTCGTCATCCCGCCACTCGTGCTGCTGTTCGTGCGCATGCGAAATTACCGCGAAAAAGTAGAAAGGGAGACTACTGAAGGCGGTCCACTGGATACCGGAGATATCTCTCCACCAATAATTGTAATTCCGCTAAGGCGGCTGGATCGCGTGGCCCGTAAAGCACTGCGGCTTGCGCTCACCCTGTCAACAGAGGTTCATGCGGTCCAAATCCTTGCCGAGGAGATGAAGACAGCAGACCTATCGAAGCGCTGGGCTGAGTTGGTGGAAACTCCCGCGCGCGAAGCAGGCTACCGTCCTCCCAAGCTGGTCGTCGTGTCTTCCGCCTACCGGGAATTCTTCGGCCCCTTGCTGGAATATATCCAGAAGCTGGCCGCCAGGCATCCCGACCGGTCTATAGCGGTCATCGTTCCGGAGCTTGTCGAGAGGAAGTGGTACCATTTCCTGGTTTCGCATCGGGCCACCCTGCTCAAAGGGCTGCTGCTCCTTAAAGGAGGACCTCAGATTGTGATCATCAATGCCCCATGGTACCTGCGTGAATAGGGCGGCTGGATTGCAGGTTCAGCTGGACATTGCAAAAACTGAAGCGTGTACTCATGAGTCTTTTCCCGCCTTTTGCATTTTGATGCGTTTCTCACGGATAATTGTCTCGGCCGACTTGTAAGCGATGAAGTACTTATAGATATCGGCCACATACTGGACGGTCTCGCTGCCGATCACCTGGAGAGCCACTCTTTCAACGTTGAAAAACCACTTGTTCGGGTTGAGTCCCTTATCAGCCGCTTTTCGGCGCAGTGACTCTATCCTGGCCGGCCCGGCATTATAGGCGGCGAGGGCAAAATCGACCTTGTCGTCCGGACTTATGGCCGGATCATTGAAGTAGGTTTCCCTGAGATAATTGAGATATTTTACGCCGGCGTGGATGTTGTCTTCGGCGCGGGCGACATTCCGTATCCCTACCTCTCTGGCTGTCCGGGGAAGCACCTGAAGGACGCCTACGGCGCCCGTGCGGCTCCGCACATTCTGATCCAGCTGGGATTCTCGATAGGCCATAGCGGCGATCTTGAGCCAGTCAAAACCGTACATGTTCGCGTACTTCTTGATGTAAGACTGATACTTGACGAGCTTTAGCTTCTCGGACTCTGCGATGGGGTTCCGGATCCATTTCGTGTTACCGTAGTATCGGGTGAAGAGCAGATTGTTGAGAATGCTGCCTTGTCCAGCCTTTGCCTTAATGAACCCGTCAAGACTGGCGAGAAGTTGAGGGTTGCCCTTCCGCACCGCCCACGCAATATTTGCCCCCCTGGCAACGACTATGTCCTTCCTCACAACTATACCAGGCAGGACGCAGGCCCAGAGGTCGGCGATATGCTGATCGACGACCGTTATCGGGAAAATCCCCGAGTTCACCATCTCGAAGATATCCTCTGCCTCCAGTACCTTGTCGGCCTCGACAATATTGATGGACCTGTGCCGCTCCTCCCGGAAGCGCTTATTCAGCTCCCTTAAGTGCTCGGCATAACTGCTCCCGGCAACAATATGCACCGTCCTTCCCGCAAGGTCTCCAAGACTTCGGAGACCGCTCACCCATTTTCCCGTCACGACTACTTCCCTAACATCCGTGATGTATGGGCCGGTAAAGGCTACTAACTTTTCCCCCTGAGGAGTACTGGTCAGGCCCGCCGCTATATCGCCTCTGCCCTCAAGGAGCATGGGGATGATCTGTTCGCGGGGCACGGGGATGAAAACAACCAGAGGCTTTTCCTTCCGTCGGCCGCCTTTCCAGTCCAGGAAATTTTCGTAGTTATGCAAAAGCTCATAATCGAGTCCCTGGGGGCGCCCCTCTACGACTGCGAAATTAGTCTTGCTGTAATATACAAGCACCCGGACTGCACGTCTCTGCCTGAGGATCTCATCCAGGTCTCCGGTCCATGGCTCACGAAGACGGCTAACCAGGGTCTCTCCTCCCTGCTCCCCGGCCGGTAGCGGGATATCTTCTTTTTTGCGAGAACAATCCGCAATCATCAAAAAAGCAAGACATATACAGATCAAAACAGGGAGACCTCTTTTCTTCATCTCTTTCTCCCTTCACTGAGTTTCATAGCACTGTTCTGTGTTTTCATTATCGCATGCAAAAAGGCCGGTGCAAATCGCCGTTTTTCACGAGGCTGCTTCTTTTGTTTGACATCCCCGCACATATTGATAAACTTGAAACATGAGGACACGCGGAAGAAAAGTTTGGGGGGTGTTATGCACTGGTTATGGTTTCTGATTATTGGGGTAGTAGCAGGCTGGCTTGCTGGAAAGCTGACGCGGGGACACGGTTTCGGTCTGGTAGGAGACCTTGTAGTCGGAATCCTTGGAGCTCTGGTCGGAGGTTTTCTCTTCCGGCTCCTTGGTGTCATTTCCTTAGGGGTGATCGGTTCGCTTGTATCGGCTACGGTGGGAGCTATTGTGCTTCTATGGCTGATCCGGCGCCTATGAGGGAAGATAGGCCCTTACTACCCGGGATCAGGCAATGGCTTGCACAGTTGTTTTCCCGCTGGCTATAAACCATAGCGATTCTTTCCAGCCGAGGATAAGATCATGGAACTATCTATTATGCCCTTTGTCGACGGCCTCTTGATAGGCCTCCTCCACAGTCCAGCCATTATGGATTATTTTGTATGCCACGATAACAATGACCTTTAAACCAGCCCCAAAACTGTCCACCCAAGGGTCAGAAGTGGGTCACCAAGACAGTCTGTGAGGAAACAACGAAACTTGTATTAAGGTTTTCTCCGGCATGGGCCACCGGGTGGTTGAGCGAAAACGTCTCGATCACCGAGCCGTCGGCCCTCCTGGCGGTCAAGGCAAGAGTGGTGTCTTGGATGTTGATCTCACAGTAACTGAGCGACTCGTCAGTGATGACGATATTGGGGTATGTCGCATCGGGAGTGTACAGAGGAGCGCCGCCGCCGCCGTTGGTGATGTGTGGTATCCCGTCGACCAGCGCGCGGGCATAATAGTGGTTGTGTCCGTTGAGGACCAAGTCGATCTGGTACTTCTTGCAGAGGGGCTGGAGGTATTTCTGCGTAGCGGTGTTGTTCTCGTGGCCGCCGGCACCCCACGCCGGCTCATGGAACATAAGGATCTTCCACGGCTTGGTGGTCGAGGCGAGGTCATTGATGAGCCAATTGTACTGCGCCGAACCCGGACTGTAGCTCACGTACTGGTCAAGGACCACAATGTGCACGGGACCGTAGTCGAAAGACCAGTAGAAGCTGTTCACATATGGATAAGGGAAGTATTTTTTGAAGTATGTGCCGGCCCCCTCGTGGTTTCCCCTGACGCCCTCTATAGGGACTTCGGATTGGAATGCATGCATCTGCGGGTTTGTGTTGACGAAGAACTGTGATGTCCAGTAACTTTCGCCATCGCCCGACACCCAGTCCCCGCTATGCAGGACAATGCTCTGGAAGGCAGGGTCAGAGGCATAAGCCACTCGCATCCTGGCAACGACCAACTCTTGGCTCTCCGGCCTGCTCCTTGTGTCCCCGTATGAGAGGATCTTCACCGACTTTGCGCTGGAATCAGGCGCGGTGTGAAACGATCCTAACCCGTACCCATCCACCTTGTAGTAATACTTGGTATTCGGGTGCAACCCGGGGATGACAACCTTGTGCTGGTGGTCACCATACTCAGTACTGGGGGCCTGCCCTAAGCTGTAGGTGGTGTCTGTCCCCCAATGGATGATGTTTGACTCTGTGGCGTCGGTCTGCCAGAGCACTGCCATCGACGTGTTCGAACCCTCGTATACCAGATACGGCCCTTTTTTTATACCAGCGAAGACCGTTGCGCTGCACAAAAAAAGGACAAGCACAATGCCGATACTTCTCCAAAACGCTTTCATACGTCCTCCTTTTTTATTGGTCTAAGCGACCGCAGGAAAGGGAGTTGCACCTGCGGCCCTTCCTATCTCTCCTCATATTGTACATGCGGCGTGTCCGTGTCGCTATGCCCTGGGGTCAGCCATTGACCCATGACAAATTACGTCGTCATTTTCAGTTTATCGAACGTCAGGGCAGACCCCCGATCCTTCCTTCTTCTTATAGGATGTAGTTGCCTTTACTTGACCTGACGGATACTGTCTGAAAGGGTCGGCTTGCGGTTACGAACCTTGAATATACAGCGCGAGAATGGTAAAGTCTCAACCTTTTCAGATAAGAAGCCGGCTCTCCATGCTCTCTCATCGTGCGTCTTCCTGCCCGGATGGCCCAAGTCTCTGAAGATCATAAAGTTGCCGATACCGGTCACTCCTGGCCAACAGTTCCTCATGCGTACCCCTCTCCACGATCCTTCCTTCCTCGATCATCAGGATGAGTTCCGCCTTCATAACAGTGGAAAAGCGATGGGCGATGATGAAGCTGGTTTTCCCTTTCATGAGACGCTCCAAGGTCTTATTCAGTTCTGCCTCCGTCACCGCGTCCAACCCGGTGACCGGCTCATCGAATACGAGAATCGGTGCATTCTTCAAAATCGCCCGGGCCAGTGTTATTCGTTGCCTCTGTCCCCCTGAAAGATTGGCACCGCCCTCTTGAAGAAGCGTCTCATAACCGCCGGGAATCCTCATGATGAAATCATGGGCCTGCGCGGCTTTCGCGGCAGCCGTTATCTCTTCGAGACTGGCTTCCGGTTTGCCGTACGCAATATTTTCGCGGATCGTCCGGCGAAAAAGCAGGGTTTCCTGAAGCACAACGCTTATCTGTTGGCGAAGGGACTTTAGCGTATATCGACGGATGTCCGCTCCGTCTATGAAAATCTGGCCTCTCCAGGGGTCATAAAACCTTAGAAGCAGGTTCACGACCGTGGATTTCCCTGTGCCGCTTGAACCGATTAAGGCCACCCTCTCTCCGGCCCTTGCCCTAAAAGAGAGGTCCTGTAACACTTGCTCACCCGGCACGTATCCGAAAGTTACATTCTCAAAAGCTACCTCGCCTTCGAAAGGAGGCGCATCAATAGCATCCGGTGCATCTGCAACGCGGACTCTTGTTTCCAGTAAGTCTGCAACCCTCTCTCCGCACACGAGTGAACCGCTGAAGTCTATCATCAACTCGGAAAACCCTCCCACCGGTCTGTAGAGGTCCCTGAGATATGAAACGAACACTATTAGAGCTCCGGGGGTTATGTAGCCGGCAAGGGCCCTTCGGGCGCCGACATATACGACCATTGCAGTGCCTATAGCAGTAAACACGTCGACCATCCTTCCAAGACCTTTGCTGACCCTTGTTGCTTCAAGGGTTGCATCCAGGCTCTCCCCGGTTTCCTCTGCAAAACGTTTCTTCTCCTGTTCTTCTCGGGCGAAGGCCTGCACAACCTCTTTAGAAGTGACAGTCTCCTGGACAAGTGACGCCACTTCGCTCTCTTTCTCCCTTTTTCTTCGGGTGAGCCGGGAAACCTTGCCGGAAAAGTACAGCGATATAAGATACAATGGCGGGGCCACGGCAAGGGCTGCCGCAGTCAACCGCCAATCAAGAAAGAACATGGTAAAGCCTATGCCTATAAAGGTTAAAAAATAGTTCACCAGGGTCTGGATATGCTGGGTGATCAGTAATTTCAGAGAATCGATGTCCGAGGTCAGCCGCACGATAAAATCCGCGGACCTCCCCGTTCCGCTTTCAATCATTTGAAGGTGTCCGAAGACCTGTTGCCTGATGTCGTTTACCGCTCTTTCTCCTGCGCTCGCCATGAAGTACTTGCGAATGAAGGTGAAGAGACTCTCAAAAAAAAATATCACCACTATGCCTGCGCATAAGAGAGCCAGCAGCGCTGGTTTCTCATGGCCTGCAAGGGATCTCAGGAACATGATTTGCTCCGGCATTGGCTTGTCCAGAAGGATATAATCGAATATGAGCTTCAGAGGCCAGGGCTTGAGCAGATTCATGAGCGTGGCGGCGATAAGCGCAGCGTATGCCATGGAAAAAAGTTTCCAATATATTTTAAGCTGGGGGAAAAGAACCCGATATACTCTGTAAAAGCCCTTCAATTCAAAAGACCCTATTCTCACATCGAGACGCGGGCCAGATGATGCTCCGCTTCCACCAGCACCCGCCAGAGGTTTTCGCTCTCGCCCAGTTTAAGTTTTATAAGATAATAGGCGATGCTGAGGCTCGTACGCGCCCTGAAGACTTCTGCCTGACGAAGAAAATCGTCGTCCAACTGCTTAGCCTCATTCAGGTATTTCTGAAGAAAGACGGTTTCACTGACTTTGTTATGGACCTCCTGCATGCCGTAGAACTGGTTTCGGAACTGCGCAAGGAATGTGCCCACATCAAAGGCGGGAGGCATAGTATAGGAGCTGCCGAAATCAATAGCGGCAACAAATCGGGACGAGGGATCATCGGAATCCTGTCCGATAAAAATATTTTTAGGATGGAAATCTCCATGTCCCTGTATCAGCTTCTCCGGATGTTTGCAGTATAAGGACGTTTCGAACTCGATGATCCCGTCCATGATCTCCTGCGCCTTTCGGGTATGACGATGAGCGGTCCTGTAAAAGGCCGACAGATAAAGTTCGAGACGGCGTCTTTCATCCGAAAAAAATTCTTCGGGCGGAACAATCTGCAGCCTTAAGTTATGTAGGCGGGCCAGCCACTCCGCCGCCATCTCGATATATTTTCTCGCTTCCCTCGGCTTTGCCTCAACTATTTTGTCAAAAAGCGTTTTTCCTTTGATTCCTTGCTCCATCATTGTGAGACTTTCCTGATCCTTCCCGAGCGGCTTCGGGACACGAAATCTCCCTTCCTCAAATCCGTGGCCGCGGATCTCATCCATTACTTCTGACCTTCGGGCGGCGGAACGCCAGGCAGCCAGATCCTTGTGTTTCTTAATCACGTATCTTTCGCGGATGTCTCCGCCTCTGCCGGTGCCGATAGCGATTTCCGTTACCTGGGTGCTGCTCGATCCCGCCCGGGGAATTTCTTTTAAAAAAGGGCGGCAGCGACCTGCCCTGATTTCACAGGCCAATTCTGCTATCGTCAATATGGGATGATCGAAAATAGTGGGATAGAGCCCGGCATAACTCAGCGCATGGGTATCGGTTCCGGCAATCGCGGTAAACTTAAGGTCATGCCAGTCACGCAGCCCCCGGCTGCTTTCGGCTACTGTATGATTCGAGCTGAAAATTTCGATACCGTCGATAAGGGGATGAAATAACTTGTCGCGGGGCGGGATATTGTTATGCCGGTAGGGATGCGCCCATATAATTGCGGCCTCCGGAAAATGATTTCTTATTGTCTCCAGGGACGTGCCTTTTCCGATTGAAACATCTGCACCGCAAACGAGGACATCACCCAATTCCGGGGTGGCAACTTCCTGTGCTGAAAGGACCAGGTAATAATCCGGCACCTTAATCCTGCGTCTTAATTCGGCAATCTCCCCGGGAGGCCATAAGTAATGATGATCTGTGAGCACGGTGCCCTGCAGGCCTACGTCAAAATTATGCTGCACAACCTCGGCGGCGCTCACCGCGCTACAGCCGGAGTGCTCGGCCGTATGGCAATGCATTTCAAGAATCATAATCTGCCGACATAAGGGTAAAGACTCTTCATATATTCCCGCGCCTGATAACAATGTATCTCGACTGCGGCTCTAATTCAAGTTGTTTCAAACTATATATGGCAAGATGAGGCTGCAGAAATGTACGGGTAGTGTCCTGGGCACTACCAACGTGCGAAGATTCTTGACACTGCCTCATATGGAGGTATTATTGGTATAGGCAGGTTCAGGGAGCGTTGCATCGGTCATATTCTGTGCGACAATGGGTTAATCTTAATAAAATCAGATGTAAAGGAGGAGCACATGAAGAAAAGCAAGGGGTTGTCTGTTCTTATCTGCATGTCTTTTGTCGCGATGTTGTTCTTGCCCGGTCTCGTAAAGAACGTCCAGGGGCAAGAGGACGAGGGAAAACCGAAAGTGGAGAAAAAATCGGGTGAAACATCTTCGACGAAGGAAAAATTCTCCGAAGAAAAGAAAGAATTTGACGCAAAGGCTAAAGCGAGACTCCATGAACTGGGTAGAAAAATTGATGAACTGGAGGCAGAGGCAAAGAAGGCCGGCTCGAAAGTGAAGGCGGAGACTAAAGAGGGACTGCAGGAACTCAAAGAGAAGCGCGCAACGTTAAAGAAAAATATGAAGAAACTAAAAGCAAGGAGCAAGACAAAATGGGAAGAGGCAAAGCAGAAGATACAGGCCGCAGGAGACGAACTCGAAGAGTCATACAATAAAGTGCGTGACAAGTTCAAGTCGGAATGAGAGCAAACGCCTTGTTCATATCTGCTCTATGTGCGGCCAATGGACAATTGTGCCGCCGCTAATCCAGAAAGGAGAATAATATGCTGTGGACGATCTTTGTGATTCTTATGATCATGTGGCTTCTGGGATTAGTCAGCGGGTATACGATTGGCGGATTCATCCATATCCTGCTGATCATCGCAATCGTTGTGGTTTTGATTAGAATCATTCAGGGACGAAGTCCTTTATAATCTTGAAAAAGGCCTGATCAGAGACAACGGAAAGAGATTTTCGGGTTCTGCCGATTATTAAGGTTATATTTAAGAACAATTAAATCGAAAAGGAGTAAAGATGAGGAAAGCTTATATAGTGCTCTCCATTCTTGCAATTGTAGCTTTTGCATTTGCAGCGGCCGGTACCGCAAAGGGAACCGGGAAAACGGGTGAGGCGCTCTTTAAACAGCATTGCTCTCCATGTCATCCCGAGGGCGGCAATAACGTCAACCCTCAGAAGACCCTTCACAAGAAGGACCGGGAGGCAAATGGCGTGAAGAAAGCGTCGGACATAATGGGCAAGATGAGGAACCCAGGCCCCGGCATGACAACATTTGATATAAAGACCATTCCTGACAAGGATGCGAAAGAGATCGCGAAGTATATTTTGAAGACCTTTAAGTAAGTGCGTCTCAAAGAGATTATATAAATATTCTGGAAGGTTCTAAGAACTTTCACTCATTTTTTTACAAGCATGGAATGGCAAGAAGCGCATAAAATCTTCTCGAAGGAGGAACTAAGATGAAAAAAGTGACCATGGCATTAACTGCGGTTATCTTTACGGTTATGATGTTGTCTGCAGGGGTTAAATTCAGTGTAGGGACTGAAGTAATGACAGACAAGGACAAGATGGCACAAGAAGGGGAGATGATGGTCGAGAAAGGCCAAATGTTGATGAAAGATGGCGAACTGAGGACGGAAGAAACCAGGGTCCAGATTAAAGAAGGAGAGATGTTGATCAAAAAAGGGAAGGCGATGAAAGAGGGCCGAATGACGGACAAGGATATACAGATGATAGAGGGGGATGTGTTGATGGAAAAGGGGAAACTGTTGATGAACAGGGGACAATTGTTGTCTGACAGAGGGAAGATGATGAAAGAAGACGCGTTGTCAACGGAGAAAGGGAATATGATGACGGAGGGGGGCGTCATGGATCGCGACATGATGATGAAAGAAGGCGCGTTAATGGTGGACAGGGGGAAGCTGATGATGAAGCGGGGTGAGCTGCTGATGGATAAAGCAAAGGCGATGAAAGAGGGAGAGACGATGACGGAAAGAGAGACGATAATGATGGATAAAGAGATGATGATGAAGGACGGTGGAATGATGATGGAGAGAGGGGAGCTCATGAAGAAAGAGGGCAAGATGATGACCGAAAAAGGGATGAAAATGAAAGAAGGCGGCAAATAGCCGAGCGGAGGATAACATGAGGAGATTACTTACCATAATTTTCGGCATTAGCCTGTTTCTCACCATTTGCGGCTGCGTCGCTGAAGTCCGGCCCAATGGTTACTATAATCGTGGATATTACTATGAACATCCGCATTCCCGTTACTACTACGACTATGATTACCCGTACGGGTCCAGCTTCTATTTTCGATACAGGGCGCGCTAAGGGGAGGATGGTGCGGGGTAAGTCTGGCTTTTTTTGCCTTTTCCTTATCACAGGAAACGGCAAGAAGGTCAAGCAGGCTTATTCATCCCCATCGTTTCTTTCAGAGCGAGTGGTTCAAATGAGAGACATGTGTTGAAATTTCTACTCGCGCTTCTTTTTATAGTAGTGGCCCTTACTGCCTGCGCGAGCTTGCGGAAGCACGACATCGAAGCCAACCTGATTTCGGAGATGGAAAAGAACTGCAAAAAAGTCGAGGTCAAGATGGATTATGACCAACGAGTATACGTAATAACGTACACGGGGAAGGTATCAAAGGGTAGATGTCCTATAGCACTGATACAAGGATGGAAGAATGACGGGACAATGGAAAAAAAAGAAGTCGAGATATGCGGATGCAAGGATAAATAGGCATGGGTTATAAAGTTTTAGTCACCGATGAGATCGACAGGATTGCCGTGAAAATCTTGCAGGACATCTGCGAAGTGGATTACCAGCCTGTTCTGACCCTAAACGTGGATGAGCCGGTAAGCGCCGCTGTGCTTATCCGCTTACAAAATATAGAAGGCATTTATGACGCGCAATATGTTAACTTGAATGCGAAGTGATATTGTGGTTATTGACTTCGCTGAGAGGGCATTCGTATAACATGCAGATGAGAAGATTCGGAAAGTTTCTATTTCTATCGGTTTTGCTGATCGCTGCATGCATAGTATGCGGCTGCGCGACCCTGCCGAACGTTTCAGAGATAATGGAGGATGTACCGGCAGGGGAGAGACATCCGGAGATTGTCGGCGCCAAAGGTGCGCTGCCCGAACAGACCAGCAAGAAGATCATAAAGAAGATCAAGCGCTTTTCAGGGGTGAGCGACATTATCGAGAAGCAGACCCTGGCATTGGAAGACGTCAGCGGCAGGCCGCTTGTGGCAGGCAACAAGGTCACCCTCCTGATAGACGG
>JBIOIY010000041.1:0-28556 GCA_044450345.1 Thermodesulfovibrionales bacterium | reverse complement strand
GCGGTACCCAACCCGCGCATATCAGAGTGATCTACCGTCGTTCATTACTGCTGTTCTGTCCGAAGTACACATTCTCAAAGGAGGTCATGTAGGAGACAAAAAAATCACACCCCACTTGACAGGTTTAATACATATCAGTCGATGAGATCGGTAAGATGGAGTGCTTTTCCGAGGTCTTCAAACAGGCGGCGAACGAGGCCCTCAACTCCCGAAATATCGTCGTCGGCACGATCGCTTTCGGCGGCGACGAGTTTATCCTCGGGATAAAAAATAGGGGGGATATAGAGATTCATGAGGTGACCGCTGAAAACAGGGACCTGCTTCCCGCGGTGATCTTGCAGAGGATTTCAGGGTTGTTCAGAGATCAGGAAGGGTGACGACACTTACAGGGGTTAATCTTGGGCTGAACCTCATACGTATGTCTTTTGCTACTACCGTCCTGATGATTTTTGTTATGGTGGATAATTTGCAAAAGCGGTACAATTATCTCAAAGAGGGAATGAAATTAAAATAACCTTGCGCGTGGATTTGGTGGATGCCGAGGAGGTTGTTATGAAAGGAAAGGATATTGAGGATGCACTGCTGGAACTGGGGAGGAAAAGGGGCGTTCTCTTTTTCAATGAACTGGACGATGCGTTCCCCGAAGACCACTTCCCTCTCCAGGAACTAGAGCATTTATTGATGCGTCTTGAAGATCTTGGGGTCAGAGTTGTCGAAAAAGAAGAACGTGCGAAGCCTAAGCCCCGGCAGAGACGAAGGGCCGCATAAAACATATTCCTTGCTAGGCTCCTTACTAAGGCAGAAAGGATCTTATTGAAATAGGGGCCGGACGTAAACAGACGGTCCCTGCACCATCAAATCTTCTTCATTACTTCCATGACGGCCAGGAAGACCACCGCCCCTACCGCAGCAGCGATGTATGAACCCAACATACCTGGGGAAAGGCTGAGTGCACCGAAGATCATCCCCCCGATAAAGGCGCCGAGTACTCCCACGATCATATTGCCTGCAAGAGCGGACCTGTTGCCTTTCATGAGCAACCCTGTCAGTAATCCAGCTATCAGCCCGATAATTAAGAACCAAATCTGCTGCATACCTATGTTCCTCCGTCTGTTCTTATTTTAGCTCTGACCAGGATGAAGTCAATCTAAAACGTACGACGTGAGGCATTACCTACATAGAAGACCGTTTAAGGTCCCATACGAAAATTTCAGGGGAATGATGCGGTCCGCAGGGTTAACGATATTGGTTGTTTGAGGCTGCCTGAAGTGGAGAGTTCCCCAAAAAGGGCATCGACATACTCCGGTCTATATCGTGTCCAGCGCCTGCTGCAGATCTGCTATGAGATCGTCTACGTCCTCCAGGCCGAGTGCGAGCCTGACCAGGTTGTCTACCATGCCGATGTTTCTGCGATATTCCTCCGGGTAGTCAAAGAAGGACATAGCCCACATCTGGGTGACCAGGCTCTCGCTTCCTCCGAGACTTGGCGTGATCAGGAAGAGTTCGAGGGCGTCGATGAATTTCCGCGTCGCCGCGTTGTCGCCCTTGATCAGGAAACTGATGACACTGCCGAAGCCCTTCATCTGTTCCTTGGCGATAGTATAGTCCGGATGCGACGGAAGCGCCGGGTACCATACCTTTTCTATCTTTGGGTGATCTTCCAACATACGGGCGATTTCGAGTCCGGCCTTGTTGTGGTGCTCCATGCGCATCCCAAAGGTCTTGAGTCCACGTTCGAGCAGGAAGCATGTCAAAGGTCCCGGCGTTGCGCCGATCATGCGTTGCATCTTGTAAAGGTCGGTCATCAGGGGCGTCGACCCGAGGGCAACGCCTGCCATGAGGTCGTTATGGCCTCCAAAGTACTTGGTGGCCGAGTGGAGCACGATGTCTACGCCAAGTTCGATGGGTTTGATGTTATAGGGCGTTGCCAATGTGGCGTCGATTATGGTCAGGATATTACGCTTCTTTGCCACCTTCACGATGGCCGGGATGTCGAGCACGCGCAGGTACGGGTTGGTCGGCGACTCGGTGAAAATAATGTTTGTGTGAGGCGTGACCGCCTTCTCGATAGCCTCGGCAGTGGGGTCTACAATCGAGTATTCGATGCCGAACTTCCCGAGGAAGTTGGTGGCAAAATCGCGCGTCTGGCGGTAGCAGTCGCCCGTGAAGATGATGTGCCCCTCGCGCTTCATGAAGGTCATAATCACAAGCAGTACTGCCGCCATCCCCGAGGAATAGAGTACGGCACGCTCAGAGCCTTCGATTGCGGCAAGCTTGCGTTCGGTCTCCTGTTGGGTCGGATTGCCATAGCGCGCATATTCATGTTCACGGGTCACCCGGCCCGCGCCCTTGGCACGCATGAAATCTTCAACCTCGTCTGCGGTGTCGAAGTAGTAATTGGAAGTATGCATGATCGGCGTGGACACGGCGTGATGGGCCTTTGGAAGCCGGCCGAGGCCGTGGATCGCGAGGGTGGCGGGATGCCATTTTTTAGGATCTGACGGGGTCTTAGACATTCGGTTCTCTCCTCTTTTGCAATGCGCGCTTGAGCGCTTCCTTGACCGCATCGACACTCGGCGGCAACTCGATCGGTTTATTGGCGAAGCGGCAGGGGAAGTCGAGCTTCTCCTCGTGATAGTTGACCTTGAAATCGGTGAACTTTAGCCCGTGTGCCGTGGAGATCACCACGACGTGCTCCGACTTATCTATCTTGCCGGCCTTGAGCAGCTTTATCAGGGCCGCAAGCGCTACCCCAGTATGCGGGCAGTTGAACATGCCTGTAGTGTCACCGAGGGCGGCCGCGTCCGCTAATTCCTGCTCGGAGGCGTCAGCGACGATTCCATTGAACTGCTTCAGCGTACGGATAGCCTTTTGAACGCTGACCGGATTTCCGATCTGTATCGCGCTCGCCAGTGTCTTTTTCGCCTCGATCGGCTCAAAGCGCTCAAAGTTCTTCAGATAGGAGCGGTAAAGCGGGTTGGCGTTCTCTGCCTGGGCCACAACGATCCTCGGCAGGTTAGCAATCAGGCCGAGATCGCGCATCATAAGCAGGCCGCTTCCAAGTGCTGAAACGTTGCCGAGGTTACCGCCCGGGATGATGATCACGTCGGGGATCTCCCAGTCGAACTGCTGGGCGATCTCTATCCCGACGGTCTTCTGTCCTTCGATGCGCAAGGAGTTCATGGAATTGGCCAGGTATATTGTCTCGTCCTTGGTGATCTCCTGAACGACCCTCATGCAGCCGTCGAAGTCCGTATCCAGCGACAATACCAGTGCGCCGTTGGCAATGGGCTGAACGAGCTGTGCTATCGAGATCTTGCCCTTGGGCAGGAGCACAATCGACTGGATGCCGGCTGCGGCACAGTAAACCGCCAGCGCAGCAGAGGTGTCGCCGGTTGATGCGCAGGCCACCGCCTGAATGGGCGCGCCCTCGCTGATCATCTGTTTGACTTGCGATACGAGCACTGTCATACCGAGGTCTTTGAACGAACCGCTGTGAGAGTTCCCGCAGAGCTTGAGCCAGAGATTTTCCAGCCCGAGCATTTTCCCGAACCTTTCGGCCCAGAACAGGTTGGTACCGCCCTCATACAGCGAAACGATATTGTCGTTGTTGATCTGGGGCAGGATCCATTCCTTTTTGCCCCACACACCTGAGCCGTATGGCCACTGGGTGGACTTATATCGGTCCTCAAACAGTTTCATCCACGCCTTGGCGTCGCGGCGGGAGAGCGCCTTGAGATCGTGCTGAACCTCCAGAAGAGACCCACAGGCCTTACAACGGTAGATGATCGAGTTCAGAGGATATTGCGCCTTACACTGTTCGTTGATGCACTGGAAGCAGGCTCGATATGGCATGGGCTTCACCTTTGGTTTTTTGTATTCTTCTTCGCGACCTCTTGCGGTCGGCTGCACATGAGGGAATTTCATGAAGATTCCTCGAAATAACGAGACTCCTCACGCACCAATTCAGAATATCATAATAACCCGAGGGGAATCAATCGCGCAAATAATATAGCGAGGCGTAATCGAGAATCGTAAGGTATTAGTTGCGAAAGATGCAAAATAAGCGTTTTAGAAATTCGTAAAAAATTTCAGAAGAAAGAATACGGCGATTGCGACGAGAACAAAGGTGACAGCGGTCATCACCAATCTCAATCTTTTCTTCCCGACAGCTCGCTTTCCGGATGAGGGATTCTTCTTCATTTCTCTTTCTGTCTCGTGTCCGGATTCCTCTTCTTCGACGCCCTCCCCGGCTGGGAACCGGTGACCTACCTTTATATCAAGCAGTTCCGAGACCTTGAAATCCTTATATTGGACTTCCATCCCCTGTGAAGGCGCCAGGTCCCTTCCGCAGTTGTCACATGTCTTCCCGTCCTTCGTCCCTTTGCCGCAATGAGGACATTTCACAGCGCTGTTCACCTCCCCTTAATTATACTCCTTTGGGAAATGTAATGGCGGGACGTAAGTTGCTAAATCGAAAAAAAGCAATAAGTTCCCACTTGCTATTTCCCCCTTTCTTTCATACTATAGGCAAAGTAGCTATACACGATACTTCGGGAGGAAGATAATGCGGAACCTGCTTTTTTTGTTACTCATTGCAACAAGCCTCCTCTCCTGTGCCACTGCCCAGTCACGGGATGCCTTCGATATGAGCCTCGAAAAATACAATCAACTGGTCCGATGGGGGGACCTTGACCGTGCGGCCGTCTTTTCTGCTGCCTCTATCAGCGAAGAGTTTAGGGAGCGCGCCAAGGCTGCTGGAAATATCAGGATAACCGATTATCAGGTCATAGATGTGAAGTATGATGAAAAAGCCCTGGAGGCCTCAGCAGTGGTTACCTTCAGCTATTATGTCCTGACCTCGGGCCTCGTTGCCAAGGTAACGGATAACCAGAAATGGGTTTATATCGATGAGGGCGGAGTCAAATCGTGGAGACTTAAGAGCCTGCTGCCCCGGTTTCGATAAAACAAGGCGAATCAGGAGAAAGTAGATGATCCGGTATAATGGGATAAATCATCTGGCCATGGCGACCGGGGACATGGACGCTACTATCCGGTTCTGGAGAGACCTTCTGGACATGAGATTGATCGCCGGGCTCGGCAAGCCAGGGTACAGACATTATTTCTTCGAGATATCCGAACGGGACTCGATCGCCTTTTTCGAGTGGCCGGGGGTGGAGCCTGTTGAGGAAAAGGAACACGGCAGGACGGTCGCGGGCCCTTTTGTATTCGATCATGTTTCCTTCGGGGTCGATACTAAGGACACGCTCTGGGAGATAAAAGACAGGATCGATTCAGCCGGCTTCTGGGTGTCGGAGGTGATTGACCATGGGTTTATTTACTCGGTTTATTCCTTCGACCCTAACGGCATACCGATAGAGTTCAGCTGGAACGTACAGGACGTGGACATCAGGAAAAACCCGAAGATGGCGGACGCTCATCCTACGGATGTCGCACGCGAAGGCCCGGAGCCGCGTTTAGACAAATGGCCTGAAGTCGAAAACCCTACCCCTGAAAAAGAGCGGAAGGTCTACCCCGGCATCGGGAGCGAATACTTCCGCGGGAAAACAGGGAAGTGACGCCCTTTCTGGTCGTCTTTTTCTTTGCCTATGCAGCCGTACACCTTTACGCATTTCTTAAGGCAAGGGCCGCCCTTTCATTCGGTGCAGTTACCGGGATATTACTCGCAATCTTTATGCTGGCGATGGTCGCGGCGCCCGTTCTCGTCAGATACTTCGAGCGTTCAGGGATGGAACCCTCTGCAAGGATCGTGGCCTATGTCGGCTACACGTGGGTAGGGGTCCTCTTCCTCTACTTCTCTTATTCGTTGGTTTTTGATGTCTATCTCTTTTTGGTGTATGCGGCAGGACTTGTGATCCAAAAGGATCTGTCTTCCTATCGGCTCCCGGTCACGTATGTCTTTTTTCTGCCGGTCTCCCTTTCCCTGATCACGTCTTTCTACGGGTATTTCGAGGCGAGAGATATCCGTACCGAGCATATCGAGATAAAGACCAGCAAGATCCCTGCGGAGATCGGAAGGCTGAGGATTGTCCAGATATCCGATGTGCACTTAGGGCTGATCATCAGGGAGGAGCGTCTCAGAAGGATTCTTGAAAGGGTAAAGGAAGCCAATCCCGATATCCTCGTCGATACGGGCGACCTCGTCGATGGCCAGATCGCCAGGTTGAACGGCCTCTCAGACCTTCTCAAGGAGATCAGTCCCAAATACGGCAAATTCGCAATAACGGGCAACCACGAGTTTTATGCGGGGTTAGAGCAGGCGGCGTCATTTATCCGGGACTCCGGTTTTACGCTTCTGAGAGGAGAGGGTGTCTCGGGCATCATAAACATTGCCGGCGTCGATGATCCTGCTGCCATGAGGTTGGGGCTTTTGCGCGGCGTGAGCGAAAAAGACCTTCTTGAGGGCCTCCCGCACGAAAAATTTACGCTTCTTCTCAAACATCGTCCTCTTATAGATCCGAGCGTGATCGGGCTCTTTGATCTTCAACTCTCGGGTCATGTGCATCGGGGTCAGATATTTCCTTTCTCCATCCTTACATGGCTTTATTACCCTGTTCAATCGGGCTTTAAGACGTTGGGGAGCAACTCTTTTTTGTACGTAAGCAGAGGGGCAGGTACATGGGGACCTCCGATCCGGGTCCTCGCCCCGCCCGAGGTCGCGGTGATAGACCTGGTTTATGCCGGTCCTTCCGACCGATGAAAACAGGGGTGCTCATTCGCCGCTATATCTCACAGAAGCCAGCAGGAATGTGGGCGTCTAAGATAAGTGTGCTTGTCTCTTGACTTTTGCCTCGCCCCGAGATACTTTTTAACTGATTACTATGATTACCAGGTATGCTGCCTTGCAGGATTATTATTATGCATCACCGCCACGCGAGGCCTTTTCTAGGCGAGTCCTGGTTGCACCAGTGCCCATAAGGGCTGTTGCAATTCTGCCGGCCGCGAGGAGGACCGCATGAAAAAAGTCACCTCCATCTTCTTTTTCGTCTTCATCATGCTTGGGAGCACATTAGGCTCCCAAGCCGCACCGGCCTCCGTTGGCATCGTCCGCTCGGTCTCAATGGATGCACATATCCTGCGCAATAAAACGTCGATAGCAGCGAAGACCAATATGAAGATCATGACTGGCGATGTGGTCAAAACCGGACCAACCGGCAGCATTGGCCTGATCTTTGATGATGATACGCTTGTCTCGATGGGGCCGGACAGTGAATTTGCGGTCGAAGATTTTCTTTTCAATCCCTCTGAAAAGAAATTATCCTTTGTGGTTAGAATGTTTAAGGGAACTTTTTCCTATCTTTCAGGGCAGATTTCCAAGTTAGTTCCAGGTGCTGTTCGTCTGGAAACCCCGGACGCCACTATCGGAATGCGGGGCACCCATGTCCTAGTTAAGGTTGAAGGGAGGTAGATGCTGTGGGACGCTGCTCCTCTTACGATTTCTCCATCGAGTTGCTTTTCCTCCTGTTCACAGTCATACTGACCTCCGGTTGCGGCGGCAAGACCATGGTTGTCCTGGTGCCCGACCCCGATGGCAAGACAGGTGCGGTGATCGTCTCAAATGACGCCGGTACTGTCGACATTGACACTGCCAATCGGGCCACAACCATCTCCGGACGGCAGTCAGCACCCAACGAGCCGGCACCTATGACAAAAGAGGAGATTGATGCGGTTTTCTCCCGGGCGCTTGCGGCTCAGCCAAAACCGCCTGTTCATTTCATCCTTTATTTCATCAGCGATTCCAAGGAATTACGGCCGGATTCCCTCGAAAGCCTGCCCGCCATTCTCCAAACCATTGAAGAACGAAACTCTGTTGATATCAGCGTTATCGGCCACACCGACACCATCGGCAGCGATGAATACAACTACAGACTCTCCAAGGAGCGGGCAGAGGCGGTTGCCGCCTATCTTGTCGGCCATGGGGTGGAGCAGGGGCACATCAGGGTCTCCTCTCACGGAAAAAGAAATCCGCTCATTCCAACTGGAGATAATGTCAGCGAACCAAGAAACCGCCGGGTCGAGGTTGTTATCAGGTAGGCATTTTCTCCGAAAGGCCATCTATGCCAACACGGAATATCTTCAACAAGCCTACCCCAAAAATTGTTGCAACTGGCTTGCTCATCAGTTTCTTGTTGGCTGCGCTCTTTCTAGTCGTCCCCTCGTTCACCTCGCTGAATAACCAAGTTACAGATCTTATTACTCAGGGCTCAGGCCAAAGGCCGCCCTCCGGGACTGTTATCATCATTGACCTGGATGATAAGAGCCTTGCCAGATTCGGGCAATGGCCATGGCCCCGCTATCGTCTCGCCCATCTTCTGCAAAAGGTCCGTGAACTGGGAGCCAGAAGCATTGCCCTTGACATGATTCTTGCCGAGCCTGACCGAACCTCGCCGGTGAAATTACAGGAGGAGTCAGAGCGTTACCTGGGGTACAAGGTAGAAACAAGCAATCTGCCTGCCCACTACAAGGATTATGACGACTATCTGGCCAAGACACTACCTCAAGGCCCTTTCGTCCTCGGATACGAGTTCCTTTTCAAGAAGAGTGGCGAAGAAAAGCGGGATATCCGACTGCACCCACTAAAAGTCGTCCTGGTGCAGCAAAAAGGGTTACCAGCAACTGGAGATTTTTTTGAAGCCTCAGGCGTTGTCGGTAATCTCGAACCTTTTGCCAAGGCCGTTTCCTTGAGTGGTTTTTTAAATGCAACCCCCGATCGAGATGGGATCTTGCGGCGCTTACCTCTCATTATCAGATATAAGGGTGAATTGTTCCCCTCACTGTCCCTTGCCGCCTATATGCGGTTCAAGGCAACCTCCGCCATTCAACTGCAAACGACCAAGACCGGTTCCAGAGTTGTTCTGGTCGGCGACAGAAGCATTCCCATCGACCATCAGGGAAACGTCCTCATCGATTTCAGGGCAAGCACCGGGCCGATCCCGCGGTTTTCCGCAGCAGATATTCTTGAGGGTCAGATTCCCAAAGTTGCCATTGCTGGTAAAATCGCCCTGGTCGGCTCGTCAGCATCGGGTTTGGACCAAACCTACCAGACACCCGGCAACCCTGTTTTTTCACACGTCGGCATTCATGCCCACCTGCTGGAGGCCCTTCTGACCGGAGAATTTCCGCAGCGCGATCAGAGGTTCCTCTTCTGGGAAGTGGGCGTTTCTTTGCTGCTTGCCCTTCTCTTCAGTCTTCTGATCACCAGAACCGGGGTGATCTCAAGCGCCATGGCCGGGGGGACAATCATCGTCTCGCTGTGGCTGACAGCAAGCGGGATCTTTCAAGCAACCGGTTATATTCTGTCGCCGCTCCTGCCCACCATGATCATTTTCGCAGCATACGCGGTGTTGACCATAGTCAAGACAAGAGAGGGCCAGAATCACGCCGAAAAGACAGCCGGTAATGCCCTGATGCTCTTAAAACACAGCGAAACCGAACTGGATTCAATCATCCAGTCGATCCCGGATATTATCTTCCGCCTGGATCCATCCGGCAATGTCTCTTTTGTCAGCCCGGCAATCACTCAATACAAACGCAATGCAGATGAACTGCTTGGGCGGCCGATTTTTGACCTTGTCCTCCCTGAAGACAGGCAGAAGGCAACCTACAGAGTCAATGAACGGCGTACCGGAGGAAGGGCGACCCGTGATCTCCAACTTCGCCTGCTGTTGAACAAGGAACAATCTACAGGATCGGCCGAGGAACAACGTTATTTCAGCGTTTCCGCCCAGGGGCTTTACCAGTATGATCCCTCCAGCAAGACTTTTATCGGCACCCAGGGAATCATCAGGGATATTACAGAACAGAAGAAACTGGAAGAGAGACTCCTGCAGGCACAGAAGATGGAAGCGGTGGGTAGCCTTGCCGCTGGAGTTGCCCATGATTTGAACAATATCCTCAGCGGTCTGGTCGGGTACCCGGATCTTCTTTTACTGGAGATCCCTGAAGGCAGCCCCTTGAGAACAACAATAAAGGCCATCAAACAATCCGGCCAGAGAGCGGCCGCTATTGTTCAGGACATGTTGACCCTTGCCAGAAGAGGTGTGGCCAACCGGGAGATCTTCTGCCCCAACCGGATTATCCAGGAGTATTTGGAATCGCCGGAATTCGCCGGGCTGAAGGAGAAGCACCCGCAGATAGAATTTGATTCCATTCTTAGTCCAGACCTCCTGAATGTGAAAGGGTCCCCTCTTCATTTGTCCAAGGGGCTGATGAATCTTGTCACCAACGCTGCCGAGGCCTTGCCGGCCGGTGGACGCGTTGTCATCTCCAGTGCCAACAGCTATCTGGACACGGCCAGACGGGCTTACGAGGAGATCCCCGAAGGCGAGTATGTCTGCTTGAGAGTGGAAGACAACGGCATTGGCATCTCATCGGAAGATCTTCAACGGGTCTTCGAACCGTTTTACACTAAGAAGAAGATGGGAGGCAGCGGTTCAGGGCTGGGGATGACGGTTATCTGGGTCACGGTCAAGGATCAGGGCGGTTATATTGATCTGCAAAGCACCGAAGGCGAGGGGACAAGGATAGATATCTACCTGCCGGCCACCCGTGAGGCCATTGCGGAGAAAGATCGCAGAATTGTCCTGCAAGACTATCTTGGCAACGAAAAGATCCTGGTGGTTGACGATATCCAGGAGCAGCGGGAAATTGCGGTCAACATGCTCAGCAAACTGGGGTACAAGGTATTCTCGGCCACAAGCGGAGAGGTAGCCCTGGCACTCATCCGAGACAATCCCGTCGATCTGGTGGTGCTCGATATGATCATGCCGAACGGGATCGACGGTCTCGAGACCTATCAGGCTATCGTCTCCCTCTACCCTGACCAGAAGACGATCATTGCCAGTGGATATTCAGAGTCCGACCGGGTGAAAGAGCTGCAAAAGCTGGGCGCCGGCGTCTATATCCAGAAGCCCTACACCATGGAAAAAATCGGAGTTGCCGTCCGGACCGAACTGGACAAAACGTCAAATACTTCCTCCTCAATCTTTACGTAAGCGGCAGGGAAATACATTCTGCCCGGCAGATTTTTTCAAATTATTATACGAAGTTCCTATTTGAGCCCTCTTTCAAGAAATATAGCAAAAAAGGTTGCCCCTGTTAGCCGAAGGGCTTACCGACATCCAAGGTTTATTTGTGGGGATCTTCGGTCTTGGTGACGATCCAGTATACGAAGCCGATCACGAGAATAGCGGCTATAAGGTAATAGACTTACTCCGGTTTTCCATGGCGGAGGGTGGCAATCATTGTCTCCCGGATCATCGTCACAAGTGCAACACCCACGAAAACGCTTATGTGAAATTTGCCGCCCTTCAGATGCGAGATCTCGGTATTCATGAGTTCTATCATGAGCCAGAGGAGGAGCATGGACCCGAGGGAAGAGATAACGCTTTGCTCGATATCACCGGAGAAAATATTGATTACGTCCCGGAGGAAAAGTCAAACGACGCCGAGAGTCAGACCAATGAGCGCAAACACCAGCATGAAATTGGTGGCCTGGGAGAAGCGTTCAGAAAAGCTGAGCAGAGCGCTCTACTCTACTGTTCTCCCCAAATCCGCCGCTTATCATAGAATGATATCTTCATCCCATTACCTTGAACCTTACCGCAGTTTTCCTCGGGACCTGTTGCCTCACGTAGAAATCGATATGAAATGATATCCCTTTTAATAATCTGCGCCGATTTAGTATGCTAATAATAAACAGTCGCTTGTTAGTAATTTTTCGGCATGATGTTATTTATCAGCTGGATGAGGAGGTTTTATCATGAAACGACGCGATTTTCTCAAGGCGGCGGTTTTCACCGCAGCCGCTGCTACGGTCCCTCCGCTTCATGCGGAAACAGTTGCCGACACACCCTCTGTCAAAAATTATCGTGAAATCGGAAAGACCGGGTTGAAGATGAGCGATATCTCCTTCGGCGCCGGAAAACTTTCGACTGCCTCGATGGTCCTCAGGGCTGTGGACAGCGGCATCAACTATTTTGACACCGCCCCGGATTACGGCCAATCTGAAAAGACGATCGGCGAAGCCATGGGCAAGATCCGGAGGGACAAGGTCATCATTACGTCAAAATTATGCAACCCCCAGCCTTATCCCGGGCATCTCCCTCTGGGAACGAAGAAGAAAGATTACATAGCCTCGGTCGAGGGAAGCCTGTCGAGGATGAAGACCGATTATCTCGATTTCTGCTTTGTGCACGCCATCGGCGAGATGAACAAGGACCTGGAAACCGAGAAAAAAAGGCTCCTTAGCGACGAGATGTTCGAGGCCGTGGCTGAACTGAAAAAGGCGGGAAAGGTCCGTTTTCTCGGCACCTCTTCTCACGGACCCAACAATATGGAGGAACTCCTGATGACTGCTGTCAAGTCGGGCCGCTTCGATCTGATCCAGCCGTCCTTCAACTTCATGAAGTTTCCAAAGCTGCCCGAGGTCATGAAGGAAGCCCACAAAAGAGGGGTAGGCGTGATCGCCATGAAGACCCTTGCCGGCGCAAAGGATATGAATGTGGAGGGAAAAGGAGAGGAGTTCTCCCACGCGGCATTCAAGTGGGTCTTAAAGCATGCGGAGGTGAGCGGACTTATCGTCACAATGAAGACAGCTTCTGATATCGAGCTCTATCTCAAGGCCTCGGGTGCGAAATTCACAGCCGCCGACCAAAAGGTCCTTGATCAATATGCCCGCCTGTACGGCCAAGAATACTGCAGGACAGGCTGCGGGGCCTGCGAGGGATCATGCGCCGCAGGAGTGGAGATCGCCACGATCATGAGATACCGGATGTACTTCATGGACTATGGCATGGAAAAGAGGGCGATGGAATCCTATTCCTTGCTGAAAAAGAACGCATCATCCTGCACCGGATGTGCTGATCCGGTTTGCGTCGGCAGCTGTCCCCATGGTCTTTCTGTGAAAGACATGCTCTGCGATGCCCATGAATCGATGTCGTTTATTGTCTGATGCGGGTCTGATGAACTCAGTCCCGCTTAAATACCGCCTTCTGCTGATCGGGCTGCTGCCGCTTATCGCCGGGGTCCTGTATATAAGAGGCCAAAAGTTTGATCCCGCCCTGATAGACTTCAAGACAACAGTGCGGCAGGAAGTCCCGGGTCCAGTTGCCTCACCCCAAGCGATACAAGAATCACAGCCCCTCTCCGTAGCTCAGGATATCGCGGGCTTCCGGAAGTTGGGTGAGACACGTCGTTACACAAAGGAAAATCTCTATGAACATGTAGACGGCCATGCCGAATATTTTATTAGTGCGGGGTTTCAGGGGCTTACGGTGACTGAGTACATTTCCGCGGGGTCAAAGGCCACACAGGCGGAGGTCCAGGCCGAGGTCTTTGACATGGGTAAAAGCATCCAGGCCTTCGGGGTACTTGTAGATGAGTCCGGAGAAAACCCTGCTGCGGTTTCTGTGGGAACGATGGGATACAAGACCTCCGGCGGCGTGAACTATATAAAGGGCGGGTATTACGTCAAGATATCGGCCTTCAGCCCGAAGACGCCGGTAATTAAATTTGCGAAGGCATTCGCCGACACCCTTTCGGGGGGAAAGGATTCCTTCCAGGTCTTCGCGAAATTCCCCGACATAGGAAAGGTCGAGAATACGAGGTTTGCAAAGGAGGGTTATCGCGGTCTCGATTTCCTCCATAATGTGATAGAGCGCGAATACTCCACAGGCAGGGGAAAGATCAAGGTGGCTCTTATGGCAGGCAGTGAACATGAAGTTAGATCACTGCTGACCACCTTTCTTGACTACTTTGGAAAATCCGGGACGCGGTACGAAAAGACCGAAAGGGGCGGTCCAGATGTGTACAAGGTCATGGACAAATATGAGGGCAACTGGTTTCTCATACGGTCGCATGATGCGGTTTTCGGTGTGTTCGGGACGGATGACGAAGAAATCTTGAAATTCTTTATGAAGGAGAAAGGCTAAAAACCTCTGAGGTAGTCCTATGCCATCGAAAAACAACAAAAGGGAGGCGGGCATTAACAGGAGACAATTTCTCCTGAGAACCGCCGCTACCTGCGGCCTCGCAGCAACTGCGGGCGTATGGGGATATGTCTTTTACAGTAAAGAACCGGTCCGCAGGAGTGACAGCAAGATACTCACCTTCAAGGACTTCCGCCCCGAAGAGAAAACAGTCTATCCCAAACTTGCGGTGGTCCACGGCCAGGACGCGGAGAAGATGGTCCGGGCCGCGATCGAAAAGATCGGCGGCATGGGCCGGTTTGTGAGCACCGGCGATAAAGTCCTGCTGAAGCCTAACGTGGCATGGGACAGACAGCCGGAGCAGGCGGCCAACACCAATCCCGAGGTGGTTGCCGCAGTCGTTAAGCTCTGTCTTGAGGCGCGGGCATCAGAGGTCTGGGTAACAGATGTTTCGGTGAACGATCCCTACAGGTGTTTCGCCCGTTCCGGGATCGAGGCCGCAGTGAAGAGGGCGGGTGGAAAGATCAGATTGACTACCGAAAACGACTTTGTCCTGACCGACCTGAAGGGCGAATCTCTCAAGGTGTGGCCCGTAAGCGCATTCTACCACAAGGCTGACAAGCTCATCAATCTGCCTGTCGTGAAACACCACTCCCTCAGCAAGTGCACAATGGCGATGAAAAACCTTTACGGCTCCCTCGGCGGACAGAGGAACCGCCTGCATCAGGACATCAATACCGCGATCGCGGACCTCGCCGGCGCGATCAGGCCGACGCTCACTGTCATGGATGCCACGAGGGTACTTAAGAGAAACGGTCCGACCGGCGGCAACCTCTCGGACGTATCCATAGAGAACACGGTTATCGCCGGAGTGGATCTGGTCGCAATTGAGTCTTACGGACTGAGGTTTCTTGATCTGAAGGTTGAGGATATTCCTTTTATCCTAATGGCGGAAAAGAGGGGCATCGGGATTTCCGATTGGAAATCGCTCAACGTTGCCGAAATGAACATATGATCCGAAAGGTCCTGACCCTGCGAAATATCAGGAGAATGTACGCGGCCTTTTTCATAGTGCTTTTCATCATTCTTCTTTGGCTGACGAGTTTCAGGCGCATGAAGGGCTACGAGACTCCGCTCTTTCTGGAGCTCGACCCTCTCGCTGCTATCGCCTCTTTTCTCACCAGTTGGACAGTCTATAAGGGGCTCGCCCTTTCGCTCCTTATCATTATAGGGACACTCTTCTTCGGCCGTTTCTTCTGTTCGTGGGTCTGTCCGATGGGCATCATCAACCAGATTGCAGGAAGCATCTTCTCCAGGCTGAGGGCGGCAGATACCGTTGCACTGAATTCCTATCGCACCCTCTACCGTCTCAAATACTATTTCCTTGTCCTGTTCCTAGCCCTAGCTGCTTTCGGTTCGCTCCAGATTGGATTGCTCGATCCTCTTCCATTCATCACGAGGTCCTTCGCTATCTCGGTATTTCCGGCGATTAATCACAGCCGGGGTTGGCTCTATCTGAAGCAGCCCCTTTTTAATGGCGGAACTTTGCTGGGCCTCATCTTCCTTGCGGTGATCTTTGCGAACAGATTTCTGCCGCGATTCTGGTGCCGTGCAGTCTGTCCCCTTGGTGCTCTTCTGGGGCTGGTTTCTTTCAGGCCTCTTCTCAGGATATGGCGCGACGTCGACCTTTGCACCGACTGCAAAAAATGCCTCGGCCACTGTCATGGCGGATGTGATCCCCATACGGCCCTTCGCGTCACCGAATGTCACCTCTGCATGAACTGCATCGAAGACTGCCCTGAGGGCGCGATACATTACGGCCTGTCAAAACCCTCAAGTTCTGTCCAGATGCCTCTCGACGTAAGCCGTCGCAGGCTGATCGAGAGCGCCCTCGCAGGGGCGGTACTATTCCCCATGATGCGAAGCACCATCGCCTCCAAAACTTCACCGCAGTATCGCGTAATCAGGCCTCCCGGTTCCCTCTCCGAAGAGGACTTCCTCCGACGGTGTATCAAGTGCGGGGAATGCATGAAGGTCTGCCCTACCAACGCGATCCAGCCTGCTTTACTGGAGGCGGGATTCGAGGGGATCTGGACGCCGATACTGATCAACAGGATCGGCTACTGCGAGTACAACTGTGTGCTCTGCAGTCGCGTATGCCCTACCGGCGCTATCGGCCCTCTCACTGTTGATAAAAAACTTGGAAAGGGCGCCGGACAGAAGCCTCTCAAGATCGGCACTGCCTTTTACGACCGGGGAAGGTGCCTGCCCTGGGCGATGAATATCGACTGCATAGTCTGCGAAGAGGTCTGCCCCACATCACCGAAGGCGATCTGGTTTCGGACATTTGAAGTGGAGCTTCGCGACGGAACGACAAAAATGCTGAAGCGCCCTTATGTGGACCCGAATCTCTGTATCGGTTGCGGGATTTGTGAAAACAAGTGTCCTATCCGCGATCAAGCTGCAGTGCGCGTTACCTCTATAGGAGAGACACGGTCCTCAACGAACCAGATGATACTCAAGTCCTGATAAAGAGACACTTTGATGCGGGGTATTCGCAAGAAAAAGATCAAGATAGTAGGCCTACAAGACTCCGAGGGAATTTTGGGGTGCTGTGAATATCGGTGTACCCTTTGTGACAGGTTTTCTCCGACAGGTGTGATTACAAGGAAAATGACCGTCTAAAAAGGTAGGGCCTTGGCCAGTGTGCCGATCCCCGCTTTCGCTGCCCGATGGAAGGCATCGAACAACGAATCACACTGCCAAAGCCCCTATGCCTGGCACTAATCATAAATGATTTGCCAGCCCGACCCGCGTCACCCGTACCCTCCTGCGATAGCGATCTCCTCCAAGAGATATCAAAAGTACGTTGCACTCTCAATAATTAGCAAGCGTGGTGCCAATATTTTGGAAGTGAGAAAGTAGCTGATTTATAAGTGTTTATATAGAGAGTCGTCTACTCAAGGTTATAGAACTTAGATATAAACCGACTCAGTAATTTGTATAGTAGAGAAAATGTTGTTTGAAATCAGCATGATACGTCTTAGACAAACATTAAGAAATTTAGAGGGTCGCTTGTTTCAGACTCTATTCCGCGTCCAGGCCTAAGATCTATATTCTTTTGACAATTCTTTGTAGGGGGTGGCCGACGCTTCAATATTTAAGTCGATCCTGCCGAGAAGAGGGTCCGCAGACTCTCTGCAGGTTCCAATTTGGCGATTATGCCTGAGAATATAGGGAAGCTCCCCTATGTGTATTGTATGGAAACTTCATAAGTAATAGTCGAGTGGTCGGCAGATGCGGAATTGCCTTCACAGCTGATATTTCCTTTTGCGGCCTCTCTGCGGTTTCTGACCATCCCTGAGATAACCTGAGTGAGATCAAACCCGCCATCGCAACATTCCTTGTTCAAGCATTCTATCCTGAACAAGGCATAACTGCCGGGAAAGAAATTAACAACCCGGCATAATGATTTTTGTATGCCCCTCTGATTATATATCATGTTTACGACGATGCCCGTAACCTCTGGGAATTGCGCGGATACGAAGCCTGCTTCGAGCTTCCGTTGCTGTCTTTCAATCCTTGCTGTATTTTTTTTGTTATTCACGCTGTAGTTCATATTCCCCTCTGATGAGAAGGCCCCTTCCGTCCGGAAGGGGCCTTATTCCCGTTAATTACAACTTAACGACATTGATCGCCTTGGGGCCTTTCGGGCCTTTTTCGGTATCAAAGCTGACCTTGTCACCCTCAGCAAGGCTTTTGAAGCCATTACCCTGGATGGAAGTATGATGGACAAAGGCTTCGCTTCCATCATTATTCGCGATGAATCCAAAGCCTTTGCTGTCGTTAAACCATTTTACAGTTCCTTGTTCCATTTCCTATTACCTCCTTATCTCTAGACTCAAATCTCAGAAGGTCTCGGCAAATAAAAAGGCCACAAAGTCAAAAGTCTTTGTGGCCTCATGAACGGCAAAAACTTCTAAAATCCTGTTCATAGGATAACATGGCCTTGCCTATTAAATCAAGGAAGAAATGATGTCACGAAGCCCTGAGGATCATTACCATCTGGCGGCCGTCCATCTTCGGCTGGGATTCTACCTTCGCGATATCTTCCAGTTCGAGCGCCAACCTGTTCAGGACATTCGTCCCCAGGTCCTGGCGACTAAATTCCCGTCCTCTAAAGCGAATGGTCACCTTAACCTTGTCCCCGTGACCGATGAACTTCCGCACATTACGCTTCTTGAACTCATAATCATGGGTATCGATCGAAGGGCGCATCCTGATTTCCTTGAGTGTGAGGGTCGTTTGATTTTTTTTGGCCTTTCGCTCTTTCTTGCCTTCCTCGAACTTGAACTTCCTATAATCCATGATCTTGCATACCGGCGGCTCAGCCAGGGGGCTGATTTCTACGAGATCCAAATCCCGTTCTCCGGCGAGCTTCAATGCCGCTTCAATATCCATTATGCCGACCTGCCCCTCATCGTCGACAACCCGTATCTCTTTCGCTTTAATAAGCCTTATCTGGTTGTTTACGCGGGTCTTGTCGACGACCCGCCCGGGTGATACTCTCCTTTGATTAACTATGGTGTGTCCTCCTTTATTACAGTAATCTTTGCCGGTCTCTGTCCTGCACGTCCGTGCACAACAACCAGCATCTATAGTGTAGCATGTTTATGCAATAAGATATTTTATTAATATTCTCAAAAAGAAGGAGAAGTCAAAAAAGAAGCGCCGAATTTAGTTAATTACTCGGAAATCATGACCCTTCAATCACTCGAAGAGTGGGAATCCGCGGCCATGGGAAAGCAGCAGCACTTTAATTTCATGGAATACTTCTCGTCCCGCCCTCCGCCTGCGATTTCCTAATACTGCCCTCTATCCAGCGTCCTGTATTGTATCGCCTCCGAGATATGATTCGACTGGATGTCAGTCGACGATTCCAAATCCGCTATGGTGCGCGAAAGTTTCAGAATCCTCGCATACGCCCTCGCCGATAACCCGAGTTTATGCATTGCCGTTTCAAGAAGATTTTGGGCATCTTCCTTCAGCCTGCAAAACTTCTTTATGTGCCGGGTCTTCATCTGGCCATTGCAGTAGATCTTATCTCCCTTGAATCTTTCGAGCTGGATGTCTCTCGCCGCGACGACCCTTTTTCTTATGTCTTCCGACTTCTCTCCCACATAGTCAGTCGACAATTCTTTATAGGGAACTGCCGGGACCTCAATATGGATGTCAATCCTGTCGAGTAACGGGCCTGAAACTCTCCTGCGATATCGGTAAATTTGACCGGGCGTACATGTGCACTGGTGTCGTGGATCCGAGAAGAATCCACAGAAACAGGGGTTCATAGCGCTTACGAGCATAAACGATGCGGGGTATGTAACGGATGCGACTGCGCGTGACACAGTGACTTCTCCGTTTTCTATCGGTTGTCTCAGGACCTCGAGGACATTTCTCTTAAACTCAGGAATTTCATCGAGGAAGAGCAATCCATTATGGGCAAGGCTTACCTCACCGGGTTTCGGTGTCTGTCCGCCCCCTATCAGTGCGACGTCTGAAATTGTATGATGGGGGGAGCGGAACGGTCTTGTAGCAAGGAGAGGCTGGTCGTCTCTGAGCAGGCCTGCGACACTATGGATACGGGTTGTTTCCAAGGCCTCATCGAATGTCATGCCCGGCAAGATGGTCGCCAGGCGTTTTGCAAGCATTGTCTTCCCTGAACCTTGGAGGACCGACCATAAGCACGTTGTGCCCGCCTGCAGCAGATACCTCAAGAGCCCTCTTTGCATGTTCCTGCCCCTTAACCTCGGAGAAATCATCTTCATAGACCGATAAAACCTTCATTTTTTCGGGGATGTCTATCGCGTAAGGCGAACAATCCTTTGCCCCTCGCAGGAAATCTACGACTTCCGGAAGGCTACTGATGCCGTAAACGTTTACACCGTTGACAACTGCAGCCTCAGGTGCATTTTCAGAAGGCAGTATTATCCCTCTCAGTCCCGCCCCTCTGACCTTGAGCGCCATCGACAAGGCGCCCCTGACAGGCTTTATCCTCCCATCGAGTGAAAGTTCACCTGTGAACAGATATCCGCTGATCGCTTCTTGTTCTATCAGTCCCTCGGAGCATATGATGCCGACCGCAATCGGAAGGTCGAATGCCGAGCCCTCTTTCTTGAGATCGGCCGGGGCACGGTTGACGGTGATCTGTTTTAGCGGGAAGTTGAAGCCGATATTTTTCAGGGCCGCCCTTACCCGGTCACGGCTTTCTTTCACTGCTGCGTCGGGCAGCCCGACCATTGAGAAATGAGGAAGTCCTCGGGAAGAGATGTCTACCTCAACCTCGACTTTGTATGCTTCGATCCCTATGACGCTCGCGCTCAATACCTTAGAGAGCATTAGGTCCCTTTCTTGCCTCGACACGATAAGGGGTTCCTGCTGATAATCCCCAACAAAGGATAGCATTAAATTATTAGAGAGGGCAAGCCTTTTTTGGACATGTACCATTGCAAAAATAAACCGTGCCGTTTTATTATTAGCGAAGCTATGTTACTGAATGAAAGGGAAGGTATGAGAAAAATTGCTTTTCTTTTAACGATTTTAATTGCCGCTACGGTTCTTTTTTCCTGTGGGAAAAAGGAGGTCAAGCCGGTTTCCCAGGAATCAAAGACGGCCGAAGAGGCCTTCGCGCTGACTGAGAAGATCAGGGACGCATTTATAAAGAATGACCGTGAAACCATCCAGAAAAACGCTACGGAGAGCGGCTATAAGGACATAACCGCAAACAAGAAATCGTATGACGGCATAGAGCTTGCCTTTACTCCAAGGTGGGTGGAGATCGAACAGAACAAGGTAATGCTGAATGTTACGTGGAAAAGCAAATGGACCGCTGGGGGGAAAAAGGCTGAAGACCGGGGGATGGCAGTCTTCGTAATGGAGGGCAGACCGCTGAAACTCTCCGGGATAATAAGGGCTAACCCCTTTATCTTTCCTGAACAGCAGTATCCGCGTCCCTAGTGGCAGGAACTGCACGTCCCCTTACTGCATGAGGCGCAGCCGGATGATGACCCGGCAGATGGTTTTTCAACCCCGCTCATGCCGAAGGTGGACATCTTCTTCTTTATGTCCCGTGATGAGCATTTCGGGCAATCGACATCCTTGTTCCCAAAGACGAGCTTTTCAAACTCTTCACTGCATGCGTTGCATCTATATTCGTAAATAGGCATCTTTAAAGGTCCTCTTAGTAATCCGCTCTGCCCCTACTTCTTGGCCTTCTTTGGCACTTTCTCCCAGTCCTTAAGGAATTTCTCAAGCCCTATGTCAGTGAGAGGGTGCTTGATCAGTTGCGTTAATACCGAATAGGGGATCGTCGCGATATCGGCTCCCATCCTGGCGGCCTCGACCACGTGGAGAGGGTTGCGGATACTGGCGACGATTATCTCGGTCCCAAACATGTAGTTATCATAAATATCGATCATGTCGCCAACCAGCGCCATGCCGTCATGGCTGATGTCGTCGAGCCTGCCTACAAAAGGGCTTACAAAGGACGCGCCGGCCTTGGCGGCAAGGAGCGCCTGGGCAGGGGAGAAGACAAGGGTGACGTTCGTCTTAATTCTGAGGCCCGACAGCTTTTTGACCGCCTTCAGTCCTTCTTCGATCATCGGTATTTTTATGACGATATTCTTATGTATGGCGGCGAGTTCTTTCGCCTCCTTAATCATGACATCGGCGGTCGTACCGACCACCTCGGCGCTTACCGGGCCCTTGACAATGCCGCAGATGGCTTTAAGGACCTGGACCGGGTCTTTGCCTTCCTTCGCCATAAGAGAGGGGTTGGTCGTGACCCCGTCGATCAGCCCGAGTTCATAGGCCTTTCTGATCTCTTCAACGTTTGCCGTGTCGATAAAAAATTTCATATATTCCCCTCGTGAATAAATTGGTTTCTTATTATAACGAAAATACCCGGGTTTTTGCTTTGCACATAGACAGAAAAGAGGCGGCTGCACTTGAGCAAAATCTTTTCTGCAGCGGCTGCAGAGGACGGGTTTTGATGGTATGGAGCGGGGGTTCAACCTTGCCCGGCGGGTTCAAAAGAGCGCAATTTCTCACACCTGCAGTGCTAAGCCCTATTGGTGCTGTTCAAATATCTCTTCAAACAAGGGTGCGATTTCTTTAAAGGCCATGAGGACTGCCGGATCGAAGTGTCCCGGCAATGTCCTGCCATCGCCCTCTGCAATAATCTTGAACGTCTTTTGATGGTCAAACGCCGGTTTGTAGGCCCTTTGACCCCGCAGAGCGTCATACTGGTCGGCGAGCATGACGATCCTTCCCTCAAGCGGTATTTTCTCTCCTTTGAGCCCCCTCGGATATCCTCCGCCGTCCCACCGTTCGTGATGGTTCAATGCAACGGAAACTGCCATTTGAAGCTTTTGATGGGTTGAACCTGAGAGTATCTTCCCGCCGATGGACGTATGCGTCTTCATGATCTCAAATTCGTCCCTGGTAAGGGGTCCCGGTTTCAGCAGTATGCTGTCCGGAATTCCTATCTTGCCTATGTCATGCAGCTGGCTTGCGTAGGCTATAGTTTCGATAAAATCCAGGGGCAAATTCAGCCCCCTGGCGATCTCGCGGGAATAAAACCCTACCCGCGATATATGAGCGCCTGTGTCCGTGTCCCTGAATTCAGCGGCGGCCGTCAATTTCCCAACCATCTCACTACTCATGTTTTCCAGCTCTCTAAAGGCATCGTCAAGCTCCAGTGTCCTTTTTCGGACCTCCTCTTCCAGTACCTGATTATTCCTGAGCATAAAGTCTTCGAATGCCTTGATCTTGAGAAGGTTTTTGACGCGTATAGTTAATTCGGTCTGGTCGATGGGTTTGGAAAGAAAATCATTTGCGGAGACGGAGAGACCTTTTAACTTTGACTCCCTGTCATGAAGCGCCGTCACCATAATTATCGGTATGTTTTTTGTCTCCGGGTCTGCTTTTATAAGACTGCACGCTTCGTAGCCATCCATAACCGGCATCATGATATCAAGGATTACCAGGTCGGGTCTGTAGTCCTTGGTCTTCTGCACCGCCTCTTTTCCGGTCAGGGCAAGCTCAATATCATAGCCCAATGGAATGAGCCACTTGGTGAGCAGCTTGAGATTTCTTTCCTCATCGTCGACGATAAGTATCTTTTCCCTCATTTATCCAGGACCTCCCTCACCTTTCTCAAAAGGTCTTGCGGCCTTATGGGTTTATGGATTAAGTCAACGCCGGATTCCATCAGTTCCTTGCTTTTGATAATGTCCATCGTATATCCGCTCAAAAAGAGTATTTTTATCCCCGGGCTCGCTTTCCTGAGCACCTCACTGACCTCTTTACCGTTTTTCTTCGGCATGATCATGTCAAGCATGACAAGGTGGATCCTTTCCCTGTTTTCCATGAATTTTGCGATAGCATCTTCCCCGTCCTCTGCGGTGATAACACTGTAGCCGAAGGACTCCAGAACTATCCTTGACAGGTCCCTCAGGGAAGCGTCGTCCTCGGCGACGAGGACAGTCTCATTTCCGCCCTTGATAGCGTCAGGGGCCTCTGTCTCCCTCTCCAGGGATGCCGACTCTTCAATGAGAGGCAGATATATTTTAAATACAGTGCCTTGTCCAGGTTCGCTGTAGACCTTGATGTATCCGTTATGCTGCTTGATTATTCCATAGGAGATCGCAAGGCCGAGCCCTGTTCCTTCTCCAAGACCTTTCGTTGTAAAAAAAGGCTCGAATATCTTCTTCTGAGTTTCCGCATCCATTCCGTGCCCTGTATCAGAAACCGTGATAAGCGCATACATTCCGGGCCTTCCATATCCATTTAAAGCAATATATTCATAATCTATTTCCTCAAGGCCGGTGCCGATCGTCAGCCGTCCGCCGTTGGGCATTGCGTCCCTGGCATTTGTAGCAAGGTTCATAAGTACCTGTTCTATCTGCCCGGCATCCGCCATCACTACCAACCTTTTGTCCGCAAGATCAAAATTAAAATCGATATCCTCGCCGATGATTCGGACAAGCATTTTATGGATGCCGGTGACAGTACCATTGACGTCAATCGGCTTCACTTCAGTAATCTGTTTTCTGCTGAAGGTGAGAAGTCTTTTGGTGAGATTCGCAGCCCTCTCGGCAGCGGCGATCACCTCATTCATCTGATCCTTCGAAATACTATCGTCTTCCAGCCTGTCCAGCACCATGGAGCCATACCCTATTATCACATTGAGGATATTATTGAAATCGTGAGCAATGCCCCCTGCCAGCGTGCCGACCGCCTCCATCTTCTGTGCATGACGGAGTTGGGCTTCAAGTTTCTTGCGTTCTGTTACGTCCCGCAGAATTCCCTCCATACCAAGAAAAGCGCCTTCTTCATCCTCTTTTATGGCGCTCGATGTTTCAAGCTCTATGGGTTCCCCGTTTTTCTTCTTAAGCCTCATATGGTAACCGCTCACAGATTTCTTAATATTCAGCTCGGCCCTGAAGGCATCTCTGTCCCTGGGGTCTCTCCAGTATTCCAGGCCCTTTTTGCCGATTATCTCATCGGGACTTTCGTAGCCTAACATCTTTGCCCCCGCGGAATTTATCAGAATGAAGACACCGTCGGCATCTATTTGATAGATCCCGTCGAGGGTAGCGCCAAAGAGGTCTTTGTATCTCTTTTCGATCTTCTGCAACGCATCCTCAGCCTTTTTGCGCTCGGTGATGTCGGTGACCATTCCCGCGATGAACCCGTCATCAAGAACGGCGCTTATGACAATGGTTTTCAGTTTCCCGGTCTTTGTGGGAACTTCGATCTCATAATAGGGGACCTTTCCCCTGTCCTTAAGGATATTCAGGAATGCCTCTCGGTCCTCGGGCTTCTTGTATCGTATTCCGACGGGCAGCAACAGCATTTCATCCGCGTTTTCGCATTCGAATATCCTGGCCATCGCATCGTTTACATAGAGGAACTTCCCTTCGAGGGTCGTCTTGTATACGCCCACAAGCGCGTTGTCCACCAGTTGCCGGTATTGACGCTCCGACGCTCTGAGGGCCTCCTCAGTTCTCTTGCGCTCGGTGATATCTTCGACCATCTCAATGGCTGCTGTAATCTTGCCGTCCTTGTCCCGAATTGGAGACGAGAGGATCCTGTAATTTCGGATCTCATTTCCCGCAGGTGATTCGGTTATTGACTCATGAACATCCCCGTCCATCAGGGTCTTACAGGTAGGGCAATAGCTGCAGATTTCCTCCCCCGGCGGCACATTGAATGCACTGTAGCAAATCGGCTTTTTTGATACATCTATACCGGGGAACCATTGTAGCATCTGCTTGTTAAGCATCAATATCTCCATCTCAGGACTTATGAGGGAGACGCCTATGGCTAGATTGTCTATGACGCCCCTGAGAACCTCCTCGGATTGTTTAAGCGCTACTTCCATCCGCTTGCTCCAGGTGATGTCTTGGGCGGTGCCGAACAAGCCGACTACCCTACCCTCGGCGTCCTTCATGGCATATCCGATCTCCCTGATATGCTTCAACCGGCCGGCTCGCGTCACGGTGCGATATTCAACTTCGAAGGGTTCTCCACTTTCTCTGGCTCTTTTGTTAATCTCCAGTACTAGCGGCTTGTCGTCGGGATGGACTCGGCTCATGAAAGACTCATACGTGCCGTCGAACTCGGTCTTTTCGACCTCAAAAATATGATAAAGCTCTTCCGACCATCTCACGGTATTGGTGACGATATCCAATATCCAGTTGCCCAGCCCTGCCACCCTTTGCGCCTCTGCGAGGTCGCGCTCACTCTGGCGCAACTTTTCCTCTGCTAGTTTTCGGTCCGTTATGTCGCGCAGGGTGCAAAAAGTCGATAAGACTTCCCCCTGTGGAGATCGTCGTGGGAGGGTCAGACCTTCAAACCAAATAATCTCTCCCCCCCTTGTTTTCCAGCGTTCCTCATAGGTCCGGGTCCGCCCCTCAAATGCATCTTTGATGACTTGGCGGATAATGGGGTGGTCTTCCGCAATAATCAAGTCGTCAAAGACATTCATCTTGCACAATTCGGACTTGGCGTAGCCTGTCAATGTTTCCGCACGGGGATTAATATTTATAATGTTGCCCGCTCTGTCTAAAAACACGATGACATCATGGGATGATTCAAACAAGGCACGAAACTTCTTTTCACTTTCCCGCAGTTTCTGTTCCGCGCGCTTTTGCTCGGTGATGTCGTTGATCACAGCCATGACGCCGCTTATTCCGCCCTTGGCATGGAAGACCGGAGAGGCCGATATTCTTACGTCGAGGTCCGAACCATCTTTCCTTCTCCTGGTTGTTTCGACGTCGGAGCACGCTGTGCCTTCCAGTATGCTTTTAAGTAGAGAGTGGAATTCTTCCTGCCTTTCCGGGGATACAATGGGATTCAGGCCACCCAGGACCTCCTCCGCCCTCCACCCGAAGATGCGTTCGGCAGCCGGGTTCCATATAGTGACATTCCCGGCCGGATCGACAGCAATGATGGCAAGGGGCGAGCAACTCACGAGTGCTTCGAATGTTTGTTGGGAGTTCTTGTGGGTCCCACCGCCAGTTCGGACAGCCTTCATCCTCTTTGGGTGCGCGTCTGCATTCCCTTCCCCTTCTGATTTTCGCAAAAGTTCTGATCCCTTATCTCTCTTATCCAATGTTACCACCTCTCAGCAAAGAGTCAACCCACCAGACACTCACCAGACACTCACCAGACACTCACCAGACACTCACCAGACACTCACCAGATACAGACATTTACTATATATTTACAGGAATTTACAGGGTATCAGAATTAAAGGCGCTGTCAACGTTAAATCATTAACAAGTTAGCACTTCCAGAGGAGCTTTATTTCTAACGGGATAAGCTGGGGGCGTTGCCGAGCGTTGCCGAAACTCTCTTTATTGCAAGGCGTAAACCACGTCTGATCAGCCGAGGCGGAAAGGACAGTTCGGGCTAAGACCTCTTTTTATTTTTTTGAGCATACATCAATGCATCCGCCATAGTTAAAAGTTCATCGATAGTGATAGGGTGTTCCGGGTCGTAATATGCTATGCCGACACTGAGAGACAGTTTGTATTTGCGATCAATGTTTTCGTTTTGTATATCGATATTCTTTTGTAGCCGTGAGGTGATCGCATCCAGGTTGTCCCCGGCGGTACCAATAGGAATAATCACGAACTCATCTCCGCCGATGCGTGCGATGATATCGGAATTTCGGAAAGTTTTCTTCAGGATGACGGCGGTCTCTTTTATGGCCCTATCGCCTTCCTCATGACCCAGTGTATCGTTGATTACCTTTAGCCCGTCTAAATCGGCATAAAGTATAAATATTCCCCTTTTCAGTCGATCGGCCATTTTCAACTCCTGTGCCGCCAGGGTTATTAATCCCCGCCGGTTGTAAAGGCCCGTGAGTTCGTCTCTCAGCGACATGGAACGCAGCTCCTCTTCCATATGCTTGCGTCCTGTCACATCCCGCAGTATCCCTTCGATGCCGAGAAAATTGCCGCTCTCATCTTCTATTATCCGGGTTGATGACTCAAGCTCTATGGGTTCTCCGTTTTTCTTCCTGGCCCCCATAGGATACGCACTCACGGATTTCCTCCCTGTCAATTCCTTCCGATATACGTCCCGGTCCTTAGGGTCTCTCCAGAACTCCAGGGCGTTCCTTCCGATTATCTCTTCAGGAGTCTCATAGCCGAAGATTCCTGCCCCCGAACGGTTCATCATCGTGAAAAAGCCTTCAGCATTTACCTGAAAGATTCCATCCCGGGTGGAATCAAAAAGGTCCTTATATCTTTTTTCGCTTTTCCGAAGCGCCTCGTCGGCTTGCTTCCTCTCGGTTATGTCGCGTGTAACATGGACGACTTGTCGGATGCTCCCGTCGGGGTCCATGATGGGGGAGGTGGATACCTCGGCATAAATCTTTCTTCCGTTTTTGTCATAGTGTATATGCTCCGTCATGGCGAACCTGCCGGTGGTATTCACGGTTTCCAAAAGAGGGCAAAGATCGTGCGGAGGAGAGCAGATATCAGTCCTGTTATGCGTGACCTCGTAACAAGTCTTACCAATCACTTTATCCAGGGTCAATCCATATTGCGCAAGAAAGGGTTCGTTCGCATCTTGAATTTTGTAAGTATTCGTATCGATAATCAAAACCTCGTCATTGAGACTGTCGAGAGCGGTCCTCAGGAATTCATGGGATAGCTGCAGGTCCCGTGTGCGCTCGATAACGCGCTTCTCAAGAGACTCATTCATTAATCGCAGTTCTTCCTCAGTCGACCGTATCCTGACGATTGTGCTGCGAGTGAGGTTAATCACGATGAAAACGAAGCAGGCGCCACCAATAAACACGGGGCCCGTGATCAGTTCGATGGGTAATGCTAAGTGTTTTACAAGAATAATGATAAGGCAAATATAGCCGGCGAGAAAAAAGAGCATCAAAGCGACCATCATGCGCCATCGGCGCTGCAGTTCGGGAGGGACAATACTCCGGATCTTCCTACTCCGCAAGATGGCAATGAGCAGGAGAACAGCGCCAAACAGAACAAATACGCTGGTTGCGAGCGTTAGAGTAGACATCCGTTG
>JBIOIY010000040.1:0-28752 GCA_044450345.1 Thermodesulfovibrionales bacterium | reverse complement strand
GGTTGGCCGGCGAGGATTTCTCCTCCACAAACGTGTTCCAGCCGCCGCAGTCCGGGCACTTTCCCATCCACTTAGGACTCGCATTGCCGCATGACTGGCACTGAAAGAAAGTTTTTGTTTTGGACATCGTTAAATCTTACCTCCTGCCCCTGCCCTCGATATCGAGATGGAACTTATGCAGGAACCGGTGATAGACAGGTGCGAAGAGGAGCCCGACAAACGTAATGAAGGAAATACCGCTGAACAACGCATAGAACGCGGAAAAAAGTTTCCCGGCCTCGGTCTCCATCTTGTCCACGGGTCCCATTCCGGCAAGTATCATCGAGGCGTTCAGAAAAGAATCAACCCAGGGGAGATTACCAAAGTGATGATACCCGAGGACGCCCAGCCCGATAGCAAACAGGAGGATCAACAGGGAAAACCCTGCATAGCGCATCTGCCTTAAGAAGAATTCCCTTCGGCTGCTCAACGGTTGACTGTGATGTTCTAGCATACAGGCGCTGCTAGAAGCTTATCCCGATGTCCGGGAACAAGGCGGAAAGCAGCCGTACATTATTAGTAAGGAGGAGAATTCCGAAGACGACAAGCAGGGCGCCGCTTGCCAGCATGACGACCCTCATGTATTTCCTTATCTTTGCGGAATAACTCAGAAAGGAGTTGAACATCAGGGAAGACAGGAAGAACGGCAAGGCCAGGCCGAGGGAATACACCGAAAGCAGCTTAAACCCGTAGGCAGCCGAGCCATGGGAACTGGCGTAGAGCAGGATAGTCCCGAGGATCGGGCCGATGCATGGCGTCCATGCGGCCGCAAACGTCATCCCCACAAGGAATGAGCCGATATACCCCGCCGGCTTTCCGCTCATATGAAATTTCCTCTCCCTTGTCAGAAAATCTATTTTCACGATGCCCGAGATGAACAGCCCGAACAAAATCACGAGGACGCCTCCGACAATCCTTATCCAGTCCTGGTAATTGAAGAAGAATTGCCCCACTGCGGAAGATGACGCGCCGAGCGCGATAAAGATAAGGGAGAAGCCGCAGATAAAGGCAAGGGAATTGGTGATCGTAAGAAACCGTATTTTTTTTCTGTCCGCCCCTTCCTTCAGGTCCTCGAAGGAAACGCCGGTAATAAAAGAGACATATGAGGGGACTAGCGGCAGGACGCAGGGAGACAGGAAAGAAAAGACACCGGCCAGAAAGGCGAGGGGGAACGAGACATCCTTCATCGTGCGCCCGTGTTCCCGGGGGCACAGTCTTCCATGCTCCCTTTTATCTTTTCGACCGCATGAGGTATGACGCCCACGACAGCAGCGAGACCCTCTCTGATCGCCTTCGGGCTTCCCGGCAGGTTGATGATCAATGCGTTACCCCTGACCCCGGCAACCGCCCTCGAAAGCATTGCCCTGTCCGTCTTCTTCAGACCCTCCATCCTCATCGCTTCGGCGATGCCGGGTATCTCGCGGTCGATGACCTCGAGGGTCGCATCGGGTGTTACGTCTCTTGGGGAAAGCCCGGTGCCTCCGGTAGTTATGATCAGATCCACCTTGGTACTGTAATCGATCAGCTTTTCTTTTATCAATTCCTTTTCGTCGGGCATCACTTCGTAGTATTGGACAGTGCCTATCCCTTTTATCATCTCCTTAATTTCAGGACCGCCAAGGTCTTCCCGTTCCCCGCGCGAACCCTTGTCGCTCAAAGTAATAATAGCAACGCTGATCATCCTGTCATTCAAAATAGTAGCCATCTATTGCTTTAATGTCATTCCGGCCGTGGTCGCCGTTGGCGCCGCCGGAGGCGGGTAAACTTGTCCGGAATCTTTCTTTCATTTGTTTTTTGCACGACTCGAAAGGATTCCCGACAAGCGGGAATGACAACCTAACTCCCTCACTGGACATTGTCTGATTTGAGACAAAGACGAAATCATGGACCTTATTCACCGACAGTGACACTAATTCTGTCCCCTTTTTTTACTCTGCCCCCATTGATGACCCTTATAAATATCCCTTCCTTCGGCATCACACAGTCGCCGGCCTGATAGTAGATGGCGCACCGCGTATGACATTCCTTCCCTATCTGGCTCACCTCCCCGGTCGCTTCGTCGCCGATACGCATTATTGTTCCGACGGGGAGAGAGACAAGGTCTATTCCTTCCGTGGTGATATTCTCGGCAAAATCGCCCGGTGATACATTGAGCCCCATCTCCCGCATCTTTTGTATGCTCTCCAGCGCAAGGAGGCTCACCTGCCTGTGCCATTCTGAAGAGGCATGCGCATCACCTTCGATGCCGTACTCTGTCTTCAGTACGACCTCTTCCACAGGTTTCTTCCTGATGCCTTTTTTCCCGCTGATGTTGACCGAGACAACCTTACCGGACATACTTAAAAATACCATACTTTACGGCGTAGTAACAAGAAAAGGATCTGGTAGTGGGTTGGTTGGCTGACCCACTGCCAAGTACCTTGAATTCTTTGCTTGCGGGATCAGCCTTGGCCAAAAAGAAAGCCCTCCTTTTGTGAGGAGGGCTTTCTTAGAGAAGTTCAGACAATGTTATAATCTATTTCCTTACGTCCCCATCTCCCAGCTGCTGAGATATTTCTTCTGTGCAGGGGTCAGCGTGTCAATCTTGATGCCCATAGACCTGAGCTTCAGTCGTGCGATGTCTGCGTCTATCTTTTCGGGAACGCTATAGACCTTTTTCTCAAGCTTCCTATAATTCTTCGCCATATATTCTGCACAGAGCGCCTGGTTGGCAAAACTCATGTCCATGACCGCGGACGGATGGCCTTCCGCTGCAGCGAGATTGATCAGCCGCCCTTCGCCGAGCAGGTAGACCCTCTTGCCGTTTTTCAACGTAAACTCTTCGACAAAGTCCCTGATGTGCCGTCTCGCCTTGGACATCTTCTTCAGGGCCTCGATAGATATCTCGACGTTGAAATGACCGGAATTACAGAAGATGGCGCCGTCTTTCATCGACCTGAAACAGTCTTTGTAAATCACATCTATATCACCGGTGGCTGTGACGAATATATCGCCGATCCTCGCAGCGTCCCTCATCGGCATGACCTCGAACCCGTCCATGGTCGCCTCAAGGCCCCTCAGGGGGTCAACCTCTGTCACGACAACCCTTGCACCGAGCCCCTTGGCGCGCATGGATATGCCCTTGCTGCACCAGCCGTATCCGGCTACGACAAAAACGGAACCGGCGATAAGTCTGTTAGTGGCCCGTAGTATGCCGTCGATAGTCGATTGCCCTGTACCGTAACGGTTGTCGAACATGTACTTCGTATATGCGTCATTCACCGCGATGATGGGATATTTCAGCACGCCCTTTTCAGCCATGGCCCTCAGCCTGATGACGCCGGTGGTCGTCTCTTCTGTCCCTCCTATCATCGCCTTAAGAAGGTCCTGCTTTTTTGTGTGAAGGACCGAGACCAGGTCTGCGCCGTCGTCCATCGTAACGACCGGCTTGATAGAAAGCGCATCCATGATATGCCTGTAATACGTCTTGTGGTCCTCCCCCTTTATCGCAAAAACCGGGATGCCTGAGTTCTTGACGAGGGAGGCCGCAACGTCGTCCTGGGTACTGAGAGGATTCGAAGCGCAGAGAAACACCTCCGTGCCCCCCGCCTTCAGCGTCTCCATGAGGTTTGCCGTCTCGGTAGTCACGTGGAGGCATGCGGAAAGCCTCAGCCCTTTAAGGGGCCTTTCCTTCGAGAAACGTTCTTTAATGCTCTTTAGGACCGGCATTTCCCTTGCGGCCCATTCTATCCTCAACCTGCCTTTTGCTGCAAGGTTAATGTCTTTGACATCGTGCTTTACCATCTATCCTCCTTATTTGTAGGGGAGGGGTTTCCCCGCCCTCTTTTTTGCCATAGCAAGGGCGCAGTAACTGCGCCCCTACAATAATCTTACAGTCCGGCCTCTCTCTTTAGGGTCGCCGCCTTGTCCGTGGCCTCCCAGGTGAAATCGGGATCGTTTTTCCCGAAGTGGCCGTAGGCAGCGGTCTTCTTATATATCGGCCTCCTGAGATTCAGTGTTTCTATGATCCCCTTCGGTGTGAGATTGAAATTTTTTCTGATCAGGGGCACAATCTTCTCCTCAGGTATCCTCCCGGTGCCGAAGGTGTCGACAAGGATCGAGACAGGTTCCGGAACGCCGATCGCGTAAGCGAGCTGTACCTCGACCCTCTCTGCGAGCCCCGCAGCAACAATATTCTTCGCAATGTAGCGGGAGATATACGCGCCCGAGCGGTCGACCTTCGTGGGGTCCTTCCCTGAAAAACATCCCCCTCCGTGACTGCCCACCCCGCCGTAGCTGTCGACGATAATCTTCCGGCCCGTCAGTCCGGTGTCACCCATCGGACCGCCCACGACGAACCGGCCGGTGGGATTGATGTAATACTTTATATTCTCCTCATCGAGGAGGGCCTTCGGAAGCACCGGCTTCACGACCTTCTCTATGATGTCGTCCTTCAGGTCCTTGAGGTGCACATCCGGACTGTGCTGGGACGACACCACTACCGTGTCTATCCTGAAGGGCTTTCCGTCCTGGTATTCGACGGTGACCTGAGACTTCCCGTCGGGTCTGAGATAGGCAAGGACATCGTTTTTCCTCACCTCGGACAGACGCATGGCGATCTTGTGGGCCAGCATTATAGGCAGCGGCATCAACTCCTCGGTCTCGTTGCAGGCGAACCCGAACATGAGTCCCTGGTCTCCTGCCCCTCCCGTATCCACGCCCATGGCAATATCCGAAGATTGCTGGTCGATCGAGGTGATGACCGAACAGGTCTCGTAATCAAAGCCGTACTTGGCACGGGTGTATCCTATGTTTTTTATCGTCTCCCTGACTATATCGGGTATATGGACATAGCACGTCGTGGATATTTCACCAGCCACGAAGGCGAGTCCTGTAGTCACAAGCGTTTCGCAAGCGACTCTGGCAATGGGGTCCTGTGCCAATATCGCATCAAGGATAGAATCGGAAATCTGGTCGGCGATCTTATCCGGATGCCCTTCAGTGACCGATTCGGAAGTAAAGTAATAGTCCTTTTTTGCCATAAGTCTTCTCCTTTTAACGTAAACGGAATCAACTATTCTAATCTTTTCTCGAAAAAAAAAAAAGACAGAGACGGTCATATCTGCTAGAATTTAAGAAAAGAGGAGTATATATGAAAAAAATTCTTATTGCGCATGACGGGTCAAAGTCTTCGGAAAAGGCACTGAAGAAGGCGTTTCAGATCGCCGAGACGTTCGGATCATCCCTTACAGTGCTGTCGGTCATTCCGGAACTCTATCTCACTGAACTGATGGAGATGGACAGAGTCAGAATACTCGACACTATGGCCAAAGAGACCCGGGAAATGATGGAAAAGATAAAGGCAAAGTCGAAACATGTAAAATCCCTGAAGACCGTTATTAAGCAGGGCGACCCCGCCGATGAGATCCTAAATACAGCGGAAAGAATGAAGGCCGATGTCATCATCACCGGTTCCCATGGCAGACACGGCGCGCAGAGGTTCCTTCTGGGCAGTGTGTCTTCGAAAATCGTGGACCATGCGGAATGCGACGTGCTCGTGGTAAAAAAATAGTAAGGGCGAACGACTGTTCGCCCCTACTCCTTAATAAATTCCTTCAGCGCTTCCCGCAGCTTCATAGGCCTGAACCCGAAATTCTTTTCTATCGTCCCCATGTCGCAGATGTTGTCGGACTCAAGCAGACGCAACTGGTCCGAGGTGACCGGTGGCGAAGATAACACAGCCTCAAGAAAAAGGGTCGATATCTTCATCAGGCCCATAGGGATATTAAAGACGGGTTTCTTTCTGCCGGCGGATTCCGCAAGCGCCTCAACGATCTCTCTGTAGGTAAGATGCTCCGGCCCGCCGATATCAACGGTCGATAGATAGGACAAAGGGGTATCGATGACTTTTTTGACACACGCGAGCCAGTCTTTGATATATACAGGCTGAAATTTCGCCCTTCCCTCGCCGGGTATCGGAATGACCGGAGAGAGTCTCAGCATGTCCAGTATCTTTTTCGTAAAACCGTCCCAGGGCCCTATGATGAGCGAAGGTCTGAATATCGTATAGTTCAGCCCGCTCTGCTTCACGATCTCCTCGGCCTCCCCCTTTGTCTTTAGATATCCGGACCAGGAATCCCTATCCGCCCCGAGGGCAGACTGATAGAAGAAGTGTTTCACCCCCGCGCGTCTTGCCTCGGCGACCAGGTTGGACGTCCCTTCTACATGGACGGCCCTGAAAGTCGCACTTCCCTTCTCTTCGATGATCCCCACAAGATGGACAACAAAATCGTCCGGCCCCAGTACGCCGCGCACCATTTCAGGAGATGTTATGTCGCCGCGGACGACTTCGGCGCCTCTTGCGGACAAAAGGGCCCTTTTTTTTTCGGAACGGACCAGGCACCTCACTCTCTGCCCGCGGGAAAGCAGGTCATTCACAAGATGACCCCCCACAAACCCGCTGGCTCCGGCGATAAAGATGCTCATTTATTATATCCCCTCATTTCCCGACAAGCTCCCGGAATCTTCTGAAAGACTCTTTTTCCAATTCCCGGTGGATGTCGTTCCCCTGACAATCCATCGTCACGATCGCAGGAAACCCCTCTACCTCGAACAGCCACATCGCCTCGGTCGGGCCGAACTCCTCCAATTTCCATACGCCGGGAACCTTCCTGATCCTGTCTGCGAGGTAGACGGCTGCGCCGCCTATGGTGTGGAGATACACGCAGCCGTCTTCCTTCAGCGCCCGGCGCGTCGCTTCGCCCATGCCCCCTTTGCCCATTATCCCCCTGAGATTATATTCCCTTATTATCTGTGCCTCGTACATTTCGACGCGCATACTCGTCGTCGGCCCCGCCGACACAGCCCTGTACCCGTCTCCTGACTTTTCCATTACAGGGCCGCAGTGATAAAGGACCGCACCGGACAACTCAAAAGGGATGTCCTCCTTTGGGGGTCTTTTTTCCGCCAGATATTTATGGACCCTGTCCCTTCCCGTAACTATTCTGCCGCTCAGGGTAACGATATCTCCGGCCTTCAGTCCGCGAACGTCGGGGGCGGAAAGCGGAAGATTCAGTGCAACAGGCCTTACCATATAAGCCTTCCCCTCCTGTGTGCCCAGCAGCTCACCGATACATCCACGAAATAGGATGCAGGATGCCGATGGTTGACGCCGATCTTGACCCCAAGCGCAGTCGTCCTCCCGCCGAGGCCCTGGGGGCCGATTCCGAGATCATTGATTTCTTCCAGCAATTTATTTTCCAGTTTTGCAAGTTCGTCGATCTTGCTGGAGTCGGTGAGTTTTCGCATCAACTGGTCCTTGGCCAGTCTTGTCACCTGGTCCTTGGCAGCGCCGATGCCGACACCTATGATATAAGGCGGACACCCTCTGCCCTGCGCCTTTTGTATCGCATCGAGCACGCATTTTCTCACCCCGTCGAGGTCACGCTGCGCTTTCAGCTCCTCAACGGGGAGCTTGTAAAGCTGTCCGGCGTTTTCGCTGCCGCCGCCCTTCATCATGAGGTCTATCGTCAGCGTCCCCCCGCTCGTCTCTTCGATATACACAAGAGGGAACCCCGTCCCCGTATTGTCGCCGGAATTCTTTTCCGTGATAACGTCGACCGCGTTCGGTCTTAAAGGTACTTTTGCGGTAGCAATCCGCGTGGCATCGAAGATCGTCTCCTTCAAATCCAGTTGGCTCAGTCCCACAGGTACCCTGACGAAAAAGACCGGCACCCCGGTGTCCTGGCATATCGGCCTTGCCGTATCTCTTGCCCTCCGGACATTTTCGATCATTATAGACAAAGAAGAATAGGCCGGCGAGTCTTCCGCCTCACGAGAGAGCGCCGAACGCAAAGCGTCCTCTATGTCCGGAGGGAGTGAAGTGGCGACCTTTTTATAAAGCTCTACGATGCCGTCACGCAGTTTCAGCAAGTTTGGGCCTCAATTTCTTCAGATACGAGATATGATCGAGCTCCATATCCATCATCTCCTTGAATACTACCCGGGCGTTTCCGTCCTCAGCCTTCTCGGACAGGTTCCGGTAAAGATTGTATGCCTTCCCCTCTATCTCGAGCGCCATGATCAAAGCCCCCATGTCATCAAGGAAGAACGACTCCTCGATTTTCGATTCCAGATCTTTAACGGGGATGCCGCCTTCGGTAACGGGCGCCTCTGTTCTTCGTTTGAAATCCTCGAACTTTTCCAAGTCCCTGTCATCCTGGAGCGAAAGGTAAATGAACTCGATGTACTCCATATGCTTCTCCTCCCAGGCGGAAAGCTCCCGGAAGGTATTTCTTGCTTCGGTACTGATCGCCTTTGTCGCCGCCTTTTCATAGAATTCATGCGTCCCCTTTTCCATAATGAACACTTCGATAAGGGACCTTAACAGATCTTCCTTCCCAGTTACCATAGCAATCTCCTTTTTATTATTAAGGATAAAACACTCTCACGAGGTTATTATTATCATAATACGTCAGGGGCGAAATATCACTCTTTTTTCTCATCAGGGAAGATCCGGCGATGACGTAGCTGCTCCTTTTCGTATTTTGAAACTGCACAGCCCGCTTTATCTGGCAAACCTTCCTTTTTTTGGGTTCATTCGTAAATATGTTGAAATGACCATAATTCTAACTGGATTCCCGCTGCTTAATGCACCTACTTCTGGTTAAAACCTGCGGGAATGGCATGCTGTTAAGATCGTCATCCTCGGGCCTGCCTGCCGGCAGGCAGGCTTGACCCGGGGATCCAGGGTTCTATCAACATTAAAATACGAAAGACACTTTTTTTGTAAAATATTAAGTTTTTTTACTTTTTTGTTTACAAAAACTTCAATATGTGCTATTTTGACAGGTATGGACATTTTCATCGAAGAGAATTCAACGAGGAAAAATATCATCCTCCTGTTGAAGAAAAACAGTGGGATGTCGATAGAAGACCTCAGCAAAGTCATCGACATAACACCTATGGGAATAAGACAGCACCTTCTCGCGCTCGAGAAAAAAGGCATTGTCACTTATGTCACAAAGAGAAAAGGCATAGGACGGCCGGGCTTTATCTACATGCTTACGGAAGCCGCCAACGTCCTGTTCCCTGACGCCTATGACAGCTTCGCAGTCGGCCTTCTGAGGGACATCAAGAAACATGAAGGCAGTGAAAAAATCGATAAGATATTCAGTTGGCGCAGGGACAGGCTTTTCAATATGAACAAGGAGGCGCTCTCGGGCAAAGAGAACCTGGAGGACACCCTGCACGTCTTCAAGAATATCCTCGAGGCGAACGGACACTTAATCGAGATCAGCAGGAACAACGGCAATTACCACCTAAAGCAGTTCCACTGTCCTATATACAAGATCTCTTCGGAATTCAAAGACGCCTGCACGTACGAGCTGCAGTTGTACAGGGACCTTATCAACAAAAACATTACGCGGGAACAGGCCCTGTCAGAGGGGGCACAGTCCTGTCTTTACCTGATACCGAGAGGCTAGCAGCAGCACTTTTTCTTTTCCGTCTCATCAAAATCTTTTCAGTATCCCGATAAGCCTGCCGATATGCCTTTCCGTATGGGCCGCGGTCACCGTGATCCTGAGCCTCGGTTCCCTTACCGTAGGGGGTCTAATCGCGGGGGCATAAATCCCCTTTCTCCACAGATATTCAGACAGTGCGATGGTCTCTTTGATAGTGCCAGGTTTGATCGTAATGATCGGCGTCTCGCTCGGTCCTTCATCATAGCCGATATCTTTGAGTCCTCCCGCAAGGTTCTTTCTGTTCGTCCAGAGTTTTCGCACAAGTCCGCGTCCTTTTTTCACCATGCAGAGCGCCTTCATCGACGCCGCCACAACCGGAGCCGGAAGCGCGGTGGAAAAAATAAAACTGCGGGCGGTGTTCGTTATCCAGGCGACGACGTCCTTGTCCCCTGCAACAAAAGCCCCGAAAGAGCCGAGCGCCTTCGAGAATGTCCCCATCTGTACTATCCACGGCCCCGGCATAAGACCGAAATGTGCAAGCGCCCCTTTGCCGTTCCCGAGCACTCCTGTCCCATGGGCATCGTCGATGTATAGGACCGCATCATACCGAAGGCAGAGGGAATAGAGGTCCCGAAGCGGGGCGATGTCCCCGTCCATGCTGAAGACAGAGTCCGTAACGACGACCTTTTGCCCTCCTCTCTCCCTCTTCATCAACTCTTCGAGATGGCCGGCATTCCTGTGCCTGAATACAAGGACCCTCGCGCCGCTCAGCCTGCATCCGTCTATAATGCTCGCGTGGTTCAGTTCGTCGCTGAAGATCGCGCAGGGCCCGGGTGCTAGAGACGGGATTAGCCCGGTGTTGCCCGCATAGCCGGAATTGAAGACCAATGCCGCTTCAGTCTCTTTGAAGGCAGCGGTCATCTTTTCGAGTCTTTCATGGATGGAACTGCCCCCGGCGAGAAGCCTCGATGCGCCTGAACCAAACCCGAATCTCTTCCCTGCTTCGGCAGCGGCCTTCAGGAGTTCAGGGCGGCAGGCGAGTCCGAGGTAATCATTGGACGAGAAGTTGAGATATCGTTTGCCCCCGATTGTAATGACCGGTCCCTGGGGCGATCCCCTCGTCAGCAAATAACGGAGCAATTTGCCCTTCTCTAACCTTCGCAATCCCTTTTCGAACATAGTCACCTATTAGGATAGCGGAAAAGACGCCAAAAAAAAAGGACGGCGCGAGCCGTCCTTTTCACAGAGAAACTGGCGATAACGCTATTTCTTGGTCTTCTTCGCCGTCTTCGGAGCAGCCTTTTTTGCGGTGCCGCACGGTCCCTTTGATTTGCAGGCCATATAGATCCTCCTTTTTTGAGAATTCTTATTTCAAGATATCACAGCAGATAAAGGCTGTCAATAAGATTGAGAGTTAACAAATCCGCAGCTCTCTTGTTATCATAATTCTGATGTCACTGGAAGGAGGAGGAAATGAATATCTGCGCACTCTGCGGCAAACGGATCGAGGTAGACAAATATTTTTCCCGTAAATCGGTATGCCCCAAATGCGGCGGTGATCTGCATATCTGCATGAACTGCAGGTTCTTCTCAGAGAGGGCTCATAACAAATGCACTGAACCGAAGGCCGAATTCCAGAGGTCCAGGGAAAAGGCGAACTTCTGCGATTACTTTGTGTTTGCCCAGGAACGCCGGGCAACTTCGGACGCGGGCAAGGCCGACGCACTGAAAAAACTGGACGATTTATTTAAAAAATAAGCCAGTCGGGAGGGGTTTCCTGAAAGTATGATACCTCTTTGAACTGCGTTTATCTCAGTACCAGCACCAGCGCATATACCAGATAGAGGCACCCTGGAAAGAGCATCGTAAGCGGCGTGATCCGCTTTTTTATCAGTATCGTCCCGAGCAGGACTAGGGACGAAAGGATGGCGATCAGGGCGGAAAAAAGCGCCATGCCCGTTATTTCCCAGTCTGTGAAAATAAGCCCGACGGAAACAGGAAATGTCGACTGGAATACCATGGCCCCTGTGACGTTTCCGACGGCGAGCGTGTCCCTCCCCTTCCATGTCCACGTCACGCTGTTGAATTTCTCCGGCAGTTCTGTCGCCACGGGGGCAAGGAGGAGAGCAAAGAGAAGAGGGTCCATGCCGAACCTGATCGAAATCTGCTCGAGGCTCCGTACAAAAATATGGGCCCCTTTAACCATGACTGCCAGGGCGGCGAATACCTGGAAAAGTATCAGAGATAGAGGTGGGGCCCCGACAGCTGCCGACCCCCTGAACCATTTTGCCGGCATCCAGAAATGCATCTCTTCCGCGTATTCGATCGCGGCGCTTTCGCTGCGAAACGTCATCCATGCATACAATACGTAACCGCCCATCAGTGCGAACGCCAGGGGGACTGCGACAGACCGGCCCGCAATATGCGGCAGCAGCACCGCGGAGGAATACATTACCAGAAAGAATGACATGTCCCTCCTGACCGAATGCACTTCGACGCGGAGTTCGAACCCCCTCCTCCTGCGTATCGCCGCCACCGCAGCTGTCAGACCCACCAGGAAAAAGGCGAGGGTCGACAGCATGAAGGGCGCGCCGAGTATTGCGCCGACCCCGATCTCCTTCGCCGACCGCCCTCCGTACATAAAGATCGCGACAACCGGGAGGATAGTCTCGGGAAGGGCTGTGCCGACTGCGGCAAACAGGCTGCCGACCACCGCCTGGGAAAATGAAAACCGCCTGCCGACGGCCTCTATCCCATTGGTAAAAAATTCAGCCGCAGCAAGGATCATAAGGAGGCCGAAGACTAGCGATACTATCGGGATAATCATCAATGGATAATCGGAACAGGACAATAGGATGATTTAAGGACAGCGTCGGTCGTGCCTCCGATGAGTACGCTTTCCACATATGAAAGACCTCTTGGGATGGCGGCAATGCTGAATTCAATACTCATCTTCCTCTCCTTCTCTCTGCGCGCCGGCGAAAAACAGGGGATACAACGAAAGGATAGCAAATAAAGGTGGAAATTAAAAGGGACAGGCGTATGCCTGTCCCTTTTAATACCAATGGGAAATAATACTTATTTCTTAACCGCGTCTTTTAAAGCCTTGCCTGCGGTGAACTTCGGAGTCTTGGCAGCGGGTATATTGATAACCTGCCCGGTCCTGGGATTACGCCCTTTCCTGGCCTTCCTCTTAGTTACTCCGAAGGTCCCGAAACCGACGATAGTAACCTTCTGCCCTTTCTTTAACGCCGCCTTGACCGCGTCGAGCGTGGCATCAAAGGCCCTTGTCGCATCAGCCTTGCTGAGGCCGGCACCCAATGCTATCTTTTCGATAAGCTCCGTCTTCGTCATAATTCTCCCCCCTTTCATTGTATATATTGTTGGAAAAAGTTCTGAGATAACACTATCAAGAACTTATTTTTTTGTCAAGCCTAAAAACAATGTAAAAAAAGACACGAACAAGCCTAAAGCAGAATTTTTACCTTTACCCGAAACGCCAGATATAAAGCGCCGTCGCCTGCAATTTCTCCGCCTCGGGGTAATAGGCTATAATGTACTCCATAGTGCGTTATAACCTTAAGGGGGTCCCGTGTACGAAACGGAGATTAAAATCCTTGAAATTGACAGGAAGAAGCTCGAAAAAAAGCTGAGATCACTGGGAGCGAAAAAACTCTTCGACGACGAAATCCATGCGCTCTACTACGACACCGCCGACCGTTCGATAAGGCGGCAGAAAGGCACTTTCAGGCTGAGAAGGGAGGGCGGTATATCGGTGCTGACTTTCAAGGCACACGTCGATAACAGCGCCGCAAAGGTCAGGGAAGAGACCGAAGTTGCGGTTTCGGACTTCGATGCGATGAGGTCGATCCTGAAATCCATCGGCTTTTCTCCCTGGCTGGAGATGAAAAAACACAGGACCACTTATGCGCTTCCGGGCTTCCATTTCGAATTCGACAGGTACACCGGAGAATTCGGCTTCATCCCGGAGTTCCTCGAAATAGAAGGACCGGACACCGAGGCCATTTACGAAAGTGCTGCCGCACTCGGATTCTCAAAGGAAGATTGCAGACCATGGGATGCCCTCCAGGTGGCAGAGTATTATTCGGCCCGTAAGAAAAGACCATAACCGCCCCCATTGCGCATTCGGGCACGCGCACAACTGGAAGTAACTGCTCCCGGCGGGGCTTTCTATTAAGTTCTTCATTGCATTATAATGTTTTTGTCGGATGGTGCCCTAGGCTTATGAATCCTCTTACTGTCGGGAGATAGTCCTTTTGGAAGATTACAGACGGATATTTCAGCTCGTCAAGCCCCACTGGAAGAGGGTGGCTCTCGCCGTGCTTGCGGGTCTTCTGGTCTCGGGACTGAATGCGGCCATCGCCTGGCTTGCCAAACCTGTCATGGATGACGTTCTCATAAAAAAAGACGCGACCCTGCTTTCCCTTCTCCCTCTCGCTATCTTCTTTATTTTCCTGGGTAAGGGCATCTTCACGTACGTCCAGGAATATCTGATGAGGTCCGCGAGCCAGAAGATGGTAATGCAGCTCAGGAACAGGCTTTACAGCCACATCGTGCAACTGCCGATGGGGTACTTCGGGAAGAATTCCAGCGGCGAGCTCATCTCTAAGGTGATAAACGATACCTCGGTACTCCAGGAACTCGTATCCTTGACCATTAAGGACCTGTTCCGGGAAAGCGCGACCGCGTTCGCACTGGTATTCGTCGCCCTCTGGCGCAGATGGGACCTCACGCTGATTTCCATCACCGTTCTGCCGATGGCCCTCTACGGAGTCGGAAAACTCGGCAAGAGGATGAGACAGATAAGCAGGAGGGCACAAGAGAAGATATCGCTGATCACGGAATTCCTAAGCGAGAGTTTCTCCGGCATCAAGATCATAAAGGCCTTCTGCAGACAGACGGACGAGGCTGGCCGGTTCAAGGACATTGCAAGAGAGTACTATCGCGAAAACATGCGGGCCACAAGGGTCTCCGAATCTTCGACGCTCATGATGGAGGCAGTCGGCGGCCTCGGGATAGCATTTGTGATCTGGTACGGCGCAAGACTCATCTTCAGCAACGCGATGACGGTCGGCGATTTCACCTCTTTTTTGACCGCCATCTTTCTCGTATACACTCCGGCGAAGAGGCTCGCAAAGATAAATATCGGCATCCAGCAGGCGCGCCCGCCCCTGGACAGGGTATACAAACTCCTCTCCGAGCCCATGGAAACGGATGGGACCGAAGAATTTAAGCCCATCAGCGAATATATTGAATTAAAGGGAGTCTCATTCACCTATCCGTCCGCGAAGCACAAGGCCCTGGACAACGTAAACCTGACGGTCAGGAAAGGCGAGATCATCGCGATTGTCGGAAAGAGCGGAGGCGGTAAGACCACCCTTGCGAACCTCCTCCCCAGGTTCTATGTCCCGGCAGAAGGCGTTGTATCGATCGACGGCACCGACATTTCGAAGGCGACCTTCACTTCACTGAGGGGGCAGTTTGGGATAGTCAGCCAGGATGTGATCCTCTTCAACGACACCGTCGCTTCAAATATCTCTTACGGGAAGCCCGGGGCGCAGCAGGAAGAGATCGTCGCCGCAGCGCAGGCTGCCTATGCCCACGATTTCATCACGGAACTCCCCCACGGTTATGACACAATAATCGGGGAGCGCGGGGCGAGGCTGTCCGGGGGGCAAAGACAGAGGCTTTCGATAGCCAGGGCCATACTGAAAAACCCTCCCATACTTATACTCGATGAAGCCACGTCCTCTCTCGACACCGCATCGGAGATGATGGTGCAAAGGGCGCTCGAAAACCTCATGAGGAACAGGACTACGTTTGTAATCGCCCATAGACTTTCGACAATTAAAAGGGCGGACAGGATTATTGTGATTGATAAAGGCAGGGTCCTGGAATCGGGAACTCACCACGAGCTTTACGAGAGCGGCGGACTTTACAAAAAGCTTTATGAACTTCAGTTCAGCGGGCAGGACGTCCGGGGGCCCGTTTGAAGGACGGTAGTTCATCAACTTGAAAACTTACCCACTGCCTGGTTTTGTCATATGTTTTTCCGGTAAAATATAGGATGATTTTCTGCATTTTGGCTGACACCTCTTGTGCTGCAGCGCGAAGTCCGGTTGGTGCGTAGAGTGAAGGTATCTCTTGTAATCACGACCTACAATAACCCATTGGGACTGAAGAAGGCCGCTGAGAGCGCTTTCCACCAGACTCGCCCCCCCGACGAGGTAATCATCGCAGAAGACGGCTCAGATGAAAAAACCGCCGACGCGGTAAAACATTTTGTCGGATATGCTCCGTTCCCCGTCATTCATGTGCGGCAGGAGGACAGGGGGTTCAGGGCCGCAATGATACGCAACAAGGCGATCTCGATATCTTCCGGGGACTACATCGTACTTCTTGACGGTGACTGTGTGATGAACCGTCACTTTGTTGCAGACCATGAACTTCTGTCGGAGGAAAGATGTTTTATCCAGGGCAAAAGGATCCTGGTAAACAGGATCGCTGTGGCTGCCTTCGACCATGCGGTTGCAGATTCACCGTCTGCCTTGATCCGGATGGCGTTGTTGCGCAGGATCACGAACGCCCATCACCTCTTACGGCTTGCCCATTATTCCGGCTTTAAGAACAGGAAACTGAAAGGCATAAAATCCTGCAACATGAGCTTTTTCAAGAAAGACATTGTCGCCGTGAACGGATTTAACGAAGATTTCGAAGGCTGGGGGAACGAAGATTCGGAACTCGCCTGCAGGTTTTTCAAATACGGCCTCTTTAAAAAGGTCCATCCTTTCATGGCTGTCTGCTTCCATCTGTGGCATCCGACAAACAAGGTCGCGCCGCACTGCAACAATCTGCTCCTCACGGCCGCCGTTGCTTCGGATAAATATTTTTGTGAAAATGGGCTCATTAAGAAGAATTAATCCAGAAGCTCTGCTTTGGTACGGCTATGCGGGGCTTTTTTTCAGCGTGCCGCTTGCTACATCTCCAACAGTAATCTGCGGGGCCTTTGTGCTGCTTGTCTGGCTCCTTTCCGGAAGGTTTCTGAAAGACATATCCGGCTGGACGCATTCGGGCATGATGGTACCCGTGGGCCTGCTGATCGTCCTCCCATGGGTCGGCCTTATCTATACCCCAGTTCCCGAGGACGGATTTCCTATTGCCTTAAAGACCCATTACTGGCTTTATGCGTTCGCCCTGAGCGGCCTCCTCACCGTGCGAAGGAACGCGGATTTTCTGCTCAGGATGTTCATTGCCGGACTTTCGCTTAATAGTGCCGTTTCGATATTGCAATATGTAGGTATTGTGCCGCTGAAGAAGGGAGTTGCAACAGGTCTGCTGGGTGGCAGCTCGGCGTGGATAGCATTTTCATTGTTGCTCACGACGGGGATACTCGTAGCGTCATTTTATTTCTTTAAGTCCGGCTCGAAAAAAGAGCGCGCGCTGTACGCATGCCTCATGCTCCTGTATTTTTTCGTCCTGGGATTCACGGGGGGAAGGAGCGGGTATATCGCGCTGATAGTCCTGTCTCCGGTTATTGCTTATAATATCGTAGGACAGAGGCACAGAGTGAAGATACTCGTCATCAGCATTTTAGCAGTATCTTTCTTATTTACTTCTCCTGTGGTCCGGTCTCGATTTGAGAAGGCAAAGGAGGACATCAGTCAGTACCAGCAAGGCAATGTGAACACATCTCTGGGGTTACGTTATTACATGTGGAAGATAGCATTATCAGAAATAAAGAGTCATCCATTTCTCGGCGTGGGTACAGCGGGGTTTAAGAAGTCATGGGAAGTATATAAGAAAGACGATCCTTCATTTCCTCCTTCCATGTTTCATCCTCATAACAGTTTCCTCTATATGCAGGTAAGCTATGGCATCTTTGGGCTGGTTTCCTTTTGCTGGCTACTGTTCATTATGGTAAAGAAAGGATGGAAAAACCGTGAGTCGGCCATGGGATTTGCCTCGTTTGCGTTTACCGCGGTGTTTATCCTCGGGAGCCTCACCGATACGGAGGTTATTGTTTTTGCAACAGCGGTAGCCCTCCCGCTTTTCACGGGGATCTCTGCGGCGATAGATGGACCTGCGGATAAGGACTGCTCTAATGAATAATACTATGCCCTTGTCGGTGGCGATAATAACCAAGGACGAAGAGAAAAAACTGCCGAGTTGCCTTGACAGTGTCTCCTTTTCGGACGATATCATAGTCGTCGATTCAGGGAGCACCGACAGGACCGTTGAGATCGCACAAAAATTCGGATGCAGGGTTTATCAGGAAGACTGGAAAGGCTACGGTCCGCAGAAAATGAGCGCGATCGAAAAGTGCAGCAACGATTGGATCCTTCTGCTCGATGCCGACGAGAGGCTGTCGGCGGGGGCCGGGGAACTCATCGCGGATATCCTGAGGGCCCCTTCAGCCGACGCATATACCTTTAAGAGAAAGAACTATCTGCACGGCAGATGGATGAAACATTCGGGATACTGGCCGGACCCGCAGATCCGGTTGATCAACAAGTCTCGCGGTTCTTTCCATGGGACGATCCATGAGAGATGGGTGACAGACGGGCCGATAGCGGATTTGGATGCCTGTATCGAGCATTACGCGTTCTCTGACTATTCCGATATGCTTAAAACTCTTGATGAATATTCCTCTGTCATCGCAAGGGAACTTTATGTGTCCGGGAAACGCGCCAATGCCCTGTCCCCGATTCTTCACGGCGGGGGGATGTTCTTTAAGATCTTCGTTATCGAGAAAGGGTTTCTGGACGGCCTGGACGGCCTCGTGACCGCACTGACAAAGGCGGGCGGATCATTTTTCAAGTATGCAAAGCTTCTCGAACTGCAGCGTGGACAGAGTGACTAGCGAGGGAAAGAAGAGGTTCCTTCTCGTCTTCACCGCCGGGTCTCTGAAATTTCTCGAGGAAAGTATAGTGGCATGGAAATCAGCATTGTAATTCCTGTCTTTAACCAGGTCCATTTTACAAAGATATGTTTAGCAAGTCTATGGCCGACCATACCGACCGACGCTGAGATTATAGTTATTGACAATGGATCTTCGGATGGTACCGCCGAATACCTTTCAAAATTCCCGCGCATCAGGGTCTTTACGAATGGCGAAAACCGCGGCTGTGCAAGTGCATGGAACGAGGGGGTTACTGCATCCCACGCCGACTGGGTCGTTATGCTGAACAACGACGTTATTCTTTCCCCTAACTGGTTGTGCGGACTTCTTCATTTTACCAGAGAAAGAGGTCTGGACATCGCCAGCCCTGCTTTCCGCGAGGGAGAATACACCTATGATATCGAAGGATACTCGCGTGACTTTGTGTGCCGTATGGGCACTGTTGCGCGTATAGGGACTGCGCAGGGAATCTGCTTCATGGTACATCGGCGTGTATTCAATCGAATCGGCTTGTTCGACGAAAACTTCAGCATTGGCCAATTTGAGGATGCGGATTTTTTCCGGCGTGCAATGCAAGCCGGGTTCTCACTCGGCACCACGGGGAGGTCTTTCATCCATCATTTCGGTTCGGTCACCCAGAATTCAATCCGGCGAGAAAAAACAGCAGGCCCATATGGAAAGAAAAATAGAGCTTATTATCGTAAAAAGCATGGTCTCACATTGTGGAAAAGGCTATTGGAGAGAAGACGTTTGAAAATCCGTGCGGCGTGGTGGCGGATATCGGAGAAAGCATCTTATGGGCATACCTTGGTTGAAAAATTGATCGATGGACGACTTCGCTATTTCTAAAACCAGGCTCAGTGGCCGTATCTGCTTTCTGCCGGAAGCTTTCCTGAAAACCCGCAAATCAAACTCGAAGATGTTACGGAGGAGGAGTATGCAATGACCAGCCCAAAGGTAAGCATCTGCATTCCTACTTATAATTACGCCAGGTTCCTTCCGGAGGCCATTGACTCCGTTCTCACGCAGACTTTCAGCGACTTTGAGATTCTGATTATCGATGATTGTTCCCATGACAATACGCCGGAGGTTGTAGGTGATTATGCGGGGAGAGACAAGAGGATACGGGTTAAGGTGAACCCGGTCAATGTCGGCATGGTGAATAATTGGAATTTATGCTTGAATGAGGCGAGAGGGGAATACATTAAGTTTGTTTTTGGCGATGACCTTCTGTCTTCTTGTGACTCTTTGCAAAAGATGGTGTCAGTTCTCGATGCAGACCCGGGCATTTCGCTCGCGAGTTCCGCGAGATATGTTATCGATGCGAATTCCAGGCATGTAAAGGTATTGGGGCATTTCAAAGAAAATGTTACCCTGGCGGGCGAAGCAGTTATAAACCGCTGCCTTATCGAGCAGAAAAACCTCGTGGGAGAACCATCGGCGGTGATATTCAGGAAAAAGGATGCCGGACGGGGTTTCTTACCTTCTTACAGACATATAGTCGATTCAGAGATGTGGTTTCACCTTTTGGAAAAGGGGAAATTCGCATATCTCGATGAACCATTATCCTCCTTCCGTGTTCATTCCGCCCAGCAGACAGCGAAGAACATGGAGAGCTTTTTCGCAGCGGAAGACAATTTCCGGCTGTACGAAGAATACATGAACAAACAGTATATAACCGCAAGTGAATTCCAAAAAAAATATATATGGTATGATCATACATACAAAATTTGGAAATTATATACGGCCAACTATATCACCAAAGAGGAGGCAGTAAGTGCGATTAACGCACGATATGGCTATGCGAGGTTTCTTGCCTATTATCCGTTCTACAAAATCTATAAGCCGCTCTTGAAATTCTATCGTAAGCTTCGATTTTAGGATATCGCATACAGAAAAAAATGCAGGGGAATGATATGGACAATCACGGAGATAAGGTAATCTTTAACGGTATGCGCTCCACGCCCAGGGACAAATGCTTTTTATGCGGCTCGCAAGGAGATATTCTCTACAGCGGACTTGAAGACCGCATTTTTAACGCCCCGGGCATCTGGAGTCTGAGAAAATGCCCGTCACAGAACTGCGGACTGATCTGGCTGGATCCCATGCCGATTGAAGAAGATATCATGCAGGCGTACCAGGACTATTACACCCATCACAAGGGCAAAAAAGCCGGACCGCCGTCCCTGCATAGACGAGTATCTGGGTTTCTTGATAGCTGTTATATCCTCGCAAAATACGGGTACACGGCAGAGGGAAAATCATCGGCGTGGAGACGCATCTTCGCCATTTACCGCCTTCTACAGCCGCTCCGGAGTGCTGAACTCGACTTTAAAGTCATGTACCTGAACGCCCGGGAAAGGAACCATCTTCTTCTCGAAGTCGGCTGCGGCAGTGGCGACAATCTAAAGGCATTGCAAGATCTGGGATGGGTAGTCGAGGGAGTGGATTTCGATGCGAAAGCCGTACAGAATGCCCGGGGAAAAGGGCTGCCTGTGCGCCATGGAACCTTACAAGAACAACACTATCCCGATGATTGCTTCGACGTAATAACGATGAGCCATCTCATCGAACATGTGCATGGACCGCATGATCTGCTGTGCGAATGCAGAAGGATTCTCAAACCTTCAGGACGACTTGTCATAGTGACGCCGAATGTCGCTTCAGTCGGGCATACGCTTCTTAAGTCAGCATGGTTTCCTTTGGAGCCTCCGCGTCATCTTCATCTTTATTCTCCTCAGTCGCTCTCTTCTTTGGTCGGCGGGGCCGGTTTCGATAACAACAGGTTATTCACCACCATCCGACAGGCCAATGGGATTTTTTTGGCGGGAAAAGACATCAAACGGACGGGGAAGCACGTGTGGGGAAGGCGTCAACCTTTTCTTCTAAAACGCCTGGCAAAAATGGTCGGAAGTCTTGAGCGTCTATATCTCGTCCTTTCTCCCCTTGCCGGAGAGGAACTTGTTCTCATAGCGACGAAATAGTGAGGGAGCAGGTCATTAAACTGACCCGCTACCAACAGTGACAAATAATCACCTTGGATCGGATAATTAAGGTAAGATAAATATCGAGGCAGCGCTAAAAAAGGGAACGTCGCTTGAAAAAAGTCGGCGTCTATCCCTAAACAAGGAAGGTTTCTTGAGTCAGGCAATAGTTCTCACTTACCACAATATTGGGACGCCCCCCGGTCACGGGAATTTGCATAGCCTTTATGTGACTTCCCGAATGTTCAAATTCCAAATGTGGTATTTAAAGGCATCCGGATTTAAAGTAGTCCCTCTTCATGAAATTATTTCCTTTATGAAGGGGAACATTTCCGGGAAAAAGTTGGTTGCCATTACCTTCGATGACGGCTATCAGGATTTTTACGAAAATGCCTATCCTGTATTGAAAATGTTTGGATATCCTTCAACGGTTTTTCTCGTGACGGACCTTATAGGCAAGGAGAACCTCTGGGATAACCGGGAGCTGAATATACGGAAGCGACTTCTCGACTGGGATAAGATCGTCGAACTGAGAGATCATCGTGTTGTTTTCGGGTCACACACAAAAACACATCCATTTCTGAGCAAACTTTCAACACGTGAGATAGAAGACGAACTGTCCGGGTCAAAGACCGCCCTTGAAAAGAAGCTGGGGGTTCCAGTTGAACTCTTTTGTTACCCCTACGGTGATTATGATGATAGGGTGGTGACAACTGTAAAGAAAGCCGGTTATCTTGGGGCCGTCACTATGAGTAGAGGATTTATCCGTATTGGGGATGATCCTTTTGAGATCAGGAGGTTATTTGTCAGATTAAATACTCATCCATTATTGTTCATGATTAAGTTACATTCGACCTATGAAGACCGGAAGGGATTGAGAATATGAATATCCTGCTGCTGAATGTTGCTTTTGGTCGAGGCTGGGGCGGAATTGAGTCCCATTCTGACATCCTGGGGGCAGAATTAGCCAGGAGGGGTCATACGATAACAATGGGATGCGGGAGCGAAGGCTCTGTGAAAGTAACCGGGGGGATTAGTCTCCCTTCGAAAAAGATTTGGATAAGGAACTCCGGTGATATCAGGGCTGTAATAAAAATAATCAGAATATGCCGCAGTAAAAATATCGATGTCATAATAGCCAACGGCGGCCATGAATACTGGCCCTCAGCCCTGGCTGCGATGTTTCTCGGAGTGAAGATGCTCTTCGTCAGGCACCAGACAGACCCGATCAGAAAGACCACTCGCTGGCTCATCAATAACCATGTCGACGCGGTCGTCGCCGTAAGCGGGGCAGTGATGCAGGCCCTTATCAGGAGCGGGATAAGGGCGAACAAGATAGCCTTGATACACAACAGCGTATCGCTTGAGAAATTCGATCCTTCCGGCATAGACCGCGAAGCGATCCGCAATGAACTCGGGATCGATAGCAACGAATTCCTTATAGGCACGACCGGGAAACTCAACCGCGGGAAGGGCGTGTATGAACTCCTCCGGGCTACCGGCATGATCTCCGGAGGAAACAGGGCCATCAAACTGGTCTTTGCGGGCGACGGGGAGGAAAGGGAAGGACTCGGAAAAGAAGCGGAGAGACTGGGCATGCGCGACAAGGTCATTTTTACCGGGGTGAGGAAGGACGTCGAGCGGATCTATGCCGCCATGGACGTATTCGTCCTCCCCTCAACCTGTGAAGAGGCCTTCGGCATGGTGCTCATCGAGGCGATGGCGATGGGTAAGCCGGTTATCGGGACTATGGTGGGGGGGATACCGGAACTCATTTCAGACGGGAAAAACGGGACGCTTGTGCCGCCCGGAAACGAGAAGGCACTCGCCAGGGCGATACAGGACTATCTGACGGACAAGGACCTTTCCACACGGGTCGCGGCCGCGGGCAGACGGACGGTGGAAGCCGAGTTCTCCGACAGAACACTCGGCGACCGCTTCGAAGAAGTACTCAAGGAACTGGAGGCCCGGTGAAATTTCCGGCGAGAATAACATGGAGACATGTCGGGCGCCTCTATGAGACAGTGGCCCCTTTTTTAAAGGCGTCCCCGATCAAAATGGACGCCCCCGAAAGCGGACGTGTTCTAATACTCTCTCCTCATATCGACGATGACGTCATAGGGGCAGGCGGTAGTATGAGAAAGCATGTCCTTATGGGGAATAGAGTGAAGGTCGTCTATTTCGCCGACTGTACGGAGGAGCGCATACGAGAGGCCGAAGAAGCGGCAAAGGTGATCGGACTCACTGACCTCGAGTTTCTCGGGTACGAATCGAAGAGGCTTCTTGAAAAGGGTGATCTCCCAGCAAGGCTTTCATCGATCGTAAGTGATTACGGACCCGATATCGTTTATCTGCCGTCTCTCTTCGACCGGCACAACGACCACCTTGCGGTGAATCATCTTCTGGCAAAACTTCATAAAAAATACCGGTACCGGTTTACTGTCTGCGCGTATGAGGTCTGGACCACGGTGGTCCCGAACCTCATCATCGACATTGCAGATACGGTCGCCCGGAAGAAAGAAGCTCTTTCGCGATACAAAAGCCAGCTTACATCTAATGACTGGATTGAAGCGGCAATCTCTCTGAACCGTTACCGAGGCGTCACCTCCGGAGCAGGGACCTACGCCGAGGGCTTCATGAGGTTTTCGATGAAAGAGTATTGCAGGATATGGATGGCAGTGTATGAGAAATAGGCGGCTAACCGTCACAGGGCAGGTCAACAAGACATGGGGAGCAATATGTTAAGATATATGCGCAATCTCCACAGTATGAGGCAAGGCAAAAAAGGTTGCGTGAACAGTCCCCTATGTGATCAAAGAACGATTTAATTTGACATGAGTACGGAATTAATCTACGACGCCGTTGGCGCGATTATCAGACAGCAAAAAATGGGGCCCGCCAGGCTGCTGGACATCGGGGCCGGGGGCGGTGACCTTATCAGCCGATTGAGATCTGAACATGAGATGTTCGATTGTCATGCATGCGACTACTATCCTGAATCATTCCGCATCGGAGACGTCCCTTTCAAGAGAGCCGATATCGACGAGGAAAAGCTTCCTTATCAGGACGAAGCGTTCGATATCATAACTGCCTCCGAGGTGATAGAACATTTACATAATCCGAGGAATCTGATAAGGGAAGGCTACCGCCTGCTAAGAAAAGGCGGCCTGTTCGTTTTAACCACTCCCAATATTCTGAATATGAAGTCAAGACTGCGATTCTTGTTTTCCGGATTTTATAATCTTTTTGGGCCAATCCATCTGAATAGCACAGACAAACATTCCACACACGGGCATATCATGCCGTTAAGCTATCCTTACTTATATATTTTGTTATTCAGAGAAGGTTTCCGGGACATATCATTTACGATTGATAAACGTCAGAGATCATCATCAGCCCTGCATTATGCCTTTTTCCCTCTCCTGTTATTGGGGAAGCAGGTCTTTATTGTAAAAGAGAGGAATAAATATAAGACTTTGGACGATTCCAACTTTGACCTGACTATGAATTTATTTAGAGGAAGCCTTCTGACAGGAAGGACACTGATACTTAGCGCACGTAAGTAATTGCACCAACCTGCCGACAGATATCAGGAAACTCACTTTGGGTTTTTGCGTTTTCCTAACCGGGAGTGAACGCTTTGGTCATATGATAAATAGGCCCCTTACGATCGTAAATGTTGTCTCCTATGCGTGTATGGGAGGGGCTGATCGTTTTGCCCTTGACCTTTCGATCGGCCTGCGGGAAAAAGGTCACAGGGTAATTTGGGCCGCCCCCGCAAGTTGTCAAATGAATGGAGAAGCCCGGGAAGGAAATGTTGAAATCTTTGATCTTGAGCCTTCACACACCGGAGCCTTCGCCCTGGCCCAGTTACTAAAGATTTGCAAGAGTGAGGCAGTCGACATTGTCAATACCCATGATTCCCCGGCCAGGCACCTTCTCCTGCTCGCCCGCCTTCGTGGTCTCCGATCAAAAATAGTGTTTACAAGACATTGTATCCTGTCGGGCTTACCTTATGTGGGTGCCTTCTATTTCAATCTGGTCGACATGAATATCGCGGTAAGTAAGGTCATAAAAAAAAGCCTGTTGCGGGGCGGCATATTACCCGGGAGAGCAGTCATGGTCTACGGGGGGATCGACATAAACAAATTCAGGACCGTTTCAGCTGAAAGAGTCGCTAACGTACGGAACAAGTATTGCCGCCCCGGCGCCTTCAACATAGGAATCGTAGCACGGTTCAACGGCGGAAAACATTTTAGACCTGATAATCCTTCCATGAAGGGGCACGAATTCCTCTTTCGGGCACTCTCGGACTTCCCGGGAGATTTCAACGTGCTTGTGCTCGGTGTCTGGGGCGGCAGGGACATCGATACCCTGAAGTTGGTAGCCGAATATAACGGACTGTCACCGGCAGCGCTTACTATTTGCGACTTCCAGAAAGACATAGCGCCGTTTTATAAAATTATGGACCTGAATGTATTGCCGTCCCGCAACGAGGGACTGGGGCTCACTCTCATTGAGGCTATGGCCGCCGGGGTCCCCTGCATCGGCGCCGACAGCGGGGGGATCCGCGAGATTATCGATGACGGCGCAAACGGTTTTCTCTTTGCCCCCGGAGACAGCAATGCCCTGGCTGAAAAAATTCGCACTCTGCGGGAAGACGCGGAGATAAGGGACCGCTTTATCCGAAACGGCAAAGAGAAGGTAGCACGTCTCTTTGATATAGATAACGCCGTGCGTGAGACGGAGAAGATATTCTACGGCCTGGTTGCGCGTTCGCAGTATTATTAACGGCTACTTTCCGGCTGCGGAAAGTGGAGGAGCGGGCTTCCAGTCTTTGAAGAAATCATCCAGTACCGCGGTCTGCCCCACGGGGAAATGGCCATAAAGGATCGAGAGCTGTTTTTCCGCGATCGATTTCGGCTCACCGTCCACAACCACCTTCCAGAGAGCGGCCACAAGTCCCGACCTGTCCGAACCGCTCCTGCAGTGGATGAGCACAGGGCGGGGCGCCTCTCTGAAAATAGCCATTAGCTTGCCGACAACATCAGGGGTCGGTTTCCCTGTGGAGTTCATCGCCAGATCATAATGCCGGACCGAGAGTCTGCTGCATACCGCTATTTCATCCTCATACCAATCCGCCCCGCTATTTTCTCCGCGAAGATTCAGTACGCTCTTGATGCGATACTCTTTCAGATACTGTTCCAGCTTGTCTTTATTGATCTGTCCGGACCGGTAGGCTTCTCCCTTTGTTATCGGCTGGAAATTGCCGTGGACCAATATGTTCGCAAGGTGAGCACCCGGGACAAGCGCTACGATAAACGCCAGAAAGAAAATCCTTCGTACCAGGGATTTGGAGAGGAAAGATGGCCGGATCAACACTGGACCGTCACGTAATACCGGGTATCTTTCCCGAAGGACCGGTTATTCGCTTTGCATGAAGAATGAAGTTTCAAGGGTGCGCCGTAATAGAACATAACTTATTTTATTGTAACCTACGCCCATGAAAAACGTAAAGGCGATGTTCAGGGAGGGTCAAACCCTTCAGAGGACTTTAAAGAGACAATCGCCGATTAATTTAGTATAATAACTCGTTATGCATATCGGAATAATAGGGACAGGGTACGTAGGGCTTGTAACAGGCGCATGCTTCGCCGAGTTCGGGGTCTTCGTGACCTGCGTCGACAAGGATGAAAAAAAGGTAAGGTCCCTGATGAAGGGGGTCGTGCCCTTTTACGAACCCGGTCTCGACGAACTCGTAAAACGCAACTTAAAGAACGGACGGCTCCGGTTCTCGACCAAGATACATGATGCAGTGGACTCTTCTCTTGCGGTCTTTATCGCCGTCGGAACGCCTCCCCGGGGGGACGGGTCGGCAGACATGAGTTATGTTGAAGAGGTCGCAGCGGAAATAGCCCGCGAGATCACGAGCTATAAGGTCATAGTCACTAAGAGCACCGTACCGGTCGGCACAGGCGCACGCCTCCGGGAGATCATCTCGAAGAAGCTGACTGAACGTATCGACTTCGATATCGTCTCCAACCCCGAGTTCCTGAGAGAGGGGGCCGCGATAGAGGACTTTATGAGGCCCAACAGGGTGGTCCTCGGCGCTTCGAGCCAGCAGGCGGTAGCGATACTGAAAGACATTTACAGGCCTCTCTATCTCATAGAGACCCCTTTTGTAATCACCAGTATCGAGACGGCGGAGCTCATCAAATATGCCTCCAACTCGTTCCTTGCGGTCAAGATATCCTTTATCAACGAGCTGTCGAACCTCTGCGAGAAGGTCGGCGCCGACGTACAGATGGTCGCAAAGGGGATGGGGCTGGACCACCGGATAGGACCGAAGTTTCTCCACACCGGACCCGGATATGGGGGGTCCTGCTTTCCGAAGGACACCCGGGCGCTTCTGACGATAGCCGAGAGAAACGGCTCCGAACTTGGGGTCGTCCGGTCTGCGATAGCCGCCAACGAGAGGCAGATGAGCTTCATGATCGATAAGATCAGGAAAGGTATGGGCGGCGTCAAAGGCAAGACCCTCGCAGTGCTGGGGCTTTCATTCAAGCCGAACACGAACGATATGCGCGAGGCCCCTTCGGTCTTCATCATAGAGAGCCTGCTGAAGGAAAAAGGCGTGGTCAGGGCCTTCGACCCTGTCGCGATGCCCGATGCAAAAAAGGTCTTCGGCCGGCGAATACATTTTGCGGAAGGGGTCTATGACTGTGTAAAAGGCGCCGATGGCGTCGTGATCATCACCGAGTGGAACGAATTCAGGAACCTCGAACTCCTTCGGATAAAAAAGCTACTGAAGAAGCCCTACTTCTTCGACCTGAGAAATATCTACGAGCCCGAAAAGATGAAAGGGCTCGGGTTCAAGTATTTCTCCGTCGGCAGGAGTTGACGTTTCGGACGTATTTTGTTTTACTATTTACTGTTCACTTTTCACTATTCACGGTTTTTAAAGGGCGATTAGCTCAGCGGGAGAGCACTCCCTTCACACGGGAGGGGTCACTGGTTCAATCCCAGTATCGCCCACCATAATTTATTAATTTTGCGCAGTAGTTTAAATGGCTTATTTAAGCCAAACCACCTCTTAACTTCTAAACAACAAAGATAATTAGCCATTGTCACTGCATTGTCACTCCAAGGCGGAAAAAGCCGGACAAGAAACTCCCTGCTCTTGCGGCCTTCACATGAATTAATTCTTCCTGAACTCCGCATCAGTTAACTTTTTGCTATACTTATGAATATTTTAAATTAAAATTATCAATCGTTGCCTAAGGAGAGGGGATGTTCAAAAGAAGTCTTACAGAGTCGCCAAAGCGAATTCGCCCGGGCTTAGTGTCGCACATACTGTTACAGGCCG
>JBIOIY010000039.1:0-29735 GCA_044450345.1 Thermodesulfovibrionales bacterium | reverse complement strand
CTTAGGCCCAATCATCCTATTATGGCTCTGGGAGGCAGGGAACAGACTGTAGTCAGGGTTCTTTGACCCAGGAAGAAGTGCGTTCTCCTGCCTTACCGATCTTACTCTCTTTATAGCACATTTGTCGGTAGGAGGAAGAAGTCCACCCTGAACGTTTCTGTAAGAATCAGGTTACTTTCGGCAACTGGATAGAAAGTTACATGGATGTAGAAAAAAAAGAAACACATGCTTATTCTTCTTGAGGGGCCTTTGCCGTACATAGGCAGGGCAGACGGCGGTGGATTTCTTCCTGTGATCCTTCATCACTTCTTGCCGAGGATCTCGCAGATCGCCTTGCCGAGTTCCTTATCGATCATGAAGGCGCCGTCGAGGTGCAGTTCGACGATGGCGTCTATCTTGTCTATGAGGCTTCCCATATACTTCATGCAGCCGACGATCTGGATTATCCGGATGTTCTCCATGTCGAGCAGCCGGTCGATCTGGACCAGCTGCGCTTCGCTCCTGCCGTAGATTTCATCTATTATGAGGATGATGCTGTCTTTCACGGCGAAGAGTTCGTCCAGGGTGTTGACGATGTGTATGTCCTTCTTCAGGGCGAGGATGTAGGTGAGATATTTTTCGAAGCTCCCGGGCCTTGTCTTTCCCTCGTAATCAACCCGGTTGCCGATGTAATAGACGTTCGTATTTTCCCTGACCGCCTGGACAGTGTTGGTGATCTTGCCGACGCCCTTGACGCCGCAGACGAGGACGTTCTTTGAGCATTCTACAACCTTTTTTAAGTTGTCCGGATTGTCCTTGGTAAAGATAATCTTTTTGCAGAGATCTTTTTCTTTAGTCTTCATGCCGTCAGTCGAAGAGTTTTTTTATATTCCAGTATATACCCAACCGCAAAAAATCTTCAAAGGGTGGGGGCGGCTAGCGCCTCATGAGCCTGAATACCGACAGAAGCCCGAGGAGGAGGGACGTGCCGGCTGCGATGATTGAGGGCGTCTTGTTGCCGAGGAGGGCGAAGAAAAGACTGGCTGAAGAGGCGGTCACCGTCAGGATCACGAGCAGCATCACGTCGGCGAGGGACGCGAGCTGCCCGGTAATGCCCTGTATCTCGGACTTCGCGATCCTGAAGGAGAGCTCGCCCCTGTTTGCCTTCTTGAGGAAGGCCTGTGCCTGCGACGGGAGATCGACGAGTTCCCAAAATCTCTTCTCGACGGTAGCGAAGGCCTGTTTTATCCGCTCCTCCTGGCTGCCCCGGAAAAATTCCCCGATATAGGGTTTTGCGATCTCGATGATGTTAACATCGGGATTGAGCCGGTACGCCATACCGTTTAGCATGCCGATCGTCCTGCCGAGGAGTATGAAATAGTTAGGTACCTGAAAGTTATCGATGACGCTGCGAACGTTATCAATCTCTTCCCCTATATCGTCCACTGTCAGGGACTTCAGTTCATCAGGGGTGCTGTACCGGTACTTGTCGATCAGGTCCTGGGTGACGTTTGCTATCGCCGTATAGTCGGCGCCTTCGATGAGAACCCCCAGGTTTTCGAGGGCCTCGACGATGGCGGCCGTATCGTTCTCGACGATGGCATTGGCATACCGGCGCAAATTTTTCTTTATGGAGTCGGGTATCGCCTGTACCATCCCGAAGTCGACGAATACGAGCGTCGGCCCCTCGCTTACGAAGATATTCCCGGGATGGGGATCGCCGTGGAAAAAACCGTGGACGAAGATCATCTTTGCATAGGTCTCCGCTACAAGGCCGACGAGTTTCCTGCAGTCCATACCCGATGCCTTTATCGCCGCACACTCGGTTATCTTGGTCCCTCCGACAAACTCGAGGGTGAGGACCTTCCCCCTGGAAAATTCCCAATATACCATGGGTATGACGACCCTCTCGTCCCCGATAAAATTCTGCCTGAACCGCTCGGCGTTTCTTCCCTCCTGAACGTAATCGAGTTCGGCCCGCACTATCTTCGAGAACTCTTCGTGCAGCACCCTCAGATTGATCCAGCCCATCCTGCCGTGCATCATGTTTATGAGGACCTCGAACATCTTGATGTCAGTCTCGATTATTTTTTCTATCCCGGGGTACTGGACCTTGACGGCCGCTTCACGCCCGTCTTTCAGCACTGCCCTGTGCACCTGTCCGAGGGACGCGGCGGCCAGAGGTTCCTTTTCAAACTCGGAGAAGATGTCTTCCGGGGCCGAACCCAGCTCATCTATTATCCGCTGCCTTATCTCCTCGAATTCATGGGGCGGGATCTGGTCCTGGAGCTGAGAAAGCTCCTCGATGTATTCGTCGGGGAGGAAATCGATCCTTGAACTGAGGAACTGGCCTACCTTGATCATAACTCCTTTCATTTCGAGCGCCTTTTCCCTGATGAGTGCGGCGTTTCTTCTGTGGAGCTTTTTCAGGCGCTCGGCTTTCTTCTGCGCCGGGAGGAAAAGACCGAAAAAGTGCCCGGCCCTGTAGGAAACGATTATCCTGAGGGCTATGAAAAGTCCTTTCAAGAACCTTTTTCTGTAATGAATTCCGGGCATAAGAGTAGTGAGGCCATCTGTACGCCTCAATATAAAATGTAACGGAAATCGGGGATAAAAGCAATTTGGAAGTTTCCCAAATAACCACCATCAGAATTACTATTGTGTGCGTGGGGACGGCATTCTCTCTCATTCTCGCTGCACTCCGAGGCACCGGGCCGCCTCACCTTTGAGGTGAGGAAATAAGCCCGCTGAAGCCGTTCGAATGCATCCCCACGCAAAACTGAGGGTGGATTAAGGCTTACTTGCGATGGTCTTGTCCCCGTCTGCTGTGGTAAAATTGGTAGTTCTTATGAGTGATGTCCTTATCGCGATAAATAATTATTCCCATGATGCAGCGGCCGCATTTCTGGCGGTGAGCCTGGCGGTTCTGTGGCTGCTTTCAAAAAACTTTCCTGTATCCGGAGATGCGGCCCTGGATGTCTCGTTTGTGAACGTATATACGGGTGTGGCGCGGACAGCCAGGTATTCTTTTTGCTGGCTGCTTATTACCGGCATTCCGAGGGCGATATTCTTCAGGGGGTACGAGTCTACCGGGACTATGGTCATCAAGTACGCCGGCATGGTTTTGCTTGCCGGGATCGGTCTGCTCTCCTGGGCAAGGCTTTCAAAAAAGACCGGGCAACTGAGATCAAAACATAATAGTAACGGTTGAGATTGCGGTCCGGCTGTCCTCCTCGCCGCTGTTTTACCCTGCCGGCAGGCTCTCGTCCCCCGTACCTGAGGGTACAGATTTTTTAAAACCCGCTATGGTAAAATGCTTAGGTGATAGAAGAAATAGGCATTGTGAAGAGCGTGGAAGGAATGACCGCAGTGGTCGCAGTGCCGAAAAAAAGCGCCTGCGAAGGCTGCACGCTGGGGGCCTGCAAGCCCGAAGACAGGAGCATGGAGATAGAGGCGTGGAACGAGGCCGGCGCAAAGGCGGGCCAGCGGGTGAAGGTCGCGATAAAGTCGTACACATACATGAAAGGGGCAATGGTAGTGTACGGGTTGCCCGCCGTCGGCCTGGTAGCAGGCGCAGTTGTCGGCAAGGAACTTATGAGCAGGGTCTTTACCTCTGCCGACCCCGATGTGCTGTCGGCCCTTTTCGGGTTCGGGGCGTGTATTCTGTCCTTTCTCATCGTCAAGCTTTGGGCCCACAAAGCGGGCAGTAAGGCCGAGTCCAGGCCCGTCGTCGAAGAGATATTGAATTAAAGGGGCGGTTCGTGGAACGGTCCCGAAGAAATATTTTAATATAGGGGGACTTCATGGCTAACTTCGAGGTAGGCAAGATCAGGAATGTTGCGGTAATCGCGCACGGCGGCGCGGGGAAGACTTCTCTTGTTGAGGCGATGCTGTTTGATTGCGGCATGACCGACCGTATGGGGAACGTGCAGGACGGGACCACGGTCACGGACTATGAGCCGGAAGAGATCGACCGGAAGATCACCATCACCTCGTCGCTTGCATTCTGCAACCTCGATAAGCACAGGATAAACCTCATGGACACTCCGGGCTTCATTAATTTTGTAGAGGACACGCGGGGATGCCTCAGGGTCTCCGACGGGGCGGTCATTATCGTAAGCGCGCTTTCCGGGGTGAAAGCCGAGACCGAGAAGGTCTGGAAATATGCGTGTGAATTCGAGATACCGAGGATCGTATTCATCAACAAGATGGACAAAGAGACCGCTAATTTCGAGCGTGCGCTTAGCGAACTCGAAAAATCCTTCGATACGGAGGGCGTGCCTCTGCAGATCCCGATCGGGGCCGGTGAAGGCTTCTCCGGCGTCGTCGACATCGTGAAGATGAAGGCATATCGCTTCAGCGGCGGCAAGGCCGAGGCCTCAGATATCCCCGCCGATATGCAGTCCGAGGCGGAACAATACAGAAAGAAACTCATCGAAAAGATAGCCGAATCCGACGATAAGCTGCTCGAAAAATATCTGGAGGGCGGCGAGCTTACAAACGACGAGATCGTAAACGGGATAAAGGAGGGTTCACTGACCAGGAAGTTCATCCCCGTCGCCTGCGGATCGGCCCTGAAGAATATCGGTATTTCGAGCCTGATGGAGGCGATCATCCTCTGCCTCCCGTCGCCGGCAGAGATGGCGGCAATATCTCCGGTCAAGGGCAAGAACCCGAAGGACCAGAGCGAAGTGGTGAGGAAGCCGGCCGACAACGAGCCCCTGTCAGCATACGTGTTTAAGACTATCGCCGACCCTTACGCAGGAAAGCTCTCGCTTTTTAGGGTATATTCCGGGACGCTGAAGGCGGACTCGAATGTCTTTAATGCTACCGCCGATGCCAGGGAGCGCATCGGGCAGATCTTCTACCTCCTCGGAAAGAAGCAGGTGCCTGTCCAGTCGCTGGGCGCAGGCGAGATAGGCGTCGTGGCAAAGCTGAAGGGGACGAACACGGGGGACACTTTTTCGGACGAGGCAAAACCGGTCGTCTTTGACAAGGTCAAGTTCGCCGACCCGATCATATCTTACGCTATAGCGCCCAGGAGCAAAGGGGACGAGGAGAAGGTGAGCATCAGCCTTCACAGGGTGCTTGAAGAAGACCCGACGCTCAGGTTTACTAGAGACGAGGAGACGAAGGAGATGATAATCTCCGGCATGGGCCAAGTCCATATAGAGGTCTCCCTAGAACGCCTCAAAAGGAGGTTCGGCGTCGAGGTGGAGATGAAGACCCCGAAGATACCTTACAAGGAGACGATAAAGGCCTCAACAAGCGTCCAGGGGAGATACAAGAAACAGTCGGGCGGCAAGGGCCAGTACGGCGACTGTCATATCAGGGTCGAGCCGCTGCAAAGGGGCTCCGGTTTCGAGTTTGTAGATAAGATCGTCGGCGGAGCGATCCCGAGGCAATATATCCCGGCCGTCGAAAAAGGCATCATCGATGCTATGCACGAGGGCGTGGTTGCAGGGTTTCAGATCGTCGACTTGCGCGTCACCCTTTTTGACGGGTCGTACCATACCGTTGATTCGTCGGAGATGGCCTTTAAGATAGCCGGCTCCATGGCGATAAAGAAGGCAGTTACAGAGGCGAAGCCCGTTCTGCTGGAACCGATCATGAAGGTCGAGGTCACCACCCCTGACGATACGCTCGGCTCGGTCATCGGGGACCTCAACTCCAGAAGGGGGAAGGTCCAGGGGGTCGACCCGCAGGCAGGCGGAAACCAGAAGATATTAGCACAGGTGGCGATGTCCGAGATGCTTACCTATGCAAATCAGCTCCACAGTCTCACATCCGGCCGGGGACTTTATTCCATGGAGTTTTCCCATTATGAGGAGGTTCCTGCGCACCTTGCCCAGAAGATCATAGCGGAGCGCCAGGCAGCGAAAGAAGAGAAGAACGCATAAGGAGACTGTCGTCGCACGCGGAAGAACGTCATGTCCCGGATTAATTGAATTTATGCGATTTTATTGGCTATCATATACCGCATGAAGGCTTTGATACTGAGCGGCGGCAAAGGGACGCGTCTAAGGCCGCTGACCTATTCCGGCGCAAAACAGCTCGTTCCCGTCGCTAACAGGCCGATCCTTTTTTACTGCATCGACAACATCGTACATGCAGGCATCAGGGACATAGGCATCATTATATCTCCGGAGACGGGTGATGAGATCAGGGAGGCGGTGGGGAACGGGAAGAGGTGGGGTGCGAAGATCACCTATATCCTCCAGGCCTCGCCTGCGGGCCTCGCCCATGCGGTAAAGACAGCGGACAGATTTCTTAAGAAGTCCCCGTTCGTGATGTACCTCGGGGACAACCTCATCGGCAGGGACATAAAGAAATTCGTAGAAGATTTTTCCAGGAAGAAATCCGACGCGCTCATCCTTCTGAAAGAGGTCGAAAACCCCAGACAGTTCGGGGTCGCAGAAGTGACGAGGGACGGTCATATCGTAAGGCTGATCGAGAAGCCGGATGACCCGCCCTCGAACCTTGCCCTTGTCGGTGTGTATATCTTCTCTCCCAGGATCCACAGCGCGATAGCCCGAATCAGTCCGTCGAAGCGGGGGGAACTCGAGATCACCGATGCGATCCAGGAACTGATTTTAATGGGGAAAAAGGTGAGGAGTTTCGTGCTCGACGACTGGTGGCTCGATACCGGAAAGAAGGACGACCTCCTCACGGCAAATGCGATCGTACTGGACGAGTGGGGAAAGAAGGAGATCGCGGGGACTGTCGACAAGGCGAGCCACGTCCTCGGCCGGGTCAGGCTTCACAAGACATCGCTCATAAAAGGCAGCACCATACGGGGGCCTGTCGTCATAGGCGAACATACGGTCATCGAAAACTCCTTCATAGGACCCCATACGAGCATAGGCGACAACGTCAGGATCATCAATTCTTCCATAGAGCATTCGGTCATTATGAACGGAAGCGAAGTGCTGAACATCGAGAGGATGGAGGAGAGTCTGATAGGCAGGAGGGTCAGGATCAACAAGAACAGCAGACACAGGGCGCTCAGGCTTATGCTGGGCGATGACTCCACGATGGAGGTGTAGAGACGGTGGATGGCGTCGTGATAAAAGAACTGAATGTTTTTACCGACGAGAGGGGATGGCTTACCGAACTCTTCAGATACGATGAAACAGATTTCAGGCCGGTTATGGCGTATGTATCGATGACCAAGCCCGGCATCGCACGCGGACCGCACGAGCACATGGACCAGTCCGACTTCTTCTGCTTCTTCGGGAACTTCAGGCTCTATCTCTGGGACAACAGGCGAGGGTCGCCGTCGTATGGAGAGAAGTTTGTGCTGGACACGAAGGGGAAGCCCGTAACAGCTGTTGTTCCCCCGCGGATAGTCCACGCCTACAAAAACATGGGACCCGGAGAAGGCCTTGTTCTCAATCTGCCCGACAGGCTTTTCAAAGGGCAGGGGAAGAAGGACCCTGTGGATGAGGTCAGATACGAGAATGACCCTGACTCGCCTTTCAGGATAGAGGAATGAAGGTCCTTGTTACCGGCGGCGCAGGTTTTATCGGCTCTAATTTCATTCGTAATTTTCTTGCCGCGCATCCCGGCTATCGGGTCATAAACTTCGATGCGCTTTCATATGCCGGAAATCTCGAAAACCTGAAGGGTGTTGAAGACCTGCCTGACTACCGGTTCGTAAGGGGAGACATATCCGACCGGGGGCTGCTGCATGAGATTGAATTCGACGCTATCATACACTTCGCCGCGGAAAGCCATGTCGACAGAAGCATTCTCGACGCCTCGCCTTTTTTGCAGACGAACGTGATAGGGACCCAGAACCTTCTCGATGCCGCCAGGAAGAGGGGCTGCAGGATGCTGCATGTCTCTACTGACGAAGTCTACGGGTCGATAGAAAAAGGTCTGTTTACCGAGGAATCCCCCTTGATGCCGAATAGTCCCTATGCTGCCAGCAAGGCTTCCTCCGACCTCCTTGCAAGGGCAAGTCACGAGACCTACGGTCTCGATGTGGTGATCACGAGGTGTTCCAACAATTACGGTCCATACCAGTTTCCCGAGAAACTTATGCCCCTTGTCATTGCCAACGCTCTTGGGGGCAGGGCGGTGCCGGTCTACGGCGACGGGATGAACGTAAGAGACTGGATATATGTCGCTGACCACTGCAGGGCCGTCGATATTGTTTTCCATAAGGGGAGGTCCGGAGAGGTATATAATATCGGCGGCAAGAACGAACAAAAGAACATCGACATCGTCAGGAAGCTTCTCGGTACCGTCGCGCGAAAGAGCGGCGCCTCTGAAGAGGGACTCCTTAAACTTATCTCGTTTGTCAAAGACAGGCCGGGTCATGACAGGAGGTATGCGATAGACCCTTCGAAGATGGAGAGGGAATTCGGCTGGAGGCCCGAGACCGGTTTCGACGAGGGGATAGAGAAGACCGTCGAATGGTATCTCGCGAACAGGGGATGGTGGGAAAGGATCATCTCAGGCGAATACCGGACTTATTATGAGATGCAATACGGGAAGAGGGCCGGCGCTTGAAGGTCGCCTTAACAGGCGCCGAGGGCATGCTCGGCCAGGACATAGGCCGGGTATTTTCAGGCGTTGAACTCGTCTGTCTGACCTACGAGACCCTCGATATCACGAAGCTCGATCCGGTGATGAAGAGGATAAGGGAGATAAAGCCGGACTTCCTGATAAATGCCGCAGCCTTTACCGACGTCGACCGCTGCGAATCAGAACCTGAGCTTGCTTATCTTGTCAACGGCACAGGCGCACGAAACCTTGCCATGGCCTGTGAGGAGGTCAGTTGCCCGATCATGCAGATCAGCACGGATTATGTCTTCGACGGGACGAAGGACGGTCCCTATGACGAATGGGACGACACCGCCCCGATAAACCAGTATGGCCTGTCGAAGCTGATGGGTGAGCGGTTTGTCATGTCTCTTACCAACAGGTTTTATGTGGTGAGGACCTCCTGGCTTTACGGGAAAAACGGAAAGAACTTTGTCGATACGATCTGCAGGCTCCTTTCGGAAAGGGACGGAATAGATGTGGTGAATGACCAGGTCGGGTCTCCCACCTTTACGCTGGACCTCGCCCGGAAACTGAGGGAGGTAATCGGAAAAGGGTACGGCGTCTATCACGTCACCAATTCAGGAAAATGTTCATGGTACGAGTTTGCCGTTGCCATAGCCTCAAGAAAGGGGATAGACAAGAGGATATCGCCTGTTGCCTCTGAGATGTTCAAGAGACCTGCAAAAAGACCTGCAAATTCGGTCCTGGGCCATACAATGCTCAGGCTCGAAGGAATGAGTGAGATGAGGCCCTGGGAAATTGCGCTCGAAGAATATCTGAGATAGGTCATGTTACGGTGTGCAAAATGCTTCCTCATGCTCCTTGTCCTTGCCGGGCTTCTCTATCTCGGCCGCTCTTTTGTCCTCGATAAGGCCGGCAGGTATATTTATGAAAAGGACGAACTGAAGCCGGCTGACGTGATCGTGGTCCTTGCGGGTGAGGAAGAGGAGCGCGTCGCATACGGAGTGAAACTCTTCAAGGAAGGTTGGGGCAGGAAGGACCGTATTATTATGACAGGCGGGCCGGTCGTGGGTAGACATACCGCAGCGGGCCTGATGAAAGAGCAGGCCGAAGAGTTCGGGGTCCCGGGAAAGTTCATACTGCTTGCCGACAGGTCGAGATCGACCGAAGAGGACGCGAAATATACCGGTGACATCCTGGGAAAAAACGGATATACATCGATTATCCTGGTGACGTCGCCATATCACAGCAGGAGGGCGTCGATCATCTTTAAGGAGATACTGCCCGGGATCAGGGTCATAAGCGCGCCGACCGACAAAAGCTGGCTCGACTTCGACGGCTGGTGGAAGAGGCCCCGTGACCGCGACATGGTCTTGAGCGAATGGTCTAAGTTTATAAGGATCTGGATATTCGGGGTGCATAAAAGCGCGCTGGAGGTCCATCCAGCCAGGGAGTCAAAATGAAAAAGTCAGGACTTCGAATACACCTGATCATCCTCACTGAAGCGATAATCTCGGAAACAAGGATTTCCATTTTTAACTGGTAAAATCTGCTTTTCAGCTCCTTCCTTGTACACCTCAAACAGCTTCGGTTATTAATACCTGTTTGTTTCCAATCCAAGTCCGCAAATTTGAGAGATCACGATCGGCTCAAATTACTCCCTATAAGGGACACGGATAACATTCATTTGCACAATGAAACTTTCATTCAAAATGATTAATTTGTGTAAAACTTTCTTTTCTCTCTTTGGAGGATGATAGCGCCCTTGATGTTGTGGGCGAACATGGAGAGAATGCTTTGCGCTCCCTTTCGAGTCTTCTGATTTCCCTCAACTTATTCTCGAGTTTCGTCAATAGCCTTTGGCGTTCAACTGAATAGTGGATTGCCTTCAAAAGCGCGACACTAGCTGCTTCTCACTTCACGAGAAAGCTGTTTTCTTATTCACGTGCTGTGCTGCTTTCTGAAGTTCTCATCAACCGGCTAAAGAAACGGGTTATGAGTGTCGATAAGAAGGTAGTGGGACGCAAGTGTTCTCACGGGTGAGTTTTTTCTTTCTCCAGAAAAAATTATGAGAATAATGCTGTGTCAAAGAGGTTATTTTTCGACAGTAGGCCCGTTTGTTCCCATGGGGGGCAGCCCCTTTAGCATTGCCCGTTATAGAGCCCCTTACCCCCAAAGGCGGCATTTCTCCGATAACGCCGGAGTCACGGCTGAACAATGGCGGATACGTTGACACCAACTGGTACACCGATGGAGGTAGAAAGACGAAAAATCTGTGGAGGACCGGATCGACCCCGCACTTATTTACCTCAAACTTCGGGAACTAAGGAGGGATATGAAATGAAAAGAATAAACCATGCAACTTTGGAATCGAGAGAACAGAAAGGGAGAAAACACATATGGATGGTTATAAAATTGTGTATCATCTTCTTGGTTTTTTCGACTCTTACGCTGCATTCTGCAGAGGCCATAGCCCAAAAAAAGATCGGTTTTCTCTTATTTAATGAGCAACCTCGCTATATAGAGAATAAAAACGGGGTCATTAATCTGCTAAAACAAAAGGGGTTTGGAGAGCCCATGGTAAAGTTCAGAATAGAAAATGCAGGTGGCAACAAAGCAAAGGCCGCAGAGTTAGCGCGCAAATTTGTCGCTGAAAAAATGGATATAGTTATACCTATCGGCACTTCTGCGGCAGTAGCTGCCGCTAACGAGATCAAGAACATCCCGATTGTCTTTGTCATGGTTTGGGACCCTGTGGAGTCAAAAATTGCTGAAGGCTGGAAAAGCTCCAATAACAACACCACAGGCGCCAGTTCCAAAACTTCTGCGTCGAGACTATTAAAGGTTATGAAAGAGCTTGCTGGGGTAAAGAGGGTGGCGGTCCTGTACACCATGGGCGAGAGGAACTCCGAAATCCAGGTCAAAGAGTTTGAAGCGGAACAAGACAACTTCAACATCAAAGTTGTTCGGGTTCCGCTAAGCAATAAGGAAGCGGTGGCATCTGTTTTAACAGAAGTCGTACGTTCGGTAGATGCTATCTGTTTGACTGGAAGCAGTGTCGTAGGCGAAAGTCTTCCTACAATAGTGAATATCGCGACAAAAGCCAAGGTGATTACGGCATCGCAATCAGAAGACCACGTGGAACGGGGCGCCCTCTTAGGAATTACGGTAGACGCCTATGCGATAGGCCGGCTGGCAGGGGAAAAAGCGGTAAAGATATTGAAGGGTGTAAAGCCGTCGTCTATTCCGGTAGAACCGCTAAAAAAAATGGATTTGATCATTAACATGAAGACGGCCAAGGCAGGACAGTTTCAGATTCCGCGGTCTTTTATGAAATCGGTAACAAGGGTCATCGAGTAATTGTGCAGCGAAAGGCCCAGTGTTAATAAGGGGAGGAGGATAGAGCCGAAATGTTTACCACTAAATTGCGACACGGCATAAGGTTCAGGTTCTTGAGCATCATCGTCGGCATTCTCATCGCCAGCACAGTTATCTTAAGCACTACAATTGCAGTAAACGAAAGGAATATGCTCAAGCATTCCCTAATAACTAAGGGGCAAGCTCTTGCATCCTACATCGCCAAGCTCGGCCAGGACCCTCTGATCATGAAGGATGGCATGCGGTTGGATTCCCTTGTAAACGAAGCGAATAGAGATGAAGACATTATGTATACCGTTATCCGGGACGTTAAGGGAAACCTCGTCACTTCCCAATATGCCAGTATCAATTATCAATCTCAGAGACTGAAAGTCATTCTGTCAGAGATTTCAAAAGAGGCAGACTTGCAGGATATCCTATCAGCCATCAAAAACAGGGAGGCCGTTGAGGAGATTTCAGTTCCAGTCATAGTAGACGCCGATGTTATCGGCAACGTTACCATCGGCATGTCGGAGTATAGGGTGCGCCATCAAATTTTAATGTCCATACTATTTGTCGTTGTCCTCAATCTGGTTGTCGCGTTCGCACTTGGCTCCGGTTTGTTTGGTGCGTCAAAAAAACTGATACTGGACCCGATTAGGGAGCTTGCCCATGCTTCTACCCGTCTTGCTAAAGGGGATCTCTCAACCAGGGTTAAGATTAAAGCTGCCGGAGAGGTGCAAATGATGTTCGATAGTTTTAATCAGATGGCTGAGGAATTGGACAAGACTACCGTTTCAAAAGATTATGTGGATAACATCATTAAGAGTATGACCGACACTCTGATAGTTGCCTCTCCGGATAATAAGATCATCAGAGCGAATACTGCCGCCTCCACACTTTTAGGGTATGAAGAAAAAGAACTTGTCGGGCAGCCTTTTAGAACCATTCTCAGGGAAGAACCGCAGGGGGAGAGTTTTATAAATACAGCGATCGAAAAGGGCTTCGTCAGCAACAGTGAAAAGATATACTTAGCAAAAGATGGCAAAAAGATACCTGTATTGCTTTCAGCCTCAGTTATGCGGGCCGACAATAATCTTATTGAGGGGATAGTTTACGTGGCCCAAGATATCACTGAACGCAAAAGAGCAGAGGAGGAACTGCGTATCGCAAAGGAGGAGTCGGAGGAGGCTAACCGGCTCAAGAGTGAGTTTCTCGCCAATATGAGTCATGAAATCAGGACACCCATGAACGGCGTCATCGGCATGACAGATCTGCTCATGGATACAGACCTTACGAAGGAACAGATGGAGTATGTGAAGGCTGTAAATATGTCTGCGGAATCATTGATGTCCGTAATAAATGATATCCTCGATTTCTCGAAGATCGAGGCCCGGAAACTCGAACTTGACAACACCGGCTTCAACCTCCGTGACGGCATAGGCGATATATTGAACACCCTTGCGCTGCGGGCCTCGGAAAAGGGTCTTGAGCTCGCTTATCACGTTCCGCCGGAAATACCTGACGCGGTGATTGGAGACCCGGGCAGGCTAAGACAGATCATAATCAACCTTGTGGGAAATGCCATAAAATTTACCGAAAAGGGTGAGGTGGTGGTGTCCGTAAGTCTGGAGGATAAGAGTGAAGACGATGTTGTACTTCGCTTTACAGTCGCCGACACGGGAATCGGCATCTCGCCTGAGAAACAAAGACGCATCTTTGACGCCTTTGCCCAGGCTGACGCCTCCACCTCTCGCAGGTATGGCGGCACCGGCCTCGGGCTCACCATATCTTCCCGACTGGTCGAAATGATGGGGGGCCGCATATGGGTGAAAAGCGAGGCCGACAAGGGAAGCGCCTTCCACTTCACCATTCGGTTCGGACTCCAGAAGGTTCCTCTCCCGAAGTGGATACCTGAAGAGCGGGCGAATCTTCAGGACCTGCCTGTACTCATAGTGGACGATAACGCAACGAACAGGCGCATTCTTGAAGATGTGCTCAGAAACTGGCGCATGAACCCTTTTACCGCAGACAGCGGCCAGTCAGCGCTCATGATGATAGATGAGGCTGCACAAAGAGGGGAGCCTTTCCGCCTCCTTCTCCTCGATGTCAATATGCCCGTTATGGACGGTTTTGAGCTCGTGGAGAGAGTACGTCAACATCACGAGCCAAGGAAGACGACGATCATGATGCTCACCTCCTCGGGCCAGAGAGGCGACGCTGTGCGCTGCCGCGAGCTGGGCGTGGCGGCCTATCTGACCAAACCGATCAAACAATCATCTCTCATGGACGCGATCATGACTGTGCTGGGCGCATGTGAAGCGGAAGACCGAACACGCCTTGTTACCCGTCACACCCTGCGGGAGGGCCGGGGCTGTTTGAGGGTGCTCCTTGCCGAAGACAACGCGGTAAACCGCAAGATAGCCGTGTCTATGCTAGAAAAACGCGGTCATGCGGTGGTTGTCGCAGAAGATGGAAAAAAAGCGGCTTCCGCGGTTGAAAACGAAAAACCCTTTGATCTCATCCTCATGGATATACAAATGCCGGAGATGGACGGGATTGAGGCGACCGCGGTCATTCGCGAAAAAGAAAAGGCTGCGGGAGGACACGTCCCGATCATCGCCCTTACTGCGCACGCCATGAAAGGGGACAGGGAGATGTGCCTGAACGCTGGCATGGACGGCTATGTCTCCAAACCCCTCAAGGCCTCTGAGCTATTCTCCGTCATCGAAGGACTTATTCCGGGACTCCGGGCGCACACGGAAAATGCCGCACCAGGGCCCGAAGCAATTGGAATAGATGTCTTCGATATGGAGACCGCCCTCGCCTCCGTGGACGGAGACAGAGTGCTCCTTGGGGAGGTGGTGAAAATCTTTGCCAAGGAGTGCCCAGTCCTGATCTCGGAGATCCGTTGCGCCATCGGCGAGGAGAGCCCGGCTGTGCTCAGCCGCGCGGCTCACGGGTTGAAAGGCGTGGTCGGGAACTTCGGCGCCCCGGTGGTCCGTGAGTACGCCACGGCCCTTGAGATGATGGGCAAGAAAGGAGACCTTGCTGGAGCGAAAGAAGGTCTGGCTTCCCTTGAAAAGGAAATCGAGCGACTGCTCTGGGCGCTCGATCAATTTGCAGGAGGAAAGGAACATGAGGATACTGATCGCGGAGGATGACGCTGTTTCGCGGCGTCTTCTTGAAGCCAAACTGACCAAGTGGGGGTATGATGTAGTCATTACCTGCAACGGGGAAGAGGCGTGGAATACCCTCAGAGCCAAAGATGCGCCCAGTATGGCGGTACTTGATTGGATGATGCCGGAAATCGACGGGGTAGAGGTTTGCCGAAGAGTCAGAAAGGAATCAAGGGAACCTTATACATATATAATCCTTCTCACGACACTCCAGAGGGAAGAAGATATAGTAATAGGGATGGAGGCAGGAGCCGACGATTATATCACCAAGCCGTTCAGATCCAATGAGCTGAAGGTTCGTCTGAGGGCGGGGAGGCGGATTCTCGAACTCCAGGATGAACTCATCGAAGCCCGCGAAGTGCTCCGGGCAAAGGCGATCCACGATCCGCTTACGGGCCTTTGCAACCATGAGGAGATCCTTCAAATCCTCGGGATTGAGATGGAAAGGGCCGCGCGGGAGGGGACATGCGTAGGCGTACTAATGGCCGACCTCGATCACTTCAAGACAGTCAATGACACCTATGGCCATCAGGCCGGGGATGCGGTGCTTCGTCTCACCGCAAAACGTATGACCGCAGTGATGCGGCCGTACGATGCCATCGGCCGCTATGGCGGAGAGGAATTCCTCCTTGTGGCGCCGGGGTGTGACAGCGAGAGTATCTTCGATCTTGCCGAAAGGCTGCGCCTATGTATATGTCACGACGCGATGGACACCCCGGAGGGGATAATTTCCTGCAGAATCAGTATCGGGGCGGCCGTGAGCAGCGGACAAAAGAGAGCTGATATGGATTCCCTCATCCGGGAAGCCGACACGGCCCTCTACCGGGCGAAAGAGAAGGGGCGAAACCGGGTTGAAGTAAGTTGTGTGGTAGTGGAGGAGAAAGCTTTATGAAAAAAATGGTGTGATATTGGTGGATGCAGGGTTGAAGCTCGCTGGTTACCTCTTTTCAATCGGACATCGTAATCGTAGCAGTGCATCATTCATCTCGTAATTGAGAGTCATTTACTAACTTGGAAAATGAGTAGTAGTGGCTGAAACACGCGCCTTCAGGTTTTTTGAAAAGTCTCCTATTCCGTTCGTAATCTTCACATAGTTTCGTCCGGCTGAAACTATGGAATGGTCGGTGGACACCGCAAAAGGGCTGTGCATAGTACGGAAAATAATCCTTAGTTATGACAGATCGGAATTCGCGAGTATTACTGTGAACAGTTGCCATCGGATCTTCCAACAGACGAAAGTGCGAAAGATTCTTGACAATGTCCGGGGCTGACGCGGGAATGATGAAGTTGAAGACGAGCGGGAAGGGGGGTGGGCTGCCAGCGGGCGGGTGTATGACCCGTCAGGCGACCGCTAATTTTTCTTCATTCTGAATTATGATCTTGGGGTTTGGATTTATCGGCGGAACGGGCAACCCTTGCTCTTTAAGCAGATTCACATGCTCAATCAGGCCCCATTTTGCCTTGTAGATGCAGTCCTCAATCGAATGCCCAATGCCGGAAAAGCCGCGCAGGTCAGGAGAATTGAAACCGAAATAGTCCGGTTCCTCTGTAGCCTCAATCGTTAATGAATACTGCAAATCTATCATCTTGTTTCACCTCCGGATTATCTCTTGATTCCCGGTAAAAAAATGAAAAAGGCGGGATTTTCCCGCCCTTCAAAAAACATGAAATGATTTCTTATTGGTTGACGGGCTGGCCGCCAGCCGCCTCTTCTTTGTTGAGGGTCTCCTTGAGTGCCTTGCCGACCTTAAAGTAGAGGACCTTCTTACCCGGGACTTCGACGCTTTCGCCGGTCTTGGGGTTCCTCGCCTTCCTCGGGTTTCTCGTCTTCAACCTGAAGTTCCCAAAGCCCCTTATCTCTATCTTCTCACCTTGCATAAGGGCCTTCTTGATGCTGTCGAATACGGTGTCGACCACGATCTCCGTCTGGTTTCTGGTGAGCCCCTCGACTTTTTCCGAGACCTTCTCGATAAGAACCGATTTTGTCATGAGACCTCCTTAGGGTGAATAAAGATATTTTATTTTTGCCGACGGAAACACATCCAGGATTTCCTTCGGAAAATTGTTTCTGAGCAGCTCAAAAAAAGAGACCTTGTCCTTTTTTATCACGACCTCGGGTTCCTCCTTTATGCCCCCGAGTTTTGCGGCAATCTTTGTCGCATCCTCAAGCGTGCCGAGCTCATTGACGAGGCCCTTCTCGACTGCCTGTTCGCCCGTGAATATCCTGCCGTCGGCGAACGCCCTTACGTCCTCAATCTTGAGTTTTCTCCCTTCGGCCACGGCCTTTATGAACTGCTCATGGACGTTGTCCATGACACCCTGGAGCAGTTCTCTTTCCTCAGGTTTCATCTCGCGGAAGGCAGAACCTATGTCTTTGTTTTTCCCGGCCTTAATCACCTCGGTCTTGACGCCGATCTTGGTAAGGAGGCCTTCGATGTTGGGTATTTCCATGATGACGCCTATCGAGCCGGTGAGCGTGCCGGGGTTCGCGATTATCCTCGTCGCGGGACAGGCGATGTAGTAGCCCCCCGAAGCCGCGATCGACCCCATAGAGACGACCACCGCTTTCTTGGCTGCCGCCTTTTTGACCTCGGAATAGATCTCCTGGGAAGGTGCGACTGCGCCGCCCGGGCTGTCGATCCTGAGGATGATCGCCTTGATCGAGCTGTCCTTGCCGAATTCCTTGATCTCTTCAACTGCGTTCTTGGAATCGAGTATGGGACCCTCTATCCTCACAAGCGCGACCTTGCTCTTGAGGGTGATGTTCTTCTGAAACAGCGTCAGCGTAAGACTGATGGCGATGAGGATCAGGACGAGCGCGCCGATGATAAGGCAGAGTTTCTTCATTCATCCGTCCTTTTGATATTTTTCATGCTGAGCCCTATCTTCCTCTCCTCAAGATCTATTTTGATGATACGTGCGGCGACCACGTCCCCTTCCTTGAATTGTTCGTCCCCGCCTTGGGGCGGGACGATCTCTGAAGAATAAATGAGGCCCTCGACCCCTCCTTCCAGTTCCGTGAATATCCCGAAGTCGGTGACCCTTAATACCTTTCCATTTACGATATCACCGAGTTTGAACTTGGACGGGATTGCCTCGATCCATGGGTCCTGTTCGATCTGTTTGAGTCCGAGCGACATCTTCTCATGCTCGGTGTCGATCGCAAGTATCACGGCGTCCACCTTCTGCCCTTTCTTGAGTATCTCCGAAGGGTGTTTGATATGCTTTGTCCACGAGAGGTCGGATATATGGATAAGGCCGTCCACCCCTTCTGGCAGTCCTACAAAAGCCCCGAAGTCGGTGAGGCTTTTCAACTTGCCGGAGATCTTCTGCCCGACAGCGTAGCGTTCGCTGATCAGCTGCCAGGGGCTTGGCTTGCATTGCTTGATGCTGAGAGAGAGCTTTCTCTCTGCCCTGTCTACCTTCAGCACAATGGCCTCGACCGTTTCGCCGATAGAAAGGTACTTTGACGGATGTTTGGGCTTTGGTGTCCAGTCAAGCTCGGAGATATGAATCAGGCCCTCAAGACCGTCCTCGAGTTCGATGAATGCGCCGTAATCAGTGATGCTGACTATCTTCCCCTTGACCTTCTGGCCGACGGGGTATTTCTCCTGTACGTTTTCCCACGGGTCCGTCTGCTTCTGCTTGTAACCCAGGGTTATCCTCTCACTGGCCTCGTCGTATTTGAGGACGACCACCTCTATCTTGTCGCCGATGGCGAAAAACTCCGAAGGGTGCGTGATCCTTCCCCACGAGATATCCGATATGTGCAGAAGGCCGTCGATGCCCCCGAGATCTACAAATACGCCGTAGTCGGTAATGTTCTTGACGAACCCTTCAAAGACGGCCCCTTCCTTTATTTTGCCTATTGTCTCGCCTTTCTTTTTGACCCTTTCCTCTTCGAGCAGCGCCCTGCGCGATACGATGACGTTGGACCTCTTGTTGTTGATCTTCAGCACCTTGAAGAGCATTTTCTGTTTCAGCAGCGCATCAGCGTCCCTTGTCACTTTAATATCGATCTGCGATCCCGGGAGAAATGCCATTACGCCGCCGATATCTACGGTAAGGCCGCCCTTCGTCTTTTCCGTTATCACGCCCTCCACCGGGGTGCCGTCCCGGACGGCCATTTCGAGGACGTCCCATATCTTCATTTTTGAAGCGCGCTCTTTCGAAAGACTGATGACCCCTTCGGAATCCCTCATGGTGATGACATAGACCTCGATCTTGTCCCCCGGCTTCAGGGCACGCAGCTCTTCCTCGGTAAATTCCCCGATGCGTATGACCCCCTCCGTTTTGTAGCCGATGTCTACGATGACGCAGTCTGGCTTGATGGCAACTATCTTTCCGGAGCGTATACCTCCTTCTTCGATTCTCTGGAAAGTCTCGGCATAGAGCCGCTCCATTTCGTTGTCGGTTTCCATTAATGCGTTCCCCCTATATCTCTCAATCTTTTTTCTACTTCTCTGATAATCCAGTCCGGCGTGGATGCGCCCGCAGTGACGCCCACCTTTTTTGCGCAGCTGAACCATTCGTCCTCGATCTCCGAGGCGGTCTCGACGTGGTAGGTCGTGACGTTAAGGCCCTTGCAAAGGTTTGCAAGTTGAGTGGTGTTTGCACTGTTCTTGCCCCCTACGACGATCATCACATCGACCTTATGAGACATGTCTTCTGTCTCTTTAAGGCGCAGTGCCGTCGAATTGCATATCGTATTATAGACCTTTATCTCCTTCGCGTGATCGACCACTTTCGAAAGGACCTTTTTCAATGCTTCGACCGGTTGAGTGGTCTGCACGATGATTCCCACTTTCGATCTAAGCCCCTGGAGACGGGTGTTTTCATCCACTACGATGACGTCTTCGCCCGCGTAGCTCATGAGGCCCTTCACTTCAGGATGATTGATGTCTCCCAGTATGACCACCTGGTACCCGCTTTCCTTAAGAAGTTTAGCATAACGCTGCGCCTTTTTCACGAAGGGGCAGGTGGCGTCTATTATCCTGAAGCCGCGTGCCGTTATATTATCATAGAGCTGATTGGGTATTCCATGAGTTCTTATAATGAGCGCCTTGATCTTCTTGTTCTCGATATCACCGGCTTCTATAGGGGATATCCCCTTCCCCCTGAGCCTCTCTATAACCTGCGGGTTGTGTATGATGGGGCCGAGCGTAAATACACCCTTTTTGTCCTTCTTGGCGATGTCAAAGGTGATATCGATCGCCCGCTTTACGCCGAAGCAAAAACCCGCCCTCTTCGCAATGACGGCCTCAAATGCCGGGTTCCCGGTTTTTCCCTTTTTTTTTGTCTCTTTTTTCATGCGTCTTCTTATTATTGTAACCCACTTTTCACTGTCTTTGGCCGGTCTTTTAGCTCCTTACCGCCCCCGACAAGCTCAATGATCCTTCGCAATACCTCTTCTTTCGACAGCCCTGTCGAGTCGACATAACAGGCGTCGTCCGCCTTCTTGAGAGGCGCGAGTTCCCTGCCCGAGTCCCTGGCGTCGCGTTCGATTATTTCGGCGCGGACGCGCTCTTCGTCGACGGCAAACTCCTTTGCGATCAGCTCCGCGGTGCGCCGCCTCGTACGTTCTTCGACCGACGCGTCGAGGTAAATTTTTATAAACGCTTCCGGGAAAACTACCGTAGTCATATCGCGTCCCTCAGCAACAAGATCGGCCTTTACTGAGGCGTTTCTCTGGGTCTGAAGAAGAAACGCGCGTACAGGGCCCCGCGCGGAAAACACTGAGGCATAATGGCCTGCCAGAGGAGACCGTATCTCCTCTGACACGTCTTCACCATTCAGGAGCACCCTCCCTTTTTCGAATTCGACCTCGGTCTTTTCGAGGGCGGCGGTTATGGCATTGTCCGGCGCTTTTTCGTCGAGGCCGAGCCTCACCAGATTAAGGGCGGTCGCCCTATAAAGGGCCCCTGTGTCGAGGTATTCGAACCCCAGCTCTTCCGCCAGAAGTTTGGCGATAGTACTCTTGCCGGCGCCTGAAGGGCCGTCTATCGCGATAATTTTTTTCATGCGGATAGTCTTCTCAGTGCTTTGAAAAATGTAGGGAAGGAAATGTCCACTGCAGATGACCCGTAGATCGTCGTAGTTCCTTCAGCAGCCAGCGCCGCAACTGCCATCGCCATGGCTATCCTGTGGTCCCCGTGACTCTCTACCTCGGCCCCCTTCAGCGCCGCTGTCCCGGTGATGCCGATGCCGTCCGGGTATTCTTCTATTTTCACTCCCATCTTGCCCAGTTCCGACGCCATCGCCTTTATCCTGTCCGATTCTTTTACGCGCAGTTCCGAGGCGCCCCGGATGGTGGTGAAGCCCTCCGCAGATGCGGCAGCCACACACAGCACGGGAAATTCATCGATCAGTGAAGATATGATTTCTTCGGTAAGATGGACCGCCCTCAGCGATGCCCTTCCCCTGCAATGAATGTCGGCCACGGGTTCTCCGGAAATGGTGCGGGGGTTGATCATTTCGACCTTTGCTCCCATCATATTCAGGGCCTCCAAAAGGCCTGTCCTGGTCGGATTTATCCCCACATTTCTGCAGGTAATTTCGGCCCCTGGTATGAGCAGCGCTGCGACGATAAAAAATGCGGCCGAGGAAAAATCCCCGGGGACCTCTATTTCCATGGGCGACAGTTCCCTGCCTCCTTTTACTATGACCCTGAGTCCCTCCACCCTCACGTCGGCGCCCAGGGCGGGCAGCATCCTTTCGGTGTGGTCTCTCGATTTTGTCGGCTCTGTTATCTCGGTGACTTCCGTGCAATAGAGACCCGCAAGAATGAGAGAGGACTTCACCTGAGCGCTCGCAAGCGGCATCGCATAGTGCAGCGGTTTCAGCTTCGTCCCTTTTATGGCGACGGGAGGGTATTTATTGCCGGACCGTGCCATGATCTCAGCGCCCATCCGGCTGAGCGGGGCGATCACGCGCGCCATCGGTCTTGTCCTGAGCGAATCATCTCCTGTGAGGACTGAAAAGAAGGGATTGCCGGCAAGCACTCCGGAGACGAGCCTTATGGTAGTTCCGGAATTGCCGCAGTCTATGACGCCGGCAGGCTCGGACAATCCGTAGAGCCCTTTGCCGAAGATCGTAAGCGTATCGCGTTCATCCCTGATCTCCACGCCAAGGGCGCGGAAGGCGTTCATCGTGCTTTCCGTGTCCTTTGCCCGGAGGAAATTCTTTACGATGCTTTTGCCGTTTGCGAGGGATGAAAGGATGACCGCCCTATGTGATATCGACTTGTCAGGGGGAGGGATAAACTCTCCCGCGAACGCCTTTGCCGGGCTTATCTCAACCCTGTCCAATGCCATCCCTCAGGTCCCTTGCCTTCTTGAACTCCTTCTCGATCGAGACGGAATCAGAGGCCTCTAGATAACGGCCGAAAAGCTCGAGTTTTTTTTGAAAGACCAAAAGCATCTCGATGAGGTTCTCCCTGTTAAACAGACAAATGTCCCTCCACATCTCCGGTGAACTCGATGCGATGCGCGTCGTGTCTTTGAACCCCTGTCCGCAAAATTCGAGATACGCCGGGTCTATGTCGGAGACGGTATTCATCAGCGCGTAGGCTATCACATGAGGGAGATGGCTTACCGCCCCGTAAATGCGGTCGTGTGCCGCGGGGTCCATCGTGATCACCTGCGACCCGAGGGACTTCCAGATGTCTGTGACTATATTCAGCGCGGCCGCATCCGAATTTTCGGTCGGTGTGACGATGCACTTTGCGTTTTTGAAGAGGTCCGCACTCGATGAATCGATGCCCGAACGGTCACTCCCCGCGATGGGATGGCCGCCGATGTAGCGCACATGGGCCGGCAGCAGTCTTTCGATGTCGCGGACGAGACTTCCCTTTACACTTCCCGCGTCGGTAATGATTGCGCCTCTTTTTAAGGAGGCCGAACACCTTCTGACCAGGTCGGGAAAAGCCCCCACAGGGGCCGATAACAAAACAAGCTCCGAAGCCGTGCAGGCGGCCGCAGGGTCAAGGTCATAGGAGTCGATGATGCCCATCTCCTTTGCCCTCAGGAGGTTGTTCTCGTGTCTGCCTGACCCGGCGATATGACGGCAAAGTCCTTTATTCCTGATAGCGAGTGCAAACGATGCGCCGATTTGGCCGACCCCCAAGACTGTTATTTTGTCGAACTTTGTCGTCATTTAATCAAAAACCCCCTTAGTGCCCTGTATGAGGGTTAGGCTCCTCCATTGTCATTCCCGCAATCCCGAAAGCCTTCGGGAGGTCGGGGATCCTTCTTCAAGAAAGATTCCGGACAAGCCGGAATGACAAATTTGATACGTCACAGCTCTGCTGCCGGGTAGTGCAATGCCATGCGGCTGAGGGCCGACCGCTGAGGGCTGAACGCTCATTTATATTTCCCTTCCCACAGCCAGTGCTATGGGCTTCAGCTCTTTCATCAATTTCTCGAAATGCTCGGGTTTGAGGGACTGCTCGCCGTCGGACATCGCCTCTTCCGGATTCGTATGGACCTCTATGATCAGGGCGTCAGCGCCGGCAGCGACAGCGGCCTTCGCCATCGGAGCGACAAGGTCACGTTTCCCTACGCCGTGGCTCGGGTCGACGACCACAGGAAGATGCGTGAGCTGTTTCAGGACAGGTACAGCGCTCAGATCCAGCGTGTTCCTCGTTGCGGTCTCGAAAGTGCGAATGCCCCTTTCGCAAAGCATCACCTCATGGTTGCCGCGGGACATGATGTACTCCGCCGACATGAGCCATTCCTTTATCGTGGAAGAAAGCCCGCGCTTGAGCAACACCGGTTTTTGTGCGGACCCGACCTCCAGGAGGAGTCTGAAATTCTGCATATTCCTTGCGCCGATCTGGATGATATCCGAATATTTGACGATGGCATCAAGGTCCCTCGGATCCATAATCTCGGTGACTACGGGCAGGCCGGTCCTTTCCCTCGCCTCGGCAAGATATTCCAGTCCTTCCTCTCCAAGGCCTTGAAAAGAGTAGGGCGATGTCCTCGGCTTGTAGGCCCCTCCCCTGAGAAAGGCTGCACCTCCGGCCTTTACTCTTTCGGCGATGGCCGTAAGGACCGTCTTGCCTTCGACCGCGCACGGGCCCGCCATGACCTGTATCTTTTTACCGCCTATTACAATGCCCCTGACGTGTATCTCGGTATTTTCCTTCCTGAATTCACGGCTGGCGAGTTTATAGGGCTTCAATATCCTGAGGACGTTTTCAACTCCCGATGCGGCACGAAAGGTATCTTCATCTTCCTCGGTGATCTTCGATGTATCCCCGATGACGCCGATGATCGTCCTTTCGGTGCCGGTCGAGATATGGGTCCTGAGCCCGTGGCCTTCGAGTTTCTTTACTACGTGCCGCATGTCCTCTTCCGTCGCATCCTGTCTCAGAACAATGATGTCCAACTATTTCCTCCCTGATCGAACCAAACAAAATAAGAAAGCTCAAAAGTGAAAGCTTTCAATATACCAACAACTCAATAGTTAGGGTTGTCTTCTGTCATTCCCGCCTGCCTGTCCGGTAGGCAGGCTTGTCGGGAATCCTTCTTTTATCGCCTTGTCAATCAGCCGGAGCTGCAAGAATGATCCCGGTCAAGCCGGGATGACGACAAGACAAGAAGTTCACAACGGGGGAAAAACTCGAAAAGGCGTGGCCCCCGTTTTTTCTGCGAATGAACATTATCCCTTCGCCGCCTTCAGCGCCTCGATGAGCCTTCTGTTTTCCTCCGGAAGGCCTATAGTTACCCTGACCGCGTTCGGCCCCATGGGCCTTATGATGACGCCCATCCTCAGAAGCTTTTCGTAAAGCGCTGCCGACCCCTCTATAGGAATGTATATGAAATTTGCCTCGGTAGGGACAAAAGAAATCCCGAGGGCACCGAGTTCGCGGTAAAGGTATTCTTTGCCGGCTCCATTTACCTCTCGCGAACGACCGACATGTTCTTTATCGTAGAGGGCGGCGATCCCCGCCTTTTGGGCTATAGTGCTGGTATTGAAGGGGGCCCTCAGCCTGTTCATGTCGGTGATTATCTCTTTCCTTGCGATGCCGTAACCCAGCCTGAGTCCGGCAAGCCCGTATATCTTCGAGAAGGTCCTCAAAATGAGAACGTTCTTTTCAGACCTGAGATATTTCATACTGTCGGCGTAATCAGGGTCTGATACGTACTCAAAATAGGCCTCGTCCATCACGACGAGGACATCGTCGGGGACCCTCTTCATCATAATCTCGAATTCGTCTTTTTTATTAATAGTCCCTGTAGGGTTGTTCGGGTTTGCGATGAAGATCATCTTCGTTGCCGGAGTAATGGAGTCGGCCATCGCAGAGAGATCGTGAGTATAATTTTTGAGCGGGACCTGGACCGATTTTCCGCCCACCGACTGGACGGACATGAAATATACAACGAAAGAAGGGGTTGCCATGACCGCCTCGTCTCCGTCTTTCATGAATGTTTTTGCAGCGAGGTCGAGAAGTTCGTTCGACCCGTTCCCGAGGATTATTTCCTCTTCTCTTATTCCAAGCTCTTTTGAAAGGGCCTTCTTGAGATAAAATCCCGAGCCGTCGGGGTAACGGTTGATATCCGCAAAGCCTTCGCCTATCGCTTTCATTGCGGCAGGGGAAGGGCCCACTGGGTTTTCGTTCGAGGCGAGTTTGACCGAGTTCGAGATGCCGAGTTCCCGTTCGAGTTCCTCGATCGGTTTGCCGGGCACGTAGGGCTGAATTCCGAGGACATATTCGGGTGGACGTATCATTGCATATTACCCTGCGGATATGACCCGAGGACCTTGAGGTAGAGGCAGTTCTCGGTGAGCGCATCGATGGCCTTCTTCACCTTCTTGTCCTCTACGTGTCCTTCCATATCAACGAAAAAGATATACTCCCACGCCTTCCGCTTTGAAGGCCGCGATTCGATCTTGGTCAGGTTGATCCTGGCCCGCTTAAAGGGCAGCAAGACGTCATACAAGGAGCCCGGCTTATGCTTGATCGAAAACATAATGGACGTCTTGTCGTTGCCGGTCCTGTGGGGGAATTCCTTCGATATGACCAGGAACCGCGTAATATTGCGCCTGCTGTCCTGAATGTCCCGCTCGATGATCGTAAGGTCGTACATGCGCGCTGCGATCTCACTGGCTATGGCTGCTGAAGTCGGGTCTTTGGCTGCCAGTTCTGCGGCCTTTGCTGTGCTTGTGGATTCCGCTACCGGCACCCCCGGCATGTTCGCCTCCAACCACCCCCTGCACTGGGCCAGTCCCTGGGGATGAGAATATATCTTCTTTATCTTCGCCCGGTTCGACTGCCTGGATAGCAGGTTGTGGGACACTTCAAGGATGATCTCCGCCACTACCTGCAGATCGGAGTCCATGAACATGTCGAGGGTATGGCTGACGACCCCCTCGTTCGAATTTTCGATGGGAACGACGCCATACTCCACCTTGTTGGTCTCGACGTTTTCGAATACCTTCTTGATGCTGTCCACCGGGACAAAGGCGGCCGATGAACCAAAGTGGCGCAGCGCCGCAAGGTGGGTAAAGGTGCCGAGAGGTCCGAGACAAGAGACCTTCAGCGGCTCCTCAAGGGCCAGTGATGCAGCGAGTATCTCCCGATAAATAGCCTTCAGCGCATCATTGGGAAAAGGGCCGTTGTTGTTCTTTGCAAGCCTATCGAGGATCTGGCGTTCGCGGTCCGGTTTGTAGAAAGTGGTTTTTTTGTTGCGCTTGATCTTGCCGACGTCCACCACAAAACCGGCACGCCTGTTAAGCAGTCTGAGTATCTCATCGTCGATCTTGTCGATGCTGCTTCTGAGTTTTTTTAGTTCTTCCATAGTATAGTTTTCTTCAGGACCTCCATGAAAAGAGGCCGGCTTTCGAACAGATGATAATAATAATTCATTTTTCCTTATTTTTTCAAGACGTTGGCGGCGTATGGGTCCAAAGAATTTTATGCATGCGTGGATGGCATCGCTGCTCGTTCCCTGCTGCCGGCAGGCAGGCCGCCCCGGCCAAAAGGGCATGATAATCACGCCCCTACAATTTATGGGTGCAACAATGGTATATTTTTTGATGGAAAAAATTCTGTCCGACAGGGAACCGTTCCATTACGGATGGATAATTGTCGGCACCGGTACTCTCTGCATAATGGCATGTCTCGGTTTCGGCCGCTTCGCCCTGGGCATGCTCCTTCCATCCATGGCCGCGACGCTACACCTCACGTATTCGCAAATGGGCTTCATCAGTACGGTGAATTTCCTCGGTTATCTTGTCGCGGTATTGGTGAGCGGTCACTGGTCAGCCAAGACAGGATCGAGAAAGCTGATCTTTGCCGCCTTGCTGGTCGTAGGTGTCTCGATGTCCCTCATAAGCCAGGCAAGGAGCTTCCATTATGTGCTGGTTCTTTACGGGCTCACCGGGCTTGGAAGCGGCGCTGCCAATGTACCGGTCATGGGGCTTGTTTCTTCCTGGTTCTCCCGAAACAGAAGGGGGAGGGCAGCGGGATTTATCGTGATAGGCAGCGGCTTTGCCATTATCATCTCAGGGAAGCTTATCCCCACTGTTAACAGAATCATCGGACCCGAAGGCTGGAGGGTGAGCTGGCTGATACTCAGCGCGACCGTCGTTCTCATCGCCTTTTTGAGTTATCTCCTGCTCAGAGACAAACCAGAGGAAAAAGGGCTGAAACCGGTCGGGGGAGAGAGCACCGTTTCTCCGGCCGCCGCAGCCGAAAGGGGAAAACATAATATCTATACGAGCGGGACCATGTATTATTTGGGGACCATATATTTCCTCTTCGGATATACTTACGTTATCTACGCAACTTTCATCGTTACCTCACTCGTAAAAGAGCGGGGGTTCTCAGAGACGGTAGCGGGCGATTTCTGGGCCTGGGTGGGGTTGCTGAGCCTTTTTTCCGGTCCTGTTTTCGGGACCCTTTCAGACAGAATGAGCAGGAAGTCAGGGCTGATCATCGTATTTTCGCTCCAGACTCTTTCCTATCTCCTTGCTGCATCGGGGCTGCCGGGAGTTTTTCTGTATCTTTCGATAGGATTTTACGGCGTTGTCGCATGGAGCATTCCGTCCATAATGGCCGCGGCAGTCGGCGATTATGTCGGGGCACGGAAGGCGGCAGCAGCCTTTGGTCTGGTCACTTTCATCTTCGGTTTCGGCCAGATTTCAGGCCCTGCAATAGCCGGGCTGCTTGCAGAAAAGACCGGGAGTTTTTCGGGTAGTTTCTACATGGCGGCATTCTTTGCGGGCACCGCCATCCTGCTTACCGCTTTTCTGAAAAAACCGAAGACCGCTTAAAGGGACGGCGCCGATCATGCAAAGGTCTGGGAAAGCAGGGTTTGATAGGTTCAAGTTCTAATCGTATTTCAAATAGCTGCTCCATATAAGAGACCTCCTTGTATAATTTTGGGCACTGGCGGGCGCCGAATTCATTTTTTATCAATTGGAAATTTACCCTTGATACCCACCCCCCCTTGGCATGACTGAATTATGTTACTCAATAAAGCTAAAAAGGGCAAGGCAAATGATAGTTTCATGTTTTGGGTAAAGCTTGGCTAAAAGCCTAGATAAACTGCAAGGGCAGGGGAGGCGGCGAAAGTCTATTGTAGGATTTCTTCAGGGGGGGCGGTAAGTGGGCTTAACCCGCCGAAGGTTTAGCTTGGAAATCCCATAGGGTTTCGGATCAAAATACCTGTTTGTTTTCGCGTGTATCAAAATTCCGGGTGACGTGTCCTCTCTGTTAATTATAGGCAGGAGTGAACTTCGGTCACGTCCTCAAAAAACGTTTGATTGGAGAGGTACATCGCACACGGCTGCAGCCTGGTGAACGTTTCTTTCGAAGGGTAACCTTGCGTATGTGCAAAAAAGCCACAGTGTTGGCTTCAGGAGGAAGGAAGGTTGAATCTAGACTTCACCGACCAAAGACATGTAAATTCAACTAGCATATGGTTTAGGTACGGAGCATTCGCAGAAATGAATCGGAATGAATGGCGGGAAGCGTTCTGAAAGTGCACAGTATCCGGTGGCAACCGGATGTCCGCGGTTGAGGCATTTGCGCTGAATGATTCGCGCCGTATATTGACATATGGCGAAGTCGGGATAAGATTATTATAGGAAGTAGTTACCCATAATCTGGGATAACGATTCCGCGATTGACATCGACGGAAAAGGGGGCGAATGACATGAAACAGGGTTGGGCGATAGGTTGGGTGGTTTTGTTCGCGATCGTGGCGGCGGGCTTCGTGAGGACTGCGAATGCGGATGTCCCGGTAAAATGCGTTCTTGTGGAGTCTAGAATTGTTCAGGTTGATTCTCAGTTCTCACGTGATTTGGGGGTTACCTTTTCATGCACCGGAGGGAATCCGGCGACACCGGTTACGACTGACATACAGGTTTCCATGAATGCGCCGTTCAGCGTCCCTCCGGTACTGATAAATAATGGGGCGTCAGTCATTGGGACATCAACGTCAGACAGGGCGATATCTTTTCCGCATGTCGTCACTTTGGCCGGACAGGCAGGGTCGATTCTGCAGGTAACACCGATAATCGTCAATGCCGGTGCGCTGGGCAACCATGTCGAGTTGAAACTTCACGTTGAGACTTCGACGCCATCGAGTATTACATTCCCGAATCCCGACCCGACGCTCGCGGTCACTTGTTTCGACAACTGCGGTCCATCCACCGCGGTGCTGAGTTCTAACGCTGAGGGATTCAATTATTATT
>JBIOIY010000038.1:0-30720 GCA_044450345.1 Thermodesulfovibrionales bacterium | reverse complement strand
TAATAAATACAGATGGTGGTTTGAAAATCCGTAGCTGGCGCGTAGCGGCATCGTCCTTCACACTTCAATCTTCAATTGCACAATATCGTTAATCCCCTACCATGTTCTTATTTGCAACAGCAGATTGAAGCTTAACCGTAATATGGTAGGCAAGAAAACCAAAAAGTCAGAATTATTTTGTGCAGAAATGTAGGAACTTAATCGTTTCCGGACAGTTCCGCAAATTGGAAACTACGATTTTAAAGAAACTTTGTTGTTTGCCAAAAAGTCTTCTGACTTCAAAAATTAAGAACTTTGTTGTCTAAGCGAAACTTAATTGTTTCCGGATAATAATTTAAAAGGTTTTTAATGGCGGGGCGGACGGGGATCGAACCCGCGACCTCCGACGTGACAGGCCGGCGTTCTAACCAGCTGAACTACCGCCCCCGCGAACTTCTGAAAAAACTCTGCAATTCATAAAGGATCCGAACTATCTCACCATTCCATTTTTTGTCACCCAAAATGAAATGGTAGGCGGAACAGGGATCGAACCTGTGACCCCAGCCTTGTAAGGGCTGTGCTCTCCCAGCTGAGCTATCCGCCCGAAGATACTTTTATACTATATGCAGCCTTAGTTTGTCAATGATTTTAACATGTTTTGCGGCCAATATTGACACTAGGGGCTTTAAATGTTAAGATTTTTTATGCGCGCAATAATTGCCCCAGTGGTTTTTTTATTACTTTTTAATGCATCTCCGGCGTCTTCAGACGTTTATAAGTACGTCGATGAAAATGGTGTAGCCTGTTATACCGATGCTCCAATGGGTAAGAAAACAGTAAGGATTATCAAGGAGCAAACAGGCGCTGCTAAACCGGTGAAGGCCGACGACGGCGCGACCTCTTCTGTGACGAGCCGGGATTACAGCGGCTATGTGCAGCAGGCTGCCGCGAAGTACGAGATCGAGCCGGACCTGATCCATGCGGTAATCAAGACGGAGTCCAACGGGAACCAACGCGCGGTATCGAAGAAGGGTGCGATGGGCCTTATGCAGCTGATGCCTTCCACTGCGTATGACATGAACGTTGTCAACCCCTTTAACCCCGAAGAAAACATCGAGGGTGGTACAAAATATCTCAAACAGCTGCTCGAAAAGTTTAACGGGGACCTCACCCTCGCACTTGCCGCATATAATGCCGGACCCAAGACCGTCGAGAAATACGGCAACGTCCCGCCGATCTCCGAGACAAGGCAGTACGTGAAAAAGATTATTTCTCTTTTCAAGGGTAAAAGCAGCTATAATTTTTCTGACTCGGCCAAACAGGCAACAGCGGCCCCCGAACAAGTACGGATCTATAAAGTCGTCCTCGACGACGGCACTGTCCTCTTCACAAATTCATCTCTAGCGAAAACAGGTAAAGTCAGGTTTTAGATGCCTCCGGATATGTCCGCTCTTCAGGAACAGATTCTGAAGTTAAAGGAAGAGAAACGCGCGATCATCCTCGCGCATAATTACCAGAGGGAAGAGGTGCAGGACATAGCCGATTTTGTGGGCGATTCCCTCGAGCTTTCGAAGACGGCCGCGACGATCGACTGCGGCATGATTGTCTTTTGCGGGGTGAATTTTATGGCGGAGAGCGCCTCTATCCTCTCACCCGAAAAGACGGTACTCCTCCCGGAACGGGCGGCGCTCTGCCCTATGGCGGATATGATCCACGTGGATTCCCCCCGGCCCGTGAGAAAGAGCTTCCCTGGTTTCAATAATCCGCCTCCTTATGTATATCCTCCGGAATTTTCGCTGAGGGACATCAAAAAGAAGTACCCCGGCGTCCCCGTCGTAGCATATGTGAATACTACTGCGGACATAAAGGCGGAAAGCGATATATGCTGCACGTCTGCAAACGTCGTAAGGGTAGTGGAGTCCCTTCCCGGGGACGAAGTCATCTGTATACCGGACAAGAACCTCTCGGTTTGGGCCCAAAGGAACACGAAGAAGAAGGTGATCGCATGGGACGGTTACTGCAATGTGCACGAGAGGGTCACGACGAATGACGTGGAAAAGGCGAGGGCGGAACACCCGGGTGCGCTTCTGATGGCCCATCCGGAGTGTAGGATAGAAGTCCTGGAAAGGGCAGACCATGTCACGAGTACCTCCGGGATGCTCAGGTTCGCGAAGTCTTCCTCTTCACGGGAATTTATTGTTGGTACTGAGATAGGGCTCATGCACAGGTTGAGGAAGGAAAACCCTGAGAAGGTGTTTTATCCCCTCAGGAAGGACATGATATGTCCGAATATGAAGAAAACAACGTTACAGAGTGTCCTGAGGGCATTCCAGGAAAATACTTACCTTGTCAAGGTCCCGGAGCATATCAGAATTCCCGCAAAGAAGGCCCTTGACGGTATGCTGGCGCTGCAGTAAGTTTTTTTGTCAGGACTAAGGGACGACTCGCTATGACAAAGACCCTCGCCTGGCATCAGGGTGCCCTCGGAGACTTAATCCTTTCGCTTCCCGCCCTATATACTCTCAAAGCCGGCGGCAGAGTCGGCCATCTGCATCTCATATCGAGGACAGACATCGCAGACATCCTAATCGATAACCGGTTGGCCGATGAGGTGTCCGCCGTCGAAAATGGGATTTTTGCCGAATTCTTTGTCAGCGGTACTTTATCGCCGAAGGCAGCAAAATTTCTCGGAACATTTACCGATGCCTTCATCTTCATGAAAAATATTGATGAGGTATTTGCCAAAAATCTAAGGAGGCATATCCCGAAATGTTTTTTTATTCCGACAAGGCCTGAGGAGGGACGGGTGATGCATCTGTCTGCCGCACAGGTGAAACGGCTGAACCGATCAGGAATAGTCTCAGGTGCAATGCCTTGTCTGGAGGTGAGGCCCTTTCCCTCCGGTATTCACAGGGGAAGGACGATCATCACCGTCCAGCCGGGCAGCGGCGGGAAGAAAAAGTGCTGGCCCTCAGGCAATTTTCTGGAATTGATCAAATTGCTTGGCGAGGACAAGAGGTTTTATTTTTATTTCATACTCGGACCGGCTGAACGCCGTGGACTCCATGAGATATCGGAGAGGTTCTTCTCCGAGAATAAAATAGATGCCTCTATTATTGCCGGCCGGTCTGTTTCGTATATAGCTACTTTGCTTAAATCATCATCCCTCCATGTGGGCAATGATTCAGGCGTAACTCACCTGGCATCAGCGCTCGGAACGCCGACGATCGCGGTCTTCGGTCCCACGGACCCGAGGATTTGGGGGCCTTTTGGAAGTCTTACTCGGATTATTACTTCAGGTTATCCCTGCTCCCCCTGTTCGGAAGAGGACCGTCGTCGGTGTCCTGACGTTCAGTGCCTGGAAAGTTTGAAAGTGGACGCCGTCGTCCAGGCCGCAAGAGACATTCTTGGGAAGCCCTTTCACGAATAACGGAAGGACTATATAAGATCGTTCATCTTCAGTCTGTTAAATTCCTTGAAGTTTTCTATCATTTTTTCTTCGCTGATGAGTCCGAGTCTGACGAGGGCCTCTCCAAAAAATATGTGTTCTTCCTTTTGGTGCGCGAGCAGCTCTTCAACCTGAGATTCGGTCAGAAAACCGTTCTTGACTGCGATCTCCCCGAATTTCTCTGAGGTCTCTTCCTGGATGACGAGGACCTTTTCGATGTCCTTTGCAGTGAGCCAGCCTTTTATTATCGCAAGTTCTCCTATCTTCAGGTTGGTCTTCTTCTGCACCATCCTGGCCTGGAATATCTGTTCGAAGGTTATCAGCCCCTTTTTGAGAAGGTATTGACCGAAAAACAGGTATTTGAGGTTCATATGCAGTATCCGCTGCAAAATGGCATGGTTTCATTCTCCTTCATTTCGGCGCTGGTATCAAGTGGTAATTATACCCGTTGCACTCATCTATGGCGGCCGCGTAAAAATGGTATAATTCGCTGCTGATGGGAAATGAGCGTGTCGAAGAAGATGTGTATTTTATGAAGTTGGCCCTGAGGGAGGCGGAAGCCGCCTTTGAAAAGGGTGAGGTCCCTGTGGGTGCGGTGCTCGTCAAAGAGGGGAAAGTGGCCGCGAGCGCGTATAATCTCAGAGAATGTCTGAAGGACCCGTCGGCTCATGCGGAAATTCTTGCTCTCAGGGGAGGTACGCGGATTTCCGACAGCTGGAGGTTATCGGACTCGACTCTGTATGTTACGAAGGAGCCCTGCATAATGTGCGCCGGCGCCATCGTAAATGCACGGATAGCGAGGCTCGTATACGGCTGCAGGGACCCCAAGGCCGGAGGGGTCGACAGCCTCTATAAGATTTTGGACGATGTCAGATTGAACCATCAGGTAGAAGTCTTGTCCGGGGTCCTTGGTGATGAGTGCGCTTCGCTTCTGAAGAGGTTTTTTCATGAGCGGAGATGATGGCCTGTTAGTTCTCCTTTCCTCTGTATCCGACTGCTGAAGACCCGTGCCCTGCTGCGTTCTTGACAAATACCTTTTTCAGGATATGCTGGGAGTATAAGCACTTTTTCAATAGGAGGTAAGAGGCTATGGAAGTCGACCGGAGGGAATTCATCAAGATCTCTGCGGGCACTATAGGCACTGCTGTTGCCGCCGAGGTCCTTGGTCTCGGGCTTGACACGGCAGCTGCCCAGGAGAAGGCAGGGACCGTCTCAATGAAGACAGGAAAGCAGACCCCCAGCCTTTGTCCGTACTGCTCGGTAGGATGCGCGCAGATCGTTATGACCGACGACTCAGGGAAGATAATCGATATCCAGGGCAACCCGGATTCTCCGCTCAACGAGGGCACCCTCTGCCCAAAAGGCGCCGCCACGTACCAGCTTGTCGTAAACGACCTGCGGTGGACAAAGGTGAAGTACCGGGCGCCCGGGAGCGATCACTGGGAGGAGAGGTCTCTCGAATGGGCCATGAACCGCGCCGCCGAGCTGGTGAAGCAGACAAGGGACGCCAACTTCAACGAATTTCAGGATATGCCGGACGGAAAGGGCGGCAAGTTGAAAAGGCGTGTCATGAACACCTATTCTGTGGCGTCGTTGGGTGGCGCTACCATAGACAACGAATGGAACTACGCCCAGCAAAAACTGATGCACGCAATGGGTGTGGTCTATGTCGAAAACCAGGCCCGTATATGACACTCCTCCACTGTCCCCGGTCTGGGGGTAAGCTTCGGTCGTGGAGGTTCGACTACATTTCCGCGTGATCTCGTCAACTCAGACGCGGTAATGATCATGGGCTCGAATATGGCGGAGTGCCATCCTGTTGCATTTCGCTGGCCGTTGAAGGCCAAGACCGATCACGGTGCGGTCCTCATGCATGTGGACCCGCGCTTTACGCGGACGTCCGCCCATTGCGACATCCATGCGCAGATCAGGGCGGGCACCGACATAGCCTTCCTAGGCGGGCTGATCACCCACGTCATCAACAGCGAACGATGGAAGACCGACCCGTTCTTTAAAGAATATGTCGTAAACTATACCAACGCCGCGACATTGGTCAGTCCTGATTTCAAGGACGCCGATGACCTCGACGGCGTATTCTCGGGCCTTTCGACGGATAAGAAGACATACTCGAAGGAGAGCTGGTCCTACCAGCGCCACCCGGCGCCGAAGCCTTCCGTAAGCGAGGCGAAGACCTTTACGGACCTTCTTCTCCAGAGGATCCCCGGCAGGCCGAAGACCGATCCCACGCTGCAGGACCCTCACACCGTCTTCCAGATCGTAAGAAAGCATTATAGTCGCTATACCCCGGAGATGGTCGAACGCATCTGCGGCTGTTCCAAAGAGGTCTTTCTCGAGGTGGCGGAGACGCTGTTGAGCAATTCCGGCCGTGATAAGACATCGAACATTACTTATGCGGTCGGCTGGACCCAGCACACCGTAGGCGTGCAGATCATCCGCACCGCCGGGATGCTCCAGGCCCTGCTGGGCAACATAGGCAGACCGGGTGGGGGTGTGCTTGCGCTGCGCGGCCACTCGACGATCCAGGGTTCCACCGACATCGCTACGCTCTATCACTCCTTGCCCGGCTATCTGAACATGCCGGACGCCCGTCTGAACCATGACACTCTGAAGGACTTCATCCTGACCGAGGCTGTCCCGGTATCGACAAGCTATTGGGGGAACTACCCGAAGTTCGCCGTTTCTTATTTCAAGGCCCAGTTCGGCGATGCGGCCACGAAGGAAAACGACTACGGCTACGACCACCATCCTAAGATCACCGGCGACCATTCGCATCTGCCGATGTTTGTGGACATGATGGACGGCAAGATCAGGGGCTTCCTTTGCGTGGGTCAGAACCCGGCCGTCGGCGGCCAGAACGCGCGTTTTCAGCGCAAGGCACTGGCAAAGCTCGACTGGATGGTCGTACGTGATTTCTATGAGACCGAGACCGCTGCCTTCTGGCGGAATTCGCCGGAGATCAATTCAGGAGAGCTGAAGACGGCGGATATCAAGACAGAGATCATATTCCTTCCCTCGGCGATCGTACCTGAGATGGAGGGGTCATTCACTAATACGCAGCGGCTGCTCCAATATCATGAAAAGGCGGCCGACCCGCCGGATGACTGCCGCAGCAACCTCTGGTTCACCTATCATCTCGGCAAGCGTCTGAAGGCGCTTTACAAGGATTCCTCATATGGCCGGGACTGGGCGATAAAGAACCTCACCTGGGACTATGAACCGTCCGCCGCGGAGATTGCGAACTGGAGGATCAAGGACGAGCCGTCGGCCTATAAAGTGCTGAAGGAGATAAACGGATATACGTGGAGCGACAAGAAACCGGTCCCGTCATTTGCGAACCTCAAGGAGGACGGCTCCACCGTCTGCGGTGCATGGATCTATACCGGCGTCATCCCCGAGGAGGGGAAGAACCTCGCGGCATCCCGGCAGGGGGACAACTGGATATCTCCGCACTGGGGATTCGCCTGGCCCGCCAACCGCCACATCATGTACAACCGTGCCTCTTCGGACCTCAAGGGCGTTCCGTGGTCGGAAAGGAAGAAACTCGTCTTTTGGGATCAGGCCGCCGGTAAGTGGATATCCCCGGCAGGCGAGGGCATCGACTTCCAACCGACAAAGGCCCCCGGCTCCAAAGGAAGGGACGACGGCCTCGGCTTCGACTGGCTGGGAGGTGATGATCCCTTTATCATGAGGCCGGACGGCAAGGCATGGCTCTTCGCCCCATTCGGGCTTGTGGACGGACCCCTGCCGACCCACTACGAGCCTTATGAATCCCCGGTAAAAAATGTCCTTTACAGTCAGCAGGCAAATCCGCTGGCGAAGGTATGGAACGTGGAGGGCAACCCTTATCATAAGGTCGCAGATCCGAAGTATCCTATCGTCGTATCAACCTACCGCCTGACTGAGCACTACCTCAGCGGCGCAATGAGCCGCTGGCTGCCCTGGCTGGCGGAACTGATGCCGGAACTATTCTGCGAGATATCGCCGGAACTCGCGCAGGAGAAAGGCATCGTCCACGGAGAGTATATGACGATCGAAACTGCCCGCGGAGAGGTTGAGGCCCGGGCGCTTGTGACGCGGCGGATGAGGCCCTTCATTGTCGACGGCAGGACCATACACCAAATCGGTCTGCCATGGCATTGGGGATGGCAGGGAACGGCCCAGGGTGATGTGGTGAACAACCTTAGCGCCCTTGTTGCCGACCCGAATGTCACGATCCATGAGGGGAAGGTCTTCACCTGCAGTGTCAGGGCGGGAAAGAGAGGAGGTGCGTGACATGGCAAAGGGAATGTTCGTAGACTCATCGATATGCACCGGCTGCAAGGCATGCCAGGTTGCGTGCAAGGAATGGAACGGGCTGGGTCCCGAACCGGAACACTTCAGAAAGGTGCCGGGAGTGCCCTATCCCGTGGCCTTCAATTTTACCGGCAACTCATACGACAACACCGGCAAACTGAGTGCAGTGGACTGGAGACACGTGCTCTTCATCGAGCAGGTCAATTACCGCCGCGTTGGATCGCGTTGGCTTTTTATGAGCGACTCGTGTAAACATTGCACCGATGCAGCCTGCCTCAACGTCTGCCCGGTAAGCGCCATCGAGCATACCGACCTCGGAAATGTGATCGTCCGTCAGGACAAGTGCGTTGGCACCAAGCTCTGTAACAAGGCCTGTCCCTATGGGGTGATCAAGTTCAGCGAGAAGACGCGGACTTCGCACAAGTGCACGCTCTGCAATGACCGCATCCATAACGGCCTCGGGACCGCATGCGCCAAGGCATGCCCCACGGGGTCGATCATGTTTGGAGATATTCCGGATCTTAAGGCAAAGGCGGACTCGCGCCTCGCGCAGCTGAGGAAGCGGGGCCAGACAAAGGCGAATATCTACGGCTATAGCCAGGCCGGCGGGCTCAAGGTATTTTATCTGCTGATGGACAAACCCGAGGTGTATGGACTGCCCGAAAATCCGGTGGTCCCGCAGCGAAAGGCGATTTCCTCTATGGGCACGAGATTTACTACGTTACTGGCCGGGCTAGCCGCCCTCGTCAGTGTAAGGGAAAGAGGAAGCCGGGAAACATCGGACGGGGAACGGACCGACATTGCGCAATGAAACCAGCGGGGAAGATTCGCGGTGTGTGATGGCGGGTAGCTCCGTCGGTTCCTCAGACCCGGGTGTGGATCGTCTGCGTGAGGTCGGACGTGAACTGCCGGATCTGCGGGAGGCGGCTGATGCGTATGAAGCCATTTTGACTCTGCTCCGTCAGGCGGATCTCCATACTGCCCGGATCAGTATGACGCCTGAGCAGGCCCGCAGGAAAATGGAGGAGGGGTTCCCCCTGCTCCACGGTCTTGACCTCGAAGTCGATCTAAAGGGGACACGGGCATTGATGCTCCGGCTCGCCGGCTCACTGGAGAATTGCGGGAATAACAGTAATGCCCGGCAAATCAGGATGGCGATCGAGGAAGACAGATTGGACGTTGGCAGCCTTCTTTCTCATATTCCCTCAGATGAGAGAGACGGACCCTCGGCGCGGCATCAAGGCCTCGATTCCGGCCTCCTCCGGACCATTGCGGAGAACGCGCTTAAACCATCGTTTTATGCATGGCGCAGGCAATTGACACCTTTGTCGGAAGGGATCCACTGGCAGAGGGGAGAATGTTTTGTGTGCGGCGCGACGCCGATTTTCGGAGAGCTGCGGGACAACAACCTGGTGAAACATCTGAGGTGCGGCCGGTGCGGCGCAGATTGGCAGTTCAACCGTCTTCAATGCCTGTACTGCGGAAACGAAGATCACCGGACGCTCGGCATCCTGTATACCCAAGACCCGCGTGAAAAGAACCGTGTGGAGGCATGCGAAAAGTGCAAAGGCTATTTAAAAATCATAACGACCTTCGCCCCTGCGCCGCCAGAGCTCTTGCCGGCCGAGGACCTCGCGACGTTGCACCTGGACTATGCCGCGCAAAAGCACGGCTATATCAGGGAAAAAATTCACCGGTCGGAAAGGGGATCCGAAATCACTCAGCAGGATACTACTTCAGCTTAGCGGCATTCGAGCCCGATCTTTAGGTTATCAAGGTCGTTCCTGAGAATATCAAAGAAGGATATGCCCTTTTCAAACTGGTCCCTGGCCAAATTATGGGCGGCGTTTAGCATCAGCATCTTAGCACCGGTTTCATCTGCGATGGTTTCAGCGATCTTCGGACTTGCCAACTCCTCGTAATAGATATATTTGATCCTGTCCCTTTTGATCTGTTCTACCAGTCTGCCCAAGTCTTTCGCTGTGGGCTCGGCATCGGGCGATACGCCCTGGGCTGCGAGATATTTGAGACCGTATCGATTTGCCAAATAGCCGAATGCATAGTGCCCGGCATAGACGATCTCTTTCTTTTTGCAGGACGTCAGGGCAGACTTATATGCAGAATCCAGTTCAGCCAATTTGATGCGGTAATCGGCGGCCCTCCGCTCATAAAAACCCCTGCCGGCGCTGTCCTTTGTCTGGAACGCGTGCAAGATATTTTCAAGCATAATTTTGGCGTTGTCAAAGTCCAGCCATATATGTGGATCGAGGGATCCCGCGGGCTCGTCTTTGTCATGAAACACTCCGGGAACCATTTTTGTCCCAAGGCTGGCGTCCACCACCATAAGATTTTTGTCGGCAGCCCCTTTTATGACACCTTCGGCCCACGGCTCCATGAATTTTCCTGTATAGATAAGAATATCGGCCTCGTTGATTTTGACAATATCGCCGGGCCTGGGCTCAAACGAATGGGCCTCCACACCAGGCGGCAAGAGCAAAGACACCTCCGCTTTCTCTGCCCCGATATGTTTGGCCATATCGTACAGGGGGAAAAGCGTTGTGATCACTCTGAGTTTATGATGGCCGTCACCGGTCGATTTGTCGGCAGGTCTGCAGGAATTGAATGCAACGATGACAGTAAATAAACAGATGAGGACAAAAAGGACCCTCAGAGTTAATTTCGTTTTCACAGCTGCTCCTTTTGCGAAAATGTATAGCTTGCCGGATGGCAGGAGTATCACTGTCCTACCCTGCAAACGATGAAAAATATTTTCTAAAAGCCAGAGTGATGGTGAATATCATGACATTGAACATGACTATGGTTGCGCCGGCCGGCAAATCCAAAAAAAAGGAAATGGTGATCCCGGCCAAAACGGAGATAACCGCAACCGAAATTGCGATCAGCATCGCAGCCTTAAAACCTTTTGCAATCTGAAGAGCGGTAACTGCCGGTAATATCAGAAGGGCCGACACAAGCATAATGCCCACCACCTTAACCGCCAGCACAACCGTAATAGCGGTAAGGGAGGTCAGTATGAGATGTATACGTTCGGTTTTAATGCCCGTCACCTTGGCGTATTCTTCGTCAAATGTGGCTGAGAATAGATCGTTATAAAGCAGGATGATGACCAGCAAAACGGCCAGAGACAAGCCGAGTGATAAGTACACCTCCTTTTCGCTTATAGCCAGGATATTGCCGAACAAATAACTGAACAGGTCGACATTGAACCCTCTTGACAGGCTTGCCAGGATCACGCCGCCGGCAATGCTGAGAGATGAAACGATGCCGATGGCCGCATCGCCGTACACTTTTGCCTTTTCGGTCAGTTTCAAGATGAAATAAGACGCGACCAGAACCAACGGGATTGCAGCATAGAAAGGATAAAAACCAAAAAATAGTCCGAAAGCAATGGCCCCGAAACTGACATGCGCAAGGCCGTCTCCGATCAAAGACAATTTTCTCAGGACCAAAAAAAGTCCAAGAATGGCACAGAGCACGGCGATAAACGATCCGGCGATATATGCCCTCTGGATAAAAGTGTACTCAAGATAGTGAAGCAAGCTCATATTACTCGTGCTGATGGCAAATCAGATGCTGGGAAAAATGACCGAAGTATTGGTGCATTTCAACTGACCTGCAGAAGTCGGAAAAGCTTCCGTAGAAGACGACTTTCTTATCCATGTATAAGAGCTTGTTTGCATATTGGCCGATTTGGGCGGTGTCATGGGTGATAAGTATAATCGTAATCCCTTTGTCGCGGTTCAGTTTTTTTATAAATTCAAAGAAGTCCTCCCGTGATTGCGGATCCAGAGCGGTGCCGGGCTCGTCCAGGATGAGGAGTTCAGGATTGGATACGAGTGCCCGGGCCAGAAAAACTCTCTGCTGCTGGCCGCCGGAAAGGTCACTGACCGGTTTCCTGTCGAGGTCGGAGATACCCATCAAGTCGAGCGACTGCTTGATTTTGGCATCGTCCGCCTGGTTAAATCTTTTCGGAAATCCCTTTTGGGACAGCAACCCCAACCCGACCACTTCTTTGACCGCGGCGGGAAATAACGGATTGAAAGCGGTTACCCTCTGGGAAAGATAACCTACGCGGCCCCAACCGTTGAAAGATTTCAGGTCCTGACCGAACAGTTTAATAATGCCTTTGAATTTCTCTGAGAGTCCCAGGACAGTTTTGACAAGTGTTGTTTTTCCCGCTCCGTTAGGTCCGGCCAGGCCTATATAGTCGCCTTTTTCAATGTCAAATGAGACATCGGAGAGCACCTCGACCGATCCATAGCCGCAATACATATTTCTTACGGACAAAATAGAAGCCATACTATTCACCTTGTGGGCTATCTTAATGCAACACTATCGCATTGTCAATCATCTGTCGCCGCCAGGGATCCGCCATCAACTTTGCGCGGGGGTGCATTAGAACGGCTTCAGTATGTTTTCGGGACTCGGCAGAATACTGGCGGAGAGGCAGGGATTCGAACCCTGGGTGGAGTTGCCCCCACAACGATTTTCGAGACCGTCCCATTCAACCGCTCTGGCACCTCTCCGCGGACTCTAATTATAATTCAAGCGGTTCGGCATTGACAACTTTTGGGACGGACCGTAGCGAGAAAAACTACCCTATTGCATATGCATGGTTTGTCATCCCGGCTTGTACGGGATCATTCTTCAGCCAGCAGCTTTTGCTGAGAAGCACAAGAAGGATTCCCGACGAGCGGGAATGACAGGTTATTGTATTCTGCATGAAGGTATAGGTCAATTCAGAAGTCGCGCATTACTCTGCAAGCTTCTCGTATATCTTCATTTCGTATTCGGGGAATTGGTCGAGGTTGAGGGACTTCCCGCGCATCTCTCCGAGTTTCATCATCTTGAAATTCAGCTCCCTGATCTTCCGCAGCCTCTCTGCATCGTCGTCGATTGTGCCGATAAGATCCCGAAGGCTCAGGATCTCTTTTCTCAATTCGAGTTCCGGGGGTATGCATCCCGAGTTTTTCAGCACCCTGTATGCCGGTCTCAGGTCCTCGGGGACCCAGGTCTCGTCCTCTAAATCGATCGGCCTGCCCATTTTTTCAAGGCGTGTGAACTCTCCGTTTTCGATCGCCTCCCTGATCCTCTGTTCCGCAATCCTCCAAAAGATATTCATCAATGGACCGGCTGCTCCTTGACCTGTACGACGTTCAGGGGAATGGAGTTTATCAGTTCTTCATCGAGATAATTCTCGACCCAGTAGGTACCGGGTGTCTTGAACTCCACGTTTAGGTGAAGGGAGACATCCCGGTGTTTGTAATTCACGCCGTTGAGGGTCATTTTGGAATTCGTTTCCCTGATCACGGTCTTTCCATCGGGGGCGAGAATGCGCATTTTTATCCCGAACTCCCCCTGGCCGCCCGACCATTCAGTAAGAATGGCGATCCTCGGATGGACTGCGGGAAATTTTGGCGCGTATATGTTCTCGAAAAGTCCCATCAGGCTTAACTTTCCGCCCACCTCCTGTCTCATGTCGTCGCAGATGATGGTAAAGTTTAGAGAGGGTTTTATCGCATCCGTCATTTCATCTCCTTAGAGCTAACTTTTTGTGCAGCCTTTGCAGTATTCCGAGTGAAGGCGGGCTGCCCTATGCGTATTTGCACTGCGGCATCCGCGTTTCATTATAAAGGTCTCGTCCCTTTTTTTTCAAAGAGAAAGAATAGGACGAAGAATTATACCGGCGTGGTGATGACTACCTGCGCCGGGTCTGCCTTCGAAAAGGGCTCCCTCGGTCCTCTTCATTATGCCGGCTTGCAGATGAGGGGCTTGCGTCTTTTTTTAGGTTACAATAGTATCATGCCGAATGTGGGAAAGTTTTCAGCATTAAGCTACAGGGACTTCAGGCTCTTTTGGTTCGGCCAGGTCATCTCACTCTCCGGGACCTGGATGCAGTCCGTTGCCCAGGGATGGCTTGTCTACAGCCTGACGAAGTCTCCTCTCTATCTGGGGATAGTAGCTGCCGCGGCGGCGCTTCCCATTCTTTTCTTTACGCTCATCGGCGGCATGATCGCCGACAGGTTTCCCAAACGCAACATCCTCCTGGCCACTCAGGCGCTCTCGATGGTCCCTGCCCTTGTCCTCGGAATACTCACGAGCATGGGGGTCATAAAGGTGTGGGAGGTCGCCGTTCTGGCAGCATTCCTCGGTACGATCAACGCGGTCGATGTGCCGACGAGACAATCCTTCCTGATCGAGATGGTCGGACGAGGTCATGTCGTAAACGCGATAGGGCTGAATTCCGCCGCCTTCAACGGGGCACGTATCATAGGGCCGATGATCGCAGGCCTCTCGATTGAATACCTCGGCCTGCCTGCCTGCTTTTTCATCAACGCCGCCAGCTTCCTTGCGGTGATCTTCGCACTCTCGAAAATGGACGCGCGGGGAGAGATACTCGCGAAGTCCGAGGGGGTCATCAGCGATTTTATGAAGGGGATAAGGTTTATAAGGGGCAAGAGTGAGATAAGGCGCGCTATGGTCCTTATCGCCATCTTCAGCATCGTAGGACTTCCCTATATCAACCTGTTGCCGGTGTTCGCTGCAGAGGTTTTTCATCAGGGGGCAAAGGGGCTCGGCTTCCTCGTCGGCGCCTCGGGGATAGGGGCCCTTATTGCCGCACTGGGCATCGCCGTCATGGGGAACATTGAAAACAAGTCAAGGTTTATGTCGATCGCCGCACTCTCCTTCTCCGCAGCTCTCTTCGTGTTTTCTCTTTCGCGCACCTTTTGGATATCCATAGTTGTGATAATGGTCGGCGGCTGGGGAATGGTCAGTTATCTGGCCGCGGCAAACAGTTTTATCCAGGTCTCTGTGCCGGATGAACTGCGCGGGAGGGTGATGAGCGTGTATTCGTTTGTCTTCCTCGGGTTTGTGCCCGTCGGAAATTCAATAATGGGCGTTGCCGCAGATATGTTCGGCACTGCCGATGCCGTTACTGCCGGAGGCCTGATATGCATCCTGGCCTCGGCGGTATTTGCAATAGGACACATGGGGACAGGGAATCCCCAGGGGGGAAAAGGAGCCTGACGCCCATCGGTTCGGCTATAATAGAGGACTATGAAGGTGCTGGCAATAGAGACATCGACGATGCTCGGCGGGGTGGCGGTGGTAGACCGGCAGAAGGGCCTTATCGCCGAGACAAGGCTGAACGTCAAGACCACCCATTCCGAGAGGCTGATGACGGTCATCGACAACGTGCTGAAACAGTCCGAACTTGCCCTCGGCGATATCGATGCATTTGCAGTTGCGATAGGACCGGGCTCTTTTACCGGACTCAGGATAGGGCTGAGCACCGCAAAGGGGCTTTCCTATGCCACCGGAAAAAGGATCGTTACCGTGCCGACACTCGAGGCGTTCGCCTGGAATTTCCCTTATAGTTTCTATCCTGTCTGCCTCATGCTCGATGCAAGAAGAAGTGAGGTCTATGCGGCCGTCTTCCAGTGGGAAGAGGGCGGCTTTCGCCGCGTGGTCCCGGAGACGTCGATAAAACCGGAGGACCTGCTGAGGGCACTTGAAGGAGAGGTCTTGTTTGCGGGTGAAGGCGTAACGCTCTACGGAAGCAAGATAGCGGATATCATGAAAGAAAGGGCGTTGATAGCCCCTCCCCAGACGATGGTGCCTTCTCCTGCAAATGTGGCGATGCTCGGGCTTGAGAAGGCAGAGAAAGGGGATTATGCCGACACTGCCGCACAGGCGCCTTATTACGTCAGGAGATCCGAGGCAGAGGTAAAATGGTCCGAGAAGGCCTAGACCGCATAGGTAATACTATTGTTATCGAGGAGATGGGGACCGCAGATCTTCCGGCGATCCTTGAAATCGAGCGGGCATCGTTCACTACGCCTTGGTCGGAGACCTCTTTTTTCAACGAGGTGAAGAAGCAAAGGTCATTCCTGAAGGTAGCAAAAAAGGGCGGAAGGGCAGTCGGCTATATCTGTGGAGGCTGGATAATTGATGAGGGGCATGTACTCGATCTTGCCGTACATCCTGAATACAGAAGACTTGGAATTGCCTCTGCACTCGTTTCCGTGGGTATCGAACGCCTTAAAGAAGAAGGCTGCAGGTTTATCTTTCTTGAAGTAAGGGCCTCGAATGAATTTGCGAAGACGATGTATGAGAAGTTCGGTTTTGAGGTCCTGGGGACAAGGAAAAATTATTATGTTTCCCCTGCCGAAGATGCGGTGATCATGGTGTTGAAATTTGCGGGGTGAAGGGGCTCTTCCCTCTCAGTCCCCCTGACTTTAAGGGGAAGAAAATAAACAAAGCAGGAAATCGATATGACGGAGGCGGCGAGAGAGGGAGGGTAGCGGCGAAGGATCAGCTTCCCTGTTCCGCAATGGCCCTGATTATTGAAAGTGCGATCTTTTTTGCCTTTTCGCCTTTGATTTTTCTGAATAGTCTTAAAAGGGTCTCTTCGTCGCCGCTCAATTTCCCATACACGGTTCTCACTTCCGAAACGACGAGATTGTCGCCATGCAGAAATGAGCTGACCGGAATTTGGAGGGCTTCCGCCATCTGATGAAGTCTCGTAAGCGTCAGTTCGCTCGCCCCCCTCTCATACTTCTGCACCTGCTGGTAGGAAATGCCGATTTTTTCCGCAAGCTGCATCTGCGACATGCCTGACGAGAGACGCGCGTCCCTGATTATTTGCCCTATATATTGTTTAAGTTTCGGCGTTTTCATCTTAGTCGATTATTGACTTCCATTTTGCTCGGAGGCGGGTCAAAAGTCTATAAACCTAAAGTAGTGCATGGTTGACAAACACAACTCATGGTAGTATAATATTTTTATTATGGGGACGGGGAAAATCCTTATTGTGGATGACGAAGCCGATCTTAGAATAATGCTGGCGGAGGTTTGCCGGATAAGCGGCTACTGCGTAAACTGCGCCGATAACGGCATGGATGCGTTACGTCGCCTTGAAGAAGAAACATATAGTCTCATAATCGTTGACTATCAGATGCCTGGGATGGATGGGATTGAACTTGTCAGAAAAGTCAGGGAGAGAGGAAATCTCCTTCCCGTGATAGCTATGAGCGCAATGGACGCCGGCAAGCTGTTTATCGATGCGGGGGCGAATTTGTTTATGAAGAAACCCTTCAACTACAAACTACTGGGGAGGGAGATAGCCATGATCCTGGGAAGCAGCAACTCCGAAACTTAGACGGCCCAGATCCCCTCAATCCGGCTCCCGCAACTCGGGCATTTGTCTTGTTTGATCTTGTTTTCGAGGACCCTGTACCCGAACCTTTTGATCAGGACCTCCTTGCAAACAGGGCAGGACGTATTTTCTCCGCCACCGCCGGGGACATTACCTTCATAGACATATTTGAGCCCTGACCGATACCCGATATCCCGTGCCAGTTTAAGCTTTTCTACAGGGGTCCGGGGATTGTCGAGGAGCCGGTAAGTCGGATAGAACTGGCTGACATGCCATGGGATGGCCGGGTCGACGGAGCAGATGAACTCGGCTATGTCGGTCAGGTCTTTCTCAGAGTCGTTCAGATCCGGGATTACAAGTGTGGTGACTTCAACCCAGACCCCGAGTTCTTTCATGAGCCTGATCGTGTCTTTTACCGGACCGAGTCTGGCACCGCAAATCTCCCTGTAGAACTTGTCGCTCCCCTTGAGGTCGATATTATTTGCGCCCAGGCAGGGCGCGATAAGGCGCACCGCCTCCGGTCCCGAGTAGCCGTTGCTCACGAAGACGTTCATTATGCCTTTTTCCCGTGCGGCCAGTGCGCAGTCATACGCGAATTCAAAGAATATAGTGGGCTCCGTATAGGTATAGGATATGCTCTCACAATGGTTTTCTCCGGCTGTTTCGACAATGTCCTCTGCAGGGACATCTTTACCCGGGATCGTGAAGTCCCGCTCCCGAGGGAATTGGGATATTTCATAGTTTTGGCAGTGCTTGCAGCGGAAATTGCATCCTACCGTAGCGATCGACAAAGACCTTGAGGCCGGCAGGAAATGGAAAAGGGGCTTTTTTTCGATAGGGTCGACGTTCATTGAGATCACTTTGCCGTATACGAGGCTGTACAGCGTTCCCTCCCGGTTCTCACGTACCGCGCAGATGCCCCTCTGGCCTTCCTTGATGAGGCAGTTGTGGCCGCAGAGGCGGCAACGGACATCGCCGCCGTCCAGCTTGTCATATACCATTGCCTCTTTCATTCCAGCTAAAGTATAGCAAAATCAAACGGGATGTAAAACGCATGCCGGAGTCGGAGTATCCCACCCTTGCATTCCCCTTAAGATAACGCCGCCAGGCTCCCTGCCTGCCGGCAGGCATGGCGCCTCTCTTAAGGTAAGAGGGGGGAAGGGGGAGTTACTATTACCGACGGGTTAAGGGGAGTTATGATTTCCACGCCCTCATTGACTTGAAGCCTGCCGAATCATTAGAATAGTTATTAATAACCGAAACTTTCAGGAGGTGGCATATGCCCATTTACGAATATATCTGCAAATCATGCGGGGAAAGATTTTCTCTCCTGCAGAAGGTGAGCTCTACGGAAAGAGATACGGATTGTCCGAAATGCTCTTCTACTGAGGTGAAAAAGCTCATGTCCTCTTTTTGCTGCTCCAGTTCTGATGCCGGCATTTCCTCGCCGGGCCCGTCGCATGGCTTCGGCGGTGGCGGCTGAGGCGTCTCTTCATGCTGAGCCGGGGGCTCAGCCGGGTGTCCTGAAAACGGAAAAGTCTTGACTTTTTCAGTACATAACAATAAAATTCTTGAAATACCTTTAAGGGGTGTAGGATGGCTTATAAGCTTTTGCTTGCGGATGACAGCATCACGATTCAGAAGGTAGTTGAACTTGTTCTCGCTGAAGAAGATTTTGAGATCAAGTCCGTAAGCAACGGGGAAGACGCCCTCAATGTCATAGAGAGCTTCATGCCGGACATTGTCCTTGCCGATATAGAAATGCCCAAGGTGAACGGGTACCAGCTTTGCGAGAAAATAAAACAGAACCCCAAGACCTCCGGCGTCCCCGTAATTCTGCTCGCCGGCGCGTTCGAACCGATAGACGAGGAACTCTCACGGACGGTCGGCGCTGATGATTCCGTTATAAAACCGTTCGAATCGCAGGAACTTATAAGTAAGATCAATGCAGTGCTGACCATGGTTGCTGTGGGCGGCGCGGAAGCGACCGTTGCGGATGACGGCGAGGAAGCGTTCGAGATCGCAGAAGAGGCGGAAGAGATCGCTGTTGTGGAGGATGCGGGACTGAAAGGGCTGGAGGAAGACCTATGGGCAATGGAGAAAGTTACAGCCCCTGCTGCTGAGGCGTCTGTCGAGGCGTTTGCGGAAGAGGAATCGGCGGAAGCAGAAGCCGAGCTTGCATTTGCCGAAGAAGAGATCGCTGTTGAGCAGCCCCGGCCCAGGACAGAGACTATTGCGCCTCAGATCGCTCTGCCCTCAAAAGAGGAATTGTTCGCAGTCTTCGAAAAAACAGTCCGGGAAAGGGTGTCGGCATTTCTTGCTCCCCTTGATGTCAAGGAGGTGCTTGTTTCCGCGCTGATGCCTTTCCTGAAGGATTCGATAGATAAGGTGCTTTGGGAGATTGCCCCGGAACTTGTGGAAAAGATGCTGCGGGAGACGTTGAAGGACTCGATGGCTTCGCTCTCGAAAGAGGTCGAAAAGGTGATATGGGAAACGGTCCCTGATCTTGCGAGCACTCTGATATCGAAAGAGATTGAAAGAATAAAGTCCGAGTTATAGACATAAGTTTGTGATTTCGAGGGCGGGGAAAAGGCATAGCCGATTCCCCGTCTTTCTTTGTTATGACTGAGTTACATAAAAGCTATAATCCAGAGGGCGTTGAGGAAAAGTGGTATGAGTACTGGACCGCCGGGAATTATTTTGTTGCCGACCCGGCGTCCTGCAAGGACCCCTTTTCCATCGTCATCCCGCCGCCCAACGTAACGGGTTCGCTCCATATGGGACACGCCCTCAATGCGACCCTCCAGGACATCCTTATCCGATGGAAGAAGATGTCGGGTTTTGACACGCTATGGGTCCCGGGCATGGACCACGCCGGCATCGCGACGCAAAACGTCGTCGAGAGGCAATTGGCGGCCGAGGGCCTCGACAGGCACCGGCTCGGCAGGGACGCCTTTATCGAACGGGTCTGGAAATGGAAGGTCGAATCCGGCGGCAAGATCATCCATCAGCTCAAAAGGCTGGGGGCCTCCTGCGACTGGACAAGGGAACGGTTCACTCTCGACGCCGGACTGTCTGATGCTGTCGGAGAAGTCTTTGTAAGCCTTTATGAGCAGGGACTGATCTACCGTGACAAGAGATTGATCAACTGGTGTCCCAGATGCCATACCGCACTTTCGGATATCGAGGTGGAGCACGAGGAATACGAGGGCAAGCTTACGTTCATCAGATATCCCCTGGAGGACGGCAGCGGACATATAGTCGTCGCCACGACACGTCCTGAAACAATGCTCGGCGATACTGCGGTCGCAGTGAATCCCGGGGACGGCCGTTATGAGGGAATGATCGGCAAAAAGATATTGCTGCCCCTCACCGGAAGAAAGATCCCTATTGTTGCCGATTCCGCCGTGGACCCGGAGTTCGGCACGGGCGCAGTCAAAGTAACTCCCGCGCATGATTTTAACGACGAAGCGATAGCCAAAAGGCAGGAGCCGCAGCTCGATTTAATCACGGTTATCGGGCCCGACGGAAGGATGACGGCCGACGCAGGTCCGAAATACGCGGGTCTCGACAGGTATGAAGCCAGAAAAGCGGTCTTGAATGATCTCACGGCCGGGGGCCTCATCGAGAAGCAGGATAAGTACCTGCATTCCATCAGCCAGTGTTACCGTTGTAAGACGGTCATCGAACCGCTTTCCGCACTCCAATGGTATGTGAAGGTCGGCCCTCTCGCCGCCGCGGCCATGGACGCCGTCAGAGACGGCAGGATCAGGATAATCCCGAAGAGCTGGGAGAACACATACTTCTCCTGGATGGAAAATATCAACGACTGGTGCATATCGAGGCAGATATGGTGGGGGCATCGCATCCCGGCCTGGTACTGCGATGACTGCGGAGAAGTGATCGTATCCCGGCAGGCGCCTGCAACGTGCGCAAAATGCGGCGGTGGAGTGCGGCAGGATGAAGACGTTCTCGACACATGGTTTTCCTCGGCCCTATGGCCCTTCTCGACGCTCGGCTGGCCCGCGGAGACCCCGGAGCTCCGGAAATACTATCCGACCTCGGTGCTCGTGACCGGGTTCGATATAATATTTTTCTGGGTAGCCCGTATGATCATGATGGGCCTTAAGTTCATGCAAGACGTCCCCTTCAGAGACGTTTACATCCATGCCCTTGTGAGAGACGCATCAGGGCAGAAGATGTCCAAATCAAAGGGGAACGTTATCGACCCGCTTATTATGATGGAAAAGTACGGCACGGATGCCTTCCGTTTTACCCTCGCGGCGTTCGCGGCCCAGGGGCGTGACGTTAAGTTCTCCGAGGAACGGGTTGAGGGCTACAGACATTTTGTGAACAAGCTCTGGAATGCATCGCGCTTCATACTGCTTAACGCGGGTGAAGCGGAAGCACCGGAAAAAATGTCTTTCGACGGTCTGGACATCGGGAGCAGGTGGATCTTGAGCAGGCTCGCGGCCGCGGCGGATGAGGTAAACGCCTCCCTAGAAGAATACCGGTTCAACGATGCCGCAAACGCCGTCTACCAGTTTATCTGGCGTGAACTCTGCGATTGGTATATCGAGATGGTCAAGCCGGTCCTCTATGACGAATCCGAAGGAAGGGAACAGGTAAGGAAATGCCTGCTTTATCTGCTTGACCAGACCCTTAGATTGCTTCATCCTTTTATGCCCTACGTCACAGAGGAGATATGGCAGCACGTAACGCCCCGGGGCGGCGCCCCGGAAAAACCGCTCAGGAGTATCCTGGCTGCAGGCTTTCCCCGCGCACTCCCGAGGGATGAAGGCGCCGAGGCTGATATGGCGATAATTGTGGAATCCGTGAACGGCGTCAGAACGATACGAGGGGAGTTGAACCTCTCTCCTTCCCTCGAGCTGAATGCCTGCATAAAGACCCTTACGGTGAAGGCGGCGGAGGTGTTGAACAGGAACCTCGCGTATATGAAGAAGCTCGCAAAGGCCGAAATCATCGAGATAGGCGCCGGGGTGAGAAAGCCCAAGGGTGCTGCTGCTGCCGTCAGAGATTTCGTCGAGGTATATGTCCCGCTTGAGGGTCTGTTGAACATAGATCTGGAAATTGATAGACTGAGAAAGGACGCGGCGAAAGTAGGGGAGAGTATCGTTTTCCTGAATAAGAAACTGCTCAATGAAGATTTTCTGAAAAGGGCGCCGAAGGAGATTATCGCGAAAGAGAAGGAAAAGTATGAGGAATGCCTGAAGAAAAAAGACAGGATGCTGGAGAATATCAAGAAACTCTACGAAGTAGGGGGTAAAGCATGATGGAAAAAGAGGAGAAGGACATCCGGAAGGAAGATCTCGAGATCATCGAGGGCGAATTCATCACTATAAGCCAGAGTACGGTCAGAAATGTCGAGGGGGGCCATGTCGAGATGCAGCAGGTCGGCGCCCTCAGCGTGGACGGCGAGAAGATCGAGGCGACCCAATGCGCGGGCGTGCTGCTCCACGGGAGCGAGATCACCTTAACCCAGAGCGTCAGCGCCGTGACTGTCGGAAACAACACCACCTTCAATTATTCCTGCTCGCCTCTTTCCCTTTCGAGGTATGAAACGACCCTCAACCGGAGCGCGGCGGCAGTCGTCGTCTCGGGAAGCGTGAAGGCGGACAAGAGTGCGGCGCTGCTGGTAATTGCCAACAAGGTCGAGGGTGAACTCACGACCCTCCTTGACTGGAAATCCGCTGCGGCCGCAGGCGCGGTCATCGGGGGCATATGGGGGCTGTTGTCGATTCTGAGAAGGAAGTAGTATGGACATCCCCTCGAACGTGATCGAGCTGATAACGCGCGCGATAGAAGAAGACTTAGGCCATGGCGATATTACCACGTCCCTCCTGGTGCCCGGGAAGAATGAATCGAAGGCCCTTTATATAGCCAAGGGCAATTTCGTTCTTGCCGGGATGCCGTTTGCTGAAGAAGTCTTTCGCATACTCGACGCTTCAGTTTCCTTCAAGATCTTTTACAACGAAGGTTCTAAGGTTTCCAGAGGAGACGTACTCGCGGAGGTCGCGGGCAAGACGAGAGCACTGTTTGCGGGAGAAAGGATAAGCCTCAACATCCTTCAGAGACTTTCGGGCATTGCGACGCTCTCGAGCCAATTCGTCGACGCGGTGCGGGGAACAAAGGCGAAGATACTCGACACCCGGAAGACCACCCCCTGCCAGAGGTTCATGGAAAAATACGCGGTAAGAGTAGGGGGAGGGACCAATCACCGCTTCGGACTTTATGACGGTATACTCATCAAGGACAATCACATAGAAGAGGTCGGCAGTATCCGGGACGCCGTTGCTCTGGCGAAATCCGGTCACCATCTGGCGAGGATAGAGGTCGAGGTCGAGAACCTTAAAGAACTCCAGGAGGCCATCGACGCCGGCGCTGACATCGTCATGCTCGATAATATGTCGGTAGAAGACATGGCCGGGGCGGTCGCATGCGCCGGGGGAAGGGTGACGATAGAGGCGTCCGGCAACATCACCCTTGCCAATGTGAGAGAGGTGGCGGAGACAGGGGTCGACCTGATCTCGGTAGGGGCACTTACCCATTCGGCCACCGCTGCCGACATAAGCATGAAGATCGTGAAGTAGGATTTTGTTCGTTCCCCCGCTCCCCTCTTTGCTATCGTGTCCCTGCAATATTCTGTTTGAAATGCATTTTTCGGGTTGATGATATATTGACAACTTCCATGAGGATTCCGTAAAGTATATCGTCTGCCGTTGGAGGGATCGTTAGATGGGGAAGATCAGCTCGGACAATAAAGGGACCTCTGAGATCGCGTCGTGTTCCCTGCGCGTCCTGTTTTTTTGCAAAGGACTGAAGCGCCTCATTCCGCCCCCTGCATCCCTGTCTGTTAAAGAACGGTTCGGCCAGGCCGGCGTAACCCCTTATGAGCGTGCGCAGCAGAAAAGGATCCTTGCCACCATGCTCAGGGTAATTGTGGTAGCCGGAGCCACCCTCTTTCTGGTGAACGTTTACATTCATGCGTGGAATATAGCGATTGCCCTCCTTGCCATGTCTGTCTTCTGCATTCCTGCATTTTGGCTGAATTCCCGGGGCCGCTACCTGCAATCCGCTTCGCTTACTCTCGCAGTGATAGTGTGTGCCGCAGACTACAACCTTTACGCCACCGGGGGGCTGCAGGACTCGGGCATGCTGGTGTATCCTCTGATTATCATTGTGGGCAGCCTGTTCTTCGGCAAGCGTGCAATACCGGTACTCACCCTCGCCTCGATCGGGTCCCTGGCCGTGCTGGCGTATCTTGAAATCAAAGGGTCATATGCACCTGCGCGCGTTGTAACGGACGCGGGCTTTTGTCTTTCAGCGGGGGTCCTGCTGATGGCTGCGAGCGCACTGGTCTGGGTAATCATTCATAACACGGAAAGAAATATCGCACATATAAAGCAGGCTGAAGAGGAACTGCTCAAGACGTATCACCTCACCCTTGAGGGACTGGCCAAGGTTTTGGAATATCGGGACAGTGAAACCGAAGGGCATAGCCGAAGAGTAGTCGCCCTCAGTGTGCGTCTGGCCCGGGAGATGAACTGCAGTGAAGAAGATATCGGACACATCCAGAGGGGTGCCCTCATACATGATATAGGCAAGATGGCGATTCCGGACCATATCCTGTCGAAGCCCGGTCCGCTCGATGATGCTGAGAAGAAGATAATGGAGAAACATACGGTTTACGCGAGGGAGATGCTCGAACCGATTTCATTTCTCGGCCCGGCCTCTATTATTTCATACTGTCATCACGAGAGGTGGGACGGGTGCGGATATCCACAGGGACTGAAGGGTGACGAGATCCCGCTGCCCGCGCGGCTCTTCACGGTTGTCGACCAATGGGACGCACTGAGCTCAGAACGTCCTTACCGCAAGGCATGGCCGGAGGAGAAGGTCATCTCCTACCTGAGGGACAACTCCGGAAAATGCTTCGACCCACGGGTAGTCGAGGTGTTTCTGCGCATCGTAGGAGAAAGATAGTTCAATTATTCCCCGTAGCCCTGATTGACGCGTTATGCGCTTTTCTTATAATGCGAGGCGTACCAGTCTATCAACTGTCTAATCATCTTTTGATAAGAGGTGTGATGCTTTCTTGCCTCTTTCTTGAAGAATTCTATACTGGTTTTTTTTAGAGCAATCGTAACCTTGACGTTTTCTTCCTTTAAGACCAATTGGTCCGGTGAGGGAAGAAAGTCTTTAATTACTCTCAGCTCGCCCAATGGTTCATCAGTATATCTAATTTTGCTCCTCATATATCCTCCTCCCTTTTCTCCAATATCCGGCTCCATAAATTCGGATAATATTTCCTCTATAGGTGAATCTTACCGTTAGTATTCCTTCGCCAGCCCGCCCTATACAATAAAATCATCGCGGTGATTAATATCTTCAACAATAATACGATGCGGATCGAAAAAGGCATATTGCGCCAATGAAAAAGATACATTGTGTTTCGACTGATTTTCTTCATCCTTCTCTTCATCCCACTCAAAGCGGATGTCCTCCATAAGTTTAACTTACCACCGGTATGGCTATAATTGCAATATAAAAGTATGGCTGGAAAATCAACTCACTAACATAACGAAAAAAATAACCCGTGCGGGGAAGACCTGTGTAAAAACCAAACCAGCCTTAATCCGTGCCGGGTTGATTTGGTTGTTCTGCGCGCTTCTTTTCCGTCGTTATATATTTGTTCAGTTCACGAACGATCTCGGTATTTACGTTTGGATTCTCGGCATTCCAAAACGGGAGTGAGCCGTGTGTGGTTTGAATTTTTATCGGTCCTTTTTCCGGCTGTTCTATATGAACGTTTTTAATTAACGAGCTAAACCACCGATGGAATCGGTGGTGGGGCGTGGGGGCGAAGGCCCCACACCGAATATGTCCACCAAAGAAATTGGTGGGAGAAAAGCCCTGTGTTAAAATTGATGCATGGAACGGTATTTGAAGAGCTCTCATGTTGTGTATCAGTGCAAATACCATTTTGTCTGGGTACCGAAGTATCGGTTTAGGATTTTTGACGAGCAGATCAAAAAAGAGTTGCAAGAGATATTGGAACAACTCTGCAACTGGAAAGAGTTTGTGATTATCGAAGGGAGCATTCAGTCAGACCATGTGCATATGTTTTTGTCCGTACCGCCGAAATATTCACCGGCAGAAGTGATGAAAATACTGAAGGGTAAGAGTGCGGAGCGCATGATGAAGAACCATGAAGATCTGAGAAGAAGATACTGGGGGATGCACATGTGGGCAAGAGGGTATTTCGTGAGTACGGTTGGAGTGGACGAAGAGACGATAAGGAAATATATAGCTGCGCAGGAAGATGAGGAAAAGAAAACAGAACAGCTTCGGATATGGAAATAAGAGTGCGTAGCACGAGGCTGTTCAAGCCCCCGACAAGGTCGGGGGTAGTTGACTTCATCCCACCGTAGTGTATCTTCGTATTTCTTTATCTTCAGACCTTTCTTCTCGATTCCGGTATAAATTATGCCTTCGGGCGCAATGCTGATTTCAATTTCAGAATTCTGTAATAAATATCTGAGGTAATATATAGCCGAGGGACAGAGCATGAGGGTGACGGTCTTAACGATCCAATGATGAGCGTACATAAAAATTATCATGCTAAGTACCGCGAAAGACAATACACACGCGAGCAAGCCCATGTGGAAATATATTCCGTTTGCTTTATATACCTTTGGATCTGTTATTGTCATGAATTAATTATTGTTTCTGCGCAGAACGTTGCGGATCAGCGGCGCGGGCAACAGCCCGCGTCCGACTGGAACCGATGGTTAGGCGCCAATAGAAAATAAATCGGTCCCCTTTTCCCCGTATGGATTCTTACGCTCATATGCCTGAGATTTTCTGGTTAGGAATCCTGACAAAAATAACGCCAACAGGGTGTATGTCAGGAACGGGTAATACCCCGGCTGAAGGGAAGTGCCATTCGTAGTTAAGATCACCAGTTCCTGGCTTGCTGAGCGTAATTGATCGAACTGGCTATCAATAATCCCATTAAATCCGATATAGGCCATAAATATGGCAACCACCATGACATCGGCCATGGACCATTTCCCTGATTTTAAGACAAAAAACTTGATCACCGGGTTCTCCCTTGCATGGTGATATACGTTCAACCAACTGGAATACTTCCTTTCGAGCAAGTTGAAATTCTCGGCATAAGTCTGTATCCTACTCCATGCTCTCGTAGGGGAAACGAGAGTAGTCCCGACAGCAAGCACGATAAAGAAGATGGTGAGCACGCTTGCGAGTATTGCAGAACAACATCCTAATGTTATTGCTGTTTGTTGATGGGTAGTTGTTTCGCGCGTAGGGTTCTTGGGCATTTCTTCTTTTCCTCTCTGATTAGGTAAGCCGCCCAACGGTTTGCGTTTGTTGGGCGGTTTTCGCTTGGGGGCGTATTGTTGAGAGTAACCACACTAGCAACGCAAGCAACACTGCGGTGAGCGTGCCGATTGGTGCAACTGCGCCCCACGCTGCTGTCTTGCCGCGCGCTGCCTGAATGACAGGCGTGAGCAAGATTGGTATGCCCGTCAAGATTAGGAAGACAATGAAAGATGGTGCGAGGGCATACGCAAGCGGTTTTCTCTTGAAAAGTAATATGCCAGTAATGATGACTGCTGGTATGAAGAATCCCAGATCGAGGATGTGTACAGGATGTGTTGGTAGTGCCATGTCAATCAGGCTCTGAGGTCTTGTGTTGGAAAGGATGGCAGGCACATCTTCAGAAAGCCATAGAAAACTGAAGAGAATTGCTGTGATAATTAGAGACCAAGCCACAACGAGGATCGCACGTCGACTTGTGAAAGATGACTCGACTACCTTGTGGTCAATTGCAGTGATGCCACCGATCAGTGAATAGGTGCACATTCCAAACACGGCAACCCACACCAGGAATAACGACCCGAACGGTATTGAAAACGTGTATATCACATAGTTGTAGACGGTAAATGTCAGCACGCCCAACCAGAGAAGATAAGCACGCAACGAGCCGCGTAACGCCAGTGCTGCAAGGATAAGCCACATCGGTGAGACAACCGCCAGATTGGCTATATCCTGTGCCAATGCCTGCACCAAGAAGGCGGGAGTTAATCCAGCGTAGATTCTATTTACGGATAGGGCAATGATGCTGCCAGTTATGGCCAAAAGGGCCGCTACAATCGAAAGCCAGAGCCAGATGGCAGCTTTGGGGAAGGAAGCTTTCAGTCCAGCTTTGCTTACAGTGTTTTGTATTTTCATTGTTTTCATCCTTACCGCCTAACAACAAGCTAAGCCGCTTGACGGCTTGTGCGCCTGGTTGGAATTCCGGAACTAGTTGCCTGCACCCTCATGATTGCCATCCGCTTTGAACCCTTCATGGAAAGCGACAGTGCCCTGCGGAGTATGCCCGCCGAAAGATAGAGCGAAGAAGACCTCCTGTGGCACTCCCGCAAGCACAAGTCCGGACATGTTTGTGAATCCGAATTTCCCGTAGTAATCCGGATGTCCCACGAGACAACATCCTTGAGCATTCATGTCTTTGAGACGTGACAACCCTTCCTGTATCAGCGCTTTACCGATACCCTGCCGCTGGTACGCGGGCAGCACCGAAACAGGTCCAAGTCCATACCAGTTAGGGGTGCCATCGGAAATGGTCACGGGAGAAAAGGCAATATGTCCTATCACTCGGCCATCCATTTCTGCAACCAGCGATACCGTAAGAGCTTTGGCGGCACGTAGCGCTTCGACGATGAACTGCTCCGTATGGTTGCTGATCTCCAAGGTCTTGAACGCTGCGATAGTCACCTCAGTTATCGCGCAAACATCATTATGCGTCTCGTTTCTGATAACAATCTTTGAATTCATAGTCTCACATTTCTCCTTATTGCAGGCCAACGGCGGACGGAATAAAGAACGAAAAGGCGTTATCCCCGTCTGCTGGATGCGGTTGTTACCCTTGCTGTTTAATTATTCTTTCGTATTCGTCATGGGTCCCGATCCAAACCCAGATGAAATCATGATCATCTTGTACGGCGAGAGCTCTGTAATTCATTCCGGCCCTTATTGACCAGAACTTTCCTATTTTCTTGAAATGAAGCGATGGATGAGAGGAATCGGTTTTCAGTAGTTCAAAATTCTTTTTTGCCGTTTTTTGAACTGGGTCGGGCAGCCGGTCGAAACATTCCCAGAAGCGATCTGTCGAACGGTGCAATTAAAGTTCCCGAAGTTTATTTTTTGATTTTGCTTCTTTTGCTTCTGTGATTAAAAAATCCAGTTTTCCCGAATCGGAATGCTCAGCAATTTGCCGGTCCCATTTTGCCCAGTCCTTTTCGGATAACCAACGCCGCAACTCGACATATTCCTGCTCCGGCAATGAGTCAATGGCTTCTTTAATTTCTTCAACCTTTGACATGTGTACTCCTTTTGTTAAATTACCCTTTGGCTATATTATACATTATCATTTTTCTATATTTCTAAGGGTAACGAGGGAAATGAGGCGCAGGGGCAACTAGCTTTTGAGAAACCCACAGAGGCTTATTCACCGTCGCCTTGATTTTGTTAAATGTTTCTTCCCTGATATTCATGTAGTTAGGGTCATGGCGATTATGAACCAAATAACTATGCCGATATTAAAAATCAGCACAAGTCTTCGCAGTTTTTTTAGGCGGTTTGTTGCTTCGTCGTCGTTATGAATCCAGTGCGGTGACCTGAAAAGCCAGATGAATGATAATTTGTTTGTGGCTATTGCACTGCCAAGCCATGAGCATTCAGAAGCATGCCAAAAGAACCCTCTTGGTTTCATTATGTCTTTGATATTCGATTTTTACCAGTGAGTCAAAATTGAAGAGCGCATAGAGAAGAATGCCCATTAGGGCCAGAAATATGGAGCCTATTATTATCATTTTTTTATCAATTTAGCATTTAACGACTTGCATCAGCCGACGCGCCACAAAGACAAATTGAAAAACGCACCACGCTTACACGCGGTCGGCTGGATGCTGGTGTTATATGCTTTTTCATTTTTGATTTATATTTCATTAATTTTAGGCCAGCGCTTGTGCCGCAGATAAAACACGCCACAATAAGCGAGGAATAGAAACAATAGACCTATATCAATTGCAAGATAGGCCTTTCCTCTTCGAGTTGTAAGAATGTTCCATACTATCCTTTTTTCGTATAGAGAAACAATTGCCACATTTAGAAAACAACCAGCGTAAATTACGATAAGAATTGGGATGCTGTAACCAATTAGGTTTTTAGTGCTATATTTCTTTTCTGTAAATTCATATGTTTTCATTAACTTGGGCACAGCCACCAAAAGAACAACCAAGATACCGTTGCCAATAATAAATAGTGCGAGCACCTCGCTTGGCCTTGGATATATTAAAAAAGCACCGAGACAAGACAGCAGGAAATATCCGATTATTATTTTCTCTTTTTTATTCATTTAGTGCATATAACGAAATAAATAACCCGCGCAGGCAACCAGCCTGTAAAAAAAACCGCCGACCCTATTCTGCGTCGGGTTGATTTGATTGTTCGGTTTCAGTTTGTTTTTCTCTTCTCAAGAATGATGTAATGTGTTTAGCACCAAAGATCAATAAGAGTGAGGCAGCCAATGTAACTAATGTAGTGTCTCATAAACGACTGGTGTTATTCCTTCTTGTCTTTCGAGAACGTGGTAACGTACAGCCCGGCTGAATCTTTTCCAACGTTTGTTTGCAGCGAGAGAGTTTTGTCATGATTGATTCTACTGTAGCCGTCCAAACGAATGGTT
>JBIOIY010000037.1:0-31671 GCA_044450345.1 Thermodesulfovibrionales bacterium | reverse complement strand
TTTGTGAAGTTTTCGTATTCTGTTTTGTGGCAGGACCTGCATGCCTCAGAGCCAACGTATTCGGGTATTCTATACGCCGGTTCGGCCGGCTGCATGGGTAATGTTATAGCGAAAGACGTGACCACGACCAGGAGAACAAATAGCCGGCATTGTTTTGAATGTTCTACACAGCTGCGCATTGGTATATCAAACCTCTCTGATTACATTTTCCACAGAAAGTGAAAAATTACAACAAATGTTTGTTATTCCAATCACATAGTGAGCATTTTCATTATCAAGAAGTTTCTTACTAAGAGAAAATATCGGATAAATGACTACTCGCCTTTTTTGCGATTCGATATTTTGCAAGTTGCTCAAGTCGGAAGAAGCATTAAGAGTTACACCATAAATCCAAAGTAGGAGGTGCATACGAAAAATCGGACATTGGCAGTTAACATGTCAACTATCCGCCGGTCAGGTCTTCAGAAATTCCTGAAATTGTTTTTTTATCTCAAGGTGGTCTATCGGTATATTCGGGGCGTCTTTGTTTCCCGGCACTGCAAGCGCATGGATGAACCTCAATCCCTTGCCTCCGCTCTTCATGGCCTTAATCAACTGTTTCTTTGTCGAAACCTTGCAGGTATCTCTTATCCCGAAGCCCCTTGCTGCGGCCTCCAGGTCCACGCAGGAACCCGCAAGCGTGGGCTGGTCACCTGTTGAGCCGTAAGAGCCGTTATCGATCGCAAGGACCGTGAGATTGGCAGGGGAGAAATGGGCCGCGGTCGCGAGGGTGCCTGGGTTCATGAGCAGACTCCCGTCGCCGTCGATGACGATCACCTCTTTGGTCGTGGATAGACTTATGCCCAGACCGATGGGCGTTGCCATGCCCATGCTCCCGAGCATATAGAAATTTGACGGCCGATGCCCGACAAAGTAAAGCTCTTTCGACGGGAATCCGAGGTTGCATACAACGACCTTGGGTTCGAGATAAGGCGCGACCATAGTAAGTATCTCGAAGCGCGTATAGAACGGTTTTACCCCTGTTCTGCGCAAAGACGACTCTTCGACGTCCTTCCCGGGCCCGGCCTGATAGCCGCACGCGGGAAGCGATCCGCATCCTGAGTATTTCCGTGCAGCCTCCGAATTCTCCCAGATCGCCGGGTTCATCAGAAAGGCGTGGACCCTGTTATTCCGGTATGATCCCGCGAGCTTCTTTTCGATCGTCCCGAAATCACCCTCTGAACTGATGAGGGAAAAACCGATCCCCGCCCCCCGCAGGATCGCCGGGAGCCGTCTGCCCATCGGGAATTGGGCCGCTATTTTTTCCTTGTAAATCCCTCGCTGACTTACGAAGACCGCAAGAGGGAGCTCATAGAATTGGGTGAGGGAAAGCAGTGAGTTGATCATATTGCCGATGCCCGAACTCTGAACGAACATCGCCGCTCTCTTCCCGGACAATGCGGCGCCCGCGCATATGCCGACGCCTTCCTCTTCACGCGTCAGGGGGACGTGGAAAAATGATCGTCCCAGCATCTCGAGAAGGAGCTTGATCTTCTCGCATGGTAGGGAGGCGGTGAAATCCACGCCTGCATCTCTAAGAATCGCTAACAGTTTTTCTTCAGGATTTCGCATACGATCTCCCCTATCTCCGCGTCAGTCACCTTCTTCGAGACAAAGGTCGGCTCTACATTATAGGTTTTTTTCTCCCTGCCAAGCACGATCTCGCCGCCGCCGGTTATGTTCAGCAGGATCACGTCGTCTTTGCTGACCGCTTTCGCCTTCACTGCCTGAATCAGAGCGCCGACTGCGACCCCGGATGCTGCGACAATGTCCACGCCCTCAAGGTTGCTGAAGAGTTCCATGGACTCGAAGACCTCACGGTTAGTCACACCGTACATCCTGCCGCTTGTGGCGGTCAGGGCGTCGAAGACGCCGCCCTGCACCGAATAGGCGGGATACCTGGTGGAGAGCACGCGTGTCGATATCTGGCCTATCAGCTCCGGTCTTAGGTCCTCTTGGGCCAGTTCCCTACTTCTCCGCTCCCATGCCTTCACCATCGGCGCAAACGGAAGGTTCTGCGCAAGGTGAAGACGTGGAAGGGAGCCGCCGAACCTGCCTTCGCGCAGCAGGCGCTCGGACATCTCCCAAACGCCTATACCTCCGGTCCCGCTGCCTACCGCCTGGAAATAATGGTCCGGCAGCCTCCCGATGCGTGAAACGGACTCGAGGATTGTGGCGCCGAGGCCGTCTCGCTTGGCAACGTTCTTTACCCCTCCTTCAAACGGAAAGTTTGCAATCGCCGAGATACGGCGTGCCACGTCGATGGCATCGGAATAGTCGCCGTCGCCGACCGCAAGGGTCGGCACCGTCGACGAGCTTTCAAGATACCACATCTCCATAAGGCACATCCTGGGCACAACAATAATCACCGGGAAACCCGCTACCACCGAAAGATGGGCAAAGGCGCGGGCAGTGTTTCCGGCTGAGGCGACCACGAGACCCTTGACCCCGTTTTCCAGCGCGTTTTGGAGAACGACTGCCGCCTCGAACTCCTTGAAGGTACAGGTCTGCAGGAGCGCCCCCCGCTCGGGCCAGAATCCGTTGTAAGCGATGTAGAGGTGCTCGAGTGCCAGGTGGCGTGCAAGCCACTGGGACTGATAGACGACGGTGCACGGCTGCTCGAACGTCGGGGCATGGACGGGAAGCCAGTTGAACTTCCAGATGCCCTGGCCGCAGTCGTCCCTGAAAGGCACTATATATTCCGTAGTCAAAAGAGAATCCGTACAGTGCTCGCAGAAAGCGCAGAATGTGTCCTTCAGTTCCTTGCCGCATTTGCTGCATCTTATGTGAAAATGACTCATGAGCCCCCCCTTTCCACGACGTCCGCAAGGAGCTCCATGATATCGGTGATCCTGATCTGGCGGTCGTATCCCTGCATCGCCTCGTTTACCTTAGCGTAACATGCAGGACAGCTGAGGATAAGCCTGTCTGCACCCTTATCCACGGCTTCGTCTATGGTGAGCCTGCCCATAGCGATCGCATTATCGTTAAAGACCTTTCGTGCGGCCCCGCCGGCACCGCAGCACCTCGACTCGAGCCTGTTTCTTCCGAACTCGACAAGCTCGGCGCCCGGGATAGCCTTGAGCACAGCCCTCGGCTCTTCCGTTATCCCCACGCCCCTGCTTAGGTAGCAGGGGTCATGATAGATCAGTCTTTCGCGCAGCTCTTTCCTGATGAGCAGCTTCCCGGTCCTAAGCGCGTCTTCCACGAACTGGGTCATATGCCGTATCCTGAATGGCAGTTCAGACCCATAATAGGCCGGCCAGTCCCGTGACATTATGTTTACGCAGCACGGGCATGAGCAAAGAAGTGTCTTGACGCCCCTGGCCTTGTAGGAAGCGACCAGCCTCCGGACCAGGTCTTCAAGCATGTCGTGCTGGCCGGTGATGAACAACGGGAACCCGCAGCAAACCTCCTCCTCAGGCGGGAGCATCGTAAAAGGCTCTCCGCTTTTACCGAGCACAATTACATCTCCCCTAACCATCGGCTGCGCCTCGTACGCCCCGGTGCATCCGGCATAGTAGGCGATATCGGCCTTCTCTGATATTCTTACGTCCGCGGGAAACCACGGCGCATAGCGCTCTCCGGCGGGTTTGTTATATGGGTTTCCTGTGTGTGCGATCGCATTCGGCAGTTCCGCCTGCGGTCCGATCGGTCCCAGCCCCCGTCTCACCATCTCCTTCCTGAGCATGGGCCAGAGCCGTTGTGTGAAGATACCCACGGTGCAGTGCTGGCCGCAGGCCCCGCAGGTCGTGCATTCGAACACGGCCTTTGTGAAGTCGTCGAGGAGCTTCCGGTCTATCTCCCCGGCGCCGAACAACCGTGCCTTCATCCCCTCCGTGGCCCTTATGAATTCCCTGAAGATGCGTATCTTCTCAGGGGGCGAGATAAGGGGGTTCCCTGTGACGTCCTGGACAGGGCAGAATTTCAGACACTCTCCGCACTGCGTGCAGGCATCAATCTCGATGAGCTGCAGGGGAGTCAGACCGGAGGTAAAAGGTCCCCCCGGCGTTTCCTTCCGGATATTATTATCCTCATTATTTTCCATGCATCACCATATCAAGTCCCTGTTGCCGTCTGCTTGCCTCTATAACGATAAGCGGCGCGGTAAAAATATGAAAGGGGAGATACGGGATCAAAAGAAGGGCGAGAGAAAAGTGGATGACGAAAAAAAAATTGCCGGGCAGCGGAGAGGGCCTGAAAGCGACAATGCCCATTACAAAACTCTTCACGTCTATGAGGTCGGGTCTGAAAAAATTTCTCATCAGAAGTCCCGTTGCACCGATGAAAAAAAGGAGGCCCAGGATGACATAGTTCTGATAGGAGACGTATCTTATCCTGGCAGCCATCCGCGCGACCATCACATAAAGCAATGAGAACGTGAGTACATATCCCGCCGCGACACCGAAGGGCTGGACGCACCATATGCAGTCGGGCACGGGGTTTAAAAAATATTTGAGGTGACGAAGGATGACAAAGAGAAACGCGGTATGAAAAGCCCATGAACCCAGCCACAAGCATTTGTTGGATGCGAAAAGCCTTCTGAAAAAAAACAGGTCCAATGCAGCAGTGGCGAAGGCCGGCCATCGTTTTACATCGGGGGCTGTGTGGTGGGGCAGCAGCTGGCGCGCCGACTTTAACCAAAGGAGCGTATGCAGGCTGAGCCGCACCCAGAAGGCAGCATACACCAGGTATGCGATTATGACCAGAAGCATTCCCATCCGTTTATGCTTATATTATCTCACAATCACGCCGTCTCAGGGTCTGCTGATCTTAAATACGCATCCTTTTCGTCATAAAGACCCTTCATCCGGTTCGTTCATTTCTCCCAGCGCCGCTACGATATTTTCTGCCGTGATATCAGGGCAGAGGGAACGCATGAGCACTTCGTTAAGGTGAAATGTCTGCAGGGATGAAGATGCGGCAGCGGCGCCTGCAGTGAGTCCCATGAGGCAGGTCTGGCACGGGGTGACAACCGCCTCTGCGCCGGCAGCCTCCGCCTCCTTGATCCGCGACGCCGACATCTTTTTCTGCAGGTCGGGCCGTGCGAGCTTTAGTCCTCCTCCCATGCCGCAACAGGCGGAGAAAGGGCCGGACCTGCGCATTTCGATGAGGCGCAGCCCGGGGATTGACTTCAGTACCCTGCGTGGCTCCTCATAGATGCCGTTGTGGCGTCCGAGGTGGCAAGGGTCATGGTAGGTTACCGAAAGGGGGACGTTATACCGCGGCCTCAACCTGCCATCGCGAATGAGGCCGTCAAGGAACTCTGTAAGATGAAGCACTTCGATGTCACCGGAAAGAATGCCCCGGTAATCGGCATGCAGTCCCTTGAAGCAGCCTGCGCAAGAGACGACGATCGTCCGCACCTTTTTGCTCCTGAGCATTTCTGCTCTCTTTCCTGCCTCCTGAAAAAAGTGGCTGTCCCCCATGCGCCGGAGCTTGCTGGCGCAGCATGGCTCCTCCTGCCCGAGGATAGCAAACTCCACCCCTGCCTCCTGAAGCAGGCGTGCAGACTGCACAGCCACCGGCTGCATCGCCGGATCGAAGCTGGCCGTGCAACCGGCGAAATAGAGGACAGAAGCCGGACGTTCGTCCCAGGTTCTGAGTGGTTCACGGAGGAACCCTGCACGCCAGGCACGTTCTGCCCAACGGCCCCGTTCCCGCTGGGGTTTGCCGTATGAGTTATTGCATTCCCTGATCAGCGCAAGCTGCTGTAACTGCGGTTCCGGTTGAGACAGACCCGCGCTTGCAAGGGCCTGGCGGGCCTGTTCCCAAAGTTCCGGGGTATCGATGCGGATAGGACAGACCACATGGCACTGGCCGCATGCGGAACATGCATAGAACGCGTCTAAAAGAGCCGCGTCAGCGGCCGAAGCAGCGTCTTCCGATACCATCTTTCGGAGCCGGCCGAGCTTTCCCCTTGCGGTGATATCTTCCCTTGAGTCGTGAGGGTAGACCGGGCACCAGAGCAGGCACTCGCCGCACCGGCTGCAGGACTCGATCTCAATGAGCTGCCTCCGGGTAAGTCCTCCGGCTATTTTATCGGCCTGTGACTTTTTATCCTCGGCCAATAGATGTCCTTCCTTTCCCGTTCTTCAGAGGCGTTCAGCGCGATGACGACCGGGCCGAGCAGACTGTGTATGAGTTTACTATTTGGCAGATAGAGCAGGAGGCCGAGACCGCTGAAGGCATGAATGGTCCACGCGGCTGTCATCCACAGACCGATGTCAGAGGCGTTGATTGCCCAGGCCAGGGCAAAGAAACGCCCCACAAAAGAATAGCGCGCAACATCCGGATGAATCTGACTGAGACGCAGTCCCTCTAAGAAAAAACCGCCGATAGTAAGCCAGATGAGATACGCCAGGAGCACGATGTCGTCCTGGTCATTGACGAGCTGACGCGGGCGCCGGAAGAGACGCCGGACGCCTGCGGAAAGAAGGCCTGCGAGCAGGAAGATGCCGAAGAGATCGCCCCAGACTTTCACCGCAGCGTGGCCGCTGCCGTGAAGGAAGTAGGTTCTGAGACCGCCGTCGATGCCCGACATTTCCGCCAGCGAGAGGAGGAATAGGAATAATGAGAGCGCCCCCAGACAGATGAAGCCCCAGAATATAAGCATATGGACGACCCAGCGGGAGAAGGAGAGGGCAAGGAGCTGTCTCTGGATCAGGACTTCCATAAGCCATATCCGTATCGTTTGCAGCGTCCATCCCCCGGTGCCTGGCCGTTGCCGTCCCCGGCCCCATGACTTCATCCGCCTCTGGAATGAATATAAGAGATAGCCGAAGGCCAGGATTTCGCAGATACGGAAGAGGAACCATGGCTTGTAATAGACCACATCAGTCATAAGCTGATTATACCCTATGGTAAGGGACTATTTGTCTTCATCACTAATGAAGACCATCGTAACGTCTTTTGGGACGCCTAGTCCGGCCTCGACTTCGAGCGCCTTTAGGATGGCACATGGAATGGGACAGGCGACATGCTTGATGCATGTCGCCCCCTTCTTGTATACGGGATTTTCAAGCAGCTTCTTGAAGGCGTCCGCAAGTTTGAGGGTGGGGACCTCTTCTCCGAGCTTCCGGACCATATCACAGTCGGAAGTGATCCGCAGTTCGAAGACTCCCTTTCCTTTCTGTTTCACCTCGACAACGGCCGCCATGCCGCATTGCCCCGGATCCACCCTGACCTTGGTCATGTGATAACTTCTATCCTTTTATGCTCGGGGCCAAAATCGATTTTTGTTCCTCAAGCATCTTCTTGAGATTCGGGAACTTGTCCTTCATGTGGGGGATATGCATCGCCTGCATGAACTCCTTCTCGAAGGCCGGCTCGGTAGCTATCTCAACGAACTCGACCCAACGGGCGCGTTCGGACGCCTCGATCCGTTTGGCTTTGTTCAGAAGAGCCATCCTCGCCCCGTCGCCTGCTGCGTTGCCGACGACCACCACCTTGTCGATGGGCACGTCAGGGAACATACCGAGCATGAGCGACGCCTCGCGGTCGATATGGCTGCCGAAGGCCCCTGCAAGCTCGACGCGGTCGAGTTTAGTAACGCCCATCTTTTGCATCATCAGCTTTGCGCCGGTGTAAAGCGCACCCTTGGCGAGCTGGAGTGCCCGGACGTCGCCCTGGGTGACCGTGATGTCCTGGTTGATCGAGGTCTCTTCAGCCCAGGCAAGGACATACTCGGGCTTCCCTCCCGCATCTTTCCTGATCCTGTTTGTGCCGGGGTCCATGACAAACTTCCCTGTTTTATCGATGACCCCCGCCAGAAACATCTCTGCGATAACATCTATGATCGCTGAGCCGCAGATGCCTTTTGCGTTGATCTTCCCTTCTACGTGTGTATGCCAATCTGCCTTGCCGATGACTTTATACTTGGGCTCCTTGGTTACGTGGTCTATCTTGACCTTCTCGATCGCCCCGGGAGCGGCGCGCATGCCGAACTTTATCTGCGCGCCCTCGAAGGCAGGGCCTGTTGCGCATGAGGTGGAACATACCCTGTCCTTATTGCCGAGGAGAAGCTCGCCGTTTGTGCCGATGTCTATGATCAGGACCATGTCGTCCTGGAAATACTGCTCCTGGGCGATAAGCACCCCGACGTTGTCTGCGCCTACGAACCCTGCCTCGATCGGCAGGACATGAATGAATGCCCCCGGATTGATCTTCAGCCCGATGTCACGGGCCTTGATATCGAGCGACCGCTGCACAGCGGGGATGAAGGGAGAACGTCCGATGTAGACCGGGTTCAGCCCGAGGAATATATGGTGCATCGCGGTATTAAAGACTATGGTGAGGTCGTCGATCGCAACGCCGGGATGGGGGCCGTCCTTCTTGACCTCCGCAACCACCTTCTCGATGATCTCGTTCAGCCCGGTGATGATCGCATCCTGCATAGTCTTGAGTCCTTCGGGGTTGGTCATGGCGTAAGTAATCCTCGACATGACGTCCTCGCCGTAGGGGACCTGGGGGTTCATCATCGATTCCGTGTTGACCACCTTTCCTGTCGAAAGGTCACAGAGATAGCCTACACAGGTAGTGGTGCCGATGTCTACGGCAAGGCCGTAGCAGACATCCACATGACCCGGTTCGACCTTGATTATCTCCCTGCCCTGCCAGACCGTTACGGTTATCGTCCATTCACCTGTGCGCAGGGCATCCTGCAGCTGAAGGAGCACTTCGAAGTCGAACGTAAGGTCCTTGATGCCATAAATATCTTCCATCGCCTTCACAACTCGTTCGTAATCGCCCGTGGTCATGTCGTGCAGCTTCGGTGGCGTAAATGTCAGCGTATATTTCTTGACCGCCGGATCAAGGGCGATCGAAAGTTCTTTTGCGGCCTTGCGCACCACCTGTTTGCCGGCCCTCGACCGCTCCGGGACGAAGACCTTAAGGTCGCCGTGTATCTCGCATGAGCAGGCGAGCCTGATGCCGGGTCCGTCTTCGGGCTTTATATGCTTCATCTCATCGGGGGTCGGCTCTTGCGGCGTGATATGTTTCATTCCGGAATCGAGATTGTCTTTTTCGGAGTAGCCTTCTTCGATCCTGATCTTGCATTTCCCGCAGACCTTCTTGTCCCCGCAGAGCGCCTCGAGGTCGACGCCGAGACGCTGTGCGGCTTTCAGAATTGTGGTCCCTTCCTCTATCTCTCCCCTCCGGCCTGCCGGCTGGAAGATCACCTTAAACATACGACTCATATAGTATTTCCTCCTGTAATTTTATTAATCATTAATAACGGCATACGTCTAACAATATTTATCTCTCTGAGAAAAATGACATTTTATCAGTGCCGCCGGACTATTTGTGTGTGCCTCCATTCCGTGAATAGGGACAGACTGTCACGCAGAACCCGCAATTGGGTTTTTCCTTGAGCGCCGTCCTCCCCGACTTCAGGGCCCTGCATTTGTCGTACGCGACGATCTCCCTCAGGGGGTTGCCGAGCGACCAGAGGTGGCCTTTCACCGCGCCGGAGGGACAGTGCTTTGCGCAGAGATCGCATTCCCCGCATTGCGATGCTATATAAGGCCGGTCAGTGGCCAGCGGGGCATCGGTCAGCACGGTCGCCCAGGTCATCTTCGACCCGTACTGCTCGTTGATGATCAGGCCGTTCTTCCCGATCCATCCGAGACCGGAGCAGGTCGCCGCGGTCTTGTGGCAGAAGAGCGTGTAAAGCTTCGAGATCATCTTGCCCATCTTCCGGTCCGAGTCCGGCGGGATAGAAAGGCTCCGGTATCCCTTCGCCTTAAGCCATCCCTCGGCCAGGGCCTGGAGACGGATGAGCAGATCGACAGTATCCCTGGTGAGGCTCCGGTTTACTGCGATGGCAATACCTCTGCTCAGGTGGACGATCTCCTTTGAGAGTGCCTTCGTGACATCGCCCACTCCGACGAGGGTTGCGCCCTCAGCCTTAAGAAACTGCTTCAGCGGGTCGGCATTCACCGGCTGCCTATTTCTTCAGCTTTTCGTCCCTAAGTTTTTTAAGAAACGCGACCATCTTGATCGCCTCTTTCAGCGCGTTGCTGGCGTCTTCGGCATACCCGTCTGCGCCCCATTTATCGGCGAGTTCCTTGGACGTCGGCGCGCCGCCGATCATGATCATACAGTTGGGGTTCTTTGCCTTGATCTTCTCTATGACCTTCGGCATGCCGACCATCGAGGTGGTCATCATCGCAGAAAGACAGACGAGTTCTGAATCGGTCTTCATCTGCTCGTCGACGAACTTGTCGAGGGGGACGTCCCTGCCGAGGTCGTAGACCGTAAACCCTGCGACGTCGAACATCATCTTCACAAGGTTCTTGCCGATGTCGTGGACGTCTCCTTCGACCGTGCCGATAACGACAGAGCCCTTCACCCCCAGGTCCATCTGCTGGCAGTGGGGTTTGAGGATCTCGAGTCCAGCGTAAAGCGCATCGGCGCACATCAAAATCTCCGGGACGAAATATTCCTGGGCCTCGAAGAGCCTGCCGACTTCTTCCATGCCGGAGACGAGGCCGTCGAAGATCGCCTCGTTCGCGTCGAGCCCTTCCGCCACTGCTTCATTCGCGCCCTCTCTGCAAGCGTCCTCGTCATACTGGATAACGCCGTTTCTCAATTTGTCATAGATCTCTTTTTTCCGTGCTTCGTCAGCCATTATTGTTTACCTCCATACGTTTTTATTTCTTCTATCATGGCGATCATGTTCTGGGGCGGCACTGTCGGCCAGATGTCGCAGCCCGGCCAGACGGCGCTGACGCCGTCGTCGATGCACTTGCGCATCGTGGTGCGCACGAGCTCTTCGCTGCCCGATACCAGTACGTTGTAAGGGTCGAAGTTGCCGAAGATCAGCGCATCGCTTCCCAGTTTCTTCCTCGACTCTGCAACGTCGTTCTTCTGTTCGACGCTGATTGCCGTGGGTCCGGCCTCCATCATGGTGGTGACGATATCGTTCGTCTTTCCGCAAATATGGAGCACGGAGTGGACCGATATCGTCTTGAGCACCTTCTGAAGCGGGGGCATGATAAGGTTTTTGAAGACCCGGGGGCTCAGGACGTCGCTCGTGGCACCCATCTCTCTGACTGTTATATAATCGGCGCCCGCCTTCTCAAACTCTTTTGCGACAATGATAATGGCATCCGCCGCAAGGTCAAGCAGTTTAGCCACCTTGTCGGCCTTCTTGAACGAGAGCTTCAGCAGGTCGTTCAACTCCATTATCTGGCCAGCGAGGGTGAATGGTCCCAGGACATACGAGCCTATTGCAACGTCGTTGCCGATATCGGCCTTCAGCAGTCTTATCGCCTCTCTCAACAGAGGGACCCTGCCCCGGGAGCCGAGATCCGCCGGCAGTGAGATGTTCATCTCGTCCTCGCTGTGGATCAGTTTTTGCTTAATGGTCGGGTAGAGTATGCCCTCCGCATGGGGATAGACATTGATCTCACAGCCCATCGCCTCGGCCTCGACACAGAGGTCTACAGGTACGACTCCGCATTCATAGCCGAAGAGTTTGTAGGTTGTGGCCGCGGTGTCCGCCATCTGTTTTGCGTCAAGATGGATGCCCGCAAACCGGTAGCCGAGCTTGTTGATACCGGTTTCGGTTATGTTCCCCATGCCGCTGAAACAGGGGACCCTGTCGATCGCCTCCTTTTTGAACAGCTTGATGACTCTCTCTCGTGAATTCATAAATTGAAATTCTCCTTTCTGTATGTCATATCGTTATTTTCCTTTTTTCCTCGATCCGCCCTCCTGGATCTTGGTGATGAAATCGCCGAAATACTTCCGCAACGGGAGTTCGGGGTTGTCGAAGATGACGCCGGTCTCGTCGAAGACGAGCGTCGAAAGAAGCATATGCGCACTCGCAACCGCGGGGAAGACCCTAGGGGCTGTGACGGCAGGCCCGCAGAAGTTGAAGTCCGACCAAAGGGCGGACGACATGCCCTGGACAACCGCGTCCATGGCCTTGAAGCCGTCGAGTCCCCAGATCGCCTTTATCTCTTTCCACATATGCGTCCCGTTAGAATATGCCCCGCCGCAGGGGAACCCGTGCTTCTCCTTTATCATCCTGTTTGCGACGAGGGAAAACGATGTCGACGGGAGGTTCATCACCGAGGTGTCGACGATAATGGTAGCGAAGCCGTCCGCACCCTGCGCCAGGATCGATTCAAGGGATTTCACCCTTCCGGCAGGGGACTGGTCCTGGTCGTCAAACGCCTGTATCACAACATGTTTTATCCCGAGGTCTTTCAACCGCTGAATCTGTCCTTTGATGTCCTTGTCCCACGGGGTTATGCTGTTGTAGAGGAATTTGTTCTGGACCCCCAGCTTTGATACATATTCGGTTGCCTTCGCCCTTTGTTCTGCCACCCACATGTCGATGCCGAAGGACATGTCCGTCGTCTCGAGGAAAAAGTCTATATATATCTTCGCCTCTTCCGGTGAATTCGCCACCATCGCCACCATACCGGGAACGCCTGTCACCTTCGAGAGTTCCTCCTGCTTCCGGATGATTTCCTTTGCCCGCTGCCGGTCGAAGTTCCCCTTGCGGTCCTGCACGATCCGGTCCTTGTTGTGGAACATGGAGGAGATCATGAGGGGCGGATTCTCGCCCGGCTGGCCGCCTATCTTTATGCCGTTAAAATCAAAGACCTTCTGTTCTTTTTGAAATATGAACATAGCGCTCCTTTTTCGAAAATTGTGGTAAAATAAGCTATCGTTTCACTTTTGGGCAGTCCTTATTCACGGGAATAGGCTGCCCTCTTTTTTTGAAGTGTCAGTGTCAGTGTCAGTTTGTAGTGTCAGCTGTAAAAGTGTAAGTAAATATTTTCAGTTTTTCTGCGCTTACCGACACCCACCACCGACACCGACACTTGTGTATTCTTTAGAATACGCCGTGATCGAACTTCGGCTGCGGCAGGTACTCCCACTTCTCGCCCTTTCTGAACTTTGCCTCGATATCAAGACACTTGAGGGCATATTCGAACGCGTAGGGGATGCCAGGGCCGCCCGGCACAAAACCCGCGAGGATCATCCCGACCGATGCTGCCTCGAATATCTCGCCTGTGGTCGCGCCCGCGTTGATGGCGGGAATCACGTGGATGATGCAGCGCGGCGAGCAGTATCCAACACCGCCCGACATGAACATCAGTTCCTTCACCTTTTTGGACAGCGCGCCATCACCGAAGATACTCGCGTAGAAATCCGCGAAGGTCCTCCCCGGTTCCGGAGTGACCGTGTTGATTATCTGGAACATCCTCGGTACGAAACCGCACTGTTTCTTCATATACTCATTCACTTCTTCTACAGTCATCTTCTTCGCATCTGCCATCTTTGTCTCCTCCCTAACATTTTTTTCCGGCCCTTGGGCCAGAAGCTGCTTGATAAAATCAAACAATCCCATTCTTGCCTCCCCCTTTATAAGGGTTTATTCTTTGCTGCTGCGCACTCACCTCCCTTCCCGGAATTTTTTCGCCCTTAATACTTCCAGTTAAATGCAGCGTCATGGAATGCCTTCAGATTTTCATAAGGGATAGTGGGCGGTATGTCGCAGCCCGGCACGAGCACGAACCCGCCGTCTTTCCCGGCGATCTCGATCACTTCCTTGCAGGCCGTTTCGACCTCTGCCGCGGTCTTGTTCAGGAGTACGTGGACCGGAGCAACATTCCCGCCGAAGCACATCTTGCCTAAAAGGACCTCTTTGGCCTTGGCAATATCGACCTTCTGGTCGAAGAAGATCACGCTGCAGCCGGTATCGATGAACTGTTCGAGCCGGTCGCTCGTATTGCCGCATATATGGAGGATGGTATGCACGTTCTTCGATTTCGCCCAGTCGCTCATTTTCTTGAGCGGCGGCACCGCGAATTTGGCCATCTGTTTGGGGTTGATGAGGTCGCCCGAGGCCGTGGGATCGGCGATGCTCAGACACTCGAGCGAGCCGTCGGCAACCAGAGGCGCATAGAGGTGTATCAGCAGGTCAGCGCAGAAATTGACCATCTTCTCGACGAATGCCGGCTTTTTGAAGGTAAACTTCATGAAGTCCTCTTCCCCTACAAACCTGGCGGCGAGGGTGAAGGGGCCCCAGCAGGTCATGGTGACCAGATATTTTTTCCCTATCTTCTGGTGGACAAGCCGCGTGGCTTCCAAGACGTTTTTTAAGACTGGGTCCTTGTGGACGTCATCCATGTTGAGCTTTTCGATATCCTCCTCGGACTTGACGAAGTGCTTGGTGAGGTCCGGTGCGCCTATCTCGCGGTATTTTACCCCGGCACCGAAAGCGGTGCCGAGGGCCGATGCGTGGAAGTTGTTATATCCCGAGCCCACATAGATTACATCGCTCCTGATCCTCTCCGCCTCCTTGATGCACATGTCGGCCATCTTGGCCGCATCCTTGCCCAACTCCTCGAATGTCGACCCGTAGTCCTTGATGCTCCACATCCCGCCGCCGAAGAGCGTGACCGGGACCCGTTCCGGTTTCCCTTTTTCAAAAGCCTTAAGAATGATTTCCCGTGGTTCCATAAATTCTCCCTTCTCCTGAATTTAATGCATGATATGCATCCTGCCGATGCTCCGGATTGTGCTCTTGAACTGATCGAGGTCAATAGGGGCCTCGATGCTCAGAACATCTGTATCAAGGGTATCATATCCGACGAATATTACAACTATCTCCGGAAGGACGGTCTTAATGATCTTTATCGCGTCTTCGACCGAGAGGCCGAATGGCTCCGAATCGATGACCAGCGCGGCATATTTTTTTTTAAGCGCCATCTGGACCGCAAGGGAGGGATGGTCCGCGGTATCGACGCTGATCCCTTCGTCTCTCAGAATTCCATAGAGACTCTTGACGAGGATCGGATTGTTCGAACATAGCAGTGTTTCGGCCATAGGTATGTATTTAGAGAGCAAATAGAGTGCCACGGGGAAAAAGGGCCTGTTTCCGCAGACCCAGAGGACGTACGGTGAGAAAGACTCGTGCTATTGTAGAAAAATTCCCCATTTTAATGGGGAATAATTACCCATTTTAAGGGAGGGTAAGATAACGCCCCCAGGCTTCCTGCCTGCCGGTAGGCATGGCGCCTCTTCCCCTCTTTCCGCACTCAGGCGGATTCGCCGAGGTGAAAAGATAAGAGGGGGTAAAAGGGGAGTTATGATTTCCTAATAACGATCGTGCCCGATACCTGCGTGGGTTTTACGAGACTGTCCACCACGGGGCAGTGGGCTATCACCCTTTCGGCAAGGTCTCTTATCTTGCCCTCATCATCCGGTGATTCGACGGTGAAATGATAGGTAAGGTCCTTAAAGCCCGCCTGGATATCATCAATCATGAAAAGGCCCCTCAGGTCGAGTGTACCCTCTATCTCTACGGATATCGAATTCACGGCAAGCCCCTCGTGGACGGCAAACTCATAGAACGCGCTTTCGATACACGCCGCGAATGCCGCGAGAAGCAGTTCAACGGGGTTTGGGGCCAGGTCGCCGCCGCCGGCGGGTCCCGGGTAATCTGCCTTGACAAGATGGCCCCGCACCGCGGTCTCGGTGTAAAGGTCTTTCACATGCCTAGAAGACACCCTGGGCCTGTAGAGCGCCGCATCCGGTTTCTTTTTGAAGAGATCTATTCTCCTCGCAACTATTTCTTTTAAGTCCTTTTCTTCAGCCTTCTTCATAGCATGCCTCCTCGGAGGGTCTCGGGAAGATTTAAATACAATTTATTTTAATACAGAAAGAGGAGAAATGTGAGGTCCCACCCGGTATTTGGTTTTTCATCTTTGTGTGAAGAGATCGGGAGACGGAGAGGCCTACGTTTTATCGAGTCGCTTATTTGGCCGTTTTTATTGTTTTTTCTTCGGTGCTGTTTTTTTTGCCCCTGGCTTCCCGGTCGAAATGTCCCTCGATCCTGCATCTTGGGTTTTGGTCTTTTGGGCTTTTGCAGCGACAGCAGCTTTTTTGGGCGTACGGGTCACGGCCTTTATGCCTCTTTCGTTCTGCGCGTGGCGGGCCATTACCATTTTCTCTGCGGCTAGCCAATTTTCAATTTCTCGGCCCCCTATCCTGCCGCACTTTTCATACAGTTCGTATGCAACCTTTTTAATTTCCTCATGAATATCCATAGTGCTCCTTCCAGGCTGATATGTATCTTAAATTATATCTCTCTTTGATTCTCATTGCAATTGAATAGAGGGAAGATCATATGCGCACTTCTATTTTTTGCATCCCCATCGCCTTCATCTTTCCAGTCCCCTGATTATTCCCAAACGCAGCATCGGACTACCTTATTCGATGACCATCTGCTACCACAGATGTTACTGACAGAAGCATTTCATGTCGAGAAACGGCAAGTTAAGAAGTACTTACAATAAATATAGGTTATTACAATATATTAATAAGGCCTTGATATGGCACAAGAAATGCTTACCTAAACTTTGAACTTGACAAGATTACTTATGAGTTAATAAGATAGTCTTATACTATTTTAAAGGGCTGAGGCCCGGAAAGGATACTTAGGGTATGGTGAAGGAAGGAAGTAGTATCGGAAAGACGGCAAAGGCAGGGACAGACTGGAGACCGGCAATAGTGCCTGCGCTTGCCCTTATTGCTGTCGGAATAGTGCCGCCATTGTTAAAGGGTCTTTATGAACCCTACGCCGGCAATCTCGTGACGGCCTATGTCTCTTTAGGCATGCTGTTTATGGTTGCAGTCTGCGGCGGACTTGCGATGATGGTTATACGCGATATGTCGGCAAGACGCCAGAAGGTATTCAGATTGGCCCCCGACGAGCAGCCTATCCGCGAAGCAGACGGTGCAGTGCGTATTGAATCTTCTGAAGATAGAAGATAGAGAAAGTCAGGCGGTTATCGTCAAATACTGAAGCAGCGATAACTTGAAGATCCAGGGGCCGGGCATATTCCAGGCCCCTTTTTCACCCTTTGGTCCTGCTGGGCCCATTAGTCCTGTAGGCCCAGTTTGTCCTGCCAGCCCTTGCGGGTGTCTTGCAGCTATTTTTTTGTACCTCTTTTGTTTTTTCTGCGCCGTTTTCGGTCCCCTTCGACCTGATATCCTGTGCAAACCTGTCCATTCCGCCAGGTGACATGAGGTTTTCAACTCGCCACACCTTTAGTTTTGCAAGGCATTCGTGCATTTCTTGATCATTGTCTTCTGCAGTTTGGCTTGCGCTTGCTGAAGCATTCTTTACTATTTCTCTTTCTTTTGTTTTCATTTTGATTCCTCCCCTTTCATGTCTCAAATGAGACAGTTAATAACCACAATCTTTTTCCCTTGCCCCTTCGATAATCTTGATGACCATTTGGGGACTGCCCTTTCCTTTCTCCCTTGTTTATTCTCAATTTCATCTTTATTAACGCGTCTTCACGCCATTGAACGGACATCAAAGGGCAACCCCTTCTTTTCGTCACGCATGAGCGACATCGCCTGATTAGGGCATTTCTCTTCGCAGACGCCGCATCCCATGCAGCTTTCCCATTTGACATTCGCTGTCTTGTCAGTTGTTATGGCGCCGAACGGGCACGCCTTCTCGCACGTCCCGCATGCCTCGCATCTGGACGCGTCCACACTGGCCACATAGCCTGACGAGCAGACCATGGGCGTACCATATCTGATCATGGCTTCGATCCCACCACAGCAGCATTTGCAGCAATTGCAGATGTTATAAAATCGGTCAAGCATCACGTCTTTAAACCATGCGGTATGCATATGTCCCCGCTCATGTTCCTGTTTCAGAAGATCGAGTGCTTCAGCCTGGGAAAGGCGCCGGGCTTTCTGCGGATGATGGTCGACCATAAAATCCGTAAATGGTTTGCCGATCACCATGCACACCCGGGTCGGAGAGCAGTGGTTCGGCTTGGAGTTTCTGCAGCCGCACTCGTACGAGACGATTTCAGGAGGACCGTTCAATATTATGGTACGAGCAGTGGGATAGGGAATAACCTGTTCCAAATCCTGCAAAGGAATATTTCTGTTCAGGGTAATAACCGAACGAGCCTGTTCGTGCGTAATTACTTTTCCATGATACTTGTCAGCCCATTTTTGCCTGCCACGATCGCTCAATTTCGGGAAAATGATGTTGCGGAGGACGTATATATACTCTTTGGTCCATCGCCCGTAGATATATGCGTGCGTGGCTTTAAAATTCAGCACATTCTTCCAGCCCTGCGCTTTCATCGATGCCCAGGTCGATTTCCGCAGCAGTCGTCCGCGCTCGCCGTAAAGCCAGAGTGCTGACAGTGCTCCGATAACTGTTCCAGCGGCAATTTCAACGACAGTAGTGCCCGACATGGCGTATCCTCCTTCCTCGGGTCTTATTGATGCCCTTTCGTATTTTCCTCTTTCTCAGCAATTTTCTTGTTCAGGCGCGCTGATTTTTCCCTTCGACCATTTGTGTCACGCTTTATGAAATTGAGTATCTCCCACAGATCATCGAGGTCATTAAAGGCTTTCTTGCCTTTCGTCCCCACTTCTTCGACCAGCCCTGCAAGCACGCGAGGGTTATCCTTCTCCCGCCGGTAAATTCGGACGATGTAATTATCCACGGAACCTTCCTGATTGAGGGGAGACAAGGTGTACGGCGGTGAGGGTGATAGCGCCGTATGCGTCAATCTCACCTTCAGCCGCATCCCGCCGATTCATACCAGAACCTCCTTCGCCACCTGTCTGGCCCAGAGCATAACGCCGGACATCGCGAACACGACTATGCAGGGAACGACGATGAACCACGTATGGACCGAGTACGTTTCGGCCAGCAGCGTATATAAAAAAGCCAACCCGGAACAGAACGGTGCAAGAATCATCGTGGTAATCATCGATTTCTGATGGACCGGGTCCCGGTACGCATGAATCCCGCCTGCCGCGAGCCCCAGCAATATGCCTCCGGACCAGCGCAGCCATCCGGTCTCAACAGGCGTCCCGCCCGCCAATACGCTCATTATCCCTGGGGCGATGAAGAATGCTATGCCGTAAACCACATTTACAAGGACGGAAAAAGCGATTGCAGCCTTTAGCTTCTTGATTCCATTGTTGTGTGACATGGTAAGACCTCCTTTGTGAGTTGATGGTCAACGACCATCCGCATGCAAGCGGCTCCTTCTTCTTTGTCTATGGGTTCATCGTACCATGGGGGAGGTTACGGATTGGTTACGGATTCGCAAAGATGAATTTGCAGAAAAGAAAGAGCAGAATGGTCATGAAAATCAACCTGTTACAACCGACGGGTCACGGGTTCATACCAGAGGCTACAGAAATATAACAGGCATCCCGTGTTAAGCATGGCCAACCTGCAGGAAATTTATAATCACAACTTGATAATGTTCCGGTATATCTCATCTGTTTCTTTCGACGGCTCGACGCCGAGGGACGCAACGAGGGTGTCACGACAGCGTTTGTAGACTTTTGCGACTTCTGCGTTCCTGCCCAGCTTCCCATAACAGATCATGAGCTTCTGATAAAATTCCTCGGCCACATCATCGATCTCTATGCCTCTTTGATAGCATTCAATTGCTTTGATCATTGCCGATTGAGAGCGGGATGGTTGTTGCGTCGTCCAGTAATCTCCCAGCAGGTCAACAATATGAAGAAATTTGTTCCGCAGCCGTTCCTTAAGAGAGAGCGCCCATGGCCTGTAGCTCTCGTTGCCGAGGTAGTGGCTATGATACATAGCAACGGCCTTTTCGAGAAGATGTACGTACCTTTCGTTCTTCGGATTTCGAAGTGAGGGTATTTGGCCTGCCGATTCAAACTCTCGCCGCAGGGATTCCACATGTTCCGCCACGGTTTCAAAGGCCCACGCATCGACCCAGCAAGTGCGCCGATCCAAGCTTATCCTGCCTTCTTTCAACTGAATAAATTCTTCATTGCCAAGCAGTTGGCGAAGTCTGTGCAGCGCCGACTTGAACGACACCCGCGCCGTATCGCCGTCAGCGTCCGGCCAAAGCGCATCGGCGATCCGTTCTTCATCCACATCTTTAGAGCCGAAGGCGATCAAAACCTTCAGCATTTCGAGCGGCTTTTTCTGCACTTTTCCGGTAAAATGAATGGGCTCTCCGTCCCTGACGATCTCGAAGCGACCGAGCGTGAAGATCTTGACCGGCCACGGCCAGTTCTCCACATGCAGCGGAGGCGTTTCGGGGACCAACTTTCGCTTTCGGATCATTTCCATGACGAAGTCCGGTTCGATCCCCGCTTCAAGTGCTTTTACGCACAAAGAAGACAATTCTTCCTGCGGCAAAAGGGTGAAATTGAATGCGGCGTATCCCTTTTCCCGACCCAGGGTTAACGCATCACGCAGGGATTCTAAGCCCGCTCTTTCGTCGCCTTCGGTGAACGCAATTGCGGCCGCTTTTAGCTCACAATAGAATACAATGATGGCGCTTTTCACTTTTCGTCCGATCGTACGGCATTTCGCAATGTGCTCTTTCGCCTGTGCATATTTCCCGATCACGTGCATATAGTGAGCCTGAGCCAACCGGCTTCTGGCTTCAGCGCCAAGGAAACCAATCTTCGTCGCCAAGGCGAACGATGTTGATGAAATCGAAATTGCACGCTGCATATCGTTGTGCAACATGCTGTGCCAACCTGTCAGCCCGTAATAATAATATTTGTCCAGAGGACGACCATGTTCGAGCGCAGACGCCATCTGTCCGAGCAGCTGTTCGGACCGGCGAACATCGCCGGACATCAGTGAAGCACACAACCCCTGTGTGAGAAGTAGATAGTCCCACAGATGGACCCCACTGTCCCTCGACTTCTCGAGGCCTTCATCCATCATCCTCAGACAGCTTTCATACGAGCAGGTTGTCCATGCCAGCCAGGCCTCGGCCATCTTTCCCATGATGTAAGCCAGAGGCGAAACCTGTTTGTTCGAGCTGATGATGGCCCTCATCGTACTTATCACCCGCTCGCACGAAGCCGCATCGCCGACCTGAATGAAGTGCGAGAGCAGGTAAAAACCGCACAGCATCCGCAAGCTTGCCTCAGCACTGCTTTCGAGCAGCGCTATGGCCTTATCCCTCCAAGAATCAAATGCAGGATGCCACGGTTGCCTCAGAGAGAGCGCCATAAAAATGCGGGCCGTCACGTGCCCCTCAATCTGCGTCGAAGGGAAAACGGGATATTCTTTCATGAGAGCATCGAGAAGGGCAATCCAGGGATCCATCTGACTGAGGTCTCCCAATTCCTGGATAATGGACTCAACAACACCGGCCCACGCAAGAAACACGCCTGATGCATCGCGCCGCTTTCTGAAAAGGGCGAAGGCTTTCTCGAAATATTTACGCCCCTCCAGAAGAGCAAAGGGCATCCTGCATATGCCCATCCAGTACAAAAGCCAGGGGTCTTGCTCGAGCAGGGAAGCCGGCAGGCTGATAAGCCAGGCCTCGATCAGGCGGTTCCTACCCTGAGACATCATGGTCTGCGCGTTAGAAAGAATGATCCGTACAAGGCCATCCCAGGCTTCCGATACGCGGTAGAGTTCCACTGCGTCCTCGATCTGGCCTTCCTCCTCCAGAAGTTCGGCGGCCCGGCTCAGGAGCACGCAAATTTCCGTTCCGGCGTATATCTGCCTCGCCCGAGCCTGTAAGAATGCCTGAAACAGGGGATGATACTGGTATATGGGATCATGACCCGGCCGCTGTTCGGTGAAGAAGTGATTGCGGCTGAGCGCCGCCAGGAGCGTCCCGGCCTGTACATTCCCCGTCAGCTCAGCGGCAGCGTTCGATGAGACATGGGGCAGGAAGGCTGTTTTTAGCAGAACGTTCTGTGTCCCTTCGTCCGCCTTCTGGAACAGCTCGGTCGCAAAATAATCAAAAAACTCATCGGGTTTTAACCGGTCAAGCTCGTGCGAAGCGCTCGTAAGCCTCCCAATCCGCTCCCTGAGAAGGGTCAGTCCCGCTGCCCACCCCTCTGTTAAGCGATGAAGATGCTCGACGGTCTCGCCTGGCGGTCTTGTCTTTCTCTCCTCCTTCATAAGCGATCTGGTTTCATTCAGGGTGAACTTGAGCTCGTCCCAGCCGATGTGATGTATCTTCTTGTAGGTGTTGAGGAGCGCCAGGGACGGCGGCGGCGTGCTGCGACTGTTGATGATCACAGTGATCCCCTCTGGGATGACGTCAAGGGCGTCGCGGAGCATGTCATGAAAGGGCGAATTATCCGCCAGGTGATGGTAGTTGTCAAGAACGATCACGTGCGGGGGCCTCAACCGGGAGCAGAGGTTCTCGAAGTACCGTTTCGTGAATGTCGGTACGCCCCGCAGGTATTCCATGGTGAGAAGGGGGAGCGGTGTCTTGTAGCGGGGAGCAGCGCGCCTTGCCGCGAGGCCGAGATAGTAGAAGAACGTGGCGATGTCGCTGTCGCCCTCGTCGAGATGGTACCACAGGCAGGGAATTTTCTTTGCATCGAGCCAGCTCGCGACGAGCGTGGTTTTGCCCGAACCCGCCGGCCCGTTTACCCAGACGACGGGGGAACGGCATCCCCTGTCCAGCAGGCCGAACAGTCTCGCGCGGGGCAGGACCCCGGCCAATCGCGGGCGCATGATCTTGGCTATCGGCGTGTGTCTATTCATACGCTTCATTAGAACCCATCCTCCTGCCTGGGGACAAAAAATCTCTCCTTCAATAGACCGGCCACATTGCTTTTGCAACAAGACCCGCCTCTACAGTTGAAAATCAAAGCGTCTTCTTATCCCCACTTTCAATTAAAGAAGGCGTCTCCTGAATGAACAGGAAACGCCTTCGGTTATTGATCGATAGATTTTTGCAAAGCGTTTAACATGAGAGCAAAATTCAGACCGCTGCTTAAAGCCTTTTTTTGCTTCAGAGATGATCCTCCATGCATTTATTCCCCTTTTGCTCACAGGATATCAAATTATCATTATCAGGTCAATTAAAACTTCCTTGTTGATATTATTGAGTTGGCTGGAAGAAATATTCTCCGAGGTGAGGCCCCGCGTTACTTTCACCTCCCAGTCCGCAAAAGCAACGGGAACGAACCTTGGCCTAATCGTAAATGGCGCATTCTTGAATATCCCCTACATGCCATTGCGGTAATATTGTACCCACCATGTTTTACCCCTTAAATAGAGCATGCCCATTTAACTTTCACCTTTCTTTCTCTTTGGGGTTAATTATCCATTGCTTTTGTCGAAAAGTTCAAAAAAATAAGCCCCTTTTTCAGTATCTGAAGACCACTCTCCGTAAAACAAGTGAGCAGTCCCCTTTTTGTTCTGATAATATCTCAGCAATACCTTCCCGGGTTCACTCGGTCCCTCATATTTTCCTTCGAAAACAATGCCGTCTTTTGATGAGATCTCAAGACGGTACTGGTCGCCACTATCATAATACTCTAACGACAAGCTGTTGTTATTAAAGATGCAACTACTCACCTCCATTTCCTGCGACGGACTTCCCACCGTAGACCACAAAAATCCTTGTAACTTCATCCTTTCAGCCTCCTTTCTTCCCTGATTCCTCTTTGTTTAAATTCATTGTCTTTCTTCGTCATGCAGCTTAGGGCAAAATGCAGGGAAAAAGGTAATTCCCTTGCTCCATTTTCCCATCGTGAAATACAAACATTGGCTACTCCTGATATGTCGGCTAATTCCTGTTGACTGTACCCGCTTTATTTTTCTCTACTGTTGCGGTCTTCGGGTTTCATATTGATCATGTTATCCTAACCGATGGCTGATATCAAGAAAAAGTTCAGAACTGAGACCAGAAATAAACGGGGGCTGAAAGACAGGTTAGGTGTTTGCCCTTTCGCGAAAGATTCTGACCACAGCGCTGGCGGCGGCGATACTCTAAGATTTCCGCGTCGCAGAAAATGTTCCTCTCGAATGACATCCGGCAACTGTTAAGCAAGTTCGTCTTCTTTGAAAAAAATCCTCCGGCGTGTTACATTACTTTACCCTGTCAGAAGACCGAGATTTTCTAACAAGGTGGGCTTCGTGCATAAATAAATATAAGGAGTAAGAATGCAGAGGGTACCGCTTACACCTGCCGGGTTTAAGAAACTGCAGGAGGAGCTCGAGAGGCTCATGAAGGTCGACAGGCCGAAGAACATACAGGCGATAGCGGAGGCGCGCGCACACGGCGACCTCTCCGAGAACGCCGAATATCATGCGGCCAAGGATCAGCAGGGTTTTATCCAGGGGAGGATACAGGAGCTTAAGGCGAAGATCGCACTCGCGGACGTCATCGACCCTTCGAAGATAAAGCAGACGAAGGTCGCCTTCGGGGCGAAGGTGAAGGTCCTGGATGTCGAGGCTGACGAAGAGTACGTCTTTTATCTCGTCGGCACCGAGGAGGCTGATGTGAAGCAGGGCAAAATATCCCTGAGTTCCCCTGTGGGAAAGGCGCTCATCGGCAAAGACGTCGGCGACACCGCGATCATCAAGGCGCCCGCGCGGACGATAGAGTACGAGATACTAGAGATCAATTTTGAGTAGATACTTCAGGGCAGAGATACGATCGAACCGGCCTGTAACCCAAAACCATAACATCCTCTCCCTCGCCAACCTCGATGCGATGACGGAACCCCTCCCCGGACAGTTCTATATGCTTGAGGTGAGCAAGGGGTTTGACCCTCTCTTAAAGAGGGCCTTCAGCCTTTTCAGACGCACGCAGGACGGTTTTCAGATGCTCTACAGGATAAAGGGGAAGGGAACTTCCATCCTGAAAGATTTAAAGGAAGGTACGGTGCTTCATGTAATGGGTCCTCTCGGAAACGGCTATCCCCTGCCGTCTGATTCGGAGAGCCCCCTCGTGATCGCCGGAGGTATCGGGATCGCATCGGTTTTCTCCCTCGTCGAAAAACTTTCGAAAAAGGCCTTCGTCTTTTACGGCGCACGCGCCGAGCAAGAGCTTTTTATGACGGATGCCCTTGAATCGTTTTACAGGGAACTGGTCGTATGCACCGATGACGGTTCATGCGGCGTAAGAGGTACGGTGGTGGATGTCCTGTCTGATTTCATCAGGAAACGTGACGCCCTGCATCGACCTGTCATTTATGCCTGCGGTCCTAATGTCATGCTCGGAGAGATCTCAAAGACCGCAATGGCAAACGGCATAAAGGCATACGTTTCACTCGAAGAGCATATGGCGTGCGGGATCGGGGCGTGTCTGGGATGTGTGGTAAAGACAAGGTCTGGTTATAAAAGGGTATGCAAGGAAGGGCCGGTGTTTGACGCAAAGGAGATTGTGTGGTGAGAAGCAGCGGACAAGACATTTTTGCTCATTCAAGTTCAGGTTTCACGGGACTTCAGTCCGTCATCCCGGCTTGTCCGGGATCTTTCTTGGGGAAGGATTCCCGACAAGCGGGAATGACAAAATGCAGTGTTTTGCCAAGGACTTCTTAGTTAGAGGATAGAGGTATGAACCTTGAAGTAAACATCGGCAAATTGAGGCTTAAGAACCCGGTCATGACCGCATCGGGTACGTTCGGCTACGGCGAGGAATATGCGGAGTTTATCGACCTCGGCAGGCTCGGGGCTGTGGTCGTAAAGGGTCTTTCTCCCAAGCCAAAAGAAGGCAACCCCCCTCCACGCGTGGTCGAGACTGCAGCGGGAATGCTTAATGCCATAGGCCTTCAGAATATCGGCATCGACAGGTTTATAAAAGAGAAGCTGCCTTTCCTGAGAACATACGATACTTCCGTCATCGTAAATTTCTTCGGGGATTCGGTGGACGAATACGTGATTGCCGCCGAGATGCTCTGTGCCGCTGAAGGCGTCCATGGCCTTGAGATGAACATATCATGTCCCAACAAACAGGCCGGCTGGTGCATCTTCGGTACGGACCCGAAGGTTACATTCGAGGTGGTGAGTGCGGTCAGAAAAAGGACCACACTTCCTCTTATCGTCAAACTTTCCCCCAATGTGACCGACATTTCGGTAATGGCTCGCGCGGCGGTGGAGGCGGGCGCGGACGCGTTGTCTCTGATAAATACGCTTACGGGGATGGCGATCGACATAAGGACGAGGAGGCCGATGCTTGCGAATGTCACGGGCGGTCTTTCCGGACCGGCAATCAAACCCGTGGCGGTGAGGATGGTATACGAAGTGTTCAATGCTGTGGAGGTCCCGATTATCGGCATGGGCGGTATCATGGGCTCCGATGACGCGATAGAATTTATCATAGCCGGCGCCTCTGCGATTGCAGTCGGCACCGCGAATTTTGTGGACCCGGGCGCGACGATCGGGATCGTAGATGGTATAATCGATTATATGGAAAAGGAAGGCATAGAGGATATCGGTTCTTTAACTGGAACTGTCCATGCCCGATAGGCCTATCATAACCCTCACCACGGACTTCGGCTGCGACAGCCCTTTCGTCGGCGTTATGAAGGGTGTGATCCTCAAAATCAATCCCGGGGCCGAAATCATCGACATCACTCACGGGATCAGACCGCAGGACATTCAGGAGGCCGCATACACGATAGGAATGAATTTCCGCTACTTCCCGGATGAAACGCTCCATGTCGTGGTTGTAGATCCCGGCGTGGGGTCCCATAGGAGACCGGTCCTTATAATGTCGGACCATCATTATTTTTTGGGTCCCGACAACGGAGTTTTTTCCTTTATCTACAAGATGGAGCATGAAACACTCGATGTGGTGCATGTCACCGCGGAGCACTATTTCCTCAGTAAGGAAAGCGCCACATTTCAGGGCCGCGACGTCTTTGCACCTGTCGCAGGATGGTTTTCGAGGGGGGTCGGCATGGAAAAATTCGGCGACCTCATTACCGATTACGAAAAGATTGCATTGCCTCTGCCGCAGTTGACTCCCGAAGGTGAATTACGGGGCGAGGTCATTCTTGTTGACAGGTTCGGCAATGCCATTACGAACATAACAAAGTCCGATATGGATAAGGCATGCGGCGCGGGAAAAGGGCGGCAGTGCAAAGTCATATTCAGGGGTGGGGAAATCCCCCTAAGGAGTTTTTATGCGGAAGGAGAAGGAGGGAATCTATGCTCCGTCGTGAACAGCTCGGGTCTTCTTGAATTCTTCATATGCAGGGGAAATGCCGCCGATGAACACCATATAGCCGTCGGCGAGAAGGTTGCTGTGGCGTTACGGGGCTAGCGGTCCGGCACCGGACAAGCCTGTATCCCGCTATTTTTTCTCCCACTCATATACTTCGTAGCAGTCAACGGCCCTTGTTTATGCACCGCATGGCGGGCCGGCCAAAAAAGGTCAATGAAATAATACTTGACAGATTTACTAGAGTATTTTAATTTAGATATATGTTGAGGTTGTCCACGAAAGGCCAGTACGGAGTGCGGGCGATGTATGAGATCGCCAGGGGATATAGCTGCGGTCCGATAACGATCAAGGAGATATCGGAGAGGCAGGACGTGTCGGTTGCATATCTCGAACAGATACTCAACACACTGCGCAAAGCCGGAATCATCAACAGCGTTAAAGGTCCCGGAGGCGGCTATGTGCTGAGTAAGGACCCCGACAGCATAAGCATAGGGGCAATCTTAAGGGAACTCGAAGGGCCTGTGGCGATTACGTCGTGCCTTGATCCCAAGGAGGGGTGTATGAGGGTCGAGGGCTGTGTGACCCATCTTCTCTGGAAGTCCCTCGGAGAGAACATCGAGGCTTTTCTCGACAAGATGACGCTGAGGGACCTTTTAAAAGGCAGCCAGCAGATAGATTTACAGGGCAACATTGGAAGGAAAAAAACCGGGAAGGGCGCGGCGCACAGTCTGGCGAGATGAAATTTGTAGAGAACGTAAAACCCGATGTAACGACAGACATCGTCTATATGATGTGTCCGATGCACCTTCTGAAGCTGGAGGAACAGATAAGGGAGCTCGACCAGGGGCAGATACTTGAGATCATGACCGACTACGACGGGGCGCTCGAAGATATCCCTGCCTGGTGCGATAAGACGGGCAACGAGTTTCTCGGTATGGAGGAGTCCGCTGATTTTTTCAAATTTTATATAAAGAAGCATGCGAGGTGATTATGAAGAAGATATATCTCGACCATGTCGCGACGAACCCACTTCTTCCGGAAGTGTTCGACGCGATGCTGCCCTATTTCAGGGAGGAGTTCGGCAACCCCCTCAGCGTCTATGAATACGGGATGAGGGCCAAGACGGCGATAGAAGATGCCAGGGAAAAGGTCGCCGGCCTCATCAATGCGAAGCCTGCGGAAGTAATTTTCACGGCGAGCGGGGCCGAGGCGAACAACTTCGCCCTTCGGGGGATAGCCCTTGCGAAGCAGAACGAGGGCAAACACGTCCTTGTCTCCAGGATGGAGCACCATTCGGTCCTTAACTCGGCCCGCTTTTTAGAGAAAAGCGGTTTCGTCGTTACCTATCTCCCGGTGGACAAAAAGGGTTTCGTCGACCCCGAGACGGTAAAGAAAGCGATCACGAAGGAAACCGTATTGATATCCGTGACACACGCCAGCAGCGAAGTCGGCACGATAGAGCCTATCAAGGAGATCGTGAAGGTCGCAAAAGAGAAGAATATCGTGGTGCATACCGACGCGGTTGCCACCACCGGGAACATCCCCGTTGATGTCAAAGATCTCGGGGTAGACCTCCTTAGCATGGCGGCCCATCAGTTCTACGGACCGAAGGGCGCGGCCGCCCTTTATGTGAAACAGGGGATGCGCATCGTCCCGCTGATCTACGGCGGTATCCAGGAGTCGGGGAGAAGGGCGGGCACTGAGAACGTCCCTGCCATCGTCGGCATGGGAAAGGCGGCTGAAATTGCCAGGGCGGAATTGAAAAAGAGAATGGAATACGTAAGGCCGTTGAGGGACCGAATAATCGATACGATGTCGGGGGTGGACAGGGTATATCTTACAGGCGACAGGGAGAAGAGGCTTCCCGGCCATGCGAGCTTCTGTGTTGAGTATATAGAGGGGGAGGCGATGCTTCTCCTCCTTGCTGCAAAGGGCATTTTTTCGGCGAGTGGTTCGGCCTGTTCTTCAAAGGCATTGAAGGCGTCGCCGGTCCTGCTTTCGATGGGTATCTCGTCGAGCCTTGCGCAGGGCTCGATAGTATTTACTCTCGGAATGGGCAACACGGGCGAAGACATTGATTATGTGGTGAATGAATTTCCGGCGGTAATCAAAAGACTGAGAGAGATCTCCCCTTTTGCGCAGGGTTGGGGAGACAGAGAGGAAGGTGGAGAACAATGTACAGTGAAAGAGTAATGGACCATTTTACGAACCCTCGGAACGTGGGTGATATGGCGGACGCCGACGGCGTAGGCATCGAAGGCAACCCGACCTGCGGCGACGCGATGAAGATCTTTATCAAGGTAAGGGACGGTAAGATCGTGGACGCGAAATTCAAGACCTTCGGCTGCGGCGCGGCGATCGCGGTCAGCAGCATGGTGACCGAGATGGTGAAGGGAAAGACCCTCGATGAGGCGCTCGCGATATCGAAAGAGGCGGTCGCGGCGGAGCTCGGCGGGCTTCCTCCCCAGAAGATGCACTGCTCGAACCTCGGCGCTGATGCGCTGAAAAAGGCGATTGAGGACTACAGGAGCAAACAGAAATAAACGTGCGTGAGGGCGGGGAGAATCCCGCCCTGCGGCGGACGGTTAGATTGAAATAGCTAAAGCGTAAGGAGGTGAGGACTTAGTTGCTAATCCACTACCACGCAATTGCGTCCGGATAGTTTGCCTTTATACATCAGTTGGTCCGCCCTGTCGATCAATTCTTCAGCGGTGTCGCTTTTTTTTGAGATTGTGCCTCCGATGGAGACGGTGACATTGACTAATCCTTGTCCGGCAAAAAGGCCCGATTGCTCGACAAGTATGCGGAGTTTGTCGGCTAATGCGCAAAATGTCTGTTTATCCACATGAGGAATGAATGCAACAAATTCTTCGCCGCCCCATCTGCTTATTATGTCAGACGACCTGACCCCGTTATATAGTGTCTTGGCCACCATTTGCAAGACCTTATCGCCGGTCTCATGACCATGGGTGTCATTGATCTTCTTAAAATTATCGACATCTATAAAAAGTACGCCGAAATCCCAATCATACCTGCGCATTTCGTCCAATTTTGTATGTACGGCTAATTCCGCATATCTCCTGTTCCCCAACCCGGTGAGCTGATCGAGCAGGGCCAACTTTTGCAATTCCTCGACTTTATTTTCAAGGTTAATTCGAGGGGAATTATCGCTAAATATTTCTACGGCCCCGATTATGTGCCCTTTTCCATTTTTAATCGGACTTGCACGGAGCAGAACGGGGACCCTGTGTCCATCTTTGTGCTTTAGGTACACTTCCTGTTCCAGCATTGCGTCTTCCTTCATCGATCTAACGAGCGGGCACGGTCCTTGACATAGGTTTTGCCCGTCCAAATCGACGTGTACAAGGATATTGTCCCAGCAATGCTTGCCTATAATGTCTGAACTCTTGTATCCGGTGAGAGATTCAGCGCTCTTGTTCCAATAGGTGATCTTTCTGTGCAGATCGACGAAATACACCCCGTCGTAAAGACTATCAAGGATTTTTTTGTAGAAGTCCTCGTTAAGGGTAATCATCTTGTCGAAGGGAGGGAGCTGCCATATGCTTTTCTAAAGAGTTTGGTGACATCAGGATGATCCCCTATTTGGCTACGGCAGTATTTTGCCGACCAGCACCTCATCGAGGTAATCATTGCCCACTCTGATCCGGACCTTTCTTACCCCTTCCTCCGTGAAGCCGGCCCGGTTAAAGAGGTGAAGAGAACGCTTGTTCCCGGTAAAGATGCTCGCCTCCAATTTCTTGAAGCCCCGCTGCACCGCCCATGCCTCCGCATAGGCAAGCATCTCCGATCCGATGCCCAGCCCCCGGTAGGCCTCTTTAATATGGAGTCCGAGATGGAGGATGTGGGCCGTCGATTCCCATCGACCGGCGTCCGCCTGGATCCCTGCCAGACAGCCTACCACATCGGCTTCGGCGACCGCGACCATAAGCAGGTTTTTGCCCCGGTCCAGACCGCTGATATACTCTTTCTCAGACTCGATATTCCTGCCATAATGCTCCATGAGGACATAACTGCGTTCAAGCGCGGTGGACCGCACTGTACTCACGATTGCGCAGGAATCATCAGTCTCAGCCGGCCTGAGAGTGATCTCCTGCCCGTTTCTTGCCTTAAAGGTCTTTACCTGTTCCATGCTATGCCCATTTCTTAAGTATATACCGGTAGAAGGCCGGCTACAACAGCGAATGGCAGAGAAAATTAATCCAGCAGACTATTCAACGTACCATTCAACGAAACGATATCATAAGGCTTTGTGAGACATGCCTTGAATCCTAATGCTCCATATTCAGAGATGGCAGAACTCTCGGTATATCCGCTTGATACAATTGCCTTGATGTCGGGATCAATCTCAAGAAGTACTTTTATCGCCTCTTCACCGCCCATGCCCCCGCGAATCGTGAGATCCATGATGACGATGTCGAACTGTCTGCCCGATCTCATTGACTCACGATATTTGTCGATCGCGTCTTTGCCGTTTTCAACCAGTTCCACTTCGTGACCAAGCGATCTGATCATGACCCCGGCAATATTCCTGACAATATCCTCGTCGTCCATCAGGAGAATCCTGCCTTTTCTGAGAGCCCGGACGTCTGCAGGAACAGTCACTGCCAATGTTTCCAAAGCCTCTAATGCAGGAAGATAGACAAAAAATGTTGTGCCTTCACCA
>JBIOIY010000036.1:0-33221 GCA_044450345.1 Thermodesulfovibrionales bacterium | reverse complement strand
TCTCATGGCCCTTCGGGGAGTAGAGCTCATTACCGCGATGACGGTGGTAGCTGAACTGGGCGATATCAGTCGTTTCGCCTCTGCTCGTCAGATCATGGCTCATCTGGGATTAGTTCCGAGTGAGCATTCAAGTGGGAATCGCCAGCAACGAGGGGGGATTACCAAGACAGGTAATGGACATGTGAGACGTGTACTCATAGAGGCTTCGTGGTGTTATCGTTCACCGGCCCGTAAAACAGCTCAAATTCAGCGCCGTGCTGAGAAGACCAGCGAAACGGTGCAGGCGATAGCATGGAAAGCGCAAAAACGGCTGTGCAAGAGGTATTGGTATCTGGTCAATAAGGGAAAGCGTCCTGTCGAAGCATGTACTGCCGTAGCACGTGAATTGAGCGGCTTTGTCTGGGCAATAGGCTGCGAGGTAATGGGGAAACCCTATGTTTGCGCTGCTGCATAAGGATAAGAAGATTTGATCAGAGCAGAAAACTATCGGTGTTGTCTTGTGGAGCTCCGAAAAGGTAGGAGCGTTTCTCCGCCTCTTCAGACAACGTTATTGATTGGGACAATGTGGACTTCGGGCAGGACAGCAGTCGGTTGGGAGAACCCTCGTACCGACTATGAGGCGCCTGCAGACAGGATGACCCTCGCGGTTAGACAGAGGCAGCTCCACGACGAAGATAAGTCATGCGGTACCCAACCCGCGTATATCAGAGTGATCTACCGTCGTTCATTACTGCTGTTCTGTCCGAGGTACACATTCTCAAAGGAGGGGATATAAGAGGCAAGAAAGAAAACACTCACTTGACAGGTTTAATACATATCAGTCGGTGTCCCAAATAAAGGGATGGGTTATTGTAGGGGGGAAACGTGGAGTTCTGTCTTGTTAATGGTTTCGGTTTGTCCCCTCGCCGCACTTGGTGAACTCTCGCTGGGATTGCCCTTGTCCGCAATGTTTCGGATTTGGTGTCCGCAATCCGTCTAAATCACTGTCCGCATTGCCTCCGAAATACCCAGACAGTCCTCCCGCATGTCTGCGATACAAACAGAAAAAGCTTATAAAACAACCAGATCTGATCTCCAGGTATTAGACTTTTCGAGGGTTTCGAGAAATGGCCAACAGATTGATATGAGCGGTTTTACGAGATATAGAGAAAAGAGATTACCCCAATATGTGCGTGTAAAACCTTAGTTGGAGCTGGAAGAGATAGAGAAATTCTAAAAATCACCCCAAGAAAAATAATCAGGCGCGGGGCACATTTCTTGCGAAGTTAGGTTATCAGACAAAACAAACAAGAAAGGAGCCGCGCCCTTGGCAAAGATTATACAGCAAAAGATATTCAGTTGGAAGGACGTAGAGGCAAGCGGGGAGTTGGAGAGGCTGAAGATGGTGATAGAGGCGATACCCGATGATGGACTTATGAAGGCATTGGAGGCGGAGCGAAAAGGCCGCCGCGATGATTATCCGATACGTGGGGTGTGGAACAGTATACTTGCCGGGATCGTATATCAGCATATATCGATAGAGTCGCTGCGGCGGGAGCTGTTAAGAAACGGCGAATTGCGGGAGGCCTGTGGATTTGACGCTGCGCTGGGGGAATGGGCAGTGCCCTCGAAGGATGCCTACTGCTTGATGCTGAAGAAACTGATGAACAAGCAAGAAATGATTGACGGGATGTTTGATGGGCTCATAGAGGAATTGAAGAGATATCTGCCTGATTTGGGAAAGTATCTGGCGATAGACAGCAAGGCGATAGAGAGCTATGCGAAAGGGAAAAAGGATTCTCAAGAGAGTTCTGACCGGCAAGCCGATTGGGGGAGAAAGACATACAAGGGGAAAAGGAAAGACGGAAGCCTTTGGGAGAAAGTCGTATCGTGGTTTGGGTATAAGCTGCATCTTCTTGTAGACACCACTTATGAGTTACCCGTTGGATACGGAATAACCAAGGCGTCGAGACCGGACATTGAAGAGATGGTGCCGATGGTAAAGGATGCAAAGCAGAGGCATTTCGAGACGATAGAGACACTTGCAGGAGATAAGGCATATGACAGCGGCCCCCACAATGAAGTTCTCTATGATGAACACGGGATAAAGCCGGTAATAGACATACGGAACAATTGGAAGGACGGAGAGCAGACAAAGGCTCTCGTCGCTGACACAACAGATAATGTTGTGTACGATTACCGTGGAACGGTGTACTGTCATTGTCCCTCAAGCAATGAACGATACGAGATGGCGTTTTACGGATTTGAGAAGGGCAGAAAGACATTGAAATACAAATGTCCGGCAGCGGCCTACGGAATAGAGTGCAAAGGATATGCTGAGTGCTCCGGCGAGACAAAAGGCAAAACAGTGAGGATACCGCTTGAAACCGACAGACGGATATTTGTGCCGATAGCGCGAAGCAGTTACAAGTGGAAGAGGATATATAACGGCAGGACAGCAGTTGAGAGGGTAAACAGCCGGATAGATCTATCCTTTGGTTTTGAGCATCACTTTATCAGGGGCAAGGCAAAGATGACACTGAGGGTTGGCCTGGCGCTGTTAGTGATGCTGTCGATGGCGCTGGCGAGGATAAAAAGAAACCAGGAGAAAGACATGAGGTCCCTGATAAAACGGGCTGCTTGAACGAATGGTTCATTGAGGAATCAGGCGCTTTAAGGGAGTGGTGTTTCCTGTTACGGCAAATTGAGGCGCGGACAGGCGTCTCAGCGAGATAAAAGAGGTTTAAAATGAGAAATCGGTATCTTCCTGATCCGGCGACGCGGTATCCCCTGCCACCACCGCTTCCAAAAATGCTATTTCTCGAAACCCTCAGATTAGAGCAGGCTTGCAATCAGACAATTAATGACCTATACTTATATGATCACTCTCGACAGGCGATAAATACGGGAATTCTTATCCGGAAAATTCACGGTACCATTGTTTGGCGGGCAGGGCTTCCGGGTTTTAGAGGACATTTCCAGGTGGGGAGAAGACGTTCATATCCTGCAAAGGAAAACAGGTCAAGGAACGGTCTGTTGACAAATTTTTTTATGTTCAGGAGGGCTGCAATGAAGAGGAAAAGGGGCGGGCGAGAAGGCGTAATTATTATCTTATCAATCATTTGTTTGCTGGTGTTGTCTTCGTATGTGTATGCTGATGACAGCCAGTGCGGTTGCAACCAGTGTCATGGCAATCCGCCTATCGTGAGTACGGTCGGCGGCCCAAACGGTCTTGCAGGAGTCGGTTTCACGTCGGGAGCACACTTGGCACACACTAACGGAACGTTCAATCGTGCGCAGATCTCCATCTGCTATGTCTGCCATTTCAACGGCATGCCTTTCACTCCTCTCTGCGGCAACAACATGCTCCAGATCGGCTTTAATATAAACGGCACCGTTGGCGCAGGTACGGTGTACGACGGCAGCGTAAGCCTTAACTCGCCATGGACTTATGAAGGTACGAACGGAACGCTCATCACCACGGGCGGTTCCATGACCTGCTCGACTACCTACTGTCACAGCAACGGGACAGGAGGAACTCAGAACATTAATGCTTCCGGCGTTCCTCCGCTTAATGACCAGAGGCCTGTCGCAGCGAACTCCTCTCCCCAGTGGACAGCCTCAGGTCCTCTCGCGTGCACTTCCTGCCATGGGTACCCGCCTTCCTATCCGCAGGACCAGCCGAAGTCAAACAGCCATTTGGTTGGTCAGAACCCGGGAGACAACCACAGGCAGCCATGTAACTTCTGCCATTATCCCACTACAACCGACGGGGTGACCATCACCAATGAAGCGAACCATCACAACGGGATCTATAATGTTGCGCCCGACCCTGCGGCAACCTATCTGGGCCAGCCCGTCAGCTTCACCTATGCCTATGATTCGGGCGGTGGAAAGTGTTTCACCATATCCTGCCATGGCGGTACCGATCTTTACTGGGGCAAAGTGAGCATATTGGCTACCATCACGCAAAACAGCGGTCCGGTCTGCTTTGAGACATTGCTCTCGACCTCTTATTCAGGAGGCACCGCTCCGTACAGTTGTTCCTGGGATCTGGGTGACAACACCTCATCTCAGGTATGTTCTGTCGATCACCTTTATCAGTCTGCAGGGCCTTACACGGTGACATTGAGCGGGAGAGACGCAAACAACCACCCTTATTCCCAGATGGCGAGCATAACTCCCCAGGCAGTAAATCAACCGCCCGCAATAAATGAGTCAATATCCATTTCCTGCAGCACGGTGACGCTGACTGACCTTTCAACAGACTCCGATTACAACACGTGCGGCCACTCAGGGAATGGAAATGTAACGATCAGTTGGGGGGATAGTTCCTCTACACCAAGGAGTGTCTTCCTTAGCACTTCACCCTCAAACAGCGTTTTTACAAAAACCTATGCCACGGCAAGTATCTTTACAATACTGCATACCGTGACAGACAATGCAGGGGCTATTGCTTCGCATAACATTACGGGAGTGAAGGTCCCCGCAACCTACACAATAAGCGGCCAGGTCACGCATCCGGCAGGACCTCTTTCCGGTGTCACGATGATATTGAAGAAGGGTGTGTCAACGCAGGGGGTAGCGACCACGGATGCAAACGGCAACTACAGTTTCGCTCCCCAGGGTTGCGGCACATACACGGTCACGGCAAACAGGTCCGGATTTACCTTTGACGGTGACCCGCTCACAGGGGGAAACCAGAATCCGGTGACCGTCTCTATCGCAGGGACGAATCTGACGGTTAACTTCACGGCGACCCCTTAACCTTTACGGAAGAGGCCGGCAGTCCGATTTGGGCCTGCCGGCCTCTGAACCTTGCAATGATGCACCTTAGTGCTGTCTTGAAATGATGTCCTTGAGAAGCTGGCGTGCTTCATAGAGATCAGGTTTTACATTGAGAATCAAATCAACTTCTCTCCGCGCTATATCCGCATTGCCCTTTTTTAGGTAAGCAAATGCAAGGTTAAAACGAGCTTCTACGAAATCAGGCTTCAACCGTAATGCTGTTTGGTATTCCGCTATAGCCATATCGAGTTGACTATTAGATGCGTATGCAGCACCAAGACCATTATGAGGACGGCCCTTGTTCGGACTCTTCTCTACTGCGTCCTGCCACAAGCTCATCTCGTCTTTCCATAGAGTATTCCTCGCATAGGTGAGGCCTGAGAGGATGAGTGTTATCAGAACAAGCACCGGTATGACAATCTTTTCGATCTTCAGCCTCTTTGCGGCGATCAATACCCCTGTCGTTATTCCCGTGAGTGCTCCTACCAGGGGAAGATAGAGCCGGTGCTCAAATATCACATCCACAATCGGAATGATGCTCGACTCGACAGACACGGTTATGAAAAACCAGAGAATCCCGAAACCGATAGGACGGTAATGGGCGGCAGATGAGGGGGGATTGTTCTTCATCCCCCGTAAAAGAAGATATACCCCGAGTCCAAAGATCGACAGGAGAAAGAGAAAAGAGAGAAAGACCGGGGGCGTCAACAGGGAATGGTATACCGGGTAGTCGTAATCGATGTTCTGGTTTATCGGCAGAAAGATGAGCCGCATATAGGTGACGATCACCCTCATCTCGGTCACGAGATATTCCCATCGTGACATCTGAGTCTGGACCTTCGTCATTTCGCTCACATCCGACAATATTTCTCCGAGAGGTCTATCACTGTGAAGAATACTGAGGGGAACGACTATCAGAGTCAGTATGATCGGCAGAAGGAAAAGAAGCATCTTCTTTAGCGGGGATTTGAAAAAGATAACCTCATAGAGGACTATCACGAGCGGAAGGGTAAAGGCCATCTCTTTCGTCTTCATCGCACACACAGTAGCAATAAGAGAGACAAGATAAAAAAGCAGGGAGGGACCGGAAAACAATCTGCCCCCGGTGTCATCCTGTTTCTCGATTGCCAGCCTTCCCTTTATGTACATGACCAGGGAGAGGAGATAAAAGAACGTCGCAAGGGAAGCGAGCCGCTGAATGACATACGTCACCGCCTGGGTCTGTAAGGGGTGTGAAACGAAGAGAAGCGCCGAAAAAAGGGCGATCAAAACAGGAGCAGGAGGGGAGGAATCGGCGGATTGCCGCATCGACGGTGTCCTGAAAGTCAGAAGTACAAACAAGTAGACGAGAAACGCATTGCCGATATGGATGAGAAGGTTCACAATGTGGTAGCCGATAACATCCAACCCTCCGAGGCGATAGTTCAGGGCAAGGGAAAGATAGCCGATGAAGCGCCGGGGGTTATAGTCATAGCCCCTTCTGTCTGAAGTGAAGTTCTTCAGATCTTTAATGACAGGATTGTCAATAATCTGAGACCTGTCATCAAACTGGAACGGACTGTAGAAAGTATTGGAATAGGCGAGGAACCCAACAGCTGCTATCAGGACAATATGAACAAGTCGTTTTCGCAACATCCCTCTGGTATCAAGGGGTTCCGAACCTTCTGAACTGCTTCGATCGATCAAGACCTCCCTGGCAACATCAACCGTGTTTTTCACCCTTGAAGATTTACCCATTAAGAGACCATGCTCCTGCGCAATGTCCCTTTCACTGCACGCTGTGGATTCCCTTTGCTGATTCCCCCATCGTGATCTGAATCCTGGCCCGCTTCTTCAACTCTTCCACCCAGGCATCCTCTCTTTTGTGTACTGCCGCCGTCATGAGCTCCTGCTCTATGAGGGGACGGGCCTCCTCAAAACTCATCGGTTTCCCCGAGGGCCCTTTGTAGGATGACTTTCTCTTCTCATAGGTCTTCTTCACCTGCCCTGGTTCGTAGTTTGCCTTCCCGAAAATCTCAGCCTCCGTGATCATCTCGACAAGAAGGCTCCTTTCGAGTTGTTTCTTAAGCTCATCTTCGGTAATTCCAGACTGCGCCAGTTTGTCCTTGTATGCCTGCTCCGACTTCAGGTCGGCCTTGAGCTTCTTCAGTTCTTCGGCGAGCCTTTCGGGCGACGGCTTCATCCCTGTTCTTTGCGCCTCCTGAACAGCCAGCTCACGAACGATCAGACGGTCAAGCGCATTCTTTCTCACCTTCTCATCCACCTGAGGGTCCTTCTTTTGCCCGGGTTTCACGTACTCCGGCGCAATGGTATTCATTTCACTGACGAGGGCGTACATCGATATCTCCACACCGTTCACCGTCGCGACGGTATTTTTTTTCGACTCTACAACCCCCTTCTTGTACGCTTCACCCAGTTTTGACTGTTCGGGAGGCCGTTCCGCACCCCCTTTGGGTGATGCCTTGTCCCTGCTGCAAGAAACCGTCGCCGTTGCAGCGGCAAATATCATGATGGAAATGAGAGCTTTTGCGAGTGTCTTCATTTTTTGTCCCTCTTTTTTGAGCTTCAGAAATAATTGATGAAATTATACCATACCCTTTACTCACTGGGCGTATTGACGTATGAACTGGCGGGTCTCCTATAACGCAGCAGCGGCCTTGTCCCGGGTGGTGTCGCAGGCGCCGCCGGCTGTTGAACGGGCGCAGCTGACTGTATGGCCTGCGGCCGCGATGCAGCTCCAGCGGATGCAGAAGCAGGGGTCTGAGGAGCGGGGAAAGGCGTGGCCCGAGAGCCCGCCGGGGGTTGTGGCGTGGCAACTGCCGCTTCTTCTCTCACCTTTGGACCGTTGAGCGGCACAGATATCTTCTCATCGCCTCTCGCCATGAGCACCCTGTCGCCATCTATCTGAAGAAGGGAAAACCCGCTCAGGGATTCCCCTTTCTTTAGGGGGACCTGCCTTTTTCCCCTTCCGGGTGAACTCACGGGTGCCTTTTTGTCTTCCATGTATGCGATCCTCACGTCGTCGGTGATCAACGTGCCGAAAAGTATAAACTCAGGGACTGGCAGAGGAACTGCGGCAGGTTTGTCGACGGGGATCTTCCTTTCAGGATGAAAGAGGTTCTGTTCTCCAATGATCGTATAATCTGAGGGCGAGGGAATCTGGATCTGGGGAGGTTCCGCCTTACTAGCTCCCACGACCCGCTTTGGGGGAGCGGGAGAAACGAATTTAGCGTCCATGTGGCGAAGAGAGAAAGCGGTGTGATAGGCGAATGTGACGGCCAGCACGGTCAGCGTGATGTTCAGCAGGTTGACGTTTTTGGCGAGGGACTTAAGGATCATGCTCTTTCCGGGATGACAGGGCGATTTACGTCCGGGTCCTCTCCCTTGATACTCCTTCCCGCGCTTTCCGCCTCCTCCTTCAATTTCCTTTCCGTTTCGTCTAAGGGTATCTCTCTCTTCGCCTTCTTTTTCAACCAAGACCTCCCCCGGCTTTTCACTCTTTATTGCCCTTTCTCGCATCCTCTAACATCTTCTTTTCCACCGCGTCGAGGGTGATCTCTATCGTGGCGTTCTTCTTCAACTCCGCCTCCCACTCCTCCTTCCTCCGATCGACCGCCTCTTCCCTGTCCTCCTCAGCCTTTACCTTCTGTAAGATCTCTTTCGCGGCTATCATGTCGAAGAGCCCATTTCTCTCGACTTCCTTTTTTAGCGTTTCTTCGGTAATATCCCTCTTTCGAAGGTAATCGCGGTACGCATCTTCCGAACCCACGTCCTCCTTAAACGTTTCAATAGCAAGCTCGACCGCTTCAGGATCGACTTTCATCCCCTCTCTGCCCGCTTCCTGGACCGCCAGTTCCCTGAAAATAAGAACGTCGAGGGCCTCCTGCTTCACCTTTTGATCTATTTCCGGGGTACGCGGCAGACCGTGTGCAAGATAACTTGGGGCTATCCGGTTCATCCTGTCCAGGAGGTCGTTCAGCGTGATCGCAACTCCGTTCACCCTGGCAACTACGATCTTTTTCGACTCCTCGACGCCTTTACGGTACTGTTCGATCATCTTTTCATGTTCGACCGGAGTAACCACCGTATCCTTCTTCTCTAAATTCCTGTGTGCGCACGAAAGACCGCTCAGGACAATTGCAACTACCACGAGACCGATGCCCCATTGGACGTTTATTCTCTTCATCTTCTCCTCCTCGAAATGTTCAGCTGTCACACCGGACGCAGGAAATTGTAAACCATTAATCGTTTATTTTATCACATCTTCGTTGATATTCTCACCCCGCGTGGCTGCGGATTTGCCTTTACGCCTTCTCATGGTGCCCTGAAAGCCTCTTCCCTCAATGACGCCATGACCTGTAATTGTATCCGATTCCGGGCAAGGACAGGGAGGACAATTCCGCCTCTCGATGAAGTGGTTGGTACTCTTGAAATAAGAGAGGCTAAAGAATTACAATTTCTAATTGGCAAGTTATTGTTGAAAAGGAGGAAGTCGCTTTGAAGTTACTAAGAATTGCCTTATTGATGATCGGTGTGATAGTTCTTTGCCCTTTCCTGGCTGCAGCGTTCCCTGCAGAGGGGCCCATGCATTCCGCAACGAAACCCTCCAGGAAGACTTCCGGGCCTTCCGAAGATTGGCATGTGCGCAGTCCCCTGACATTCTTCGGGAGCACCTTTGGCAAGGATGTTTTTGTCGCGGTAGGTGAAGGCGGCACGATCCTGACTTCTCCCGACGGCTCCAAGTGGACATTGGCGCAGAGCGGCGCAAAGGAGTCTCTGAGGGCAGTCACCTTTGGCAAGGACGCCTTTGTCGTTGTGGGTGACAAAGGCACCATACTCACTTCACCCGACGGCGCTACATGGACGACGAGATCTTCGGGCGCTGCCGGATCGCTTCAAGGCATTGCATACGGGAAGGATTTTTTTGTTGCAGCCGGCGAAAAGGGAACTATTCTGAAATCAACAGACGGGATCACATGGGCAAAAATCTCTTCGGGTGTTTCCGAGAGTCTGCGGAACATGACTTTTGCTGAGGGGACTTTCTTTGCAGTCGGTGACAACGGAACGATAGTCTCATCCACGGATGCTTCTGAGTGGGTAAAAAGTGTGTCGGATGTCTCATACAGCGTCAAGGGCCTAGCCTTCGGCAAGGCCGGATTCGTCGCGGTAGGGGGACGCGGTTCAGTCCTGACATCGGAAAATGGCAAGAAATGGGAGGCTCACGAAACAGGCCTTCCCGTATGGCTCAAAGGCGTGACCTATGTCTCTGACAGCTATATTGCGGCAGGCGATCAGGGAACAATAGTGAGTTCCAAGGACGGCGTGACGTGGTCGTCCCGGTCTTCGGGGACTTCTTTTCCTCTCTATGCGCTTGCCCATGGGAAGAACACTCTTATAGCCGTGGGAGGCGCCAACACTGTTTTGACTTCATCCGACGGCTCCAGCTGGTCGACCGCTGTTGCCGGATCGTCCCTCGCGCTTCGTGGCGTGTTTCGCGAGGGTGAACGCCTCATGGCGATCGGTGACAGGGGGACTGTCTTAAGCTCAGGCGACGGGAGCGTCTGGAAGGCAGAGCAGGCAATGACCAAAAAGGACCTGTACGCGGGTGTTTACGGTGAGGCAGGTTATGTTTTGGTGGGCACGGGCGGGGTGGTCCTGACCTCTCCCGACGGCATGGCCTGGACCGAAAAGACAGCCGGAAAAGGCATAAATCTCATGGCCGTGACCTATGGCGAAGGAGGATACACCGCAGTCGGTTATGGCGGGGTGGTCCTGACCTCTCCCGACGGCGCGACCTGGACTGAAAGGACGGCCAAAACACGGGGAAGTCTCAGAGGGGTCGCCTATGGTAAAGGAGGGTATGTGACAGTCGGTGAGGGGGGAATGATCCTCACCTCTCCCGATGGGGCCGATTGGACGAACAGGGAGTTGGAGATCGAGAACAAATTGGTCCACCTGCGAGGAATAGTCTATGGCAGCGCGGGCTACGTTGCGGTCGGCGACGGCGGCACAATACTCACCTCCGACGACGGGACAGACTGGAAGGCCGTTGTGTCGAACACGGGTAACGATCTTAGGAGCGTCGCCTTTTGCGAAGGCAGATATATAGCGACAGGGGTACTTGATACGCCGGAGCAGTCGCTAAAAGTCCATCGACGGGTCTATATCTCAACAGACGGGAAATCCTGGTCTGCGATGCGCATGTCCGAGACCCAGGTGTTTCCGGGGGTGGCATGCGCAAAGGACCACACCCTCGTAGTGGTCGGCAAGAAGATTCTGCAGTCGGATACGCTGCCGGAGATAAAATGAAAAGTGATACCGTATGTATTCCTCCCCCGGACAGTTTACGGGGTGAGTGAAGCACCCCGGGCGGTTCTTCACTGAGAGGTAGGCCGGAAGTGCCCGAGACAGGGCTTTTTTATCTTGCCTGATTCATTGCCGAAGGCGGAATGCCTGCAGCGCGTCACATCCCTGCTTTTCCCCAAAATCACACGCCTTCTGAAAATCCGACACGGCAAGTTCTTTATTGCCTGCAAGAGAATGAAAATTTCCTCGATTAAAATAAGCCATAGCGTAAGTGGGCTTTAAGAGGATCGCCTTGTTAAAGTCCTCCAAAGCCTTGTCATGCCGGCCGATGCGGGCATAGGAGATGCCCCGGCTGACGTACGCTTCAGCATTGTTCGAATCTATCTCAAGTGCCTTGTCGAAAGATTCTATCGAGTTATCGAGCAGACCGATCTTGCCATATGCGATCCCCCTGTTATAGTAGGCCGCAGCATAACGCGGATTCAGGGCAATTGCCTTGTCAAAGTCAGCGATCCCCCTGTCGGGTTGTCCCATTTTATCAAGAGAGCTGCCCCGGTTGTTATAGGCCTCATAAAAACCCGGATCAACGGCGAGCGCCTTGTCAAATTCCTCCATCGCCCTGTCAACCAGCCCCATATCGATAAAAGTCAGCCCCAGGTTATTATAGGCTTGAGGAACGCCTGCAGGCTGCTTTTCAATGACATATGTCCATAGGGTGATATCGTTTTTCCAGACATCTATTTGTTTCACGGTCAGATATGTCATGGGGACGAACAGGAAAAGGACTGCGCCGGCCGCGGCGAACTTCGGAGCGAGGTACTGCCTCTCTGCCGCGCGCCCTTTTTCGTATATCCAGGCGACGGCCAGCCCGATGACAAGGAACGGTCCGAGGCATGGCAGATACATATACCTGTCCGCCATTGCCTGGCCTCCCACCTGGACAATGCCGATCACCGGAATCAGGGTCATCACATAATAACCCCATGCAGACAACCAGACCTTCTGTTTTTTTGCGATGACCACGCAGGCCGCGGTAATCCCGAGCCCAAGAACGATTGCGGAAAGATATTCCCACGATAGAAGCGACACTTCCTTTGGATAGGGATAATAAGGGCTCAGGTTTACGGGCAGCAGCATTTTCCAGAGGTAAGAGATGAGTGATTGAACGGCCACAAGCAGCCGTGTGGACAACGGCACGGACTCAGTCATCGCCATGGCCCCTCCTGCTTTCTGAGCCAGGATGGTCAGTACCGACGAAACAAGACTCAACGCAAGAAAAGGAAGTTTTTCGATAAGTTCTGACCAAAATGATTTCATGGACTGAATTCTTTTGAGAGGATACCAGTCTAATATCAACAGAACGACTGGAAGGCTCACCGCCATCGGCTTGCTTAAGAGGGCGAGAGTGAAAAATCCAAGGGAAAGGATATATGTCCGCGTAGGGGCAACCCCCCGTGGTTGCCCTTCTTTGGGCGGCCACAGGGAGCCGCCCCTACCTACATACCCCGTATACGCCATAATGCTCAGCAGATAAAACAACGCGCAGAGAACGTCCTTCCTTTCCGCAACCCAAGCCACTGATTCCACATGCAGAGGATGGATACCGAAGAGCAGGCCGCTTGTTGCGGCAGCAATAAGGATTCCTTTGTCGGAAAACCTTCCCTCCAGGGCCTTGGCGGTATCCAATAACCTTGCTACCAGCACTACCACCAAAAAGGTATTGACCGCATGGAGGATATTATTCGTCAGGTGATGCCCGAGAGGGTTCAATCCCCAGAGCGCATAATCCAGTGCGTGGGAAATCCACGTAAGCGGGTGCCAGTTGGCCGCATAGAAATTGAAAAATGCCCGCTTGAATAGGGTCGCGTTGAATGAACCGATAAAGGGATTATCAAGAATGTAAAGCCCATCATCCCATCTGAAAATGAATTCATCCCGGAGAGAGGACAAATAGACGATAAAGGTGATGAAGGAAGCGGATGCCGCAAGAAGAGAGGTCCCCCGGGTCTTATGAGCAGGGACTTCTTGCAGCGAACCCGTACCGACAGGACTTTGCGACGGTCCCGAGCCGCTTATGCGGGCGGCTGATTCGCCTGCGGCCTTTCTCTTTTTCCTGGAAGACCTCGCCATGACACTAAAATAACATATTCCCGACCGTTGTTTCCGACATCATCCTACGTGGAGCTTTAAGACCTCGCATCCCTCTGTACTGCCTAAGGCGCACGCTTTCTGAAAATCCGAAACAGCAAGCCCTCTGTCCCCCTTTCTGAGAAAAACATTTCCGCGAAGCAGGTAATTTTCTGCACTATTCTGATCTAGTGCAATCGCCCTGGTAAGGTCTTCACGCGCCTCGTCATATCGACCGGATTGTGCATAGGTATATCCGCGGTTGCGATAGCCGACGGCATTCGTTGGATTGAGCGCAATGGATTTAGTAAAGGATTCTATCGCCTTCACCGGCTGCCCGGATGTGCCGTAAATAATACCAAGCTTATTATAATCCTGATAATGAGACGGCTCTATCGCAACCGCTGTCTCGAAGTCCCTTGCTGCCTCCTCAAGGTATCCCTTCCTGAGCAGGACTTCCCCCCGGCTCACATACGCTTCATAGTGATATGGCTCCAGTGCAATCGTCTTATTATAGTCTTCGAGGGCTTTATCAAGCTGCCCCATTTTACCAAAAGCGGTGGCCCGCTGATAGTATGCCAAAGAGCTTCTTGCGGGTTCCTTTTCAATGACAGAACTCCATAACCCTATACTGTCTTTCCATGCACCAATCTGGTTGATCGTCAAATAGATCATCGAAACAACCAAGAAAACGGCCGCAGCGGCGCTGAAAAGCCCGACAGTGAAAACCCGCCGGGTGAACGTATTCCCGTAAATCCATGCGGCAAGCAAACCGATCACGAGGAACGGACCAAGACTCGGCAGGTAAGTATACCTGTCTGCCATTGCCTGGCCTCCCACCTGGACAATGCCGAGTACCGGGATCAGTGTTACCACGTAATAACCCCAGACCGATACCCACAACCTCTCTCTTTTCATGAAGGCAAGAGAGATTCCCGTAGTTCCAATTATCAGAAGAACCGCAAAAAGATATTCCGGAGAGAGAAGCGATACGTCCCGTGGGTATGGATAGCCGGGGACCAATTGCAGAGGCAGGATCATCTTCCCAAGGTATACGATGAGTGATCTGGCGGCCACGAGTGTCCGCGTTGTCAGAGGAAGCACTTCCATAAGCTGCATGGAGCCGCTCGCTTTTTGCGCTAGTATCGTGACTGCCGATGACATGATACTCAGCGCGATGAAGGGCAATTTCCCGGTAAGTGCAGTCCGGAAGGTCCTGTAGGAGCGTATCCTGTCAAAAGGATACCAGTCTAAAATCAACAGGACAATCGGAAGGCTAACCGCCATCGGCTTGCTCAACAGGGCGAGGGTGAAAAAGACGAGGGAAAGGATATATGTCCGCGTAGGGGCAACCCCCCGTGGTTGCCCTTCTTTGGACGGCCACAGGGAGCCGCCCCTACCTACATACCCCGTATACGCCATAATGCTCAGCAGATAAAACAACGCGCAGAGAAGGTCTTTCCGCTCCGAAACCCATGCCACCGATTCCACGTGAAGGGGATGGAGGCCGAAGAGAAGGCCGGTGACAGCAGCGGCAATCAGCGTGAAACGTGAATCGCCTGCCCCGGGCGGATCCGTTCTCCTCGGCGAATCCGCCTGTGTGCGGACCGAAGCGGATGAATCGTGAACAGCCTCCAACAACCTCGCCACCAGCAATACCACCACAAAGGTATTGACCGCGTGGAGGATGTTGTTGGTGAGATGATGCCCCAGGGGATTTAATCCCCAAATGGCATAATCGAGGGCGTGTGCTATCTAGGTGAGCGGATGCCAGTTAGCGGCATAGAATGTGGAAAAAGCCCACCTGAAAAATGCCGGATCGAATGAACGGATATAGGGATTCTCAAAGACATACACATCGTCATCCCAGTTGACGAATTCATTCTGAAGGGCGTAGAGATAGACCGCGAAGGTGATGAATGAAACCGAGCCTGCAAGATAGTATGTAATGTTCCGTCTATTGATCATTTCAAATATAGCTGTAAAACATCGCATCCTTTCTCGTCCCCTAAATCGCAGGCCCTCTGAAAGTCGGACACAGCGGATCCTGTCACCATACAAAACTGAACATCTCTTCCTTCGTCAGGGACCTTTCGTCGTATTCCCAGCGATAGTCAGTTCCCTGCCCGCCCTTATTACGCAATGAGCTATCCAGGTCTGCGGCTGCAGCAAGATTATGGCGATAGTCTTCACGCGCCGGTTCGAGATCACTGGCGCGCCGGAAATTCCGGACCGCCTTTTCCATTTGTCCCATCTGCGCATAGATCACTCCCTGGAGGTTATAAAGAGACGCGCCCGGCCGCAGCGCGACCGCGGCCTCGAGCTCGCCGACCGCCAAGTCCCTGAACCCCGCTCTGGCAAGGGCACGCCCGAGGTCCTCATGGATTTCAGGGCGGCCGGGATTGAGCATTGTCGCGACCCGGCACTGCTTCACGAGATGGAACCCCCATGCCTCCGGCCCGATGAGGCAATAGGTGAACATATAAAGCAGATTCAACATGGGCCGGTAATAGTTCGACGTCGGAGGGGCCCCCTCGAATGTCCAGGCGCTCCTGAGAAATATTTCGGGTATGTTCCTTAAGTCCTGAATGATGGGATTCTTCAGGACCTGTGAGTAGTCGTCAAGGATAAAGCCGCAGAAAAAGGCGTTGGCATAGACGACGAAGGATACAAGGGCGATGATGAGCACAGGAAAAATGCGCGTCGTTCTTGATCCTTTTACCCCTTCTCCCTTTTGTTCTTCAGACATTCCCGCGCAATCCCTGAAAAGGCATAGCAAGAAAAGGCATCGCCGCGAGCCAGACAAGACTGTAGCGTTCTTTGAGATGGTTGCGCCGTATCAGCTCAAAAACCACAAAGAAAATGGACCCGCTGACAGCAACCGATATGATCTGGATGATATCCATTCCGGATTCTTCTCCTAATCGATTCTCTTGAGCAAATCAACAGAAATTGCGAGAAGCACCTTGACCATATAGTAGACAGCCCTGAGCGCCGTAATCGATGACGCCCCGGTCGTTCGGGCATTCATCCTTGAAGGGACCTCCTCAACCTCCAGCCCCTTTTTGCGGGCCAGGACAAGGGCTTCGACCTCGGGATAGTCTTCAGGGTAAAGGGAGGAAAAAAATTCAATTGTTTTTTTACTGTACACCCTGAAGCCCGATGTGGTGTCGGTGATTCTCTTCCCTACGATCGTCGAAACGACAAGGGAAAGGATTTTCGAACCGATCCTCCTTTGCATGGACGATACAAAGCCCTCTTCGGAGAGAAAGCGTGAGCCCACAACAAGGTCGACGCCTTTCAGCCGCAATTCCTTAAAGATCTTTTCTACCTCATCGGCCCGGTGCTGACCGTCGCCGTCGAACTGGATTGCCGCATCGTAGTTCCCCGCGAGGGCATAGATGAACCCGGTCTGCATGGCGCCGCCGATTCCAAGATTGTACGGGAGGTCTATGACACTCACCCCGAGGGCCCTCGCTGTTTCCGATGTCCTGTCCTGAGAGCCGTCGTTCACGACGAGGATGTCACCTTCGGCAAAATTGTGCCGCAGGTCCTCTACGACGCCGGTGATGGCGCCCTCTTCATTGTACGCGGGGACGATGACAAGGATTTTCATAGGATCAGCGCCCTGTGCAGCCGCACGTCTTCCCCACCATGCCGCTAATGTTGTTTTCCTCTGTTCTTATAGAGAAGTTCCAGGTTGCCACGTGCTCCAGGGTCATTGGGTTTGAGCCGCAAGGCCGTCTGAAATTCCCTGAGCGCGTCATCCATGCGGCCCTGCCGGTAATACACGGTCCCCAGATTGTTGTGTGCATCAGCATCATCGGGTTTGAGTCTTAGCGCGGTTTGATATTCTTTAATAGCCTCATCCAGACGGCCTTTCAGGCTATAGACATTGCCGAGGCCGTCGTGCGCATCGGCAAGGTCGGGTTTGAGTCTGAGTGCGGCCTGATATTCCCTGAGCGCCGGATCAAGACGGCCGCCCTTGCCGTATACCCTGCCGAGGTTGTTATGCGCGTCGGCAAAATCAGGGTTCAGTTTCAGTGCGGCCTGGTATTCCTTGATCGCCAACTGCGGTTGGCCCAGCTTACTATAGACACTGCCCAGGTTGTTATGTGCTTCGACGTAATCAGGTCTAAGCTTCAAGGCTGCCTGATACTCCCTGAGTGCCTCATCTATGAGGCCCTGTCCGTAATAAACGGACCCCCGATCGTTGTGTGCATCAGCATCATCGGCGCTGTGTTTTTGGGCAGCCTGAGAAAGACGTCTGATGTTATTCTCTGCTTCGATGTAATCGGGTTTGAGAGCGAGGGCAGTCTGATATTCCCTGAGCGCCTCATCGGGGTGGCCCTGCCTGGAATAAACACTTCCCAGATTGTTATGTGCTTCTGCATAATCGGGATTGAGCGCGAGGGCGGCCTGATATTCTCCGAGTGCTTTATCAATGAGGCCCTGCCTGAAATAAACACTGCCCAGGTTGTTATGTGCATCGGCAAGATCGGCATTGAGCGTGAGGGCGGCCTGAAATTCCCTGAGCGCGTCATCCAGGCGGCCCTGCCTGAAATAAACACCGCCCAGGTTGCTGTGTGCATCGGCATAATCGGGGTTGAGCTTCAGGGCGGTCTGATATTCCTTGAGTGCTTTATCAATGAGGCCTTGCCTGAAATAAACACTGCCCAGGTTGTTATACGCATCGGCATAGTCGGGATTGAGCGTGAGGGCGGCCTGAAATTCCCTGAGCGCTTCGTCCATACGGCCCGTTGTCCCATAGGCTGCAGCAAGGTTGCTATGTGCCCTGACGTCTCCCGGGTTGAGTTTCACTGCAGCCTCAAATTCAACTGTTGACTCATTGAAGCGGCCCTGCCTGTAATAGGCACTTCCCAGGTTATTATGTGCGTCGGCAAAATCGGGGTCCAGCCGTAACGCAATCTGATATTCCGCTACCGCCTCATGCAGGTGTCCCTTCATGTAATAGGCATAGCCCAGGTTATTGTGGGGGCGCGCTTTGTCAGAACTTTTCAGGACCACATCCCGCCAAAGGCTTATCTCGTCTTTCCATACAGTATTCCTCGCATAGGTAATACCTGAAAGCACCAGTGTCACCAGAACAAGCGAAGGGATAACAACCTTTTCCATCCCTGGCCTGTTCGCGAGAACGAAGGCCCCTGCGGTCATCGCAAGGAATAACCCGACCGAGGGGAGATAGACCCGGTGCTCGAAGATCACATCAACAATCGGAATGACGCTCGACTCAACCGACAGCGTGATGAAGAACCAGAGAATCCCAAAGGCAATGAGACGATACAAAGAGGCGACAGGAAAAGGGCAAGGGGCACTATCCGCCGGACTCTCATCGAATACACTCTCTTCACTCTTTCCCTCTGCCCATTGCCTCTTGCCTGTCGCCTTTTGCCTCGTTTGATAAAGAAGATATAGGGCGGTGCAGAAGACCGCCAGAAGAAAGACAAAGGAGAGACAAACCGGCGGGGTGAACAATGTGTGGTATGTCGGATAATCATAATCGAGGTTCTGCCTTGCCGGCACAAAGATGAGCCTCAGATACGTCACAATCACCCGCATCTCGGTCATGAGATACTCCCACCGTGAGAGATCCGTCTGGACCTTCGTCTTTTCGCTTACATCGGACAGTATCTCCCCAAGGGGCTTATCACTGTGGAGAATACTTATGGGAACGATTATAAGGGTCAGCAGGACCGGCAGAAGGAAGAGGAGTTTCTTTTTCAATGAGGATTTGAAAAAGGTGACCTCATAGAGGACTATCACGAGCGGAAGGGTGAAGGCGATCTCCTTTGTCTTCATCGCACAAACCGCAAAGGCCAATGACAGGAAAAAGAAGGTAAAGGCAGAGAATGGGGCAGAGAACCCTCCTTTCCTGACCGATACCTCTGGGTGTTCCAGGCCGAGCCTCCCCTTGATGTACATGACGAGAGAGAGAAGGTAACACAGGGTCGCGAGCGAAGCGAACCTCTGCACCACATACGTTACCGCCTGGGTCTGCAACGGATGCGCAACAAAGAGAAGCGCTGTAACCAGGGCGAGCAAAACAGGGGCGGGAGGAGAAGGGTCTGTCGATTGCCGCATCGATGGCGTCCTGAACGTCAGAACCACGAGGAAATAGACCAGGAGCGCATTCGTGATATGGATGACCAGATTCACTGCGTGATAGCCGGTTACGTTGAGCCGCCCGAAGTGATAGTTCAGCGCAAAGGTCAGATAGCCTATGAAACGCCGGGGATTGTAGTCGTATCCCTTTGTGTTGGACAGGAAGTTGCCGAGGTCTTTGATGACAGGGTTTTCGATGATCTCCCTCTTCTCATCCCACATGAAAGGACTATGGAAGGTGTTGGAGTAGGCGAGGAGACCGAGAACTGCTATCAGAAGAATATGAATAAGCGGCTTTTGCAAGAACCTTCCGACATCAACGCTCTGTGAAGGTCCTGAACATCGGGGGCCCGATTCGGCACCCTTGCTCTTTTTCTTTGACGCCTTATCCATAAGGGTAATATATCATACGGTTTTCCTTCCCTGCATGTAAATATTTGAGCGACTGAATAAGGAATACAAACGCCGAACGAAGCTTACGGAAACAGCAGCGGGAAGGCTGCGGCCCCATCTTCCCCTTGATCAATCCCCGCAAAACAGCTGACGGCATCTCGTCCCCGAATGAGGTCAGCATTACCCTTCATGCTCAGTATTTCCGTATATCCCGCAATGCACGGCATCCCTGCTCATTCCCCAAATAACACCCTCTTTCCAGATCGGAAACAGCAAATGCGGTGTCCCCTCTCCTGAAATTCACATACCCACGGTTAATGTATGCTTCGGCGTTATTCGGGTTTAAGTTAATCGCTTCATTAAAGTCATCGAATGCCTTGTCATACTGACCTCTGAGGTAGTAAGCGGTCCCGCGGTTGTTATAGGCCATATCAAATTTCGGGTTGATATCAATAGCCTTGCTGAAACTGTCTATGGCGATATCAAGCAACCCTTTTCGGCCATAGACGAGTCCGAGGTTATAATACGCCGGAGTCATTTTGTCAGGCTCCTTCTGGATCACATAACTCCACAGACTGATCGAATTCCTCCAGATGGTTATTTGCCTGACCGATTTGAAGGACAGAAGAAGAACAACCATGCATCCCACAATTAAGAAAGCACATTTCATTGTCCGTTCCCGTGGATGAGCGCTATATACTTTTTCAAATGCTTTTGCCGCTCCCACTCCCAACAGAGCAAAAGGCCCGATGCTGGGCAGATAGGCATACCTGTCCGCCATTGACTGTCCTCCAACCTGGATAATGCCCAGGACAGGCAACAGGGTGATGACATAATAACTCCATACCGCCAGCCATACTTTCTGTCTCTTTATCACCATAAAGCAGGCTGCGGTAATTGCGACGACCAATAAAACGTGGAACAGATATTTTAAGGATAAGAACGATATATCATCCGGAAGGGATAAAAGGGGACCAAGTGGACAGGCAAAAGCATCTTCTACAGATACGAGGTGAGGGCATCTGCACCCATTATTATCCTTGCGGTAAGCGGCTTTACCTGAAACGGCACAATCGCTTTTTCTGAACCCTGGGCAAGAATGGTAAGTATGGATGACAAAACGCTGAGCATGAAAAATGGAATTTTTTCGACAACGGCATCTCTCAATGTCCCGGGAGACTGGATTCTCCCGCAGGGATACCAGTCGATAATAAGGAGGACAAGCGGGAGAGTGACCGCCATAGGTTTGCTTAACAGGGCGAGAGCAAAACATCCTAACGCGCAAAGATACCGTGTATCCAAAAATCGTGATACTGTCCCTCCCTGGCTTGAGCGGTTATCTGCCCTGCCGATAACGAAGGAAATATAGGACCTGAGACTGAGCAGGAAGAACAGAGCGCATAAGACATCCTTTCTTTCCGCGATCCATGCTACAGACTCAACGTGCAGGGGATGAATTCCAAAGAGCAGCCCGCTCACACCCCCAACGATTAGTCCCCTGTTTCCATCCGGAACAAAATCCGAAGATTCTCCATCCCCCGGTTTTTTTTGGGAGATTTCCACAAGCGTCTTCACCAGAAATACCACCATCAGGGTGTTCAGCGAATGCAGGACATTGCTGGTTAAATGATGTCCCAGAGGATTCAACCCCCAAACAACATAATCCATGCTGTGGGACAACCAGGTGAGGGGGTGCCAGTTCGCAGCATGAAAAGAAAAAAAGGCCCATTGCACCAACTTCATACTTGCGCTCTGGATGTGCGGATTCTCATACACATAGAGGCCGTCATCCCAATTCACGAACTCATTCCGGAGCGCCGGGAGGTAGACGAGAAACGCAATAGATGCGATTGCATACGCAATAAGGTATTTGGTCCTGATTTCTTTCTTCATCGCAGACCGGAGAAGATCGCGGCAGAGTACTTCATGGGAGGAGATTTATGTCCGCTTTTGTCATACGTTCATGATATAATAAACAACAGTCATTTTTCAGGAAGGAGAAAGAAAATGAAAAAAGAATATATGTTGTGCTGCCTTTCACTGGTATTGATCTTTGCCGCGCTCCCGGGGACGGCGGATGCCTCACCCTGCACATGGGGCGCAGATCTGACGGGCCTCCAGGTCACCGGCCCTGTGGATAAGTGGGGCGATACTGCCTCTTCTTTTGATTTCAGCGGACCATTATTTGTGCAACGGACGGGACAAACAATAAACAGCATAGTTCTTTCCGTTAGCTCATTGAATGCTCTCGATTCTCCGCCGAGTTGCGGAACCCCTTCGGATGAAGCGAGCGCTTCGCGGCGGGACAGCACAATTGGAGTGAACATCCCGTCGGTGGCAGTTAACGGGCATCTTTTTAGTTCCTTTGTCAGTTACGATCGGGCAACGAAGTTAGGGACCGTGGACCTCGCTTCCACGAACCGGATTGCGCCGCTGACTCCTTCTGATGTCCAGCGGGGAGCGGCGTCAGCAACATGGAACATTTACAGCGCAGCGGAATTCAACATGATCGCAGAAATAATGTACGACGCGTTCCTCTTCAAATCCACCGGACCCTTCTTGTGCCAGAATGGAGGAGGCGGTGAGACGACTTACAACGCTGCCACTAATTCGAGTGTTGGCAGTGTTACAGACTGCGCTGTCATCCCGTGGTCGCTCTGCACCGGTAGTTTGACCCTTATTCCGTTTCCTCCCTCTGGTCCTTCGTCTGTTATTGTCTCCTCCCCTTCCTTGCGCTGTACCGGAGTATTTTCAAACTATGTGACAGATATCACATTTACTGACTCCGGTACCGTTATTACACCGGGCTCTGCAGATACCCGCTTCAATCTGAGTGGAACTGCGGACGGTACGCTCGTTTTTCCCAATTTCACGGTTCCCGTGAGATCAACGATGAACAATTTGAGTATGAACGCTCTGTCTGTCACGGGCAGTGGCGATTTAACGCTGTTTGCCATGTCGGGTGCGGCTTTCAAGCAATGCTTTGGCAAATGGTATTCCTATGACCAGTCTTCCATGGTGACTATCCACAATGACGGGAGTACCACGGGGAATGTGAATATCAATATGCCCGAAATCTCCGATATCATACAAGTTGTTCTTGACAGCACGGTTACGGTGAACACGAACGTCCCCGGTGGCCCGGCAACGTACCCGGACGATGAGACCTTTTACGGAAATTGCGCTCAGTAACGGTTGAGTGGGCTGTTTGGGCAGTTCCGCTGTCCGTAACGTAAGAGGAAGAGATACAGGAGCTGTCCGCAGGGTTCGTGTCGGCGACGCACCGACGAAAGGGCACATCTCACCGCAATGCGAGAGCGCCTTCAGGAGGCCCTCTTCCCGAGGGCGAACTGAAGATTCGTTGCGGCCTTGGTATTGCCGGGATTGATTCTTAATGCCTGTTGATAACAGGAAATCGCCGAGGGAAGATTCCCCGTCGTCAGATAGACATTCCCTAAGCCGTTCCATAGGCCGTCGTCTTCTCCTGTTTTCCTCAGTTCTTCTTCCAGCAACACAAGGGCGCCGCTGAAGTCGCCGGAACGAGTGGCAGCCTCAGCCAGGTATAAGACAAGCTCTTTTGGTGTCTCCTTGAACAGAGTTGTGCTGATCTTGAATTCCTTATACGCCTCTGCCGGCCTGTCGGCCTCGAGCAACGCCCTCGCATACCAATAGTGGACCATCGCCATATCTCTTTCGATCGGAGATACTGATTTTGAGGTGAGGATTCCCTGCAAACGTCTCAGAGCCGACTCTACGTCCTTCGACGCAACTTCTTCCTGCGCCATCCTGACCTGAACTGCAATACTGGTAGGCACCTGTTTGGAGGCGAGCACAAAAAAGCTCTTATTATCCCGCCAAACAGAAGTTCTCGTGATATCCGTAACGATCCAGGCACTAAGCAGGACAATGCCGCAGATTGCAATCACAACCCTGCGTTTTTTGATGACAGACCCTCCAACAGCTGCTACCAGCAGCAAAGGTATTATGCCGGCAAAGGTAAAGTAGATGAATCGTTCGCCCATCATGGAACCCGGGATAGGAATGATATTGGATACAGGAGCGAGAGAGAGATAAAACCACGCAGTAGCCAGCGCAAAAAGTCTTCCCCTGCCCCCGGCCCGATAGGCAATTACGCCTGCAAGGACTAAGATCACGTTCAGGCTGAGTGCCCCGATTAGGGAGAAGTCCGGAAAAGGGGCGGGGGACGTTATCACGTACCTCCCCTGCAGGTTGAAAGGCCACGCGAGAAGAGAGAGATAGACGACAAAGACCTTTGACTGCATCAGCGCCGACGACCAAAATGAGCCGCCCCAGTAGGGAGAGACATTCGCCGCCCCGACAACGTGAGCACGCACGAGGAGATAGAATACCACCGACACCACCATCGGCACGTAGAGGAACAGAGAACGTTTCGACCGAATTTCCCATGGTAGTTTGAATCCAATTTGCACGAGCGGCAACAACGCGGCAAGTGCAATCGCCGGTTCTTTCGAAAAAAGGGCAATCGACAGGGCGGTAAAGCAAAGGAGGTGATTCTTATCGAAAGGGCGCTCTGTTCTCACAAAATACCCGAGCGACAGCAAAGAAAAGAGCGTGTACAGCTGATTACCCCTGGCTGAGAGGCTGAGGACTCCCTCCGAGAGCGCAGGATGAACGGTAAAGATCAGGGCGGATACAATGGCAGGCCTTATGCCGATGAGAAGCCGGAAGGCAAAGACGATCGCGGCACAGCACGCGGCATGCAGAACCATTGAGGTGAAATGAAACCCTCCGGCATTTTTTCCCCACAAAAGTGCGTCGAGTGCAAAAGAGAGTGTCTGCACCGGCCTGTACATCCGGGACATGGTCGGTTCGTTTGAAATGGATTCAGGTGATGCAAAATAGGCCTTCCACCGCGAAATGTCGTAGACGTATTTGTTATTGACGATGAATGTCTCGTCGTCCCATACGAAGCCGTTCCGCAGACTTGCGCCATAGGCGACCGCTATGAGGAGCACGATAATGAGGTAAGATGCGAACCGAACGAGCCTCGATTCAGCATTCTTCCCATTCGGGAACAAAAGAAGAGAAGAGGACCTGCAATCGTTGCGTGTGCGTTCCAATTCAGATCAGACAGACTGCCATGTGTCGGGAATGATTCGTTACATGAACCATATCAAAAATGGTTATATGCCCTATCCCGTAAAGCTTATCATACCACAGGTCTGCAGGAAATGAGAACGCACGCGGCGACGATGATCGGCTGAGAGAGGCGATTCCGCTTTGAAAGTCTGATGTGTCACTGAATCATCACTGCGGGGTTTCAGTATAGCTCAACGAGCTCAGTTTGCCGGCTTGGCACAGGGATTGCCGCTCTTTGAGACGCTTACCCTCCTCAGTGCAGGAAGCGGGAGATTACTGTCTCGTCGCGCATAGAATCCTGTCCCCGACAACCGTACAATTCGTAATTGAATACTGTGGCCCTGCCTCCCTTAACCTTGTCTCGATGCCGGACGTATAGTCTTTGAGCAGACTCGTCTTGTAAAGGGTAAACTGATCGATTTCGTAATCGTACGCCGATGACACTCGACCCAAAATAGCAGCCCGTCTGCGTTCCTCCTCGCCAACGAGAGCTGTCAGCTCGCGATCTTTTTCTTCCAGTTGTTCCCGTGTTATCCTGCCTTCTTCATAAAGCCGCGAAACCTTAATCATTTCATCTGCAAAGACGAGATAATGAGTTAAGTCCGGTCTCAGCTCCAGAATTTTTCTGCGAAGCAAGACGTAATAGCTGTTGTTTTTAAGGGTTCCTGCTTCTACCTCGGCTTTCTGAAGACCTATCCATCGCATCATTGCTTGTTTTCTTTCATTGAGGTCTCGCTCATATGGATCTGTGAGAGCGGTTGATGCGAGATGACCGCAACCGCATAAACAAAAGACTATCATCAAAGAGAAAACAACCTTCTGCTGCATCGTGCGATAAGTATAACAGGAGCGTGAATTCGCAGTCGAGACCCTCTGCCCCGGACAATTCAGAAAACCGACCTTCTACGGCAATCGACGAAGCAGGTTGTATTTTATTATGCACCTGAGAGAGGAAACACCGTCCTTCCAGCCGATTTTTTTCCCTTCGCTGTAGTCTCTCCCGGCATAGGATATGCCAACCTCGTATATTCTTGCTTTCAGCTTGCATACTTTTGCGGTAATTTCAGGTTCAAAACCAAAGCGATTTTCCTCGATGCGTATCTTTGTATAGATGTCACGCCTGAATACCTTGTAACCGGTTTCCATATCCGTCAGGTTGACATTGGTAAGCATATTGGAAAACAAGGTTAGGATTTTATTCCCTACCATATGCCAGAAAAACAAAACTCTTCGTTCTTCACCGCCTGCAAAACGTGAACCATAGACCACATCGGCCTTCCCCTCCAGAATTGGTTTGATCAACCGCGCATACTCGCGGGGGTTATACTCCAGATCGGCATCTTGCACGATGAGGATGTCACCTGTCGCTTTTTCAAAGCCGGTCCGTAACGCCGCACCTTTCCCCATGTTTTTCTCATGGAAATGAACTTGTGTGTCGTCAGCTTTCAATCCCCGGATAATCTCCCGTGTGCCGTCGGTTGAACAGTCATCTACGAAAACAATTTCCTTGTCTATGTCCACCGCCCTTATGCGCTCCCAGATTTCTCTCACTGTGTCCTTTTCGTTGTATACGGGGACGACAACCGATAGTTTCATTTCTCCAGTTCCACCTTCTCTTTCAAAGTCCGCGCTAATCATTATCATGATAGCGGAAAGGCAGCAGACACTTCCGTTTTACCGATTCACCATCTCTCTAGAATCGGCCATGGTCCAGGGTAAACCTTCATCGAGGTCGACAGACGGGAGCCAATTCAGTTTTACCATTGCTAATATGAGGTGCTGTTCCTCCGGGCACAAGGACTCTTTTTATTCTTTTATAGTTTTGACTCGAAAACATTTCACCCTTTGTTTCTTGTGGCTTTATATATTATAAATAAAAAACAGGTGCTATTGCACTCACGACCTGATCGCCAAGGTGCTTTGATCTTCGTTCAGTTGTACGTTTGCCTATTGACGGGTTAAAATAATGGATGTCGATTTCGTTAGTTCTGAGAGCCGTCAGGTACATTTCATTGCTGACGGTGACGGCGATCATCTGGCTTCTCCTTGGCATGGCGTATATGGACCGCTTTGTGAAGCCCTTCGACAGATTCGAACCCTTGCTCATGCCATGGAAAGCCCCTGTTTCTGACCACCCGGATGCCGACGTGGAGTGGCGCCTTACTATAATGCAGGACAACCTGGATGCATCCAACAGGGTGTCGCACTATGCCTTCCTGGTGATGACAGGCTCCTTCGCCATGCTCTGCATTTACCTTACGCTTGTATATCAGCAGAAACAGCGGAGGGCCCGCGAAAATCGACTTCTTGTAATCAGGAACCAGGAGATCGCCCAACGGAATGAATTCATCCGCTACATCTCCGCGACAATAGGACACGAATTCAAAAATAATCTTGGCCGGATCAAGCGACGCCTGGATTTCCTCCCTGACCTCCCCATCGAGTCAAAGATGCGTATCGATGAAAATCTGAACAAATTGTTTGCCGACATCGATATTTTTAAAAAAATCTCTGATGAGCGTGAATCCGCATTGATGGATTTCTCAAGGGTTGATCTGAGGGCACTGCTCGAATCCCTGGTTGCCCAGTACAGCGATCTGGCGGATTTTCATTTTCAAGACAAGGGGTCTCTGCCCGCTATTACCGCCTCACAAACTCTTTTGAAAACAGTATTCGAAAACCTTATAGACAATTCCATAAAGTACAAAAGGCCCGAACAGGACCGCGCCCGCATATTCCTGTCATTCTCGCTAGACACCGACGTGAGACGCCAGTATCTTTCCCTGTCTTTCCGTGACGAGGGCTCCGGCATGGACGAACACGAGGCGGACCTCTGCTTCTATAAAGGCAAGGGTGCTAGGGGAGGATGGGGGCAGGGCTTGTATTACGTGAAATACGTGGTCGGTCTTCACGCGGGGAAGATCCGGGTGGGGAAGGAATATACCGCCCCCGGGGCGGGCACCGAGATCATTATCAATCTACCGTTTATTAAGGAAGCCCTGGATGTTTAGTGTTCTGATCGCCGACGACGACTATGAAGACAGGGAACTCCTGAAGCTCGAAATCACGAGGGCACTTGGTCCTTCGGAACCCGACCTGAGGTTTCACGAGGCTGTCAGCGTGAGACGAGCGTTACAGCTCTTGACGACCAGGATCTTTGATCTTCTGACCCTGGATATAGAATTTGACAGGATGAATGAGGGCATTGATGCATTGCCTGAGATATTTGAGAGCCACCCGACCCTTAACATTATCGTCATAAGCGGAAAGCTCAACAAGAGCGAGGTTTCGGAACAACTCTTCCGATTCACGAAGGACAATGTGTTGAAGGGAAAGCGCTGGGCGCGGCATTTCGACGTGCTCGATAAGAAGGACGACAAGACCGAGGCCCTCAAGCGTGCATATGCGTTTGCATACAGGCAAAGGGAGAGTGCGGACAGCATACGGGAGCTTTTTCTCCTTGCCGAGTCCTACCTTGAGAAAAACATGATCGACAAGTGTCTGGAGGTGTATCAGAAGATACAACACATTGCGCCCGGCGAATCCGAATCCAGCGAGAACATCCGTATCTTTGAAGGCGGCATCTCCGTTGAGCACGCACGGGAATACTATAGAAGCGGAGAAAAGGTCGTCGCCTCGCTCCTCCTTGGACATTATCTTGAAAACCGGCTGAAGTCTGTTACCAACGGCATGTTAGGGTGCTCTTTTCCCTCCCTTTCGGATTGTCTGAAAGAAATGGAACGTACACACCGCATCAGCAATTACAGGAAGGGGCTGTTTCATCAGCTGCTCAGGCTGAGGAACCAGGCCATCCACCAGCCGACGGGAATTTCCGAAGGGGATTTCGACGCCGCGGCAAAGAACCTGGAATTATTAGACGAGGCCTTGCAATAATGAATAAGGTTTCTATCAGAAAGTTCATCCTTCCCCCCGGTCCCATACTGAGTCTGGCACTAATAGGACTGCTGCTCCTAAGTGCAATCCTTTATTACCGGGCGGTCAAGATCCAGCGGTTCATGGAACCGGCCTTGGCCATTTCCCAGCCCAAAATCAAGTTCACGCAAAGCATCAACAAGCTGTTGTCACAGGAATTCGGAACGAATGAAATCAAGGGTGTCAAATTCAGGGCCGGCTCTATCCTCGTGGACCAGTCACAGTTCTCTGAAGGCAGCCGTTATGCAAATGGGTTCGACCCGGCTGCCCTTAACAAATTAAGCCGTGTGTTTCTTTCCGCCTTGAGTAGTGAGGACACCAGGAAGAACATCAGTCTCATCATGGTCAACATTAGATACCCTTTGGGGCAGGACCCGGAATTGAACAGGGTAATGAGCTTACGGTCGCAGCAGAAGGCATGGCTGCTCCTGAATTACCTTTATGCTGCGGAGCCGCAGCTTGAAAACAAATACGGCACCTATTTTGTTGCAGCTGCAATGCCGGTGAACAGGGTCGTGAAGGAGAATGACTGGATAGAATTCCGAATAGTACCCACGGAGCATCTCCATATCGAAGTACTCCAAAAACTCGAAAAATATATGCAGTAACGTTGAAGCCGAACCATCCGAACCAGAGAAGGCCCGTGCAGGTCACGAAAATTATTATATATTTTTATTTTATGATGTGTTAGAATTACTTAGTAGTGTTATTTTCGCTGTATCCTGTTTCAATAACCCTAGAAAGAGAATATGAAAGAGATTAAAGAGATCATTGATATGGGAAGACGCCTTGATGAACTGGCGTACGAGACCTACACCCTTTTTTCGAAACGGGAAGATTTCGACCGTCCGCTTGTGGCTTTTTGGGCAGGCATGGCGGAATGGAAGAAGAACCATCTGAGACATTGGAAAAAGGTCGCGAGGACTTTTGTCTATAAGAACCTTTTTAACAGGGAGCCCGAAGACCTCAAGGTAATAATCAAGCAGTTGAAGAATATCCAGTCCGAGCACGTCGAGTTCATGCGCAGATTGAGGAAAAAAAGGATTGGCCAGGACGAGGCCATTTCCCAGACCATTTTGAACGAGTTTTGTCTGATCACCGATATATTCCTCGAGATTTTTTATTCCTACGACGAGACGCTCCAGGACCGTTCGTCGAGTTTCGTGGAGGACTGCGAAATGCACCTCGTGAAAATGGCGAATGCGCTGAAACCCTATCTGAAATTGAACCCCTTATATGCTGTTTTGCTCAGGTCGATCGTCGACCTGAAGCACAAATACGATTTTCTCCTGACAACTTACGGGAAGATGAAGAAAGCCGCCGTCTAAGTTCTCTTTACCGGTCCGGCCCCCGGTCAAATTCCGCACGATGAGGTCGCCTTGGAAAAAATCAGGATAGGACATCTCTCCACTTTCTACCATACCGCGATGGTCCTCATGGCGAGGAATGACAACGGCGTGCGGCTCGGCGGTCAAGTCGAATGGAGACTTTTCGGTACGGGTCCTGCCATAGTCGGAGCATTTGAAAAGGGGGAACTCGACCTGGCTTATATCGGCCTGCCTCCCGCAATCATCGGCATTGAGCACGGCGTGCGGATTGTCTGCATCGCCGGCGGACATATGGAAGGCACCGTCATTAGCGCAAAAAAGCGTTATCAGGGTTCGCCGGAAATAACGGAACTCAGGGAAATCCTGCGGCAGTTAGTGGGTCTCAGGATAGGAGTGCCGGGGACGGGCTCGATCCACGATGTAATCCTAAGGGAATGTCTCGAAAGGTCCGGTCTTGAGCGCGATATAGAGGTTGCCAATTTTGCGTGGTCCGACCAGGTTCTGGAGGCCTTGGTGAAAGATGAGGTGGCAGCTGCAGTCGGCACGCCGGCACTCGCTGTCGCGGTCCGCCGCTACGCTGAAGGAACCATTCTTTATCCTCCTTCGCAGTTATGGCCGCACAATCCGAGTTACGGTATCCTGGCGGCGAGGGATTTTTTGGCAAGAGAAAAAGAGATTGCTGAAAAATTTTTAGTCCTTCACAAAGAGGCCTCATCTTTTCTCAGGAGCAGTCCTGCCGAGGCCGCAAGGCTTATCGCGCGTTACGTCGGGTTTATCGATGAAGAATTCGTTCTCGATACACTGAAAGTGTCTCCCAAATATTGCGCGCAGATTTCGGAAGATTATATTAACTCGACAATGGAATTCGTTGGGGTCCTAAAGAAGTTTGGATATATATCGCGAAGACTAAGCGAACATGAGATTTTCGACCCATCCCTCATAAATAAAATACATCCGGAAAAAGACCACTATGGCGATGGGCTCCGATTAGAATAAATTTTGGTGAAGTTGACCGGCTAACTGAAATCGGGCAGGGTGCATATCTCAGCGGGAATGTAGTGACTCAGACACATTCATTTCCCCTTTAGGCTCTTGAAATAGTCCGCTATCTCCTTTTTTGCTGCCTTCGCGAGCCCATTAAACCTGACTCCGTATTCAAAGCTGTCTCCGGACTTAGCGCGTATTCTGGAGACCCTTGCGATCTCGCCCTGAGCGATTATCTGGTGCTGAAGAACGAAGGAGCAACTAACCACGCTGCCCTTTGAGATGATCCTATTTGTTTCAAAGAGAAGGCCCGACGCGCTTAAATTTTTTGCCACTGCAAAGAAAAAGCTGCCGGCCGAACTCACTGTAATGGAAATTTTGATGATTTCCCTTACTACCTTTCTTTCACGGATATCCAGCAGTTCCTTGATTTTTCCCAGGAGTTCTTTTGAGTGCACCGGCTTATGGACGACAGCGTTTGCGCCGAAGGCCATGCATCTTTCAGTGACCTCCTCGCTGCAGTCGGATAAGACGATAATCGAGACAGCCTTGAGGTCGTTTTCTTTCCTTATCAGGTAGCATAATCTGTCCCCCCCTAACTCAGGCGTAGCTAAGTCGACTATGATGAGGTCGGCCTTGTCAGCCCTGTGCATAGAAAGGATCTCCTCGGCCGTGGACGCGTATGTGATAACAATGTCATTTCTAGCAAAGACGCCTTTGTCATCCGCCATAAAAGTCTTCAATGCCTCGGCAACGAGTATCTTTTTCATGCAATAATAATATTATATTAAGTCCGGGCCTGCAGGGAAGAATTATTTGCACTTTAAAAATACTATTACTATTATTACTATATGAATTTAGATGTGTAAAGTTGCGCTATTTTTTCTCTTGACGTCATTTAAATAATTCGAAGTGAAACCTTCATTCCGTAACCGAGAACCATCGGCCCAAGTGAAATAACAAGTCCTCTAAATGGGTGTGGCTGAAATTGAGATTTTGAAATCGGACCCGTTGGCGTTTCTTTCTAGATGAAGTCTTCAACAGTTAATCCCTCTATACTTCTTGAAATTATTGCTTTCAGGGTGAGACCTGCAATTCTACATATTAATGTAAGAGGGCGAAAGGTAACGGCTCATGCGGGGTGGGCGAAATTTCGGGTACCCTAAAAAACAGCTGTCCTTGGGAAACCATGGGGAGGCTGGCTCTGCATTTTTATGTGCGCCCCAATTTTTAAAATCTTATGCTGTCTTCTGCTTCCCGGTCTCTTTTTCCAGTACATCGGCTATGTATTTATTGAGGGTAACCCCCTTCTTCATTGCCTCTAACGCAAGGCGTTGGTGAAGGCTTGAGCCGACCCGGATATTGAACGAGCCCTTAAACGAGTGTTCCGGTTCTTTATCCTGCTCCCTGCAGGTCTGAAGGTAGTCGTCCACAGCTTCCTCAAATGCCTTGCGCAGTGATTTAACGTCTGTGCCTTCGTAGCTGACAAGTGCACGGATAAATTCCACCTTACCGTAAAATACCTTGTCGTCATCGCTGTAATGAACAGAACCGTAATAGTTTTTGTATCTCATCATGTCTTTCATATCAATCCCTCTCCTCTTAAAGTTTCTTCGATCTGCTCCAACTGGTATTTTTTCAGTACCGGCGTCGGGTGCGGCTTATGAAGGATTATCGGGGGAAGCGTCTCGTGCATAAACTTAACCCGTGAGCCTCCCGTTTTTCCGGGCTTTGCAAATGCATATCCAAAGCCACTCAACAGGCTGACAAGCTCCTGCCAAGTGAAATCACTGGGTCTTAACAGGAAACGATTAATAATCTTTTTACGCTTACTCAGATGCATCCTCCTTTAAAACGCCCTCGGGAATACCACAAAATAATTTTATCAGCTGTCGGTAAGAAATGCAACTATATTTAGTTGCAAACTATTGTATTAGAACACTAAGCGTACATGGAGCAATAATATAGGCGATGCCTTTTATTTTACCTTTTCGCTGGTTTGAACACCAACGCGGCGCCGCATTCTCCATCCTTGGCGGTACGCCAGGGTGGAGTTAGGCGCCGTAGTTTTGCTGTTCGATATATTGCTTTAGGACAGAAAGCGGAGCGCCGCCCGCGGATATAAGACAGTAGGACCGA
>JBIOIY010000035.1:0-34165 GCA_044450345.1 Thermodesulfovibrionales bacterium | reverse complement strand
CGCTCACCACACCTGCTCTTAACAGATGCAGCTTAAGGTGGTTTGGAGCCTGTTCCTGCAAACCGACTCCGAGGGGCCTACCCTCATCTCTTGCGCAGCCTCGTGGCGCACGTACGGGGCGAAATTTGTAAGGTAGCGCATTTGATCTAACCGACTCTCAGTCCTCGCGATGTCTTCCTGTAGCACGCACCTTATGGGCATGCTATATTGTGAGGAGTATCGGTAATCAATAGTATCTGGATCTGCCCGCTTAATCACTGGGAGTAAAACTATCGGTGCCGTGCATAGGAGAATGCATTTACGTTTTGCAAACCAAAAAAACTGTTTTTAAAAAGGAGGATTGTGTGAAGAAGTTATGTTGCCTTATCGGTATATTGTGTGTATCGTTACTTGTAATATCCGCTGCTATGGCAGAGGATTCTGGACAGCCTGACGCTCAGGGAGGCGTCAAAGTCACGGTGAAATACGACCCGTTAGGCCCCAACAACCTGATAGTTGCCTTCGTCGAGTTCATCAATAATAACGGGTATAAGGTGCATGTGGACTGGAAGCCCATCATAACTTGCGAAGGCAGCAATGCGAAAAAAGGTTATGGCGAGTCCTTCGACGTGAATGAAGGCGGATCCTATCAAGTGACTATATGGAGGTCGGCAGCCTGCCAAGACAGGAAACTAAAAGACCTCAGCGTGGAGATGGATGTGAAAAAAATAACCGGTGATTGAAAGGGAGGATGTTGTGAAGAAGGAAATATTTATTAGTAGCGGCTATCTTTGAGTGTTAATCAGCCTTGCTGATCGCATATGCCGAATTATTCCTGCCACCTTGGGAGACCGTCGATGGTGGTACTTTTTAGCAGGAACTGTGAGATATTCTTCCTGAAACAAACGCCGCTGAAAATCTGCCATGCGTGAGTAGTACACTTGGGATTATAGAGTTAAGTGTTTGGAAACTGCGCGCGTTTAGAAATGTGATTTTTATAAGGGGAGTGTGCGGCTGGGAAGAGCCTTTCACTCCAGTATGTTTTGGAGTAACTGGTTCCTCTTCTAATACACACTTTCTTCAAGAATGCATCATGGATGCGTCTTATTCATCTACATTTTGACACTCATCACTTTTGTTGATAGTATTTCATTACGGTGATGTTGTCAAGATTATATAATAAGTACTTGCCTGAACAAATCGGTCCGCCTCACCCATCGACTGGAAATAGGTTGTCATATAAGCTAGCCCAAGGTTTTATCTATCCGCCCCCAAGTATACACGAGTCGCAGGCGCCGGAAAGGTGTCGCCACGATGCCTCTCCCTAAATCAGACGAGCCGCGGCCGAAAGATGGTCCCGCCCCAGCGGGGGTAGTGCGCTTTGAGCTCTCGTTCTCGACAATGATCACCATAGTGCTCGTTGTCGCCGGATTGTGGGTAATGATCCGGCTCCTGCCGGTCGTTCTCGTGCTCGTCATGGCTCTCATTATCATCGGTACGCTGAACCCGGCGGTCGAGTGGCTCGAAGCGCGCCGTCTGCGAAGGGGATTGAGCATTGCGATCGTTTTCACAACACTCCTGGTCATCACCGTTCTCGTCGTCACCCTGACGATCCCGGAGCTTCTGGCCCAGGTGACGAGCCTCATCGATCAGGAGCCTGTGCTGCGGGCGCGTCTCGTGGCCCGTCTCGCCGGTTATCCTCTGACAGCCCCCTTCGCGGAGTCCCTGCGCACCATGCAATACTATACGCTGATGAAATCCGCCGCTGCGCTGGCATTCGCATTTTCGACACGTGTTCTTGAGGTCTTCGCGTACAGCATGGGCGCCATCTTCCTGGCGCTTTATATGATGATCGACCGGGACCGCCTGCGCGGAGGACTCTTCGCAATCGTGCCCCGCTCGCACCACATCCGTCTTTCCCGCGTCATGATGAACCTGGAGACGATCGTCGGCGGATATATCCGCGGACAGCTCATAACGTGCGCGCTCATGGCTGTCTTTACGTTCATTCTTCTGATAATGTGCGGCGTGCCGAACGCATTGGCGATCGCCGTGTTCGGCGGCGTTGCGGACGTGCTGCCGTATATCGGCATTTTCCTCACGATAGGCCCCGCGGTCGTAGCGGCGCTGGCCCGCGGCCCGACCGTCACCGTGATCGTTCTCGTGCTGATGCTCGGCTATGAGGAGTTCGAAAGCCGCGTGCTCGTACCCGTCGTCTATGGTCGCGCGTTGCGCCTCCCGTCCTCTGTCGTACTTTTTTCGCTCATCACAGGCGCAACGCTGCTGGGAATCGTGGGGGCGCTTCTTGCACTCCCGGTCGCAGCGGCGATACTGATGCTCATCGAGGAGCTGCGCGTGGAGCTGCCAGGCGAGATAGAACTCAGTGAGGATGCGGAACTGCGAAAGAGGGACGACCGAGGCGAGCAGGAGTATGAGCGCCGCACGGAAGGCATGCCGGCCGAGCAGGCTGCGGCCATTGCCGTAGAAATGTCAGACGATCGAAAAAAGGAAGGAGTCGACCCTCCTGTGCCCCCGGAGACGCCCCTTGATGACGAGAAGCGCGGCTGATAGACCTATGAGGACATTAAAGAAATCAAAGCGATATTAAAGCGATTATTATGATCGGACATGCCAATGACATCATCGAGAGCAAAGGGCTTTTTCAAGACGGATATGGAATTTATCTCAAAGCCTGTGTTGTCGAACGCGCTCTTACGCAAGGGGAGAGAGACGCTGGATGCGTAAGGAAAAGGTACTTATCGTAGACGATGAGGAGCCCAACCGCAGGATGAACATCTCCGTAATATTGGGGTCTTGCTGCTGGGACTTTCTGACGGCATCGTTATAGTCTGCCTTCTCTCCTATATAAAAAAAATATACACCGCTGAATCGTTACATCCGTAGGCGATCGGCTTTTATTGCGGCCGCAGGTGTATTTTTTATCTATACAGTCGCCCGCCTAAGGCAGGTGACAGACGCCCACGCCGTCACATATCTTTTTGATTTTAAAGTATTTCAAAAAATGGTATCCTTATTGCTGTTGTAGCCACGAACCTAACAAAGGAGGTCGGTCTATGGAAAACAAGGGGAAGATATTGGTACTAGATGACGACCCTGTTGTAACGCTGAGTTGCAAAAGGATCCTCGGTGCTGAAGGGTACACCATTATTACCACTGACAGGGGGGAAGATGCGATAAAGAGGGTCTCCAACGAGGAATTTGACCTCCTGATATCCGATATCCGGCTCCCGGACATCAATGGCATCACCGTGCTTCGGGAGGCGAAGTTAGTCCAGCCCAAGCTCGACGTGGTGATCATCACCGGGTATCCCACCCTCGAAGACGCAAAGGAATCCGTAAAACTCGGGGCCTTCGAATTCATAGAAAAGCCCTTCACCCCCGAGTTTATGATGAACGTTGCGAAAAAGGTCTTCGACAACAAGGGCTGGATACTCCGGAAGGCCTTTATCGACGAGTTCAGAAACGAGATAGTGTCCCTCAGGGACACGGAAAACCCGGTCATCTTTTATAAAGAGGGGACCTGGGCGAGACCTGCGAAGAACGGGCTGTGGGAGATCGGCTGCGACGTGAGATACTGGCTCCTTAGCGGGCAGTTGATGTATATAGACCTGCCGGACACCCTCAAGGTAGTGGCTGCAGGCGAGCCCTTCGCAAAGATACTCTCCGGCGGAGGACAGACGGAGGACCTCGTATCTCCGATGACCGGAAAGATAGTCGAACTCAACCATCAGGCAAATGCTGCAATGAGCGCCCTGGTGCGGGACAACCTCTGCGAGGGCTGGCTCCTCTGGCTTGCGCGCATCGAGGCTTTAAAAATTTAACCATACACGGTATACACGGTGAGGAGGATTTTATGGCTGAACCCAACATTTTGATCGTCGACGACGAGCTTGTTGTCATCAAAAGCGCCGAAAGGGTGCTCAGGAGTGAAGGGTATAGTGTTGAAGGGGCGCTCGGTGGAAGAGAAGCGATCATGAAAATAGGTCAAAACGATTACGACCTCGTCTTCACCGACCTGAAGATGCCGGAGGTGGACGGCATCACCCTCATCAGGTGGATAAAAAAGATGAAGCCTTCTATCGGGATCGTCATCATAACAGGATATCCCTCGCAGGACACCATAAAAGAGGCACTAGAGCTGGGCATCATAGACTATGTGCCAAAACCGTTCACTCCTTCGGTATTGCTTGACGTTACCGAGAGGGCGGTTGAATGGACAAGGGGCAGGAAACCCGAGGAGGCGAAGAAGACCGAAGAATTCCCGCCTGCCATGGCAGCGGAACTGGACAGAGTAATCGCCCAATTGAAGAAAAAGCCGGGATCCCTGATACCGGTCCTCCAGCGCGCGCAGGAGATCGTGGGGTATCTTCCCCCGATGGTCCAGAAGAGGATAGCGAAAGGGTTGAACATTCCCGAAGCAGAGGTGCACAGTGTTGTCTCCTTCTACTCGTTCTTCACGATGAAGCCGAGAGGAGACCACAACATCAGGGTCTGTCTCGGGACCGCCTGTTATGTAAAAGGCATCGAGAGGGTCCTGAAGAAGATCCAGGATACGCTGAAGATAGACGTTGGAGAAACCACCGAGGACAGGAGGTTCTCTATCGAGGCGGTGAGGTGCCTCGGCGCATGCGGCCTAGCCCCGGTCATGGTAATAGACCAGGATACCTACGGCGCAATGACACCGAAAAAGGCGCTCGAAAAAATCAGTCAGTTCGATCCGGCTATTTTAGAGTCGGCTTCCGCTGAAGAGGCGGAAGAGATGGCCGAAAAGGAGGCTTAACATGGCGAGATTGACTATAGATGACCTGAAGAAGATCAAGGAAAAGCATCGTGCCGACTTCACCCTCCGCGAAGGCGGCTACAGGGCGAAGGTGACCATCCATATGGGCACCTGCGGAATCGCCGCAGGCGCGAGGGCGGTGATGACCGCACTTTTAGATGAGATAACGAAGGCGGATCTGACTGACGTAATTGTGACCACCTCGGGCTGCGCGGGACTCTGCGCGAGAGAACCCCTTGCGACGGTCGAGGTAATGAACCACCCGCCGGTAAAATACTGCGACCTTACCGACGAAAAGATCAGGGAGATTTTCAGGGAACACATCGTGGGCGGAAATCCGATAGAAAAGTACGCTCTGGTGGCGGGATGCGAATCAACGTACTAAAAGCGATAATCAAACCGAAAAAACGGAGGACATAGATGGACAAGGTTCGTGCAAACTTAATGTTATGTGCAGGCACTGGTTGTGTTGCCAGCGGCACCGCCAATGTCAAGGATGCGATCCAGCAGGAGCTGAAAAAAAGAGGCCTCGACGAAGAAATACGGCTCGTCCTGACCGGCTGCAACGGCTATTGCGCTGAAGGTCCTGTGATGGCGGTCTATCCTGAGGAGGTCTTTTACCAGAAGATAACGGTCGAAGATGTTCCTCTGCTGGTCGAGGAACATTTTCTGAAGGGCAGGCCCTACGAGAAGCTGATGTTCAAGGAGCCCGAGAAGAAGACCGCGATTCCGAGGATGAGAGACATCCCATTCTTCAAGCACCAGGTCCTGAGGGTGTTGAGAAACAAAGGACTCATAGACCCTGAAAAGATCGAAGAATACATATCCAGGGACGGATACCAGGCGGTCGCGAAGGCCCTTACGCAGATGACCCCTGAAGATATCGTGAAGGTCATGAAGGACTCCGGGTTGAGGGGAAGAGGCGGCGCCGGCTTCCCAACCGGCCTTAAATGGGAGTTCGCATCGAAGGTCAAGTCGGACGTCAAATACATGCTCTGTAACGGAGACGAGGGGGACCCCGGGGCGTTCATGGACAGGTCGGTCATGGAGGCCGACCCCCATTCGGTAATCGAGGGCATGATCATAGGCGCCAAGGCGATAGGCGCGCATCACGGCTATATATATGTCAGGGCGGAATATCCTCTGGCTGTCAAGCGCCTGCAACTGGCGATAGACCAGGCCACCGAGGCAGGACTGCTCGGGGAGAACATACTGGATACGGGGTTTGATTTCGACCTCGAAATATATCTCGGCGCAGGGGCCTTTGTCTGCGGCGAGGAGACGGCGCTTATGCGTTCTCTCGAGGGAAAGCGCGGCATGCCGAGACCGAGGCCGCCCTTCCCCGCGGTAAAGGGGCTATGGGACAAACCCTCTGTGCTTAACAATGTGGAGACGCTGGCGCAGATCTCCCCTATCATCCTTCAAGGCTCGGCCTGGTACAGGAGCCTCGGCACCGAAAAGAGCGCGGGCACAAAGGTCTTTGCTCTCACAGGCGCAGTAAACAACGTCGGGCTCGTCGAGGTCCCTATGGGAATACCGCTAAGGACAATAATCTATGACATAGGCGGCGGCATAAGGAAAGGGAGAAAATTCAAGGCCGTCCAGCTCGGAGGTCCCTCAGGCGGCTGCATCCCGGAGCATCTACTCGACACGCCTGTTACGTATGAAGATATCGTCGCAACAGGGGCGATCGTGGGTTCAGGCGGAATGGTCGTCATGGACGACAACACCTGCATGGTCGGCACCGCAAAGTTCTTCCTGGAATTTACCGCGGATGAATCATGCGGAAAGTGCACGCCCTGCAGGGTCGGCACAAAGATACTCCTGGACATGCTCACCGACATCACGGAAGGCAAAGGCAAAGAGTCCGACATAGAAACGCTTCTCGATCTCGGCAGGGACATCATAGCCACCTCACTCTGCGGGCTCGGACAGACCGCCCCAAACCCGGTGTTGACAACTATCAAATACTTCAGGGATGAATACGAATCGCACATAAAAGACAAATGGTGCAAGGCAGGGGTCTGCCGCAACCTGATCACCTTCATGATAGACGAAAAACTATGCAAAGGGTGCGGAGCCTGCCTGAGGGCGTGCCCTTCGAAAGCGATCATGGGAGAAAAGAAACAGCCTCACAAGATCATCCAGGAGGTCTGCCTTCACTGCAGGACCTGTTACGAGGCCTGCAAATTCAAGTCGATAAAGATCCTGCCAGCCGAGTTTGAAGGAGACCCTTCCGAACTCGTCGGAACGGCGGCTGAAGGAGAAACAAAGAAGGGGGACACGAAATGATAGAGCTGACGATAAACGATAAAAAAATATCGGTAGAAGACGGCACTACGATCCTCAAGGCCGCGCTGCAGAACGGCATCAGGATCCCCAATATGTGTTACGACAAGAGGCTCAGGCCTTACGGGGGCTGCAGGCTGTGTGTTGTCGAAGCAGAGGGGCAGCCCAGGCTGTTTGCCGCGTGCTCGACGCCCGTGGCGCCGGGCATGGCGATAAAGACCGATACCCCGAAACTGAGGAAGGCCCGTCAGACCGTGCTAGAGCTTCTCCTTATCCATCACCCGCTCGACTGTCCCATCTGCGACAAAGCCGGGGAATGCGACCTTCAGGACGTGGCCTACGAATACGGCAAGCCCGAAGGCCGTTTCATACGCCACCGAAAGGCCGCCCCTCCCGACGTAAGAGGCCCTCTTGTTGAGCTGACCGCAAACAGGTGTATACTCTGCGGCAAGTGCGTTAGGATCTGCGCGGAGCACCAGGGGCGGGGCGCGCTGGGTCTCATCGGAAGAGGGTTTTCAACGGTGGTTAAGCCGGCCTTCGGCGAGATCCTCGAATGCGATTACTGCGGCCAGTGCATAGACATCTGTCCTACCGGGGCTCTTCTTTCCAAACCCGTCAAGTTCCAGGCACGCGCCTGGTTCCTCGAGGAAAAGGACACGATATGTCCCTTCTGCGGCTGCGGCTGCACACTGACACTGGGCATGCGGGAAGGGAAGATCCTCAGGTCAAGGGCGAAGGAAGACAACGGACGCAGCGAAGGCAACCTCTGCGGCAGGGGCAGGTTCGGCTTCGATTACGTCTACAGCGAAAACCGGCTAAAGACGCCGATGGTCCGCAGAGAGGGAGTGCTCGTTCCTGTGACCTGGGATGAAGCGCTGAATTATATAAGCGAAAACCTGTCCCATATCATCAAAACATACGGCGGCAATTCCGTCGGGGCGCTCGGCTCCCACCGGTGCACCAACGAAGACAACTATATGCTCAGGAAATTCATGTCTAGCGTAGCGGGCTCAAGCAACATGGACTCCTCACCTGCATTCGGATATGCAAAGGTCCAGGCAGTGCTCGATAAGGCCTTCGGTTTGAAGGCGCATCCGATCAGCATGAAGGCCCCGCTCGGCAAAGAGGTAATTTTCATAATCGAGTCCGATATCAGCGTCACCCATCCGGTTTACGGCCTGAACATCCTGCAGGCAAAAAGGGAGGGGTCCCATCTTATCGTAGCCGATAGCAGGGAAACGAAACTGACGAGACACAGTTCCTCTCATCTGAGGATGAGGCAGGGGACCTCGGTCGCCCTGCTCAACGGCCTGATGAAGGTCATCATAGACAGGGAACTATTCAACAAGGCGATAGTCTCGAAGATACCGGGTTTCTCAGAATTCGAAAAGACGCTTGCAGATTACACGCCGGAAAAAGTGGCGAAGCTCACCGGGATCTCTCAGGAAGAACTGACATCGACGGCCGAGAGGCTCGCTGCGGCAAAAAGCAGGATGATCTCTTTCACCGTCGGCCTGCCGGAAAACACAAAAGGTGCCGATATGGTCCTTGCGGCCGCCAACCTTATCACCCTCCTCGGAGAAGAGACGGATGCGCTCCAGATACCCGCAGAATATGCGAATACCTTCGGTCTCTACAAAATGGGAGTGAGACCGGACGCGGGGACTGCTGCGGGTAAAAACGTGTTCGATATGCTTTATGAGCCCGGGTCCCTTCACGCCCTCTACATAATGGGCGAAGACCCTGTCTCTGCATTCCCCAACAGTTCTAAGATAATAGGCACCCTGAAGTCGCTTGAACTTGTCATAGTTCAAGACATTGCGATGACTGAGACGGCGAAGTTCGCCCATGTCGTGCTTCCGGCGTCAAGCTGGGCCGAAAAGGAAGGTACTTTCATCAACGCCGAGGGGGTGACACAGAAATTACAGAGAATAGTCGCTCCGACCGGACAGTCCATGCCTGACTGGCAGATACTCAGGAACCTCTCCCTCTCGATGGGCAAAGAGATAGTGTTCAGGACTATTGACGACGTGTCGGCCGAGATAAGAAATACTATTCAGGAGCCTGCCGCGCTGTCCGACAGAAGGGTTTTCCAGCCGGTGTCTTATACCCCCGGAGAGGAGACGGATGCGGAATATCCGCTGCAACTCGTCACCAGAGACGTGCTCCAGCATTCCGGTACGATGTCGACGCGGTCAAAGGCCCTCGACCTTGTTGTGTCCGAGGCATTCCTTGAGATCAACGAAGAAGAGGCCGGGAAATACGGCGTGACGGACAACAGCCATGTGAAGGTATCTTCAAGACGCGGGGCGGTGTATCTCAAGGCAAAAATCACGGATGCGGTCCCTTCAGGGGCCATCTTTACGTCACTGCATTTCCCGCACGGCAGGGTCAATGCCCTCACCTATCCTCCTGAAAACGGGACTCCATTCAGAGATGCGGTAAAAATTGAGGCGGTAAAGGGCTGACGTTCGCGGGCAAATGAGAATACTATGACTTTAGGAGAAATCACGGGCATTGTCGAAGCGCTGGTTCTCACAAAAAGAGCGGACATGAAGAGGGACATAAGGCGTGCATATTGCGCAGACCTCATGAGCGATGTGCTCGCCTTTTCCGTTACCCACGCACTTCTTATAACAGGGCTGACGAATGCGCAGGTCATAAGGACGGCAGACGTGGCCGACCTCAAGGCTATAGTGTTCATCCAGGGCAAGAGGCCCGACGTAGAGACTATCGCGATGGCAGAGAGCAAGAATATACCTCTCCTCGTCACGAGTTTGTCGATGTTCGACGTCTGTGGCAGGCTTTACGAGAAGGGACTGAGAAGCCGGTCAGGTGAGTGTCATGACCAAGAACGCTGACGGGGTCTTTTTTCTGACCGGTAAGGATTTCACGAATGCCGGGTCGGCTTCCAGCAACTTAAAAGGGATCCTTGAAAATTTGGGGATATCGCACGAGATAATACGAAGGGCGTCCATTGCGGCCTTTGAGGCTGAAATGAACGCCATTATCTACGCCGTCGCCGGGATGATGCACTATTCGGTCACGCCCGAGGCGGTAAAGGTTATTTTGCAGGACATGGGCCCCGGCATCCCCGATATCGACCTCGCTATGAAAGAAGGATACTCCACTGCGCCTGACTATATAAGGGAGATGGGGTTCGGTTCGGGCATGGGACTGCCGAACATCAAGAGGAACGCGGACAAACTGACGTTAACTTCTGTAGTAGGCGAGGGGACTACCCTCGAGTTTGTGATTTATCTGGAGGGACCTTCGCCGCAGACATCCTGCTAGTGACGGGGTGTACCTTCGCCCATTACGTGCGATTGCCAAATGGGACTATAATAACCGTGAGGGTATTATGAAACTCTGTGACCTTATAGAAAAACTGTCGCTGGAAGTAAAGACGCCGGGAGCAGATCTGACGCGGGAGGTGACGAGCGGCTATGTGAGTGACATGCTGTCGGATGTCATCGCAAACGCAAATGCGGGGTCTGTCTGGGTGACCTTTCAGTCCCATCTCAACATCGTCGCCGTGGCATCGCTCAAAGGCATCTCCGGCATCATACTCGTCAACAACAGGGTGCCGGCCGACGATACGCTGAAGAAGGCGTCGATGGAAAATATTCCGATAATGACGAGTTCTCTTTCAGCCTTTGAACTCGTAGGAAGGCTCTATACCCTCGGCCTGAGATGCCGGTAGAATTCATCGCAGATCTGCACATCCATACCTGCCTTTCCCCCTGTGCAGAACTGTCGATGACACCGCGGGGCATTGTGGGAAAAGCCGCTTCACTCGGGATAAACATCATCGCCGTATGCGACCACAATTCCGCTGAAAACGTTTCCGTCACAAGAGACCTCGCACTGAAAAAGGGCATACTCGTCATTCCGGGGATGGAGATAAACACCTCAGAGGAGGTCCATGTCCTGGGCCTTTTCGGGGATATTGAGAACGTATTTAAAATGCAGGAGTTCATTTATGAAAACCTGCAGCCCGGGGCAAACGATGAGGACACCTTCGGCATGCAGGTCATGGTAAACGAGGTCGATGAGGTCCTCGGCTTCAACAAAAGGCTGCTGATAGGGGCGACAAACCTTTCGGTGGACAAGGTGGTCGATCTTATACACAGCGTTAACGGCCTCGCCGTCGCAAGCCATATCGACCGTGACGGATACGGCATCATAGGCCGGCTCGGGTTCATCCCGGAGGAACTTAGGTTCGATGCTCTTGAAATATCGCGCAGGATAAATTCCGATGAGGCGAAAAAAAAATTTGCGTCCTACCGCTATCTCCCCTGGATCTCCTCATCGGACGCGCACAGACTGGAGGACATCGGGAAGAGGACCACCAGCCTCTTCATGCATCACTCGACTTTCGAAGAACTGTGTCTGGCACTCAAGGGAGCCGGCGGCAGAAGGGTCATCTTCTGACCTGACATGGAAGACATATCCCTTCACATACTGGACATAGCCGAAAACTCGGTCGCCGCAGGCGCTACACTTATAGGAATAAGGTTGCTCGATCGCAGGGATGAAAACAGTTTCGTCGTCGAGATAGAGGACAACGGGAAAGGTATGCCGGAGGATCTGGTGGACAAAGCGCTCGATCCTTTCTTTACCTCGCGCACTACAAGGAGCGTCGGCCTCGGGCTTTCCCTGCTCGCCCAGGCGGCAAGGGAAACCGGCGGCGATATCTCCATAAAGTCAACGGCAGGGGCCGGCACCATGGTCCGGGCACTGTTCAGGCCGACGCACATAGACATGAAACCCCTGGGTGATATCGCAGAGACACTCGTCGTCTTGATCGCCGGCAACCCGGACATAGATTTCGCGTTTATCTATGACTATGATAAGGGTGACCGTCCATTTTCGTTCGATACTCGGGATATCAGGGCCGAGCTGGAAGATATTCCCATTAACGCACCGGAGGTGATTTCTGTTCTTCGGCACTCTTTGAACACATCCTTAACTGATATAAAGAATAAAGTCGTGTAAAATATTAGCTATTACTTTACGACCGACGCCCACACATTGAGAAAGAACATACCCCATAAGGAACGGCTTTGATCCCCTTTAAGGACGACAATCCCTCAGCGTCTATTCCGTTCGCTACCATTATCATTATCGCCCTAAACATATCTTTTTTTATTCTCGAACTCCTGTCGCCGAGAGACACCCAATATTTGGTGTACGCCTACGGCGCGATACCTAAGGACATCCTGAGCTTCCACTCAGACCAGCCAATCCCCGCAGTCCTCACCCTGTTTACCTCGATGTTTATGCACGGCGGATTACTGCATATAGGCGGGAACATGCTCTATTTCTGGATTTTCGGCAACAATATCGAAGACAGGCTCGGACATCTGAGGTTCATTTTTTTCTATCTCTTCTGCGGTATATTCGCGGCCTATGCCCATGCACTGTCATCCCCGAATTCCGAGATGCCTATGATAGGAGCAAGCGGGGCTATAGCCGGCATTCTCGGGGCTTATGTGCTTCTTTTTCCTGCCGCCAGAGTCCATACGATAGTTTTCTTCGGCTTCTTCATCCAGGTCATAAGGATTCCAGCCTTGATAGTTATAGGATTTTGGGCTATTATACAGTTCGTGAGCGGCTTGATCACGCAGGGAATTCTGCATCAGGGGGGTACCGCCTGGTTCGCCCATGTGGGCGGCTTTCTCGCAGGCCTTCTTACGATCAAACTGTGGCTGCCAAGGAGGAACCAGACGTGGTAGTTATATGCCCTAAATGCAAGATACGGCTTAAGGTGGATGAATCAAAACTCCCAGCAGAGGGATCGAAGTTCAAATGTCCCAAGTGCAGCGCAGTGCTGGTGGTAAAAAAGCCTGCGGCTCAGGGTAAGAAGACCCTTGACAGCAGAAAAATACTCGCCGCCCATTCAAACCCTGAAACTCTCGGAATAATAGTCTCTATCCTGAGCGGTCACGGATACAACGTCGTGACGGCTGCCGACGGCATCGATGTTATGGTCAAAGCCCTGAAGGAATATCCATTCCTCATTATCGTAGAAGTCGCGCTCCCGAAGATATACGGTTTCGAGATCTGCAAAAGATTAAAGATGAGAGCAGAGACAAAAGAAATGAAATTCATATTGGTCCCTTCAATTTATGACAAAAACAGGTACAGAAGGGAACCCGTCTCCTTTTACGGCGCGGATGATTACATCGAGGACCACGATCTTTCTACGCAGCTGATCGATAAGATAGAAAAGCTCCACGGACTTCCGGGGGAGGAAAAGGCCGAAAAACCGCCACAATCAGATGCTGACCGTCCCTTGGTCAAGGCACCTGAGACGAAGACAGAAGCACCTGCAAAGGCACCTGCGCCGGTTTCAGGGGCCACAGACGAAAAAATTGAAAAGGCCAAACGGCTTGCAAGGACGATAATAAACGATATCTATTTATATAACTCGGCCAAGCTTGATGAGTCCGTCCGAAACGATAACTTCTATGCCGTCTTTGCTCCGGATCTGAAAGAAGGCAAGAAATTATATGATCAAAGGATTCTTCCGGAAATAAGGCTTCTAGGGGACTTTTACAAGGAGGCCGTAGAGAATTTTATCTCGACAAGAAAAAAAGCGCTTTCATGATTTTATCGAGAAATCAAAGAAAATTAGAACTTTTTTGAACAAGAAGTAGCTTTCAGAAATTATTGTCCCAAAAAAAGACCTTGCCTAAACCTTCTGTTATTTAGTATATTAGCACTCACTCGCATTGAGTGCTAACAATCCCAAAATAAGAACTTATAAGAAAGGAGAAGAGTCTATGAAATTCAAGCCACTCAAAGATAGGGTATTCGTAAAGTACACGGAAGAGGGTGAAAAGACGCCAGGCGGGCTTTATATCCCGGATTCGGCAAAGGAAAAACCACAGAAGGGCCTGGTCGAAGCGGTAGGTTCGGAGGTGAAAGAGGTAAAGGTAGGAAATACCATCCTCTTTGACAAATATTCCGGTTCGAAGGTAAATATCGACAACAACGAATATCTGATCATCAAAGAAGAAGACATTCTCGGCATCGTCGAAGGATAAGATTACATTAGTAACATAATCATTCACTATAATTCAGGAGGAAAAACATCATGGCAAAACAGCTTCTATTTGATGAGGAGGTAAGGACCACTATATTAAGGGGCATCACGATGCTCACCAATGCGGTCAAGGCCACCCTCGGCCCGAAGGGCAAAAACGTCATCATCGACAAGAAATACGGCGCTCCGACCATTACGAAGGACGGCGTCACCGTTGCAAAAGAGATCGAGCTGAAAGACCCTTATGAAAATATGGGCGCACAGCTCGTGAGGGAAGTAGCGAGCAAGACTTCGGATGTCGCGGGCGACGGTACGACAACGGCGACCGTCCTGGCCCATGCGATTTACAGCGGCGGGATCAAACACGTCGTAGCCGGTTCAAACCCTATGGACATTAAAAGAGGCATCGAGAAAGCGGTTGACGCGGTTGTTGCAGAACTCAAAAAAATCAGCAAGCCCGTACAGGACAAAAAAGAGATCGCCCAGGTCGGCACTATCTCCGCAAATAATGATCCGGCGATCGGTGAGTTGATTGCTGATGCGATGGACAAGGTCGGTAAGGACGGCGTCATCACCGTCGAAGAGGCAAAGAGCATGGTGACGGCCCTCGAAGTCGTAGAAGGGATGCAGTTTGACAGGGGATATATATCGCCCTACTTCATTACAGACCCCGACAGGATGGAATGCAATCTCGAAGATGTCTTCATTCTCCTGAACGAAAAGAAGATCTCCGCGATGAAGGACCTCCTCCCGGTCCTCGAGCAGACAGCGAAGATGGGCAAACCTCTCATGATCATCTCCGAGGAAGTCGAAGGAGAGGCCCTTGCGACGCTCGTCGTCAACAAGCTGAGGGGTACGATCCAGGTATGCGCAGTCAAGGCGCCGGGGTTCGGCGACAGACGCAAGGCGATGCTTGAAGATATCGCAATCCTCACCGGCGGCACCGTAATATCAGAGGACCTCGGCATCAAGCTCGAGAGTGTAAAGATCAGCGACCTCGGAAGGGCGAAGAAGATAACAATAGACAAGGAGAACACCACGATCGTCGAAGGTGCGGGAGACCATGCGAAGATCCAGGGCAGGGTAAAGCAGATCAAGGCCCAGATCGACGAGACCACATCCGACTATGACAGGGAAAAACTCCAGGAGCGCCTTGCCAAGATAGTCGGCGGCGTAGCGGTCATCAACGTCGGCGCTGCAACAGAGACAGAGATGAAAGAGAAGAAGGCAAGGGTAGAAGACGCGCTCCACGCGACAAGGGCGGCAGTAGAAGAAGGTGTTGTCCCCGGCGGCGGCGTTGCTCTGCTTCGGTGCATAGGCGCTCTCAAAAACCTCAAGCTCGATAACCATGACCAGACTGTAGGCGTGGATATCTTAAAGAGGGCGCTCGAAGAGCCGATCCGGCAGATCATAAACAACACCGGACTGGAGCCGTCTGTGATCGTAGATAAGGTCAAGAGCTCGAAAGATGCAAACTACGGCTTCAATGCCGCGACTGAAGAGTATGTCGATATGCTGAAGGCCGGCATCATCGACCCGACGAAGGTGACGAGGTACGCGCTCCAGAATGCGGCTTCGGTTGCTTCTCTTATGCTCACCACCTCCGTAATGATCGCGGATCTTCCTGAAGAAAAATCTGAAATGCCTGCAATGCCTCCCGGCGGCGGTATGGGCGGAATGTATTAATCGACTTCCCTTGTGAATCTCTCGAAAGCGGGGCTATGCCCCGCTTTCTTTTTTTGCCCATACGCCGCCGGAATAAGAGGTCGTTGATACACAGGCTTTCTTTACATTATTCAACCTCTTTTGTCATGCTACCTGCATGAAGAATAACTTCTTAGTCATAATCGCGAGCTTCCTGATTATGGCCTTGCTTTATGCCGCCTTCGAGATACTAGTCCCCGCACACACTGTTGCCGGGAATACCGAAATCGAGATACCGAGGGGGGCAACATTCAAGCAGGCCGTAGATATACTCGCCGGCGAAAACCTCATCAGGGATAAAAAGATATTCCTCCTTCTCGGCAGGCTGACAGGCGCCGACAGAAAGATACGGGCCGGGTTTTACTCGATATGGCCTAACATGAGCCCCTGGGACATCTTCAAGATCATCCGCAAGGGGCGGATAATCGAATATGAGGTCAAGGTCCTTGAAGGCGACTCCCTCTTCGAGGTCGCAGACGCGTTTTCAAAGGCAGGGATCGCAAACTACGATGACGTGATGAGGATATCGAAAAACCCGGAGTTTCTGTCGTCTTACGATATCGGGGCTCCGAGCGTGGAGGGTTATATCTTTCCCGATACCTACATGATCCCCAAAGGGGTAAAGGCAGAAAACGCCCTCGGGAGCATGATAGACAGGATGCGGGAAAAATATTCCGGAGAACTCCTGGAAAAGACTGAGAAGACAGGGATGACCGAGACAGAGGTATTGACCCTTGCATCGATCATCGAAAAAGAGGCGGTTGTGGACAGTGAAAGGCCCTTGATCTCGGCCGTCTATCACAACAGGCTTAAGAAGCATATGCCGCTTCAGGCGGACCCGACATGCATCTATGGGATTAAGCGCTCGAAAGAGAAGATAACGAAGGCCGACATCCAGAGAAAAACTCCCTACAATACATACGTCATAAATGGATTGCCTCCGGGGCCTATAGCGTCTCCCGGATTGAAATCGATTATCGCCGCCCTGAATCCGGCAAATGTTCCGTACGTATATTTTGTATCAAACAATGACGGGACCCATATCTTTTCAGTGACGCTCGGCCAGCACGCGGAGGCGGTAAGGGCTTACAGGGACAAAAAGAAAATGAAGACCGAAGGCTAACGGTCAATCCGTTGAAACCTTGAGGGGTATTGAGAAATAATAAGGTGAGGACAACGATGCTAAAAAAAAGAAAAAAAACAAAGACCATTCATGTCGGCGGCGTGGCGGTCGGAGGCGCCAGCCCGATCTCGGTCCAATCGATGACAAAGACAAAAACCCGGAATGTAAAGTCAACGGTCAGCCAGATCTGCACGCTGGAAAAAGCGGGATGCGAGATCATAAGGATCGCGGTGCCCGATATCGATGCTGCAAAGGCACTGGGAAAGATAAAGGCCTGCGTAACCATCCCGATCATTGCCGATATCCATTTTGACTGGAAACTGGCGCTGGAAGCCGTTCGTCAGGGGGTTGACGGCCTCCGGATAAACCCGGGGAACATCGGGGCGAAATGGAAAATTGAAGAAGTCGTTTCAGCAGCCGGCGACAGGGGTATCCCCATCAGGATCGGAGTCAATGCGGGCTCCCTCTCAAATAAACTCCTGGCGAAATACGGCCATCCATCCCCTGAAGCGCTCGTCGAGAGTGCAGCGGAGCATATAGAGATACTCGAATCGTTGAACTTCAGAGATATAAAGGTTTCGCTTAAGGCGTCCAACGTTCCGACCACCGTGGCTGCATACCGGTTGTTTTCGAGAAATTTCAGATATCCCCTTCACATAGGGATATCTGAGGCAGGCCCTTCGTTCACCGGCATTATCAAGAGTTCGGTCGGCCTCGGCATACTCCTTTCTGAGGGCATCGGCGATACTGTTCGGGTCTCACTTTCGTCAGATCCCGCCGAGGAGGTAAGGGTCGCCTATGAGATCCTTAAATCGCTCGGGCTCAGGGAAAGGGGTGCGAATATCGTCTCCTGCCCCACCTGCGGCAGGTGCGAAATCGACATCCGTGGGCTCGCGGCGGAGGTCGAAACCCTGCTGAAGGATATTAAGAAGCCGATCACCGTGGCGGTAATGGGCTGCATAGTGAACGGCCCCGGTGAGGCGAGAGAGGCGGATGTCGGAGTCGCAGGCGGTAAAGGAACAGGGCTGCTCTTCAAAAAAGGGAAGATCGTCAGAAGGCTCAAGGAGAAGGAACTGCTCAAGGCGCTGATGGAAGAAATAGGGGAACAAGACAGAACTTGACACAAATGGATCAAACGTCGAATGTTCATATTGCAGGACGGAATAGTTACGTCTTTCCCAATGGTCCTTCACGGCACTCATCACTCATGTAACGTGATGATATTCGATATATACTCTGATAACTCGAGTCCGGCAACATACGTATAGCCGAAAGGATTTTCGTCATCAATTGCCGTTACCCACCGCACAGTAGCTTTACTGGCAGCAAGGTGCAGAATATTTTCTTTAATCGTTATTTCTTGTCCCGTACTTAGGGGATAATTTGTGAGAATGCATAGTCCCGAGCGGCTCAGATTCAACGTATGCCCGCAGAAAAGCGTACTTTCATAGCCTGAAATTAACCCATATTGAATTGGGGAAAACAAGAAATAACGAGCATGTCTGCGCTTTTCTGCGACTAATAAATCTCCGCCCAAATTGTTATCCATATCGCATTTTCTCCCAGAATGATTCCATAATTTCCCTTGTCGTATTACAGTCTAGTCACCTGGTTTCAATAAAACAATCCTACCTAAGTAGGGTATTCCGATGATCAGGCCCGGGTTTTTCGCAAATGGACTGCCTGAATGCCCTAACGGGATGATTCTAAGCGCTGCGTCGATTTTTTTTCGAAACTGACATCCTCACCCGCATACTCATTTGCCTCTTGCAGGTTCTGTGATAAGATGGGGTTAGGGGGTGACGCCATGAGAGTATTACTTGCTACCGACGGATCTGATCATTCGGAAGGAGCGGCGAGATTTTTGACGCGCTTCAATTTTTCGAAGACGGACGAGATCGTTGTCCTTCACGTAATCAGCGAGATCCCGTACGACGACGACTACCACGCGCAGATCAAGCGGGTGATCAAGAGGGTGGCGCCAAAGATACTGAAGGCATCGACTGATATCTTAAAAACCGTCGGTGCGGAGATAACGACGGTTGAGGAAGACGGTTATCCCGATACCACAATCATAGAAAAGGCTATCGCTTACGGAAGCGACCTCATCGTCATGGGCGCAAGAGGGGTGAAAGGGGTCGAATTGCTTTTTCTGGGGAGCGCAACAAGGGCGGTAACTATTAATTCATCCAGACCGGTGCTTGTCTTCAAGCGGCCTTCCTGGAGGGCATCGGGGACAATGAAAGTCCTTTTCGCGACAGACGGCTCGGTAATCGCAGACGAAGCAGGAAAATTTATGGCGATACTGCCGTTGCCGGCCGAAACAGAGATTACTGTCATGCACACCGCTTCTACTTTCATCTCCGATATACCGGAAAAGTACTTGAAGGAGACTGGGGAACAGCTCACGGGAAGGCCTTCCACTTACAATGAATCGGAAAGAATATTCGAGCAGGCAAGGACGTGTCTGGGCGGCAGGTTCAAGAAAATCGACTACCTGCTGAGAATCGGAGACCCAGCGAGAGAAATACTTGCGATGGAAAAGGCCCTTGAGCCTGACATAATCGTCGTGGGCTGCAGGGGGTTGAGGGGCATCAAGGGGATGATGGGTAGCGTGTCGAGAAGGTTACTGGGCCATTCGGAATCTTCCGTTCTGATAGGGAAACCCTGCGCCAAAAGCGTGCAGCCAACCGAGCCCGGCACCTCTTGATCGATGTCCTTCTGCTATGCACTCCCTATTAACGTATCAGTTTCGCCTTCAACCTTATTTCAGTTCCGCTCAGCGCTACCGAGACGGGACAGCCCTTCTTGGTCGCCTCGGCCAATTCAAGGAATTTCTTTTCATCCGCGCCGGGGACTTTTGCCTCCGTATCCAGTTCGATGGCTGTTATCTTAAATCCATCCCCGACCTTGTCTATATGCACCTTTGCCTTCGTGTGTATATGCTCCGGAATAAAACCCGCTTTTTCGAGGAAAAGCGAGAGGGCCATCGAAAAACATCCGGCGTGGGCCGCACCTATGAGTTCCTCCGGGTTCGTGCCCGTCCCTGACTCGAACCGGGATGAAAAAGAATAGGCCCCTTCAAAGGCCCCACTCCCAAGCTTCATCTTTCCTTTGCCCTTGAGTAAATTGCCTTCCCACACAGCTTCTGCTTCACGTACCGGCATCATACACCTCCTGTTTATCCGCTGTACATGTTTCTTCTGCGATATCTCACCCCTTTTTATCACGGATTCGTGCGGTCGTCAACCGAAGCCGAGAATTAATTTATCAGGTCAACTTTTCGTTGTGATAAAATAACTGGCGAAAGGATGAGATATGGAGATCATTAGGATACCGCGTATCATGCAGGACACATGCAAAAAATACTTATTGAAAGGGAGATCGATCGGCCTGGTGCCGACGATGGGCGCCCTGCATCGAGGCCACATGAGCCTCGTAAAAAGGGCCCGGATGGAAAATGACATCTCGGTGGTAAGCATTTTTGTGAACCCGACACAGTTCGGCCCTTCCGAAGACCTTGAGAGATATCCGAGAGACATCGAAAACGACATCAAGAAGCTCCGCGAGCAGGAAGTTGACATTCTTTTTCTGCCTGATAACGCCCTCATGTACCCTAACGGTTTCGCAACGCATATCCACGTCGACCGGATATCTGCAAAACTTTGCGGGAGCTTCAGGCCCGGACATTTCAGTGGAGTCGCGACGGTCGTTGCAAAATTTCTCAATATTACAGATCCCGCAAGGGCATATTTCGGCCAGAAGGACTTCCAGCAGACAGTAATAATAAGTAGAATGGCAAAAGACCTGGACCTCGACGTTGAGATAGTCGTCTGCCCGACCATAAGGGAACAGGACGGACTCGCGATGAGTTCGAGGAACCTTTACCTCGACAGTGAACAGAGAAAGGCTGCTGCCATATTATACCGGTGCCTCAGCAGTGCGTCGGAAGCCCTACTGGCGGGATCTTATTCGACGGCACAAGCAAGAGAACTAATGAGGGAAATACTGGCGGGGGAGCCGTTCATCACAAAAATTGAATATGCATCTGTTTACGACACCGGGACGCTGGATGAAACCGATGAGGTCAGGGGCGAGGTCCTTCTTGCAGTCGCCGTGAGGATGGGGGATGTCCGACTGATAGACAACGTGCTGGTCAATCTGTGATTATTTCTTCTTATACAGGTCCCTGACCGTAGGAAAAAGGTCGATATTCGTATGGGGGAGGAAAAGGGCGGACATGTATTCGTCCATGAACCCCCTCGAGGCAGAGAGCTCCACGTACGTCATCTTTTTCGCGGTCTCTTCAGCCTCGTTCCGCATCTTTTCGGACAGCAGACAGAGATATGCCCCGGCGATCGAGGTGTTCCCTATGAATGAAAACTTCTCAAGCGGAAGGTCCGGCAGCATCCCAATCATGATCGCCTTGTCCACGTCAAGATAATTGCCGAAACCCCCGGCGATATATATCCTCTCCACGATGTCAAGCGAGAGCCCAACCTCCTTCAGGAGCACAGACACACCCGCGTAAAGTGCCGCTTTTGCGCGCACAACGTTTTCTATATCGACCTCGGTAAGGACGATATCCTTGCGGTCGCCCCGGTAGAGGACAAATTCCGGACCTTCATCGCCGGTCCTGATTCTGTCTGTGTCAAGGTCTTTTACAAGTTTACCCTTCTGGTCAATCACCCCGGTGAAAAAAAGCTCGGAGATAGCGTCTATCATGCCGGAACCGCAGATGCCCGAAGGCTGGGTGCCTCCGATAACGCCCAGGACGGGCTCGAAACCCGAAGGGTCTATCTTCACAGACTCGATCGCGCCCTCTGTCGCCCTCATGCCGTGCCGTATTCCGCTGCCTTCGAAGCAGGGTCCCATAGAACATGCCGCCGTGATCATCCACTCATTGTTGCCTACAGCGATCTCACCGTTCGTTCCTATATCCATAAACAAGGCAATTTCAGGATTCTTGTGCATTTTAGAGGCCAGTACCCCTGCCACAATGTCCCCCCCCACATAACTCCCGACGTTTGACATGGTATAGACCGGCCCCTGGGGGTTTATGTCAAGGCGTGCCGTCCCAGCTCTCCACACCGGATAGATATTGACCGTAGGGATGTAGGGCTCTTCCCTGATCGAAGACGGGTCAAGCCCCCAGAAGAGCTGTGTCATCGTCGTATTCCCGGAAATGACGGCGGAGTCGATATCTTCAACAGCGATTTTATTTTTTTCTATTATCGGGGCCAGCAGGTCGTTCACATCATTCACAATGGCATCTCTCAATTCCTGCAGACCACCTCCCTCAGTCGCATATACAATCCTCGTTATCACGTCATCGCCGTGGCGCATCTGTGAATTAAAGGTCATGCCCGCATCGACCAGCGTGCCGTCCGAGCAATTCACCAGATACAGCACGACTGTCGTCGTCCCTATATCAACGGCAATCCCGTAGTGCTTTGTTTTGCATACCGCCGACAGGCCTATCGCCTCGTGTCTTTCCGTGTAGGAAAGACAGACATCCCATTCAGCATCCCTGAGTATATTCGACATGGAGAGGACAAAGCTGTGGGAAAATTCCATGTCATGGATGCCTTTTTCGTGGAGCGCCCTCTTGAGCCTTTCGAGATCACCCGTATTGTCCTGGATCGTCGGGGGGGCCAGGTTGAGGGTAACCCTCCGTATTGCAGGAGTGAGCACTTGATCGAGGGTGCGAAGATATTGCAGCAAATGCTTCGTCTTCGATACGGCGATTTTATCCCCGATGATGAGCTTCGAGTCCTCCGGTATGTCAATGAGGAGATCACTCTTGGGAAAGGTCTGGCATGCAAGGACAATATTCTCCTCAATATCCTTTTTCAGGAGTTTGCCCGTGGACTCGACCCTCGTGCCGCCTTCGAGGACCTTCACGCGGCACTTCCCGCAGACGCCCTTGCCTCCGCATGAGGCAACGAGATAGACACCGTTGTCCTTCAAGGTTTTATAGATACTTTCGCCGGGGCTAGTCGGTATTGTTTTGCCGTTTAGTATCTTGATTTCCATGGCGTTTAATTTTATGGGTAATCCGGATGAAAATCAAGGATCGTTTTTCAGAATGGCACGGAAGCCGTCCACTGCACGGTTGCCGCACGTGATCAAGCGGGAAACAAGCGGGAGACAAGCGGGAGTGCGATGTAACAGCAAAGTGATAATGTCCTATTAGAGCAAAGTGAAAATGTCCGGTTTGAAAGGTGCTAGACTGTTTCTTTTTGAAAGGGGACAGGATGGCAGGAGAGGACATTATCATGCTGAGGCAGAAGGAACTGAAGCGGTTGCATGTGATTCACAAGGTGATTCAAGGGGATCTTACGCAGGTAGAAGCGACAGAGCTTATTTCCTTGAGCGAGCGACAGATACGGAGGATAGTGAGGCGAATACAGCGGGAAGGGGACGAGGGGATACGGCATAAGAGTCGAGGTCGGCAATCCAGCAAGAAAACATCCAAGCAGCTCAGAGAAAGAGTCATAGGGCTGTATAGACAGAAGTACCAGGGATTTGGGCCGACCCTTACATCCGAGAAGCTGCTTGAGATAGAGGGCATAGAGGTGAGCAAGGAGACAGTGCGCACCCTGCTTATAGAATCTGGAGACTGGCAGCGGAGCCGTAAGCACCGGAAGCAACGGCAGTGGCGGCAGAGGAAAGAGCATCGAGGAGAGATGCTACAGATGGACGGCTCTCATCATGAGTGGTTTGAAGGGCGTGGTCCCTGGAGTGTCTTAATGGGCTATATCGACGATGCGACGGGCCGTATCCATGGAAAGTTTTACGGGTATGAGGGAACCATACCTGCCATGGACAGCTTCAGGAGGTATATTCGTAAGCATGGGATACCACTGAGTATCTATCTGGACAAGCATACAACGTACAAATCCACAGCGAAACCGACAATCGAAGAGGAATTCTATGGGATCGTGCCGATGAGTCAGTTTGAGCGTGCCATGAAGGAGTTGGGAGTTGAGGTGATCCATGCACATAGTCCTCAGGCAAAGGGCCGGATTGAGCGACTATTTGCAACCCTTCAGGACCGGCTGGTCAAGGAGATGAGGTTACGTGGCATTAGCACAATCGAGGAGGCGAATCGGTTTTTACAAGAGTATCTGCCTGTTTACAATAAAAAGTTCATGGTCAAGCCAGTGAGCAAGGAGGACCTGCATCGGCCTGTTCCTAAAGAAATCGACCTGGACAAGATCCTGTGCATCAGGACTGAGCGAACGGTAAGGAACGACCATACGATTGCTCATGACCGAAAGCTCTATCAGATCGAAGAATCGTCCTTAAGCAAGAAGGTTATGGTAGAAGAAAGAACCGACGGTAAGCTGCTGATAGTGTGTCAGGGGAAGGCCCTTAGGTATCGGCAGATCACCAAGCGACCCGAGATAACAAAACAGCCGGTGATCAGGAAAAAAAAGACTCATTACGTTCTTCCTCCCGATCATCCGTGGAGGAAGTTCAACATCAATCCATTAAAACGAAAACCCCCGCAGGCAGCGGTGGCATGAACCGGACATTATTACTTTGCCGAAAACCGGACATTTTCATTTTGCCTTGACACAAGCGGGAGTGCGATTGACATTTGTACTGAGACTGATACAATTTGTCTAAGTAGAAATTGTCCCTCAAAATGATTACTTTCAGATACATGGAGGTTTCTCAATGCAAACACGCAGGATATTCACTATTATCTTACTTATCTTACTGATTGCACTGTCACTTGCCTTTACTGGGAAAGATGTTTGTGCTGAGACAAAGGAAAAGTACACAAGGACGATTGTAAACTATGTGCCTCCTGAAGTAATGCTGGTGAATCAAGATGGTGTGAAAGTGAAGTTCAGCAAGCTTTTGAATTCAAAAAAGGTGGTGATGGTGGATTTTATCTTTACGACATGCACCACAATCTGTCCTGTGCTTTCAGCCAGCTTTGCGAATTTCCAGAGGAGGATCGGGCCGGGCTCCAAGGACGTGCATCTTGTTTCGATCTCGATAGATCCTGAAAATGACACCCCGAAAAGAATGAGGGAATACCTGAAACGATACGATGCAAAGCCGGGATGGGACTTCCTGACCGGCTCTAAAACTGATATAGAAAAGGTGGTAAAGGCCTTAGACGCATATACTCCGTCTAAAATGTCCCATTTACCGTTAGCATTACTTTATGCGTCGACGAACAACCGGTGGGTCAGAATCTATGGTCTCATCGGGACTTCCGATCTGATGGCCGAATACGAGAAGGCGCTCAGATTATGAAGACATCTGGCAGAGATAAGAGCAATTCCGCTTTGGGGGTTCTGATAATAATTTCCCTGCTCATGGCCTTTCTCTGGATCGATTCGGGCCAGGCCCAAGACGCACAGCCGCTCACAATTGCCGGAGTATCCACCGAAGAAGCTTTGCGGCTGGGAGAAAAGATGTATCGAGAGGGGACCCTCCCTTCGGGAGAACCTATGCAGGCTGTTGTAAAAGGAGACATCCCTGTTTCAGGAACGGCCTTTACCTGTCTAAGCTGCCACCAAAGGAGCGGGATCGGCTCGATTGAGGGTCGTGTGCTCACGCCCCCTACGAACGGGAGCATTCTCTATCGACCGCTCAGAATCCTCTACAAGGGGTTTAGGCTGGAGAGGCCGGCGTATACCGATGAGTCATTGGCTGAAGCTCTTCGGGCCGGTGTCGATCCCTCCGGGCGGGTAATGAGCGATGTCATGCCTCGCTATCCGCTTGAGGATAAGGACATGGCGCTTCTTATCTCTTATCTCAAATCACTCTCATCACAATTTTCGCCCGGTGTTTCAGATACGGCTATCCGATTTGCAACCGTCGTCTCCGAAGACGTCAGCCCTGAAGATCGCAATTCCATGCTCGTTCCTTTGCAAAACTGGAGTAAAAAGATTTGGCATATTACCATTGGTGAAGCTGCTGACGATTATAAAGTAGCATTATTTAATCTGAAACGGCTTCTGTCTGTCTGGGAACTGAAGGGTCCTCCTGAGACATGGCGCAGCCAACTGGAGGAATACAACCGCAAGGAACCGGCATTTGCCCTGGTGGGCGGAATTACGACCGGTGAATGGAAGCCCATCCACGATTTCTGCGAGGCAAATCGCATCCCGGACCTTTTTCCGCTCACTGACTTTCCCGTTGTTTCCGAGACCGACTGGTACACCTTATACTTCTCGAAGGGATATTATCAGGAGGGGGAAGGCGCAGCCCGATACCTCAATAGTATGAGTGAACAGATACACGGCAGGGCGATCGTCCAGATTGTTCGCGATTCGCGTGAAGGCAAGTCCCTATCGGCCGGCTTTCAGAAGACATGGCAGGAATTAGGACAGCAGCCTCCGGTGACGATCACGCTGAAGGAAGGACAAGCATTAACCAAAGAGATCCTGCAGAAGGTGTCGGCTGAGGAGAAGCCCGCCGTCCTCATCCTCTGGGGCGGCCCCGAGGTTCTACCGCCGCTGGAGACCTTCGCCTCCGGCAAGAATAGACCCGAGATGGTTTTCATTTCTTCGGGTTATATTGGAAAGGATATTTGGACATTAAAAGAAGAGGTCCGCGGGTTCACCTATATCACGTATCCTTTCCGTTTTTCTAAGGGGAGTGAGATACAAAGGGCCTCTGTCGAGCCCTTCATGAGAAAGGGAACGGGTCAGGGCAATTCGGAGATGATACTGAAACGCACGTATTCCCTTACCACGGTGTTGAGTCTGGCACTCATGGATATGAGGGGAAATTATTACCGTGACAATTTCCTCGATGTCATCGGTATGATGGAAGATAAGGCCCTGCCCTTGTATGAACGTCTGAGCTTCGGCCCAGGACAGCGGTATGCCTCGAAAGGCTGCTATATCGTCCAGCTCACAAAAGGCCCCGAACCCGAACTTATAAAGAAAAGCGACTGGGTGGTCCATTGACTTATCACTGCAGAGACACCTCATAAATCTAATTTGACGTTGACATGGTTTTATATTTAGGGATAATAGAACATGCGATCAAGCAGCATATGGATAATCGTGGCTCTGGTTGTTTCGATGTTTTCGCCGATCACCGCCCAGGTTACTACCTCGTCACACAATCAGGAGAAGTGCATTGGGTCGCTCGATGTTTGCAATACCTCGGGGTCCTTCATATCAGTCCATTCAGAGATTCCTTTCCTGCATGAATCTCCCTGCACGGACTGTTCTCTAAAGTTTGCAGAATATCTTAAACCCGACAATCTGTCTTTTACTCCATCCCTGCATTTTGTTCAATTAGAACGCCCTCCCAAGTCCTGACCGGAAGTTCCGAAGTCTTCGAGTTCGAAGTTTTTCCCAAATATAGAGGAGTGAGGAGCGTCAAAAATGCTCTTTACTGTCTGCTAAGAAAAGGAGATCCTATTATATGACTAAGCCAAAAGCACTCACTGCATCATCTTTTGTCTATGCCCTTGATAAAAGGTCGCCTGTGAAAAGATTCGTGATATATATGGTGCTTTGCCTGCTGTTGAGTTTCACTGTTGCAGGAGCAGCCGATACAATGGAAAATCCCAAACACTGCAAGCAATGCGGGATGGATCTGGACGTTTATGCGAAAAGCCGGATGGTCATTGGCTATGCAGACGGGACCACCGTTGCGGTCTGCAGTCTCCACTGTGCAGCTGCAGAAATGAAGCAGAACAAGGACAGGCAGGTCAGGTCGCTTATGGTTGCGGACTACAGTTCCAAAGAATTGACAGATGCCAAAACCGCGAGATGGGTAGTCGGCGGCGTTAAAGAAGGTGTCATGACTTCTGTACCAAAATGGGCATTCGTCAAGGAGGAAGACGCGCAGAAATTCGCAAAGGAAACTGGAGGCAAAGTATCCTCCTTCGACCAGGCGATGAAGGCGGCAGAAGAGGAAATTGGAGAGGGTAATGGGACGACCGGCGAACATCACGCACATGCAGGCCACGATATGAGCCAGCACAAGGGGCCCGGCGCCCAAATGCTGTTCAATCCCGCTTTTGGCGACGATATATATCATACTCATCCAGCTGGCATGTGGATGGTCAATTACAAATTCATGCACATGAACATGAGCGGCCTGCGTTCCGGCACATCGGACGTCGGCATGGACAGCGTAGGATACAAAAGGGACAAGCCGTATAATTACATGATGATCCCCACCGGCATGACCATGGATATGCATATGTTTATGTTGATGTACGGGATCACCGACCGGCTGACTGTGATGGCGATGGCTAATTATCAGGTCAACTCGATGGGCATGCTGATGGACATGGGCCCGATGATGGGCAGCGGGCCTATGTCCCCTATGCGCACGAGCGGCTTCGCAGACACCGAGCTAAGAGGGATATACAAGATCAACAAATACCTGGTCGGCAGCCTCGGTCTCAGTCTCCCGACCGGCAGCATCGATAAGGAATTCGAGACGATGCAGATGACGTTTCGCGCCCCCTATGACATGCAGCTCGGTTCAGGCACCTACGATCTGAAGCCTGCGCTTACTTACAGCGCCCTCAGCGATGATGCGAAATGGAACTGGGGCGGCCAGGCCATGTACACCTATCATATAGATAAGAACAAAAACGATTACAGCCTCGGCGACAATCTGAAGATAACCGGTTGGCTCCAGCGTGCCGTCGGCCCGGTCACCTCGTGGGTGCGTCTGGCCTTCAACGACACGGGCAGGATTAAGGGCCAGGACCCCGAGATACAGAAGCTGCTCGATCCCATGATGGGTGCGCCGACGCCTGATGCAGATCCAAACAACTACGGCGGACAGCGGCTGGATGGCCTTATCGGTGTGAGCTATCAGAAGGGCTCCCTCAGCTTCGGGGTTGAAGGCGGCGTGCCCCTTTATCAATACCTTAACGGGTTGCAAATGAAAACCACATGGGTGCTCAATGCCGGCGTTCAGTTAATGTTTTAGGCGCTGATTCGCCATAGACCTTATACCATTTAGATGATACACTGTAAAATAACACCTTTAAAGGAGAAATAAATGAGAAACATAGCGAAATATTCTACAGCGTTCTGGCTGCAACGATCATTAGGTCTTGCGTTGCTGCTTATCCTCATGATGCCCGCATCGTCGTGGGCCCATGGGTTCGCGGGCCAGAGGTTTTTTCCGACTACGTTTCAGGTAGACGATCCGTTTATTTCGGATGAGTTCTCTATACTGATAAACCGCGTCAAGGGACCCGATGCTATGAATACGGAAATCGATATCGCTTATTCAAAACGCATCGTACCTAACTTCGGTCTGGAATTCCATGAGGCCTATCTGCACCAGCGGGCAAGCGACGGGAGTTCGGCAAATGGCTGGGGCAATCTTGGTGTGGGGGCAAAATGGCAATTTCTTACGAATGCGCCCCATGAGCTGATCCTTTCAATCGGCACGGACTTCGACATAGGCGGGACCGGGGCACACCAGATATCCGATTCTTTTACGACGATTTCCCCGGGACTTTTTTTCGGGAAAGGGTTCGGCGATCTGCCGTCGTCGATGGGATTCCTCAGGCCGTTTGCGATTACCGGGGTCATCGGTTCCAGTTTCCCTATGAGATCCGGCAATGTTTCTGTCGATCCCGACACCGGAGAAACAATCGTGGCGCGAAACCCCACGAATCTGAACTGGGCCTTCTCCTTACAGTACAGTCTCATGTACCTTCAATCCTTTGTGAAGGACATAGGGCTCGGAGATCCCTTTAAACGCATGATATTGGTGACCGAGTTCCCGATGTCGACCTGTATGAATGCAGATTGCAAGGGACAAATTACAGGAACAGTGAACCCAGGGGTAGTATGGGCGGGCAAGTTCATGGAGTTCGGCGTCGCCGCGCAGATCCCGATAAACTCACGATCGGGGAGCAGCGTCGGGGTGCTAGGGCTGATCCATTTATATGTCGATGATCTTTTCCCAAAGGGCATAGGCGGCCCGATATTCCGCTAGAAAGGGTGATGCGTCCATTTACTCTGTTGACTGTAGTCGCGGTTCTTTCCGTGGCTTTACTGTTCTTCTTGCCGAAGGCATCGTGGGGTCATGCCTTCCCCGATCATTCGGACCCAAAGGTGGGCTCGACTGTTTCGGGCCCGCCTGCTCAGGTCCGCATCTGGTTCGACAGCGATCTGGAGCCGGCCTTTTCGACCCTTATGGTGCATAATGCCGACGGCAATATGATCGACAGGAGGGACGCCCGCGTTGCTCCGGCTGACCCGAAGTTACTTCAGGTCAGCCTGCCCCCTTTGCCGCCGGGTATGTATCTTGTGATCTGGAACGTTGTGGCAAGAGACGGACACAGGACGAACGGACAGTTCTCATTCACCATAAAATAAGAAGGTAATTTAGCTGGAGGTGAGCAATCAATGCATGTCATTCCTGAATGGTTAGAACTCATATCCCTTTCCTTTTGTATCGGGGTAATCGTCTGCCGCCTCTGGTTTTTTACGCCTTCGACTCAAGGCGAATTTTCATATCAGGAGAATTTCGTCTCGAGGATGTGGACGTTGTTCTGTTTCGGGCTGGCCTTCCTGATCGCAGGAAGCACGGTCGAGCTGTTGTCGAGGACGGCTGAGATGAGCGGCCAACCCTTTCCTGCTTTTTTTTCGGTGGTCCCGACCGTCCTCTTCCGGACCCACTATGGAGTCGTCTGGATCATCCGCATTGGGGCCCTCTTCCTGTTGGCGCTTTCGAAGACGGCTGTGCGATATCGTGATACACGGACGTTCCTGTTTTTCATGCTCCTCCTCGGAGTGATAGTCGCTATGACGGCAAGCGCCTCGGGCCACGCCTCGGATGCAGGCGATTTAAGCCTGCCGGAGATAATGGACTGGCTGCATCTCCTCGCGGCTTCGATCTGGGGAGGGGGTCTCATGGTGCTGACCGTCTCTGTTCTTCCCGATCTCACAGGGCGGAAGGAGCCTACCCCGGCCCTCATCGCGAGGGTTGCAAGCAGATTCTCGTCGATGGCGGGCTTTGCAGTCGGCATAGTTGCGATTACCGCACTATATAACGCATGGAAATATGTGGGGAGCGTGAACGCTTTATTAGGGGGGCCTTACGGCTGGACGATCATAGCGAAAATCTTTCTCTTTCTTGTCCTCATAAATCTCGGCGGCTTCAACAGATATGTCAGTGTCCCGCTCCTGCAGGAGTGGGCAGGTGCCTCAGCAGAAGGCCGGGGAATTTTCACTCGTATCGCGCTTCAGTTCTTTCCAGGCCTTCAAATGGGTGGAAACGGGGACCGGATTGCCTCGCGGTTTATGCGCAGCGTTAAAGTCGAGGCGATCCTGATAATCGGCGTACTCTTATGCGCCGCCTTGCTCCGGCACGAGATACCTGCCCGCCATGCCTCCCATCTCGGGTATCCAGGAGGTAAAGGGCATTCCATGCCGTACCATAATCACGGGGGCAATATGTAAGGGGACATAAGAAAGAGGGTCACCAGCACTTCTGCTCGCCCGAACCCCTGTCCCCCTCTTCAATCTTTACCAGGGTCCCTCCTCTAAAAGTGAGGACCTTTACGAACCGGCCGCGGCCACAGTTGAAATAAACCTTCTCTATCTTTTCCGTGGAGGAACTGAACCCGCCCTGCTTCATCCCCTTTTCTCGGGTTGACCCAAAGGCGCCGGAGGAGACACTCCCGCTTTCCTCTTCATAATCCGGTTTTCCGCACTTGCGGATGACATCGAATTTCGAATCGCCTTCGCAGGCCAGCTCCGTATAACTGCTGCCGGTCTGCGAGATACAGCTCATACATACGGCCTCGGCATGAAAGCCCGAGGCAAAAAAGAAAAAGATAAGACACGACATCACACGCAATACATAAAGTCGCATCTCTATAATTCCCAAAAAATCACCCATATATTTATACCTTATTCCCGGCGCAGCAGGATGTCAAATGCCAGCCTCAGGATCCTGCAGTTACGCGGGAAACAGACCAAGGATGTCTCTCTCAAGGCTTGCGGAAGCCGGGCTGTTCTGACATAAGCGGCCATGAAGATCCTGCCTGAACCGGGATGGGAAAGATTGCTCAGTGTCCTGCGCGCGCAACGGCGCTACATGGGTTCTTTCTGTCTCGTTCGGTATTTTCTGTGAGTTTCTGCCTTTGCGATATGTTCTGCTACAATTTTACTACAGTGAAAACTATTTAGTCCTTCCGGCACTACGCAATTAAAAGCTCAGTCCCAATGGTGTATAGTCGACTGATAATCGCCATGAGAGGAGGGAATAAAGGGAACGGTTCTATTTTAGTGCAGCAGAGATTAGAACCGTCCGCTTTTTCCTTTTGGAGTGGTAGGCTGATGGAGCGACCACCCTCTGGGGCGGAGAATGGGAGGGAAGCAAACTCGCCGTGTTAACAATATGGCAAAAATAGCGTAGAATTAATTATCGGTCGCCAGTCATCGGCTGAGAGTCATTATGGGAGATAAGATTGTTGATAGATGCAAGGTTATTTGCGGCGGGGTCTCCGAGAGCTGCATCATAGACAACGCCAGGCATCTGGATTGCATCGCGGACATGGTGATTAACAAGACCTCCGGCATCTCGCTACTTCTGGGCAGGGCTCTCAGGGAAAGCCCGGATGAGGCCGCCCAGAACATCCACAATGCAATGACAATCTCAAACGAGCTTTCCAACTGGGTGAAATACCTTCAGATGACCCGGAACCTCAAACACCTGAATGAGCTCCAATGGGATGTCGGTATTTCTCACGGGCGGAAGGTGGCCAGGTATCCGCTGCCGAAAATATACGAGAAATATATCTCGATGAAAGTAAACCTTCCGGGCCGAAGTGTTCCGGTCAGCATAATAGACTTCTGCCAGAGAGGAGCGCAGTTTCAAAGTCCTGAGCCCCTTAAGCCTGACGCGGTAGCGGAGTGCACTCTAACGACAACAGGCACCATAAAGAAAGAAGTCCATTTCAGGATAAGGATAAAATACTGCAGCCTAAGAGGTGATGGATACCTCATCGGGGCTCATATAGATAAGGTCGGCGACAGTTCGGAGTTCAACTTCTTCAATAACATCTACGACTTCATCGCCGAGATCGAAGAATAGGGACACCGTTTCGACAGCTAATGCCGTAAATTTTTACACTTCCGGCCCCTCTAAGAGCCTCTTCTCCAACACGGGTACTTCCTTGGCCGCGAGACCGTTGCGCTCGTCTTCGAGGCCCAAGTGATGCACTATGTTCTCCATACCTCTTATAAAACCTCAGTATCTTCGCTCTCTCCCGAGATCGGCTACCTGAAGAAGTCATTAAGGCAATTCAGAAGATTATAGATGAGAAGGATGTTAAAGAGTTCAAAGGAGAACCATACAAAGTTATCGTATTGGTAATCTTCACGGATGAAGTCACAATTTCATACAACGAATACTCAAAGATTTTAGAAACACATATTTTTGAAACCCCGAAGAAGATAGGGGTAGTCTATTTCCTGTTCTCCTATGACCCTGCCCCCGATTTCCAAAGTTATCCATACGTAAAATTGAACATAGGTAAATAGTATAGATATCGTCATTCTGCCCTTTGTGGCATTATAATACTTATAAGAGACAAAAGGCATACCCACCATTGATTTTTGATACAGACCTGTCATATGCTGAATAAGCATCAATAGAAAAAAAAAGATAAAGAATCTGAGGAGGGCAAAAATAAGTGAAAAAGCCGTTGGAAAGTTTGGAAAAAATTATCAAATTGGCAGAGGAAAGAAATACTGAAGAAGAGCGATTAGAAGAAAAACATGAGATAGGCTTTGCCACAAATTTTTTGGATGAAAATATCACGGAATTTATGAAAGAACCAAGACCCAAAAAAAACAAATTGGTAAAGTATTTGTCAACTCTTAATGAAGATGAAATGATATATGTTGCAACAGTGATGTATGGAGGGAGAGACTATCTGACTTATGGTGAAAAGCATAATTTTGAGGAAATGTACATTTACTTCAAAGGACGTAAGAAGGGACTAGTATATTCTGTGGTGGAAAAGAAACCTTTACCTGATTATCTGAGAGCAGGGATTAAAATCTTTAAAATCAAATAGAGCATATTGTCAACCAGACAAGAAGTTGTCCCGTCCTTTCGTTGAAGTAGAAAGGACCCCGGTTCATATCCTAAGCTGCGGCCTCCTTTCTGTCAATGGATTTTCGCTGCAAGGCAGCAATGAGTTTTGGGATTTCCTTGTAGCCGTTCACGCGTTTAAATT
>JBIOIY010000034.1:0-35393 GCA_044450345.1 Thermodesulfovibrionales bacterium | reverse complement strand
TCGGTCCTACTGTCTTATATCCGCGGGCGGCGCTCCGCTTTCTGTCCTAAAGCAATATATCGAACAGCAAAACTACGGCGCCTAACTCCACCCTGGCGTACCGCCAAGGATGGAGAATGCGGCGCCGCGTTGGTGTTCAAATAAAATTAATTTGCAATCGTACACTGTCTGGCTGGTGGAGTCCTGACTTTTACACTTAAGGGCACTAGTCTTCAGTGTGACTCCGACATAAAGCTCGTTATTAAGCTGCTTTTAGATCTCCTGAGGATTGCGAATAAATTCGAGAAGGTCGGCCATCTCTCCTTTTCTTAGTTTAGGCCAGGGAATGCCCTTCTTAGCCACAGCCTTTCTCATCGGAATGGTGTGGTTCCAGATACCAGCTACGATTTCAGTGTTGGCCGCGTTTTGATATTTGGAGAGATCGATATATTGCAATGGCGCGTTTTTTTGCCCCCCTTTAGTGTGACACCCCGCACAGGCCAAGTCAGAAAATAGTCTTTTCCCGTTCACCGCGTCCCCAGGCTCGTCAAGGTAATGCAGGAAATAAAGATAGGCAAGCAGGTCCGCCATCTCGCCAGATGTGAATTTAGGACCGCAGCACTGTGTCTGTGCCATCCTCACTATGACGACAGGCCCTTTGTTCCACATGCTCGAAACGATCCGGGTTAGACTTGTATAGAACTTCCTGGCCCTCGTTGCCAGATCGATGCCTCCCTTTGCTCCTTCGCCATAAATTGAGTGACATTCGTTACATTTCCTGCTATCGTAGACAACCCGGCCCTTTTTAGGATTACCCGCTCTGAAGAAAGCAGGCCCTGCTGGTCCCTTTGCCTGCGTCTTTATATATTCTAATATGTCCATCATTTCTGAGCCTTCGAAATTGGGCCATTTCATTCCTATTTGGGCCATAAGTGCGATCATAGGTATACTATGGTTCCAGATCGCCTCGCCTAAGAAGACGGGCGACAGATTGCGCGGAAAGGAATGCAACTCAGGCCCCGATCCTTTTTTCCCGACTGATGAGGCGTGGCATGACGAGCATCCCTTCTGCTCGAATACATTTTCCCCCGTCAAAGGATCTCCAGGCTCGTCAAAAAAACTGAGAAAATAAAGATAAGAAGTAATTTCAATAAATTCCTGACCGGTCAGGACAGCCCCTGTGATTCCTGACTGCTCCATCTCCGTAATCATTGCAGGGGTGTGGTTCCAAATCTGCGCCGCCAGGTCTAGTTGTGTATCGCCTAAATCTATCTTGCTTAGATCAGGACCTATACTGCTTCCTGTTCCCTTAAAGGCATGGCACTTTGCGCATCCTTTGGCAACAAACAATCGCCCCCCTCGTGTAGGCTCCTCGGGAAGGCCCTGGGCAGAGACGAAGGAAATCAGCAAGAGAAGAATCCCGGCGGTTTGAACTAATATGCTCGTCATTGTCTTCATTGAAACCCCTTTCACATCCCCGATATTTTCTTTATCATAATGCCGTAATGATTTCATTATAGCGCTCAGATATCTGCATTCAAGTCGTTGCGGGGATCATGAGCGAAGTTTTTACTGTTGCTCTCCTGGTTGAGAGCTCTTCGCCGCCCTTGACCACGGAGATTTATCCCTTACTTCACTCACTCGCAGGAGATATCCGAACGGATAGTCGGGCTGAAAGAGATGAAATCTATCGAACTCAAAGAGCTTTCTTGAGGCAAGAAGGAATCTGTAATGGGGACTGTCTTTTTCGAGGATCTCGACGGTCCCGTTGACCTGAAAACTTATGTACTGCATGCCTTCCGGGCCGTATGCCATCCCCACATAAAGCAGGCTTGCATGGGGGTTTTCTCTCATGTTTTCATGCGCTTTACCCTGGAATATCTCGAGGCCGCCGAGCATGGCTGGCTCGAAGTTATTAGTATCGGTATAAAGCCTTGACATAACACCGACCCTCTTTCCGAGACTCTCCTCCCACGGCACCGACCTGACCTCCGCAATCATCCCTTCAAAGATATCGATATAATCCATAAGGAGGTCCGTCCTCGGAATAAGACCTATCCCTTTCACGGTCATATTGACGGGGAACGTCTCATCTTCGTCCTGCCGCCATGTTGCCATCACCGGCAGATGGGCGGAAAAATACCGCATCGGTCTTCCCCCGACCATGTCCTCCAAAAATTTGAGTCTCGATGAAGCAAGCCAGTCGAGGCACGCCACAGGGAGTCTTCCCGATGTCAGTCTCGTTTCCATTTCCTTAACCGTCCGTGTTCTTAAGTTTGCTGAATATGACGGCGCTCTTATAGAGTCTCAAATATGAACGGCCCGAGAGCAGCAGCAGTAGGATGATGACGAACCTGGACCCGTTCATATCTTTTGTGACAAGCCCGTGATACACGAGGAATGCCACGGCAACAACGACCGTAGCAACGCTGGATATTAAAAAAAGGCTCTTGCGCTTTGCCGCCCCGCTTAAGAATTTTTTTTCCTTTTCCGTTAATTCCCTATCCATGTCCATGTCCGCCCATTCCTCCCATCCCTGCTTTTTGTTTCAACTCCTCCATCATCTCCGGAGTAATTTCCTCACAGCCTTTCTCCACGGCATATTTTTCAGCAGCCGCTCTGACCATGGACCGGACAAAAAAAGGGACCCTCTTTAGGCGTTCCTCGGCCGCTTCGGTCCATAAAGGCATCGGCCCTGGAGATGCTTTGCAGCATGATGCAGAAACAAAGGAAGGAGGTCTAATGACGTCTCCGCCGCCCGGCATAAATGCACACCAGGGGTCTTCTTCAAGATAATCATTTCTAAGCGCATATGCCCTAGCCCTGCAGCCCCCGCATAGCAGACGGAATTCACAGAGCTTACATTTGCCTTTCAGCTGCGGGCTTCTCAGCGAAATGAGGACCTCGGAGCGCCTCCAGATGTCATTGAAATCCGTCTCCTTTACATTCCCCAGCGACAGTGGCATATAGGGACAGGGGGTCACATCCCCTTGAGGGGTGATCCTGCAGTAGCGCCGGCCGGCAAGACATCGGCCTGTATCCATCTTCAGAAGCGGCGAATCGGGATTACGCTGATAGAGCATTCTTCTGAATGTGGGCGCGCATCTCGTTCTAATCATCATGTCGCCGTATTTCCCCTGCGCTTCGGCGACGCGTGAAAGGACCTCTTCGTATTGCTCGGGTGTAATGTCGGTCAGCTCCTCGCCCTTGCCTGTACATACAAGGAAAAAGGGGCTGAAGACTTTTGCGCCGAGCGCGTGAGCATATTCGATAAGTTCGGGTATTGTCCGGTAGTTCTTTCGTGTGACAACAGCATTGATCTGTACAGGGAGCCCCTCGCCCCGGCATGCGGAGACGGCCCCGACAGCGCGTTGCCATGCCCCGTCAAAAGATCGCACTTCATCATGAATTTTCGGATCGACCGAATCGAGGCTTATACTTATGCCGGTAACGCCGCAGCGGAGCAGCGATGAGGCGACCCTTTTATCGATAAGGAGTCCGTTTGAGCCCAGAACGACCATCATCCCCTTGCCCGATGCATGCGCCGCCAGATCGAAGATGTCATCTCTCAGGAGCGGCTCACCGCCTGAGAGTATCAGCATCACCTCAGGATTTACGAGGGCGATCTGATCGATGACCCGGAGGGCCTCTTTGGTATGTAATTCATGATGATCGCGGCCGCCTCCGTCCATGTGGGCCGGGAGATAGCAGTGTCTGCAGCTGAGGTTGCATTTTCCGGTCACATTCCAGGAAATAATTGAGAGCGTATCTTCCATGGAAGACTAATCCGTCCCGGCCCCGCAGCTCAGAAGGACGCTGCACGGTGCGAGCCGGAGGAGATTTTCCGCAGTATTGCCGATGTCCATTTCCTCGGTCTGGTGTGCCCCAAACCTGCTCACCACGAGGAGGGACGGCGGGTCTTTTTCGAGATATCTGCATATCTCGGAGTATGCCTTTCCGGCGAGAAGGACGGTTTTCACCTCCATCCCCTCCTTGCGGCCGGCAAGATAGGCCCGGTCCAGATGGCCCTGGTATATCTTACCGAGGCCGTCGTCTATGATTTCATCGTGGAGCTTCTCCTGCTCCGTGAACTTAAACATCTTCCCGGCCTCGCCGGAGAGGACCCCGACAAGGGCCTGAAATGCCCTCCGGTGAAAATGAGGGTCATAGACCGAGACCGCCTCCACCTTCAGGTCAAAGAGCTTGCCTAATATCACGGCCTTTCCGAAGGCCGAGAAACCCTCCGCGCTTCCGTCGATCCCAACAACGATCCTCTTACCAAGGGGACTGCCGTTTTTTACCGCAAGTACGTCCGTTCTTGCCTTTCTTGCCACTCGTTCGCATACGCCGCCGATGAGATTTCCGTTTACCGCGCCGAGCCCGAGGACGCCCATGATCACCAGGTCGTAGCCGCTGCTTCTGACGTCCCGCAGGATCTCAAGCCAGTTTTTACCCTCCATGAGCTTGCAGCTGAACTGTATTCCCGCTTCCGTGCATCCGCGCTTAAAAGAGTCGAGATAGGCGTCGGAAATCAGCCGGAGCCCGTCCCCTATGAGAGAATCATGGACCTTCCTCGATCTCCTCAGCCTCTCTTCCTCCTTGTAGTGTCCTGGCAGGCCGACCTCCATGTCCCTGAACCTCTTGTCGTGCAGCCCGGCGCTGTATACGTGGCTGCCTGTGAGATCGCTGCCGAACCGTCCGGCAAGTGTGATTCCCAAGTCCGTACAGTACTGTGAATATTTCGAGTTGTCTACCGGGACCAATATCTTCTTGTACATATTCATTGATTCAAAATCATCCTTTCCTCTTTACGCTCTTACGAAGGACGAGACCGATACCGAGGAAAGCGATGAACGCTATTGGCGGCAACACATACACCTTAACGGGTGTAGGCGGCTCCAGTTCCATGAAGTACCATGCCGATACCGCTCCTTTGTTGTTCTCCTCGTCATTTCTTCCGTCATAGAGAGTTACTGCAAAGGGTGTGAACTTTCCGACCTCGAAAGCGGCATCGTCCTTGTCCCCTGTCTGCAAGGCCCTTTTGAACATGATCCTGTACAGACCCTCTCTATAGGACGGAACGACTTGTAAATCCTGTTTTTCCTGCTGCGTAACGGCCGATGGTCCCTGTGCGTTGAATTCGACAGCGAGGTCATCAGACGCCTTCCACTGCCATATGTTGACCGCCAGCTTCTTGTCACCCATCAGGAAAAATGGCTCCGCGCCTTCCGAAGATTTTGAGGGGAACTGTATCCGAGCAGCATCGGGAGGATGCCCGTCGTCGCCCTTGTTCGGTTTTTTGCCTGTCCATTCGACCATAACCGCCAGGTCCGAACCGGTGTATACCCCTCTGACTCGCGCATTTGTAATGAGCGCCGTGAAATCCCGGGGGTCGAAGATTATCTGGCCGGCCATCGGAAGATCGAGGTAGTCGACAGTGTTCCAGGCCGGATCATCCGTCGAAGAAGGGATAGCGGTCACTTTTTTCACCCGCAACGCAAGACCGAGTTTTCTTATCTGCTGCTGCGACTTCACATAATATGCGAGGGCCCATCTCTTCTCCTCGGAAACCGTGTCCCCGTAAGAGGTCATCGGCGTGCCGTCGATGCCCGCGGTAATCGTCACAAAGAGGTCCTTTAAGTCACTGCCGTTTCTGTACTCCCAGGGGGTGGTCTGGTCGGCCGGATAAGCCCTGTTGCCCCAATCGTCCTTGAATTTTTCCTGCCATCCCTTCTCGCCGTCGCCCCTTCCCGCCTTGCCGTGACATTCCCAGCACTTCGCTTTTTCATACATCTCTTTCCCGAGCGCTATCAGTTTCTCTTTACTGCCCGGCGGTTTGCCTATCTTTAAGGGGGTGCCCTTCGTCTCAAAGGTATCGGGTGAAAACTTCTTCAGATAAGCGACAATCGCTTTCACGTCATCGTCGCTGAACCGCGTCCAGGGCGGCATCGAGGTGCCGGGGTTTCCGTTTCTTATCGACCGGATGATGTCCGAATCCAGGACCGGTTCACCGGATGCGGTCGAGTGGAATTTGTACGTGCCCTTCGTAAAATCCCTCGGCTTCGGGAATACGAAGTCCGCAGCCGGGCCTTTGCCGTCCCCTTTTTCGCCGTGGCACTGGGCGCACCACTTGTCGTAGAGTATCTTTCCCTTATCTTCCGAAAACGCGTGGACCGGCAACAGCAGCAATAACACAAGGGTCATGAGAAGCCGCATTATAAAATCTCCCTTCCGCATACGCTCACCACGTCCTGGGCTTATTGCCCGAGGCATCGTAAATAAAGAGGACCACCTTCCATATCGCATCTTCTTCGAGAAAGTCCTCGAAGGAGGGCATCGCAGAATCCCATGGATGCGCACCCGCGGGAAGCCCCCTCCACCCCTTTGCAACACGCCAGAAAACATAGGATTCAGGCAGTTGTGCGATCGTATCGATACCTATGAACGCAGGCGGCGGGGGGTTGAAGGCCTGGGCGAAGTTCCCTTTGCCGTCGAGGTCATCGCCGTGGCAGAAGAAACAGTTCTTGTAATATATCTCTTTCCCTTCCCCGATATTCTTCGACAGGTTCGCCGCGTCTTTCCTCAAGGGGTTTTCGAGTCCCAATATCTTAATGGGGTTGCCCTTGAAATCCATTTCAGAGGGGGGTTCGGGGTGAGTGATCCTCGCCGAAACCGGAGGCTCGAAGGTCGGCATCACTTTGACATAGGTACCATACGCGGCAAGAAGAGGGATAACGAGGTAGACGATGATGACCCTCAGAATTTTTTTGTCGTCATCGGCGAGCACGGCCCTCATCGGCTCAAGGAAGGCCTTCAGCGTTTCATCATGGATGGAGAAATAGATGAGAAACGAAAAGAAGGACATGATCATGAACATGTTGACAACCTGCCCCGGAAGAGGCGGCATCACCAGCGACAGGCTCTTTATGCCTCCGTAAATAAAGACAAGTATGCCTATGAAATTAAAGAAAGGGGACTTTTTCAGGGCGGAGGTTATCGCTATCGCCAAACCGATCAATGTGACTACAGGGAATATAAATTGCATATTATTTCCCTCCTGCCTTCGTTATCTGGTCTTTCAGTACCGGCAGAGACCCCGGAAAGGAAACCGTCACCTTCCCTCCCTGGCTCTGAAGATAGGCGGACACTGCGATGATTTCCCCTCCGGTCAAAGAGGTCGGTGGAGTGTGCACGGGGGACATCATATCTTCGAACCCCTTCACGATGTATTTGGATGGATTGACGAGGGCCTCAAAAACGTGCTCCTCTGGAGTGATGCCCCGCTCTTTGGCCTCCTTTTCCATTTCCGCTCCTATGGCGGACATGGCCGGGGCCCTCATTCCCGACTCCGCCTTCGCCGGATGACATACCATACACTGCCCTTTTCCGAAAACAATCTGCTCACCGACATTAACAAGATCTTCCTGTGAGATGCCTTCTGCTATCTTGATCACCTTCGGCGGCCTGGATTCGGACTGGGGGAGAAATTCAAGGCCGATGTATGCAAAGATGAGATTCAGACCTATTACAATGACAGCAAGCTTCAGGACTCCTGCTTTCATCAGCCCCTCCTTTCCCCGATAACCTTCTCAAGTTTCATGATGGACCAAAAGACAAGAGAGACGAGGACGAAGAAAAGTAACGTGACTATCGTGACAATGATCGAGGCCGCGCCGTGGGTGGGAAGGTAGGCGTCGGGACTCGTGTTCATCATGACGCCGTAGACATGCCAGTATTGCCGCGCACCGGCCCTCATGTATCCGAGCATGCCCATAAGCCACGTAAAAGTCACTGTGATGGCGATCAATGCATACTGAGACCTCTCGGGCATCTGTCCCCACCGCGGCTCTCCTATCACTCGGGCCCCTTTATACATAAAATAATCAAGGATGAACAATGCAATTATCGCAAGGATGAACAGACTGAACTGGATAGGAGAAAGGACCTTCACCCTTACCGCAGCAGACACGTAATAGCTGAAAATGCCGAGCGCCAGCACGCCCGCGGATGAGACTACAATGATAGCCGCCCTGATGATATGCCCCGCCTTCGCCCACGCCACGGAGGGTTCCTTGTTGCTCATCCGGAAGATGGCGAAACTCAGGAACGTAGCAAGGTAAGAGAGGATGACCGCCGTGTTTTTTGCCGCCATGACGCCCAGCTTGCCAAGCGCCGGGTGGTATGCGCCGGTCCTCCTCGCCTCTTCAAGGCTCAGGGCGATGTCGTGGGGGGTAAGCCAGACCGCATATCCGACAAGAAGGACCAGGAACAGGAATTTTACGTAGGGGAAGTACCTCTCGCCGCCCGGCATCTTATGGAGCGAAATCCAGAGGTAGTAGTTTATGAAGAAAAGGATGGCGCCTATGAGGATCGCCTGCATGACCCAGAGCCACGCAAAAAAACCGCCCATGAGCTGGATGCCCATCTGCTCGTTGAAGGAATAAATTTCAACACCCAAAAGATAGCCGACGCCGGGCAGAAGAAGAGAAACGCCGATCGATATGATCGCGGACGTATAGCCCATCCAGTCGTAATAAGCCTTTTCTTCTTCCGTCTTTGCGGTGATAAACCTGAAGGCCGCATATGCGGCCGCAATTCCGGCGCCGAAGACAATGTTTGCGACAAAGCGGTGAAGCGTAAGGGGAAGCCACATATGAGTGTGTATCGCCCCCCATCTGCTCACCAGCTCTCCCTCCGCATTCACACCAGCGGGGGTAGTCATAAAGCCGACCCATGTGCTCGTGATCAGAAGGAGCAGCGCCCCGAAGACATTCAATAACACTCCGAGAAAGACGTGGAACCCTTTTCTGTCTTTCATCTTTTTCCATGAATAAAAATAATAATAACAGACCAAAACTTCGCCGTACATCACGATAAGATATAACCACCACGTCGGTCCGAGTATCTTCATCATATAATCGATAAACTTCGGATAGAGCACCGGCAGGCTGACAAGGAAGATCGACCCCATGATAGCGGTCAGGGTGTAGGCAAGGGTAAAGAGCTTTGTGAAATCATAGGCGATCCTGTCGAGTCTCTCATCGGCCTTCCTCCAGCCTATGAATTCCATGGTCACGGCAAATATCGGGACGCCCAGGACAAAGGCCGCAAAATTAAGGTGCAGCTGGGCCACTATCCATATCCAGTCCCTGCTGCCGATCAGCGGAAAAAACCGGTAGCCGTCCTGGGTCGCAGCAGGAAGCATCCTTTTGAGGACCGCCAGGAACAGGAACCCTGCTCCAAGGATAACAGTGAATTTAATTATGCCCTTTGCTATACCCTTCCCTACACCTGCTTCTGCCATTACATCATCTCCTCTTCCGGACAATGGGAGCCCGGGGATTACTCAATCCCCGGGCCGTCCATAATTTAGAACAATATGTCGAATACTACCCTGAATACTTTGTCGGTTTCATCAGGCTGACCGCCTGCAAATTTAGTCTTTGTCTGTGCATACTGGAGCGCGACCTTCGTATTAAGCCAAGGAAGGTAGTTAAGGGCCACGACCCAGGTGTTCTTCTTGTTTTCATCGGTCCCGGTCCCGGCAGACGAAATATCCGTAGGTAAAACTCCCTGCATATTTATCATGTTATATGATGCAATCAGACCATACGTCCTCTGGTAGAAATAGCTTCCTTCCACGAGAAACCCGTTAAACTTTCTCGTTTCATCCCCGCCAAAGGTATTCGTTTCCTTGCCGTAACCATAGAGGGCCTGGGCCTCAAAAAGGTGGTCTTCGCCAAAAGTTTGCTCAAGGGAGGCATCGAGATAACCTCTACTGACGTTGGACTCGAACAACGCGGCCCCGGTGGTCGGATCAACAGGTCTCTGCTTCCCGGTGTACCATGCGCCGCCGAAGGTAACCGCTCCGTTTGTAAGCTTCTGGTCCCATGCCAGACGGAAGTACCCGTCAAAGGGGTCGCCGTTATTATCGTTGTTGAAACCGAAACCCGCATCAGAAGAATTACCGCCTCTCATCGCGCCGACAGCGGCGTAGAGACGATTCCCCAAAAAGTAACCGTGGGCCACCATTCCGAGGTTTCCTCCGCTCCAGTAGTCGAAGGTCCATCCCTTTGACAATATCCACGGGACGCTCTCAGCGTCGAAGGTCAGGCCCCTGTCCCTTCCCCCCAAACTGTTAAAGGGGTCTGCAGAGGTTGCCAAGCCTTTAAACAATACAAGGCCTAAGGTGTTTCCTTCCCCGATGGGATACTGAAAGGCCGCTTTAATAGTAGGGATATCGAAAGCCATCGCGCCTGAGGTTACATTTGTTGCCTCGATATTTCCGAATATCCCGGCGTAATCAAACACCCTGCTGCCGATAAACAGATCAACAGTGTTGAGCTGGGTTGAATTGCTGTTTATCCCGGCTACCTGATCTTGTTCCCTTGTGTAAGGATAAAAAACGACCCTTGCAGAAACCGGAAAGACGTAAAGCAAATTCAACTTATCCTTGTTGATCATCTGCCATTCCTGAGAGACATCTGTGTATGCCTTTACCTTGAACTGCCGGCCGGCTTGATTCAGGTTCCCCCAAATGGTATGACAGGCTGTGCAAGGCTTCTGTACCTGGCGGGCAAAGGAAGGAATAGCCCGGGACTCCTGAGGCAAAAGGAATGTCATTAAAAACAATATCAGACCCCCTAAAAATAGTAAAACTTTTTGCATCTGCATCCTCCTTAATCTTTAATATTTCAGATCTATTTCTTGTAATCCAGTTTGGTCTTGCTGGGCTTCCCGCTTTCGACCTTGATATTTGCGACCTTTACCTTTCCGAGGGCCTCATGCCACGCCTCGACCGTATAGGTACCGGGGGGAACATTCTTGATCGAAAACTCGCCCTTTTCATTGGTCACCGCGGCGTAAGGATTATCAGAAACATAGAGGAACCCGTGCATCCACGGATGGCTGTCACAGGTGACTTCGATGATGCCTGTCTTCGTCAAAGGCTTTGTGACCGACGACCCTTTTTCAGGAAGTCCGATGTTATACATAGTCTTATTGTTTATATAGGTATGGATATTATGAAAAATGGGGTCATCATTTTTTTCGATGAACTTGTTCCCTTTAAACCCCACGGCAACGTGGGGGACAAAGGCACATTTCAAGTTTGTCAATGTGACCGGTTCATTCGGCATCGCCTTGCCGGCCTTGATATCTTCTATATACACAACCACGTTCGCAATCTTCTTGTCCTTGATCACGTACTTTTCCGCAGGGAGGCTTTTCCCGCAGAACTTTTGCTCGGAACTCAGGGTTAGCATCGGGTCCTTCGGGACACTGCCCCCGGTAAACTCCACCACCCCCTCAATGCTTCCGCCGTTTTTTACGTCCACTGTCTCATACGCAAAGGAAATTGAGGAAAAGGAAAACATTACTGCCATGACAGCCACAAACAAAATTGCCTTGTGCATAATACTCCTCCTTTTAGTTAAGATTTATCCGGCTGGTATACTCCAGCCTTATGGTGCTCTTTTTCCCGCTTTCTACTTTTATGTCCGGGATTTTTATTATTCCCAGCGCCTCGTGCCAGGCCTCGACAGTATATGTTCCCGGTGGGATTTCCTTGATAACAAACTCGCCCTTTTCATCGGTAACCGCCGCATAAGGATGATCAAAGATGTAGACATACGCAAGCTGCCATGGATGGACATAACAGGTCAATTCCATGAGCCCTGTTTTGGCAAGTGTTTTTGTCACCGCTGAACCCTGCTCATGCAGACCGACGTGATAGAGCTCTTTCCCGTTTAAGGAAGCATGTATATCGAACGTATGAAAAACCGGATCGTCGTTCTTCATGATGAGCTTGTTTCCTTTGAACCCCACGCTTACATGGGGTACAAAGGTACATTTAGAATTTGTGACGGTGACGACATCGGTGGGAATGGCCTTTCCTGACTTGATCCCTGTCAGGGACACAACGACGTTTCTTATGTTTCTATCCGCACTAATCAAATATCTTTCCGATGGGAGGGTCTTTCCGCAGTATTCCGTTTCGCTGCTCAACGTGAGCGGTTCATCTTTCGGGACCGTAGCTCCAGCAAATATGACCTGTCCTTCAATACTCCCTCCGTTTTGGACCCCGGCGGCCTCATAGCCAAAAGAAACAGAGGGAAGATAAAAAAATACGGCAAGAAATAGTATTATCACTCTGCCCATAATGAATACCTCCTTTCAAATGGATACCCTATACTGAAAGGTTTGTCAAGAAAAAGACTTAAAAAGACTTAAATTCACGCAGCTAAGCCGCTTGTTTGCATATCCTCAGGTATCGTCTGCGCGGCCGAAACTGCTGCGTGTTGAGATCATAAGAGAGCGATTCTGCTTTCGGGAAACAATATTTCGGTAAGTTTTTGATATACTGACATTAAGATGCTGCGTTTTCTTAAATATTCAATCCTGTTGACGGCCGTTCTCGCGTCCTGTAATATGCAAGCACTTTTGTGGCCCGAACAGACCCCGAAGAGGACTGTTGAGGCATATACCAACCCGCATAGTAATTGCGATGTCTGTCATGACTCCGGGGAGGAGAACCCCGCCCAACTCGTGTTGAAGGCCGATCCTTCCTCTATCTGCGAGTATTGTCACCACTATGCAGAAAATCATCATCCTGTTAATTTTAGTCCTTCAAAGCCACCCGGCAGCCAATTGCCTCTCTACGAAGGCAGGATAAGATGTCTTACCTGCCATGAAATCCATGGCGGACCAGAACACAAAGGCGCCCCAAAACTCCTGAGGGGCGGCCCTTATGCCGACCGTCGGACCATCTGTTTTCAATGCCACTTTTTTGAAGATTTTGCAAAGATCAATCCGCACGATATGCTCGACAGCTCGGGAAATGTCAAAAAGGTGAACGGCAGACCGGTATGCCTTCTATGCCATATCACAAAACCGGACCCGGAGGTCGACTGGACAGAAACTGTTAGATTCAGGGCTGATATCGGCTTTCTCTGCTGGAGATGTCATCCCCCCATGCCGGATACCTTTTTTTCACAGCATTTTCTTGTAAAACCCTCGGCAGAGACTCTGCGTAACATCAGCGAGGCCGAAGAGAGACTCTTAGTGATACTCCCCCTTGTGCCGAGAGACCGAATCACTTGTTCCACCTGTCACAACCCCCATCAAAAAGGAGTTATTCAACATGAGGCGGCCGCGAAAGGGGCCGGTGCTTATGCCAAACTTCGCCTTCCGTCGATCTGTTTTGCATGCCATCGGATCTAGGTACTGCCCGAACCCGGCACCCTTTTTGTTTTATTTTCCCTTTCTGTCGCCCCTTTCAGCCTTCACCCTCATGTCAGCCGCCGCTTCTTTTATTTCCGTAAGATCTCTCTGCATCTCACTCCAGCCATACCACAGCGCATAGTCGGGATTGGCATGAAACGTACCCTGGAATGTCCTCATCCTGTGTTCCAGAAACATAACAAAGAGCTTCTGTTCAATCACAGTCGGCGCATCATGAAAAGTGAGAAGATCAGGGAATGGATATGAATAGGCCTTGGGCTGCTTAAGGATGCCGTCGTTATACAGACCGGCAATTATTCTGATTGCCTCGGCCATCAGATGGTCAGCGGCCCTGATGATCTGGTCACCTTTTGCCAGTTCGGCCTTCGCAAAATTGATTGAATGGCACTGATGGCACGTAGTGATCATTTTGTCACGGTCTTTCTGCCACTCTTCCTGTGTCAGCCTGACAACGCCGGCTGCCTTCACTACTTCGAGGCGCGGAGTCGGTTTCCCGGCAGGGTTAATCACCCCGAGCGCCTGCAGGATCGTTAAGCGGTCATCAGCCCACTGCTTGTCATCAGGCATGGGAAGCCTGACGGCAAGGAATCCCCATGCTGCCCTTACCGTATGATTACCTTCCTGCATATGGCATGTCTGGCAGGTGGGCGCCGCGACGTCTTCCGGCAGCGTTTTATTTTGTTTCAGCAAGAATCTTACCCCGTGTTTGGAGCCGGAATACATCTCCCATTGCGGGTGGTCAAACCCCATATGGCATGTCTGGCAAGCCTGCGGCTGCCTCGCCTCCTGTACAGAGAAGGTGTGTCGCGTGTGACATGAATCGCATGCAGCGTTGCCAAAGACCTGACCGCTCTTTTTCAACTCCTTTATCTCCTCTTCGCTCTTCATCCCTATTTTATGGCATCCTCCGCATCCTTTCTTGCCTTCGATCAACGCCATAGGTTGCCAGTGTATAGTAGGCATAGCTTCCATGGCCACCCACGCAAAAGCATGCTTACCGCTTTTGTACTGCGCAACCTGCTTGTCGTGACACTTCCCGCATGTATCCGGTGTCGGAATCTGTACATTTGACACATCGTCTCTTGATGTGTGTTTATCACCGTGGCAAACCGAACAGTCGATGCCGCTTTTGCCATGCTTGCTGATCTCCCAGTCGGAGACAGCCCGGGGAGTCATTTGTTTATGACATTCCACGCACGTCTGCGCTGAGGCGGCAACGACAAATGCCAATACTCCCGCAGCAAGTATGGAAATCCTTAAGAATATTTTATACACGATTGACCTCCGTTTATAAAGATTTGGCAACTGCCCGGAAAATGTATCCCGCTTTCTTCCGGGCCCATTTCATCCTCACCTTAATTTTCGCTTATGTTATAAAAACATCAACCCTACTTAATGAATATGTTTCCTAATCCTGCGTGTGAAGGCGCCTCAGCCCTTCTTTCTGGCGTCAAGACTCATGGGGCCCGAGCCGAAATGGGCGATCAAGAAGGCCGCCCCGAGCATGGAGAGGTTTTTCATAAAGTTAACTTGCTGGATCTGCGCCTGTACCGGATCCGAAATAGCCCAGAAATTATGGATCATGATCGTGACCGGCACCAGAAAGAGGACGGTGAGCCAGGCGCCGAGCTTTGCCTTGTAACCAAGAAGGATACTCATTCCTCCCAAAAAGGCGATCACCCCTGACAAGGGCACCGCCAGCGACGCTATCGGCACGCCTTTGCCCGCGGCGAAGGCGATGGTTTTTGCAGAGAAATGGCCGGGTGCGGCCATCACGAATATTGAAGAGTACAAAATTCTTCCGAGCAGCACGAGGTATTTCATGACGGTATCTCCTTTTCTCCGATTTCCTTAAACAGTATATCACGGAAAAAAGCTCTATGCTCGGCCGGAGGAATGCACTCATTTTTTTTGAAGGTCGCAAAGGAGACACGGATAGTGTAGGTTATATATACCGGATGGAGGAGGTATTAAAATGGATATCGTGTTGGATGATATGGAAGTCCGTATTCTGGGTTGCCTCATCGAAAAGGAGCTTACCACCCCCGAGTATTATCCCCTTTCGTTGAATGCACTGACGAACGCCTGCAACCAGAAATCAAACCGCAGACCCGTCCTCTCGGTCGACGAAGCCACCGTATTAAAAGGACTTGACGGACTGCGGCAAAATGGACTCGCACGGGAGACCCAGATATCGGGCAGCCGCGTTGCGAAATACGTGCATGAATTACTGTCCCGGTTCGATCTGTCGAGGCCTGAAGTGGCGGTCCTGTGTGAGCTCATGCTTCGGGGCCCGCAAACCCCCGGCGAGCTCCGTTCTAATGCCGAAAGAATGGCCCCCTTCGTAAATATAGGGGAAATCGAAGAAACGCTGCGGGCTCTGTTGGAACACGATCCGCCCCTCGTTACAAAGCTGCCGAGGGAGGCCGGGAGGAAGGAACCACGTTACGCGCATCTCTTCTCGCCGCAGGACATGGCGGTCAAGACTGATCAGCATGCCGAATCTGTGGAAGCCGGGGAACCGGCAAACGAAGCGATCGCAAGATTAGAAGAAGAGATCGCACAGATCAGGAGAGAACTGGAAGAGCTCAGACAGGACTTTACCCGGTTCAAATCACAATTCTGAACCATATGCATAATTGACTCCGTCCGCTACAGACTGCTATGGTAATCACGCCATGAAGAAGAGAATCTTTTTGCACTTTCTCGCTGTCATGCTTTTTTCGTCACTGCCGTCATTCGCCTTCGAAGGTCCGCTTCGGGTAAAGAACCAGTTCCCTCTGTTTCTTCATCTGGATGCTCCGGTCCTCGAATCGGCCGTCACGGAAAATTCCTTTTCCGCTGCACTCTCTCATTCGAGCGTCTTCGTGACGAGGAACTCGGCAAACTGGTCGGTCAACCTCGACATGGAGATTACGGAGCTCGATCTCAGGTTCAAAAAGGTCATCCCCGGTCTCTTTGAGGTCGGCCTGGAGGTCCCGATACTCAGCCTCGAAAGCGGGTTCATGGACGGCTTTCTGGACAGCTATCACAAGACCTTCGGCTTCCCCGATTACGGGAGGGACGCAAGACCTGTCAACAGTTTTCTTTACGAGGTCAGGAGGAACGGGGCACTGGTCGTTCAGGGCAAGAACGGAGAGATCGGGATAGGCGATGTCCGCCTGACCTTAAAGAAAGAGATACTGAAGAACGATCCGGCCGTGAGTATACGGGCGGAGATTGAACTCCCGACGGGTGACGCTTCAGACGGTCATGGAAGCGGCGGTATAGATACAGGGCTCACCCTTCTGGTCGACAAGAGGATCAGCGAACGATTCATGTCGTACTGGAACGCCGGTGTCATATTCCCCGGCAGTCTCAGGGCTCGCGACGAAGTCGCCTTGAGGACTTCTTTTCATGCAGGCGCCGGCGTCGAGGCAGCGATCTGGAAGCACTTCAGTTTACTTGGACAGATAATGTTTCAAACCTCGCCTTTTCCCAAAACAGACATCGGGTCTGTGGACAGGATAGCGGCGCTTCTCACCTTTGGCGGCAGGTACGCATCCGGGAAAAACAGCCTCGAATTTTCCCTTACCGAAGACCCCAATACCGCAGGCGCCCCTGACGTCACCTTTAATCTGACCTACAAGAGAAGGTTCTGAAAGCATCCTTATAACCGGGCCTTTATAAACTCCCTGTTCAGTTTCGCGATGAACTGCACCTTGATCCCTTTCGGGCATACCGCCTGGCATTCGTAATGATTGCCGCAATTGCCGAACCCTTCCCGAAGCATCTCCTCGGTCATCAGACAGACACGCCGTGCAGCCTCGACCTTCCCCTGGGGCAGCCTCGCCAGATGCGCCACCTTCGCAGCCGTGAAGAGCATTGCGGAACCGTTCGGACATGCAGCAACGCACGCCCCGCAACCGATGCACTCCGCAGCGTCCATCGCAATATCCGCATCGGCCTTCGGGATGAGGACCGCATTGGCATCTGGAACGCCTCCCGTATAGACGGAGACGTAGCCGCCGGACTGCATGATCCGTTCGAGGGCGCTCCGGTCTACGATCAGGTCCTTTATCACGGGGAAGGCCCTCGCCCGCCAGGGTTCGATGTAAAGGGTGTCACCGTCCTTGAAGTGCCTCATATGGAGTTGGCAGACGGTCGTCTTTTCCCGAGGCCCGTGAGGCACACCGTTTATGACCTGGGAACATGTGCCGCAGATCCCCTCACGGCAGTCGTGGTCAAACGCTATCGGCTCTTTGCCCGTCTTGATCAGGTCCTCATTGACGACATCAAGCATCTCGAGAAAGGACATGTCGGGGCTTATTTCGCTCGCCCGGTATTCTTCCAGCCTACCCGGTTTGTCCGGGCCGCCCTGTCTCCAGACATAGAGTGTAAGATCCATTATTTGTAACTCCTCACCCCGAGATGGACGTTCTCGAATACGAGCGGCTCCTTGTGCAGTTCGGGCTCTCTGCCGCCCCTGAACTCCCAGGCGGCGACATAGCAGAAGTTCTCGTCGTCGCGCTTAGCCTCACCCTCCGGGGTCTGGTACTCCGTGCGGAAGTGGCTTCCGCAAGACTCGTTTCGGTGCAGCGCATCCCGTACGAGGAGTTCGCCGAACTCGAGGAAGTCGGCAACCCGGCCCGCCTTTTCGAGTTCCTGGTTCAGTTCTGCTTCGTTCCCGGGGACCATCACGTTTTCCCAGAATTCGTCGCGGAGTTCAGAAACCAGTGTAAGCGCCTTTGTGAGGCCCTCGCGGCTGCGCGTCATCCCGGCATTTTCCCACATGATACTCCCGAGTTCACGGTGAAATTCGTTCACCGTCTTTTTTCCTTTAGCGCAGAGAAGTCTCTTGATGAACCTCTCGGCCTCTTCCACCGACTTAATGAACTCCGGTCCGCCGGTGCTCACTTTGCCTGGTTCTGTACGGGCAAGATAGTCGGCTATGGTATACGGAACAATGAAATATCCGTCGGCAAGCCCCTGCATGAGTGCGCTTGCGCCGAGTCTGTTTGCGCCGTGATCGGAGAAGTTTGCCTCGCCGAGCACAAAGAGACCCTGGACATTGCTCTGAAGATTGTAATCCGCCCAGAGGCCGCCCATGGCATAGTGCGGCGCAGGGTACATGCGCATCGGTTGTGTATACGCATTTTCGCCGGTAATCTTCTGGTACATATCAAAAAGATTCCCATAGCGCTCGCGTATCGTGTCCTCCCCGATCCGCCTGATCGCGTCGGCAAAGTCAAGGTAGACGCCGCGGCCGCCCGCGCCTACGCCCAGGCCCTCATCGCAGACCTCCTTGGCGGCACGGGACGAGATATCACGCGGCGCGAGGTTGCCGAAACTCGGGTACTTGCGCTCAAGGTAGTAGTCCCTTTCCTCCTCGGGTATCTCATTGGGGGAGCGCCTGTCTCCCTTGACCCTGGGGACCCAGACCCTGCCGTCGTTCCTGAGTGATTCAGACATGAGGGTGAGCTTGGACTGATGGTCGCCGCTCACCGGGATGCATGTCGGATGGATCTGAGTGTAACAGGGGTTTGCAAAGAATGCGCCTTTTTTGTAGGCCCGGAACGTGGCGGTAACGTTGCTCCCCATCGAATTCGTCGAGAGATAGAAGACGTTCATATACCCGCCGGTACAGAGGCAGACCGCGTCTGCCGCATGAGAGCTTATCTTGCCGGTGACCATGTCGCGGACCGTTATCCCCTTCGCCTCGCCGTTCACGACAACCAGGTCGAGCATCTCCGTACGGGTATGAAGTATTACTGAGCCGGCCCTCACCTGCCTGGAAAGCGCCGAATACGCACCGAGCAGCAACTGCTGGCCCGTCTGTCCCCTTGCGTAGAAAGTGCGGGAGACCTGAGCGCCTCCGAAGGAACGGTTATCGAGATATCCGGCGTAGTCGCGTGCAAAGGGGACGCCCTGGGCCACGCACTGGTCGATGATATTGTTGCTGACCGTCGCCAGCCGGTAGACGTTAGCTTCGCGGGACCTGAAATCCCCTCCCTTGATCGTGTCATGAAAGAGCCTGAATATGCTGTCACCGTCATTGGGATAATTCTTGGCTGCGTTGATGCCTCCCTGTGCGGCGATGCTGTGGGCGCGGCGGGCGCTGTCGAGATGGCAGAAGGCCTCGACCATATACCCGAGTTCCCCGAGTGTCGCTGCCGCGGACGAACCCGCGAGTCCGGTGCCGACAACGATGATCTTGTACTTCCGCTTGTTTGCGGGACTCACCAGTAACATCTCATGCCGGTGCCTCTCCCACTTTTCAGAGAGCGGACCGGAGGGACATTTCCCGTCGAGGATCATAGCAACCTCTTTGTGCTTCTTACTTTCGCTTTTTGCATCATCGCCCTTTCACCTCTATTTCAAAATACCCGTAAAAATAACTATCGGAAATGCGGCAAACCCGAGAGAAATGAGTATCGCGACAAGTATCCCCCCCCCGACGAAAAGCGGCAAGGTGGTGTCATTGTTCAGTCCCATTGTCTGCGGCAGACTCTGGATGGCGTGGCCTAGATGCAGGCCAAGGGCGGCCATTGCGCCGACGTACACAAGAGAGACAACGAGTTTACGGAAGCTGAGCACCACCATCATGAAGACATCAGGACGGCCCAATGCATCAAGATGCCTGCTCGCCGAAATCCCGGGATCAGTTACCTGAAACGTGAAATGGAGCAGATGGTAGACAAGGAACAACCCGATCAAAACCCCTGTCCAGATCATGTTTTTTCCTGCAAAGGAGGCCCGGATATTTTTTTTCACCTTGTAAGTCTGCGGTTTTGCTGCTCTGTTTTCAAGGGTCAATGCAATGCCGTAGAAGACGTGTGCATAGAACATCGCGAGCAGTATCAGACGGAACACCCAGATAAGGAGAGGGAACCGGTGCAGCAACTGCGCATAGGCATTCATGCCGTCAGGCCCCGCGTACATCGAGGTATTCCCGAGGAGATGCACCACGATGAAAGCGAGCATCGAAAAACCTGAGACAGCCATCACTATCTTTCTTCCTACCGTGCTCTTAAAGAAATTCATGCCTTTGCGCTCATTGTTTCCAGTTCATGCTGTATTGCCTTTTTCACTATAGCACCAGATAACCTTTATCTTTCCTGGCGTACCCGATGCCCTTCAGCGCCTCCTCTATCTCCACGAGGGTCGCGGGATCGTCGATGGTGGAAGGTACCTTGAACTCCTCGCCGTCGGCGATCTTCCGCATGGTGCCCCTCAGGATTTTCCCTGAACGGGTCTTCGGAAGCCTCCCCACGATCGCCGTCTCTTTGTAGCAGGCAATGGGGCCGATTTCATTTCGAATGAGTTTTGTCAGTTCCCGCCTGATATCCTCAGGATCCTTTTTCACCCCTGCCTTCAGGACCGCAAAGCCGAGCGGCAACTGCCCTTTCAGAGAATCACCGGCGCCGATGACCGCACATTCCGCGACGTCGGGGTGGGTCGCGATGATCTCCTCTATCTCGCCTGTGGAAAGCCTGTGGCCTGCGACATTTATCACGTCATCAACGCGGCCCATGATGAAGAGGTAGCCGTCTTCATCTTTGTATCCTCCGTCAGCGGTGAAATAATATCCTTCGAACATTTTTACATAAGACTGAATGAACCTTTCATCCGCGTTCCAGAGCGTCGGCAATGTCCCCGGCGGAAGCGGGAGCTTTATGGCGACAAGCCCTTCCTCTTTCGGCCCAAGCTCCTTTCCACCGGTATCGAGAATCCGGACGTCAAACCCGGGAACCGCCTTTGTGGAAGAACCGGGTTTAATCGTGAATGATTCTATCCCGGCGCAATTGGCCGTGATGGGCCATCCTGTCTCGGTCTGCCACCAGTGGTCTATCACGGGTTTGCCGAGAAGTTTACTGGCCCAGTGATACGTATCGGGGTCAAGCCGTTCGCCCGCAAGGAAAAGATATTTGAATTCCGAAAGGTCATACTTTTTTATATGTTCACCTATGGGGTCTTCCCTCTTTATCGCCCGAAAGGCGGTGGGTGCAGTAAAAAGGGTCTTGACGCCATGCTGGGAGATCACCCTCCAGAAGGCCCCGGGGTTCGGGGTGCCTACCGGCTTTCCCTCGTACAGGACCGTCGTACAGCCGGTCAAAAGAGGACCATAGACTATATAAGAATGGCCGACCACCCATCCCACGTCTGAGGCGGCCCAGTAGACCTCGCCGGGTTTCGTGTCGTAGATATTTTCAAGACTCCATCTCAATGCCACCGCATGGCCGCCGTTGTCCCGGACGATCCCCTTCGGGATCCCGGTCGTTCCGGAAGTGTAGAGAATATAAAGCGGGTCCGTGGCTTTCACAGGCACGCACTCCGCAGGCTCTGCCTTCGCTGCAAGCTGCTCCCAGTCCAGATCCCGCCCCCTGAAGAGCGCTGCCTTCACGAAATTCCTCTGAAAGATGATGCACTTTTCAGGTTTGTGTTTGGCGAGTTCGATCGCCTTGTCGAGCATCGGCTTATACTCGAGGATGCGGGGCCCTTCGATGGCTCCCGATGCCGTAATAACAGCCTTGGGTTTTGCATCGTCAATGCGGATCGCAAGCTCATGGGGCGCAAACCCTCCGAAGACCACGGAGTGGACAGCGCCCAAACGGGCACAGGCAAGCATCGCGATTACGGCCTGCGGGATCATCGGCATATAAATAATGATAGTATCGCCCTTACCCACCCCGAGTCCCTTCAGACCGCCGGCAAACCGTGCAACTATGTCAAGGAGTTCACTGTACGTAAACTTCTGTATCGTATTAGTGACCGGACTGTCATAGATGAGCGCGGTCTGGTCGGCCCTTCCCTTTTCGACGTGCCGGTCAAGGGCGTTATAGCACGTGTTCAGCTCTCCTCCGGTGAACCAACGGTAAAAGGGCTTGCGTGAATCATCGAGGACCTTGTCCCATTTCTTATACCAGTCGATGGCCTCTGCCGCCTCTCCCCAGAAGCGCGTAGGGTCCTTGATGCTCCTCTGAAAAACCTCGTCGTACTTTCCCATTAGTTACCTCCCATTCCGGAATTTATCTCTTCTTCGACTTTCCCGAAGTTCCTTTCTCATAATCGCCTGTCCATGTAAGGGACGCATAATAAGGATAACAGATATTATGCCTACACTCCTCTTTTGTGATGCACTCCGCGAGCATGGTCAAATGACGAACATGTCAACGAATTCATTAACCGGCACGGCCTCAAGCCTTGCCTGGTCCAGGCAGACGGCGAGGATCGCCTTTTGCTGTTTGACCGGGAAACGGCGGCCCAGATTGGTCCTGAACTTATCAACGAGCAACGGAATGCCTTCCTTGCGGCGACGGTGGTGGCCGATGGGATATTCCACTTCGACCTTTTCGGTGCTTGTACCGTCCTTGAAAAAAATCTGTATCGCATTCGCGATAGAACGCTTCGAAGGATCGAGATAATCCCTGCTATATTGGGGGTTCTCGATACAGGTCATCTTGTCCCGCAAGGTGTCGATCCGCGGGTCTGCTGCCACGCTGTCTTCGTAATGCGCAGCCGTAAGCTCTCCAAAGATGAGGCCTATCGCCACCATATATTGGATGCAATGGTCCCTGTCCGCGGGATTGTGTAACGGCCCTTTCTTGTCGATGATGCGGATGGCCGACTCATGGGTCGTGATCTCGATCTTCTCGATCCGGGCAAGCCTGTCTTTTACCCCGGGATGCAGCTGCAGCGCACACTCTACAGCAGTCTGGGCGTGGAACTCTGCAGGGAAGGATATCTTGAAGAGGATATTCTCCATCACATAAGAGCCGTAAGGCCGCTGGAACTTGAATTCATTTCCCTTGAAGAGGACGTCATAGAACCCCCAGGTCTTGGCGGTCAGGGCAGAGGGATAGCCCATTTCTCCTTTCAGGGCCATCAGCGCTAGTCTCACGCCCCGTGAGGTAGCATCGCCTGCCGCCCACGATTTCCGGGAGCCCGTATTCGGGGCATGACGGTAGGTCCGGAGAGACTGGCCGTCTATCCACGCATTTGAGAGTGCGTTGATCACCTCTTCCCTGCTGCCCCCCATCAACCTGGTCACTACCCCGGTGGTGGCGACCTTCACCAGGACCACATGGTCGAGACCGACACGGTTAAATGAGTTCTCGAGGGCTATCACCCCCTGGATCTCATGCGCCTTTATCATGGCGGTCAATACGTCCCTGATCACCACCGGCCTTTTTCCGTCTGCAACGGACTTGCGGGAGAGATAATCCGCGGCGGCAAGGATCCCCCCCAGATTGTCCGAGGGATGGCCCCATTCTGCCGCCAGCCACGTGTCATTGAAGTCCAGCCAGCGGACCATCGTGCCGATGTTGAAGGCCGCCTGCACAGGGTCGAGCTGAAACTGCGTCCCGGGGACCTTTGCCCCGTTGGGAACTATCGTGCCGTAAACAATGGGGCCGAGAAGTTTCGTACATGCCGGATACCCTAAGGCCTCAAGCCCGCATCCGACGGTGTCCATTAGACAGTTGCGGGCCGTGTCAAATGCCTCAGCCGATTTGATCTCGTAGTCGCAGACATAGTCGGCGATATCAAGCAGGACCTTGTCAGGATCAGGGCGGACATTGGAGATATTTGCGCTCATAGTGGTTACAGCCTGCTCTTGATGGGAGCATATTGCCGGTCTTCCTCTCCTATGTAGTTTGCAGAGGGCCGGATGATCTTGTTGTCCAGCCGCTGCTCTATGACGTGGGCCCCCCAGCCTGTTGTCCTTGAGATCACAAATATGGGAGTGAAGAGAGAAGTCGGCACACCCATCATATGATACGCAACCGCGGAATACCAGTCCAGGTTGGCAAACATATTCTTCTCCCTCCTCATGACCGTCTCGATGCGGTCTGCGACCGAAAAGAGGTTCATATTATCTCCGTCACTGCAAAGGTTCTTTGCAAGTTCTTTGATGATGGGGTTTCTGGGATCGCTGACCGTATATACAGGGTGTCCGAAGCCGATGATGATCTCCTTGCTGGCGACCCTGGCCTTGATATCGGCCTCAGCCTCATCCGCAGAGCGGTAACGCCGCTGGATCTCGTGGGCAGCTTCGTTGGCGCCCCCGTGTTTCGGTCCCCGCAGCGCACCGATCGCCCCTGTTACCGCAGAATACACATCAGAGAGCGTCCCCGTGATCACGCGGGCGGCAAAGGTAGAAGCGGTAAACTCATGCTCCGCATAGAGGATCAGTGATTGGTCCAGCGCCTTCTCGTGAAGCGCAGAAGGTTTCCTTCCGTGGAGCAGATGGAGAAAGTGGCCCGCCACCGAGTCATCTTCCGTCTCTACACTGATCCTGCGGCCGTTCTGACTGTAATGCCACCAATAGAGGAGCATCGAGCTGAAAGATGCTACGAGCCGGTCTATCACGTCCCGCGCGCCCTGGATATTGCGGTCATCCTTCTCGGGCAGAACAGTGCCCAGGACAGAGCACCCCGTGCGGAGCACATCCATTGGGTGGGCCGCCGCAGGAATAAGTTCCAGCGCCGTCTTCACATGCGCCGGCAGCTCGCGCAGACTCTTTAGTTTCTTCACGTAATCCTTCAGGTCCGACTGAGTGGGCAATTCGCCATGGACGAGAAGAAAGGCGACCTCCTCGAAGGCGGCGTTCCTCGCAAGCTCAACGATGTCATAGCCACGGTAGTGCAGGTCGTTCCCTGTGCGCCCCACACTGCAGACCGCGGTATTGCCGGCGACGACGCCTGAAAGGGCAACCGACTTTTTTACTTTCGGCATGGTGTTTTCTGTAGCGTGTTCGGTAATGGTGCTTGCGCTCATCAATTTTTCTCCTTGGAAAAGATTTTGTCGAGTTTTTCTTCAAAGGCATGGTAATCAAGATAATCGTACAGTTCCGCGCGGGTCTGCATGAGATCGATCACGTTCTTCTGGGTACCTTCGCGGCGTATCGCGTGATAGACCGAGAGCGCAGCCTTGCTCATCGCGCGGAATGCCGAGAGGGGATACAGCACAATGGAGACATCCGCACGGCGCAACTCTTCAACGGTAAATAAGGGGGTTGAGCCGAACTCGGTGATGTTGGCAAGGACCGGCACTTTCACTGCGCCTGCGAATTCCTTGTACATAGCGAGTTCCGTGATCGCCTCGGGAAAGATCATGTCGGCCCCTGCTTCCACACAGGCGGAGGCCCGGTCGATGGCGGCCTGAAGCCCTTCAACGGCAAAGGCGTCGGTCCTGGCCATGATGACAAAGTCAGGGTCGGTCTTCGCGTCGACCGCAGCCTTAATGCGGTCAACCATCTCTTCTTTGCTCACGATCGCCTTTCCAGGACGATGACCGCAGCGTTTCGCCTGGACCTGGTCCTCAATATGCACTGCGGCGGCACCGAACTTTATCATCGACCTGATGGTCCTCGAAATGTTAAAGGCGCCGCCCCAACCGGTATCAATATCCACCAGCACGGGAAGGCCGGTAATATCGGTAACTCGCCGCACGTCGGTAAGCACATCATCCATCGTGCTGATGCCGAGATCGGGGACCCCGAGAGAGCCGGCGGCCACGCCGCCGCCTGAGACATAGAGCGCCTTGAAGCCTTCGCGCTCGGCGAGATGGGCAGTGTAGGCGTTGATCGCGCCTGCCACCTGTAAAGGTTTCTCCTCAAGTACTGCCGCCCTGAAACGGGCTCCCGGCGATAACGGTTTCGTCATAAGTGGGTCCTCCTGAAGCAACGCAAAATTACCCCCCAACCACGACGGCGATGGAAGGATGTTCCCCAATAATACTGCAAATTCACGCAGGCCACAATACCGATGCCATGACCCTTCATCCAGGTCTCTCCACCCTTAATATGTCTGCTCCAATTACTTTCACCGGATTTACCTCCCGTAGCGATTCAAAAAATTACTTTTTCGCCCTCGATTTAATTTTGCTGTCTTTTGTAGACAAGTTAACACGTTTCGTGCCAATTGTCTAAACACTTCACCACCTGCCAAAAATGAAGCCTTTAACTGATTGATTTTGTTTAATTAAATTTGGAGGATCGGATTTTTTACCTTCAGAAAAAATCTTTGAAAACGCAATGCATTGCACTACAATGCAATATATTGCATGCACATTGCTGCAATTAAACAGAGGAGGGATTGCTTTTTTGAATCCCTTAGGACATTGATATATAATAAAATCATGAAAAGAGATAATATTTCTCCTCGTTCCGGAGGTCGTTCACGGTAGGAACGTGAACAGAGAAAGGAGATGAGTATCATGACAGGGAACCTTAAAAAGATCGAATGCGAACCGACATGCGGTTTCATGGTCAGAAGCCATGACGAGAAGGAGCTGATAGATCTCGTAACGCAGCATGCGAAAAAATCTCACAATATGAGCGTTTCAGAAAAGGATATAAGGGAAAAAATGAAGGCTGCATAGGCAGATCCTCCATCGCCAGCTTATCCGCCGGGGGCCTCAGCCCCCGGCTCTATTATGAAGTTCTTTGTCTAACAAACGGCAGAACTGCTATAATTGGGATATTAATAATAAATAAAGAAATGAGAGGATAGAGCGTTTGACGGGACTGCGAAGAGAAAGCGTGAAATGGAGTGGGATAGTCATTTCTCTTCTGGTTTTCATGATCGCATCATCTGCATCGGCAAATGGCAAGGTTTATACGAATAAAGACCTGGAACGATACGAGAACCAGCCGGCAAGTCCAACCAAAAATTTTAAAGCGAACCTGAAGTCCTCCATGATCTCCGTTGATTTCCTGGACGCTGAAGTATATCAGGTATTGCGGATAATCGCAGAGGAAGCGAAGAAAAAAGACGGCATTGAAATCTTTGTCTCTCCTGAGATGTCCGGCAGGATCAGCGTAAAGATGATTAATGTCCCATGGACCGACGTGCTGAAGGAGATTGAGCAAAAGCATAATCTCGCTGAAACATTTCTCGGCAGGCGGACGATGCTGATCTATCAGAAACAATAAACCGGCCCCGGCCATAGCATGAAATTATCCGGGGTTCGGTCCCGGTCCGCTTATTTTATGCCGTATCTCCCCATCTTATAAAAAAGACTGCGCATTGAAATCCCCAGCAGTGATGCCGCATTTTTCCGGTTGCCCCTGGTTTCATGAAGCGCCCGGGCAATGGCGGCCCCTTCGGCTTCGGCGACAACCCGCTCGAGCGGCTGCGGATGTGCTGAAATATTTGGACTTTTCGTTTTTTCGCAGGGGAAAAGAGGGAGGTGCTGCAGTTCCATGATCCTGTCCTGAGGGCGCATCGTTATCATTGCACGCCCCAGCACATTTTCCAGTTCTCTCACATTTCCAGGCCAGTCATACGCAATAAGGTCCTGCAGGGCCGCATCAGAAATGCTTTGCACCTGACGCCCAAACTCCTGATTCAGTTTGAAAATAAGATGCTCCGAGAGGGGCCCTATGTCTTCTTTACGTTCTCTCAGGGAGGGGATTCCGATCGGCATAACATTCAGACGATAGTAGAGGTCTTCCCTGAAGGTTTTGCCATGGACTTTCGACTCCAGGTCCGCGTTAGTCGCAGCGATGACCCTCGCATCAGCAGGAACGGGTCTCGTCCCTCCCACCCTGATCATCTCCTTTTCCTGAATGACCCTTAAGAGCTTGCCCTGCAGGTTACCGCTTATATCTCCTATTTCATCAAGGAAAATAGTGCCGCCATTTGCCTCTTCGAAAAGGCCTCTTTTCCCTCCTTTCAATGCCCCGGTGAATGCGCCCTCCTCGTAACCGAACAGTTCACTTTCAAGAAGGTTCTCCGCTATCGCCGCGCAATTAACCCTTACAAACTGTCCCCTCTTCCGCTGACTTGCGATATGAATAGCATGCGCGAAAAGTTCCTTCCCGGTGCCGCTCTCCCCTCTTAAAAGGATGGTGGCAGGGGTTTCGGCCGCCATCCTGGCCTGCTCCTTCGCCCTCACGATGACGGGACTGTTGCCTATAATGTCCTCCCATCTGTAGCGGGCCTCCAGCCGACGGAGCAGTCTCTTTGCCTTTGACAACTCATCGGTCAGGGCGATTATCTCCGATATATCATGAATAACACCGACGCTGCCGCGGATCTTGCCGTCGATAAAGATAGGGGCGACATTCACTATCACCTCTTTTTTGGCCGGTCCCACCTTCATGCGCACATTACGGACGGCTTTTTCTGTCTGGAGCACCTTCATATGCATACTCTCTCCTTCCGCAATGTCGACAGTGACGGATCTATTAATCACCACATCTTTGGGAAGTCCCGTAATACGGGTGTAGGCGGAATTAACGATAATATTGTTCCCCGTTTCATCGGCCACGGAAATCGCATCTTCGGTGGATTCGATGATCGCCTCTAGAAGGCTTCTTGCCTTCCACAGGTCAGATACCTGATCGGCCAGCGTTTTGATCTCTGTGATATCACGGAAGACCGCCACGGCCCCGATTAACCGTCCTTCTTCATTACGAACCGGGACCCTATTGGTCAAGATGACCGTGTCCCCGACGCTCTGCTGGTGGTTCAGTTCGGGTTCTCCTGTGGCAAGCACAAAATGCAGTCGGGTGTTCGGGACGGCATCTACAGCGGGACGCCCTACTATCGCATTCGCGCTCAGCCCCGTAATTCTTTCGGCAGCCTTGTTGAAGAGGGTCACGACGCCGGCCTCATTGACCGCAATCATACCATCGTGGGTAGAGTCCACAATGGTTTCCATCTCTCTTTTTGTGATAGCGTCCATTACCTTATTTTTGTCACCGACGGTCTGCAAAAAATCGCCCGGTCATGGACAACGAGAACGATTTTAGAATAAAGCGGCCCCCCTCTATTCCCAGCTATTCACGTCCTTGTTTTCCCCCTCGCCTCCGGGTGCACCGTCAGCGCCGTAAGAGATAAGGTCATAGTCCCCGTGCTGCCCTGGGGATTGATATATATACGGTTTCTTCCACGGATCATTAGGAAGTCCCTTGCTGAGGTAAGGTCCGTTCCACCCTTCCACCCCTGGATTTGTGACGAGGGCATTAAGCCCCTCAGATGTCGTAGGGTATCTTCCTACATCAAGCCTGAAGGCGTCAAGCCCCTGGCCGAGCATCTCGATCTGAGTCCTCGCCGCCTTCTGGTTTGCAGCGCCTACATGCCCAAACATTCTCGGGCCGACAAGCGCCGCGAGGAGGCCCAATATCACCATAACCACGAGGAGTTCAATAAGAGTGAACCCCCGTCTGTTCATTATTCTCTTTCCCAGCCCTCTATTATTCATCTTTCCTCCTATCTGTTTTCATTTTTTGCGACCTTCCCCATCCATACCTTTTTGTTTCTGTCTAAACGGGTCCGGCTTAATGCTCCAATACTGAAAAAGCATACGGGCATCTCCATTGAAAAAGACATGACACGACACTATTTATATTATCACAGCCGCGACAGAGCGTTCAAATGGCGCATCATGCCAATTAAAACAATTTCGGGCTTTACTAACACCCGGGGGAATGATAAAATTTCGTATCTCATGGCATACAAAAGCATCAAAGACTGGCCCGGGATGAGCGCCCCCGGGAACGGCTGCTCAATAAAGGCGCGGACATCATGTCCGACGCCCAGCTTATCGCGATAATTCTCAGGAACGGAGGCACGGCAAAAGCGCCATGGATATGGCGATGGAACTAATTGAGAAGTTCGGCAGTCTAAAGAAAATGGAGCAGGCGTCCCTTTCCGAAATCTGCTCCCTGAAAGGCATCGGCCGGGCAAAGGCGGCCCAGTTGAGGGCTTCGCTGGAACTCGGCAAGAGGCTGCTCAATGACACCGGCGGCAAAGGCCCCGCATTCTCGCCAGGGAAGGATGTCTACGCGTATTTTCGCCCGAGGTTCTCCGGCCTCAAAAAAGAGGTCTTCCACTGTGCCATGCTCGACGTGAAGAACAGACTGATAAGGGACTCCAGGATATCCGAGGGGACACTCACCTCCTCCCTGATACACCCGCGGGAGGCTTTCAGAGAGGCTATAAAGGAGTCCGCAGCCTCCGTCATCTTCGTCCATAACCACCCAAGCGGCGACCCGCAGCCCAGCCGCGAAGACATCCTGATCACGGGGAAGCTCGAGAGCGCCGGAGAGACCGTAGGGATAAGGGTCCTCGACCATATCATAATCGGCGACAGAGAATATACGAGCATGCTCGAAAAAGGTTATTTGAAGGGGAAATGAAGTATAATATTTATCGCTCGGCATAAGCTTTCAGCGCGCGGTAATGGCCTTCGGCTGAAGGCTGATGACTGAACACTTGTACATTATATTCATCCTAATATCAGAGTGAGGTTATTGCAGATGAAAGTTCTTGTGATAGGCGGAGGCGGGAGGGAACATGCGATAGTATGGAAGCTCTCGCAGAGCAAGATGGTCGACAAGATTTTTTGCTGTCCCGGGAATGCAGGCATCGCCGAGATCGCCCAATGCATCGATGTAAACCACGACGATTTTCAGGCGCTTCTCGATTTCGTGAAGTATGAGTGGATCGACCTCACCATTGTCGGACCTGAAGACCCTCTCTCGAAGGGTATTGTAGATCTCTTCGAAAATGAGGGCAGGAGGATCCTGGGGCCGACAAAGGCTGCTGCCCGGCTTGAATCGAGCAAGGCTTTTTCAAAAGACCTCATGCGTTCCCACGGCATTCCTACCGCGGATTACAAAGTCTTCACTTCTTACCTGCACGCGGAAGAGTATGTCAAGTTCAAGGGCACGCCGATCGTTATCAAGGCAGACGGTCTTGCGGCAGGCAAGGGCGTATTCATAGCAGCTACGATGGACGAGGCGATGGACGCTCTGAAGCAGATCATGAAGGACAGGGTCTTCGGTGCCGCAGGCGACAGGGTATTGATAGAAGAATGTCTGCAGGGCGAAGAGGCGTCTTTTATGGCCTTCACGGACGGCAAAACGATAGTGCCTATGGTAAGCTCCCAGGACCACAAGCGGATATTCGATAATGATCAGGGCCCCAATACGGGTGGCATGGGCGCCTACAGTCCTGCCCCGGTGATCACTGAAGAACTGGAAGCCGTAGTAATCGAGAAGATCATGAAACCGACGGTAAAGGCCTTGAAGTCGGAGGGGATCACCTATAAAGGGATACTTTATGCAGGCCTGATGATCGACAAGGGCAAGCCTTCCGTACTGGAGTTCAACTGCCGGCTGGGAGACCCGGAAACGCAGCCCGTTCTTTCGCGTCTTCAATCAGACCTGATGGAGATCGCCATTGCCGTGACCGATGAACGGCTTTCTGAAATCAGGATAGAATGGAAAAAAGACCCGGCCGTATGCGTAGTGGTATCCTCCGGGGGTTATCCCGGAAAGTACCGGAAGGGCGACGTGATCACGGGCATCCCCGAGGCGAACAAAGTCGACGGAGTGCATGTGTTCCACGCAGGGACCGCTTTTAAAAACAGCGATATTATAGCGTCAGGAGGTAGGGTCCTCGGGGTCACTGCGACAGGTAACAGTATCGCGGAGGCAAAGCGGCATGCCTATGAGGCCATTGATAAGATACAGTTCACTGGAATGCACTACAGAAAAGACATCGCTGACAGGGCGCTGAACAGATAGTAAACAGTGAGAAACGATCAGGGAATAAAGAAGAAGGACAAGATCATAAAAGCGAATATCAATCGGGAGGCCGATATGAAACCTAGGGTTTTAATCATCATGGGAAGCGATTCCGATCTGTCGGTCATGGAAGAGGCCGCCAAGGTACTCCGCGGGTTCAGCATACCTTTCCTCATGACAGTGGCGTCTGCACACAGGACACCTGAAAGGACGCTGAGGCTCGCAAAAAACGCCGAAAAAAGCGGAATCGAAGTCATCATAGCCGGGGCAGGGATGGCCGCCCATCTCCCGGGGGTCATCGCCTCCCACACGATCATACCGGTTATCGGCGTGCCTATTGACGCTTCTCCTTTCGGCGGGATGGACGCCCTCCTGAGCATGGTCCAGATGCCGCCGGGAATCCCCGTTGCCACCGTAGCCGTAGGCAAGGCAGGGGCCATGAACGCGGGTTTACTTGCGGCCCAGATTATGGCAAGAAATAATCCTGCCCTGGCCAAGAAAATTCTCGACTACAGGAAAGAGATGGCAATGGAACTCGAAGAAAAGGCGGCGAAGATAGAACGAAGGAATTGATGCGTACCAAGATTGAATGTTTTTCCTGTACCGAATGACGCCACCGTTGCCGACGAGGGACAGGTCGTCGGGCTTTCTGACTTTTGCGAGGTCATCTATAACGGTTCCGACGCGATAGGGACCATCCTCGAATGGACTTCTCCTGAGTTTCAGAGATAGTACCACTCAGCGGAGCTTGTAATCAGCAAAGGACAAGGTAATTTCGAGACCCTCATCGGAAGCGCGGAAAAGACGTACTTTCTCTTTCAGTCCAAATGTGATGTGGTCTCTAAAGAATTAGGCCTTTCACCCGGCTCGATGATTCTTAAGAAGTCCTGAATCGATTGGCTGGATAATTGATCAGCTACAAAAGTAGGCGACTATCTCCTTGGTCCCCTGCTCCCCGGACCTCTCCTGTCCCTGAAACCGCCTCCCTGTTCCCTTTTTTCCTGCGGTTTCGCTTCGTTGACTACAATCGATCTGTCCATGAAAGACTGTCCGTTAAACATGGTGACCGCCTTTTTGCCGTCTTCCTCGGACGCCATCTCCACAAAACCGAACCCCCTGAGCCTGCCGGTTGCGTTGTCTGTGATGAGTTTCACCGACAACACTTCCCCTGCCTGCGCAAAGAGCTCCCGAAGATCATCCTCAGTCGCCTTGAACGAGATGTTCCCTACGTAGAGTCTCATCGTACCCATTCTTCCTCCTCGATTTGTACAGTATCCCGCTGGGCCGGAAAGGTCACAGAGGATAGCCTAAATATACTAATCCTAATGGGCTTTGTCAAGCACTAAATAGCGGGCTTTATAAAGAAATTATTACTATGCTACTATGTCCCATTCATGCGTGTAATAAGAATTCCCGACACAGACAGGAAGGCCGCTCTTATCGAGGCGGCAGGAGAAATAAAGGGAGGGGGGATAGTCGCCTTTCCGACTGAAACTTTTTACGGACTCGGCGTATCCTTTTCCGATAATGAGGCGCTGACAAAGCTCTTCGAACTTAAGCGACGCCCTAAGGATAAGCCGATGCCGCTTATCATAGGGGACGTTCCCGAGCTCGCAGTCATCGCTTCTCCGCCGGACAAGATTGCGTGGAGGATCATGGAAAGGTTCTGGCCTGGGCCTCTGACCGTCCTGCTTGCAGCAAGGCCGGGTCTTCCGGATCTTATCACCGGAAGAAGCGGGAAGGTGGCAGTGAGGGTCCCCGGCAGGTCGTTCGCCCTGGATCTCGCCAGGGCGGTCGGGTATCCGCTTACCGCCACAAGCGCGAACGTTTCCGGCATGCCGCCGGCGGACAATCCGGCTGATGTGATCAGATATTTCGGCGACGCCATCGACCTTCTTATCGACGACGGCAGTGCCCCGGGGGGTGAGCCATCGACGATCATCGATATGTCTCAGGGTGACATATCGCTTGTAAGGCCCGGAGCGGTCCCGTATGAAGAGATATTGAAAGCGGCAAATCCCCGGCGGGGTGTCAATAAAAAAGAAACATGAGTACAAGAAAGGTCACGCCCTTGAGGACCTCTGTCCAGCCCGCAGCCCGCAGCTTTATCTTATAGAGCGTCACCGCAAATATGAGGTTGTCTGACAAAGGGATTAGGGCGAAAAAAGGCGCACTAATCACATAATATACGGTTGCGGCAAAAACAAGGTAAAGACACATTGCCGATCTTTCCCATATCCTCTTCCTGAGCTGGACCCTGACTTTGAAGACCCCCGCACAAAAAAAGACCGCCACTGCTATATACAGCCGCAAATCGACCTGCCCCGCGCAGAGGAACTTGGCTATAGGGGCCGCCATAGCAAGGAGCGCAAACCCGGCGACCTCCGTATAAACAGCGTGTTCGCCGGCATAGCGGCTCAACAGGATGTACGCCAGCGGTACGCCCGCATAGGGCAGAAACTTTGTGACAGATTCTCCGAACAGGAGGAGTAATATCACGGATGCCGGGCCGGCCTGCATAGAAAAAGCAGCCATATGCCTTCCCGATTCAGCGGGTTGGGCCCGCCACCACAGGGTAAGGGCCTGCTTAGAATTGATTAAAAGGCAAATTGCAATAAAGGCGGGCAGGACCTTCAGCGAAAACCCACCGCTCACCAAAACACCCGTCAGGAACGAGAGGGCCATCACCCCCCATGAGCCGTACTCTTTAAGAAGATACCTTTTCACATAAAAAAAGGATTACCTTATCTTCGCCGCCTAAAGCCGCCCTGTCCTTTGATATTCCTGGACATAGAGTTTGAGTGCGCGCAAGGTAAGCCAGTCCAGGGATACGTCGTTGTCTGACGCGATTTTCACAAGGTTTTCGATTACTTCTTTTTCTACCGTCGGCTTCGAAGGTGTCTCGGCTTGTCTCTCCGCAACAGTCTCTTCACCGGGACTGCGTTTTTTATGCTCCCTCTGAAGAAGCCTTTTAATCTCCTCTGTATCACCTTCGCGGACGGCTGCAATGACATCCTCAGGGGGCTCGGAAGGATTCGCAGTCTCATCCTTAAGAACAGCCTCACCTGCGGTATCCGGTGGCGTTACGACTGAGGCCATACCGGTCATACCCATCATCATCGATACAAGGGTCCTGGCGTAGTCGTTGTCCGGGACCTCATTATGCAGGAAATCCTCCAGCCTGCCCTCTGCCGCAGCCAAGGCTATTTCATCAGCCATGAGGGGCTTCCCGTCGCTTTCTTCATGACGCCCTTTCCTGCCAAAGGCCCGCTTCGCCGGCTCCGGCAACGGTCTCTCTTTTTCCGTCATCGTCCTCACCTCCCTTTTCTTAACTATACCATAGCCTCCGTCTGAAGGGTTGCCCCGGTTAAAAGACCTCCGTCCTTTTAACCGGGTAAAAGCCAATGACACTATGACAAAAGTGTGAAGCTTCAGCAGAAGAACATATGTATTGAGGGAGTAAAGAATGGAAATACATGAAGTGTAAGTAAGGAAGTGTAAAGTAGGTCGAATGACATCCTCCCGCCACCAAACTGCTTACGCAGTTATGGAGAGGGTTTCCTTTTGGGAACAGCGCTGACCTGGATAAGGCACACGAGCAGTGCGCTTCCTGGGAAGCAACCGCACGAGGCTAATGAGCGAGGCCAACACC
>JBIOIY010000033.1:0-35695 GCA_044450345.1 Thermodesulfovibrionales bacterium | reverse complement strand
TTTGTTGTCGTATTTCCTTCGGGCAGTCTCAGCACCCACTATCTCTGGCACACAAGCTTCACACTGCCATAGCGGCGAAATTAAGAGGCTGATGAGAAGGGATGCATGTCTCAAATCATGCATCCCTTTTTATTACTCATCAGTGCTGACTTACGGACTCTCCCCGTCCATGCTGAGATTATGGAAACTCATTCTTAAAGCCCTGTGACTACTTCAGCATCGTTCTCAAAAGGAAAAAACAGAGCAATGCCAGGTTCACCTTGCGTCCGATAGTCCCGCTATTCGTGGGCATAGATGCCGCACCCTACGATCAAATCTTCATACCGTTCGACGTATGCCCGTTTGTACTCTATTTTTTTGGTAAGCGGGTCTCTAAATTTGTAATACTGCCACCCCGAGCCCTTCGTCTTCGCAATCTCAACACGCTCCTTTACAAAATATTTTCCGTCCGCGTCCGTCATCTCGATGAGATCCTTGCCGATCATCGTCGGGTTCTGTCCATGGGCAACGCATTTTCCATGTATGTCGTAGACGAAGATGTAGAGATCCCCGTCGGTAAACTTGCCCTTGTGGTCATTGATCTCTGCAAACGTGGCTTCCTTCCCGTTGCTTTTCATAGACGCTATTGCCCTTTTCACCATTGCCTCAGCTTCCGCAGCGGTACCGTATTTCGCCTTCACTTCGCCCCAGACGATGCCCACAAGCCCAAAAAGCATCATGATAACCATTACGTAACTAAACAGTCTTTTCATCCTTTCATCCTCCTTTTCTAAGATTATTATGCGCACTACAGACCGCATTCATAGGTACAGTTTGCGATTTGTGAGACGGATATTCAATCCTACCCGGGTAGGGGGGGCTGGTGCGAAAAGAGGTGTTCGGGGTAAGCGCGGAGTTCTGGATGAATTTTGGGCACAGCCGCAATCGAGCGGACGTTAGGTTACGAATGATAACTGTCAGCCTGTCAAAATAGGGCCGGGGTAGACTCGTCGGTGCACTCCTTAAAAGAAATATGCGTTGTATCGTCTTATTAAATCGACTAGACACCTTTATTCGATTCCCACCACCTGCACAATGATCTTCCTCTTCCTCGGTCTGTTGTCGAAATCGATAAAGACGATCTGTTGCCAGGTGCCAAGCGTCATCTCTCCCTCCACTACCGGGACCGTCAGGGACGGCTTCATCAGTGCGGCCCGGACATGAGAGAATCCGTTGCCATCTCCCCAGGCTTTGTCATGCTCATAAGTCACACTTGAAGGCACTATCTTTTCCAGAGCTTCTTGAAGGTCTTTGATCACGCCAGGCTCAAACTCGATCGTAGTAATGGTGCCGGTAGAGCCCTGGCAGAAAACCGTAAGCATACCGTTTCTTACCTTCGCGGCTTCCGCAATCCGCGTTACATCGGTAGTGATATCTGTTGTGTCGCCGAACCCTCTCGTAGTGATCGAAATCGCATCGGAATGAACGATCGTCATGTCGATAATTATCATACTAAAAAAAACGGCGCAGTCGCAATCTCCCCGCTTTCTAACTCGTTGACACTCTTGGATTTTTCCTGATATACTCGACTATAAAAAAGATTGTTTCGGCAACTAACCGGAATGAATATTTACAGAATACTTTTGTCCCTGTTTTAGGTGAGCGGAGCACCTGATGATTGAACGAATGAGAAGGGAAAAGGCGATGGACAATGTGTTGGCCCTTATCCTTGCGGGCGGCAAGGGAGAAAGGCTGCACCCGCTTACGATCCACAGGGCGAAGCCTGCAGTGCCGTTCGGCGGCAAGTTCAGGATCATCGATTTCACCCTCAGCAACTGCATTAATTCCCATGTCCGGAGGATCGTAGTCATTACGCAGTATAAGTCCTTCTCCCTTGACAGACACCTTGCGTTGGGATGGGAGCACCTTCTGAACCCTGAACTGGGCGAATACATATTCACTATCCCGCCCCAGCAAAGGATCGACGAACGGTGGTATGAGGGCACCGCTGATGCCGTCTTCCAAAACATATATCTCATAGAAAAAGAAAACCCCCCTTATATCCTTATACTCTCGGGCGACCATATCTATAAAATGAACTATGCCGAGATGTTCGACTTCCATCTCACGAGGGAAGCTACCGGTACCGTAGCGACTATAAAGGTACCCAAAAAAATAGCCTCTTCTCTGGGCATAGTTGAAACGGACAGCAATTTCAGGATCATCGGTTTCAAGGAGAAACCGGCGGACCCTGTTACCATACCCGGTGACCCCGAGCATTGTTTTGCCTCGATGGGGATATATCTTTTCAACAAGGAAGATATCATAAACGAACTGAGGGCTGATTCCGGAAAATCGTCAGCCCATGATTTCGGCAAGAACATCCTTCCCGAAATGCTTAATACAGGAAAGCTCTTCGCCTATGAGTTCAAGGACGAGAATAAAAAGGAGGCGAAATACTGGCGAGACGTTGGGACGATCGATTCCTACTGGGAGGCGAACATGGACCTTGTCTCTGTCGATCCCCAATTCAACCTGTATGACAGTGAATGGCCGCTTAGGACGAACCAGGGGCAGTATCCTCCCGCGAAATTTGTCTTTGCGCAGGAGTATAAGGGAGGCAGACTCGGGATCGCGCTCGATTCTATAGTCTGCGGAGGGTGCATCATAAGCGGCGGCAGGGTGCAGAATTCGGTGCTGTCTCCCACTGTCAGGATCAACAGTTATGTGGACGTAAGGGAATCCATCCTGATGGAGAATGTACAGATCGGAAGGAACTGCAAGATAAGGCGGGCGATTATCGACAAGGATGTCTATGTTCCGGCCGGGACAACGATAGGGTACGACCTTGAGGCCGACAGAGAACGCTTTTTCGTAAGCGACGGGGGGGTAGTGGTAATACCCAAGGGGGCTGAAATACGATGAGTCTTGCCGGAAGGCTTGAGGACCTCGCGATTTCGGACATCTTTCAGATCCTCAGTGTGGGCAGGAAGACGGGCACATTCATTGTCAGCGGCTCCAGGGGGACCTCGATGATAGTTTTCAAAAACGGCATGGTAGTCCGGGGAGAGACGGACGATCTGGAAGGGAACCTCGGACAAAATCTTTTTGAGTCCGGTCTCATTAAAGAAACGATCCTGAATATGGCCCTTGAGGTAAAAAAAAAGTTGCCGAAGAAGTCTGTGGCCGAGATCCTTTTTGACTTCGGTTCCGTGACCCAGGAGGCGCTCGAAAAGGCCACCAAGAAGCGGATCGAAAAGGTCATTTACCGGCTCCTCATGTGGGAAGACGGTGATTTCCAGTTTGAACTCGACGACCTGGACCTCGAAGGTAAGACGGGCCTCGCCGACTGGGGATGGGAATTGTCGAGGGGGTTAAGTCCGGAATACCTTCTGATGGAAGGCGCTCGCGTGCAGGACGAGTCGACCCAGTTGTCCTTTGTCGGGACCGAGGAGATCTCGGGTGAGGAGGCCGCAGAGGGCGACTGGGAAGAAGACTGGGAGACCACCCCGACCGAGCGGAAAGACATATCTCAACTCAAGGCCCTGACACAGGAACTCAGGTTCCCCAACTCGGCGTCGGAGATCACCCTCCTTATCCTGAGGTTTGCAAGCAACATCTTCCACCGCGGGGTGCTCTTTATGGTAGGCAAAAACCGGATAGTAGGCCTAGGGCAGTTCGGACTCGAGATCGACAGGGCCGACGAAAAAGTCAGGGAGACCGCCATCGAGATAGACAAAAGTCCTTTTTTGAAACGGATCGTCTTCGAACAGATGCCTTACAAGGGCGTCCTGGAAAAGGATGAAGTGACCGGCAGACTTATGCAGGAACTCGGCGGGGTCTGGCCGTCGGAAGTCGCGGTCTTTCCGATCGTGGCCGAGGGCCGTGCGGTCGCATTTCTTTATTGCGACAATTTTTCGACCGGAACGTCCACTGCGGAAACAGAGGGGCTTGAAATCTTCATTAGCCATGCCGGTCTGGCCCTGGAAAAATCGCTGCTGCAGAGGAGACTTCAGGAGATGGAGATGAAAAAAGGCCAGGAAGAAGCCGGGTGAGATTTTTTTTGCAGTATCTGATAAAATCTTACACGAAAATAATGCGCCCAAAACAGGAAGCAGGGAGGAAAGTGCTGAGGGTAAAGAGAATAGTTCCCGTAGTCCGGAACAGTAACTTCTATGACCTGCAAAAGGGAGAGGCTCTGTGAAGACCATTCTCATCGTCGAGGACTCCGCAACCACGCGGGCGCTGATCAGGGCCGTGATAGACGAGATCGGCGAATTCGAGACCGTAGAGGCATCGTCGGGATTCGAGGCCCTGAAGATGCTGCCGCAACAGCAATACGACCTTATCATCACCGATATCAATATGCCGGACATCAACGGCCTCGAACTCATCAGTTTTGTCAGGAACAACCCGAGGTTTACCCATCTGCCTATTGTCATAGTCAGCACCGAAAAGAGCGAGGAGGACAAAAAGAGAGGGATGGCACTTGGAGCCACGGCTTATGTGACGAAACCGTTTAAGTCGTTTGAGCTGCAGGAAATCATCAAAAAGACCATCGGCATATGAAATCTTCAAAAAAGGAATTCATCTCAGAAGCAGAAGATCTCATCGAGGAATCCCAGCGCCTGATCCTCGAAATCCAGGACACGTTTGCTACCGGCAGCAACCCCGATACGATAAACGCCCTGTTCAGGTCCTTGCATACCCTTAAAGGCGTGTCGGGCCTTTTCGGGCTTCAGGGGATCACGAATATCAGCCATTCCCTTGAGGCATTGATGGATGACGTGAGACTCGGGAAGATCGAGGTGGGGGCATCTGTCGTCAATTTTCTATTCACGAACCTCGATATCCTGAAAGAGCTCGTCGACAAGCTGAGTCAGACCGACGAGGAGGCCGATACAGCGGGTTTTATCAAAGACATCGAGGCATTCAGGGAGTCTCTGAAGGGAAAATCCGGCCCCGCAACCGTAGAAGGTTTCATGGATGAATCGATCATGAAGGTGCTCTCGGAATACGAGGAACACAGGCTTAAGGCGAACATAAAAGAAGGGAAGACTATTTATCTGGCTAAGGCGGTCTTCCCTCTGGAGATCTTTGATACAGCGCTTGCGGAACTCACCAAGATAATCAAGACGAAAGGTGAACTCATCTCGACCCTGCCGACTTCGACGAATGTGCCGGACGGCTTTATTGGATTCAACCTGATGTTCGGAAGCGCCGGTCCGCACGACGAGGTAAAGAAAGACGTCGCTTTCGATGTCGATGTCCTCGTCGGGCCGAAGACCCTCGGACAGCCCGGACCACAGCAGGACGGCCATCTTAAGAGCACCACGACGACAGTCAGGGTGGACATAGAAAAACTCGACAGGATACTCAATACGGTAGGTGAATTGAGTCTGGCGAAAGAGGCGATAAAGCGGATAGGGGTGGAACTCGTAGAATCCTACGGGCATTCGTCCCTCGTCTACGACATCCACAAGATATCCCAGACGTTCGAGAGGAGGCTCGCGGAGCTTCAGGACCAGGTCCTTGAGATCAGGATGGTCCCCATCGGACAGATCTTTGCGAGGCTGGCCCAGGTGGTGAGACGGTATTCGAGAGAGATAGGCAAACAGATAGAACTCGTCATGTACGGGGAAGAGACTGAAATCGACAAGTACCTCGCCGAAGAGATCATCGACCCCCTGATGCACCTCGTCAGGAATTCCCTCGACCACGGGATCGAAAGCCCTGAGGCCAGAAAAATGAAGGGCAAGAATGAGTCCGGTACGATCGTCCTCAAGGCATACCAGAAGGGCAACCACGTCGTCATCGAACTCCAGGACGACGGAGGGGGGATAGACCTCGTGAAGGTGCGGAATAAGGCGGTGGAAAAAGGTCTCGTCCGGGATGACACAGAACTGAGCGAAAGCGAGATTGTCGATTTTATTTTTGCCCCGGGATTCAGCACAAAGGACGTGGTGAGCGAGGTATCCGGCAGAGGGGTCGGCATGGACGTGGTCAAGGAGAAGCTTTCCGCCCTCGGCGGGTTCGCCGATGTCGAAACGAAAAAGGATGTCGGCACTACTTTTATGCTCACCCTCCCGATCACCCTTGCCATCATCAAGGCGCTCCTGGTAAGGGTCGGCCACGAGAAATTTGCTGTGCCGCTGTCTTCCATGTCGGAAACGCTCATCGTCGAGCATAAGGACATACAGACAATAGAATGGAAAGAGGTCTATTACCTGAGGGGCGATATGCTCCCGATGATCAGGGTAAACAAATATTTCAATCTTTCAGGCGATGAGAATGACCGTTCTTTTGCGGTAATTGTGGGGTTCGGCGAAAGGAAGGTGGGACTACTCGTTGACGAGCTTTTCGGGCAGCACGAAATCGTCATCAAATCGTTGAGTGATTACCTCAAGAAGTTAAGGGGCTTCGCCGGAGCGGCGGAGATAGGCAAACATGAGGTGATACTGGTCCTCGATATCGAATCGCTTATCGATGCATCGATGATCAAGCAAAAGGGGGCGGCACATGTATGAAGAATTTTACGGTCTGAAGGCCAGGCCTTTCAGCAAGACACCGGACCCGAAGTTCCTTTTCCTCAGCAAGAACCATGAAGAGGCGCTTGCGAGGCTGCAGTATGCGGTCGAGGAGAAGGAAATGATCTTATTGACAGGAGAGGTCGGCTGCGGGAAGACGACCCTCACCAGGGCGTTGATGGATGTGCTCGACGAGCGCTGCCGGATCATTACGATCATCAATCCGGTTTTGAGCCCCGCACAGTTCCTCAGGACGATCGCCAAGAGGATGGAGATCGATATCCCCTCTATCTACAAGGCCGACCTGCTGGACGCCATCTGCGAAAAGGTCTTTCATGACCACGAATCGGGAGTTACGCACGTGATCATCATAGACGAGGCACAACTCATACCGAGCAAGGACACGTTTGAAGAGATACGCCTTCTGACGAACTTCCAGCTTGACGATACCAATCTCCTGAGCATCATCCTCGTCGGCCAGACCGATCTCAGGAGGAGGCTGAACCATAAAGCGTATCTTCCCCTGAGACAGAGGATAGGGCTTTTTTTCCATCTCGGCCCACTCGCCGAGGGCGAGATAATGGGATATGTGATGCACAGGTTGAGGATGTCGGGCAGGGAAGATGTGCTGTTCACCGACGAAGCACTTGCGGTCCTGTACAGACTTTCCGGCGGCATCCCGAGGGTCATAAACAGCATCGCCACATCGGCTCTCCTTGACGGATTTGCGAGGGAGATGACCACCATCAGCGGGACGCTGATAGAGGACGCGGCGAGGGAACTGGGTTTGAATGGATATCGCGAGAATTAGAAAAAAGGCAAAAGAGAAAGAGGAAAAGGGAAAGGCGGCTGAGGCTGTCCAGCCTGCCAAGGAGGCTTCGCAGACGCCACAGGTGCCTGTCTCTCATGAAGAACCTGTCCAGGAAGTTCCTGGAGACATAGATGATGAAACACCCTTTCTTCCCGGTGCAGGGGAGAGAAGGGGCGAAGTCGCCGCACCTCCCCGGGGAGAGGACGAGGGGCAGATGCCTTCGGAGCCGAAGGAGGGACCCGGGGAGGAAGCAGTAGCGCTGGAACTCCTGACGTTCAGCCTCTTCCGCGAAGAATTTGCATTCCGGGTTTCCGAGGTCGAGGAGATCATCCGGTTCCAGAGGATCACAAGGGTCCCGACAATGCCGGACTATGTCCGGGGGATAACCTCGTTACGAGGGAAGATCATCCCTGTGATAGACCTCCGGAGCAGACTTGCACTAAAGGGTACAGACGAACCGCAAGAGGAAAGGGAAGCGACGAAAGAGGACATGGGCGATAAGAAAGAAGACAGGAGGATACTTATTCTTTCAGGCCCCAAAGGTATGATAGGAGCTACGATTGACAAGGTCCTCGGAGTAATGAGGTTTCCTGCCGGAACGATACTCGATCCGCCTTCCCATCTTACGGAGAACGAGCTTAAGTATATAGAAGGCGTAGTAATACTCGAAAAGCGCTTCATATCGATTGTCAGGTCTGATGTCGCTCTGAATATAGAGGTATCGTAATGAGGCGCATGAGGGAAAAACTCGAACTGAAAATACTGGCTCTCGTGGTGAGCATGCTGTTGGCCGGCATAATCCTCGCGGGCGTGATGGTTCTGACTATCGAAAAGAAAAGCCTCTATAGCCTGACCGAGACGAGCTCCGAGGCCGTGGCGAAGGTCATTGTCAAGGACGTGGAGAGGACAATGATCGAGGGAAGGGCCGACCTCACCAAGGCGTTGGTGGAGGAGGTAAAAGGCGCCAGCGGCGCGGAAGAGATTTCGCTGTTGAATTACCGGGGCGCTGCCGCGTTCGACAAAGCGGCGCCTGCGACCGAGGCCGATATAATGAGGAAGATAGCGCAGACAAAGGCGCCGCTGTTCCAGAGGGGATTGAAAAAGATGACCTTCTATAAGCCTCTCGAAAACAGCGAAAAATGCAGGACATGTCACGCTAACGATCCCGAAATCCTCGGCGCGGTCAAGATATCGATATCCATAACAAAGGAATATGCCGACGCATCCCGGATGATCGTCATAGTAATTCTCGTCACAGTCCTGGCCTGCTTTATTTTCAGTATCGTACTCTGGGCGATGATACGCAAAATGATCATCATGCCCGTAAAGTCCCTCGAAGACGCGGCGGTGAAGCTCTCTGAAGGTGACATGTCCTTTAAGGTAGAGGTAAAGAGCACTGACGAGATAGGCAGGTTCAGTAAGGCGATACGGGAATCGCTGGTTTCGATATCCGGCATCCTGCAGAGGATCCGGGATGTATCCAAGAGGGTGACGCGTGTGGCGGCGGACGTCGAAAGTGAATCTAAAAAAGTGATTGAAGGGACTATGCTCGAGACCGAGGCGATCAATAACATATCCGCCTCGATAGAGGAATTGAACGCGGGTATATCCGAGATAGCCGACGGGACTGACGGCCTTGCCGCCTCGGCCGAGGAGACGTCCGCGTCGATGGGGAAGATGGTGACGAACATCACCGAGATCACGAGCAGCACCCAGGACATGTCCCTGGCCGTGGAATCTACATCCGCATCGATAGAACAGCTGTCGGCCACGATAAAGGAGGTCGCGGCAAACGCAGGCGAGCTGGCTGAGGCGGCCGGGGATACCCAGTCTGCCATAGTCGAGATCGCCAATTCCGTGAAAGAGGTCGAGCAGAGGGCGAAGGAGTCGGCTATGCTGTCCGATAAAGTCAAGAACGACGCCGTTACGTTCGGCATGGTGTCCGTTGAAAAGACGATCCAGGGAATGGAGAACATAAAGACGTCTGTGGAGAAGACGGCCGATTATATAAAGAAGCTGGGGGGTCGTTCCGAGGAGATCGGCAAGATACTGAACGTGATCGATGAGATTACCGACCAGACGACGATGCTCGCGCTCAACGCTGCGATCCTTGCGGCGCAGGCCGGTGAACACGGGAAGGGTTTTTCCGTCGTCGCCGACGAGATAAAAGAACTTGCCGAAAGGACTTCGATGTCCACCCAGGAGATCGCCGCCCTTATACAGGCTGTCCAGAGTGAGGTAGGGGACTCGGCGGCGGCTATGGAAGAGGGGCTGAAGTCCGTTGAAATGGGCTTCAAGGTGACTAACGAGGCCGCCGACGCGCTCAGGAAGATAGTCGAAAGCTCCAAGAGATCTTCTGAAATGGCCGCGGCCATAGAGCTTTCTACCACAGAACAGTCGAAGGCCGCACTCCTCGTCTCCAAGGCGATGGAAAAGGTCCTGAACATGGTGGGGCAGATCGCGAAGGCCACGACAGAGCAGAACAGAGGGATCCAGCTTATTATGAGTGCGACTGAAAAAATCAGGGACGTCTCCAACTATGTGAAGACCGCAACGAACGAGCAGTCCTCGACCAGCAGGCAGATTTCCCTGGCGGTCGAACTCGTCTCGGACAAAAGCCAGCAGATATCGCGGGCGATCAACGAGCAGAAGATCGGTTCGAGCCAGATATGGAATTCGGTAGAAAAGATAAAGGACCTGCCCCGTGAGAACAGGGACCGCGCCTTCCACCTCGACCAGATGGTGAAAGAACTCTTGAGGGACGCCGAGCTCGCGGCCATTGAGATGGAGAGGTTTACATTCGCCGAGGAGACTGCGGCCGGCCTCTTGAAGATGGGCATCGTCCCGCTCGAATCGCCCGCTGTCATGTATAAGAAATTCAGCCCGCTGGCTGACTACCTCAGCAAAAGTCTTAAGAAAAAGATCGAATTGAGGGTCGCGGTAGACTTCCAGGGTGCTGTCAGCGATATCGGACAGGGTATTACCCAGTTCTGTTTTATGACGCCGTCGACATATGTCGAGGCACACGAGAAATACTCTGTCCGGGTTCTTGTGAAGGCCCTGAGGGAAGGCAAGCCCTTTCAACATTCCGTGATCGTCGCGAAAAGCGGCAGTGCGATCAATACGGTGGAAGATATCAGAGGCCGGTCTTTTGCATTCGGAGATCCCCATTCCACGTCGAGCTACATCGTTCCGAGGTCCATGCTCCTTTCGGCGGGCGTCGACGTCAAGGACCTCTTGTACCATAACTACCTGGGACATCACGACGATGTGGCGAAGGCTGTGCTTGCCGGCGATTTCGATGCGGGCGCAGTAATGGAGTCCACGGCATATGCCTTCAGGGAAAAGGGGCTGAAACTCGTGAAGATTTCCGGCGATATCCCCGAATTCAATATCTGCGTTTCGCGCGACATCGATCCGCTGATCATGGACGAATTAAGAGAGGCGCTTGTGGGCATACACGACGGTACGCCGGAGGGGCAAGCCATACTGAAATCCATCGATACGAGCTACACGGGTTTTTGCGAGGCTTCCGACGAAGATTATGACGAAATAAGGACTATGATGTCGGATAGGGTTGATCTGAGGACCGGCATCGGCGTCTGAAAATGGCAAAACGGAAAAGGGGGTTAAGATGAAAAAGATGATTCGATCGCAGACGGCGGTGCCGGAGTCATGATATTCAATAAATCCATAACCGCAAAATTTCTTGCCGCACTCTTTGCGATCCTTCTGATAGGCCAATCCCTCGGGGCTCTCATAATGATTTTCTATACGCGCTCGTCGCTTTTTGATTCTCTTGAAAACAGGATAAAGCGGGAGTCGTCTATCGCCGCGGGAGTAAGCGCAGGGCCGCTCCAGAGTTACGATTACTCACTGATCGAGACCTATCTCCAGGAGATCATGAAGGACGAGGACATAACCGCCGTCCGCATACTGGACGGCGGAGGGAAGGTTGTCCGTGAAAGCGCAAAAAAGCTCGACAATGAGACCGCAGACGCGGGTCTCTTTTATAAAAAGAAGCTTTCCTTCAGTGTTCCCGTCATGGCGTCCGGCGCCAAGATCGGAGAGGTAGCAATCTACTATACGACGAAATCGATAAACAGGAACCTTTTTGAAAATATGCTCACTATCTCCCTCTATCAGCTTATCATGCTGTTTGTCGTCGGTGTGGTCATGATGTTCCTCTTCAACAAAAACATCAAGAAGCCCGTGTACGAGATCACCAGGACGATTGAAAGGGTTACGATGGGAGAGTTGTCAACCGTAGTGCCTGATCTTGGAGAAAACGAGATAGGGAGTATCGCAAAGGGCATAGCCTTTCTCGCCGAGAGACTTTCTCTCACTGTTTCGAGACTCAATTCGACAGCGGTAAACGTTTCGACGGCGATCAAGCAGGTCGACGTGACTTATAAGAATGCGATAGCGGGGACGACGAGGCAGACGTCTGTTGTGAAAGACATCTTCAAGTCCATCCATAATGCCAATAAGGTCCAGTCCGATGTCGGCGACAGCGCAGAGAACCTTGCAAGTCTGTCGACGGAAAACGTTTCGTCGCTGATCGAACTGAAGGCCACCGCTGAGGAGATAGCCTCGAACACCCAGCGGCTTTTCAAGGCGACCGAGGATTCGTATTCCGTCGTGGCCCAGATGACCCATAACGCAAAGGCAATTTCCAAGAATGCGGGCGAGGCGCTTTCGGCCGTCGAAGACACCTCCGCCTCTATAGAAGAGATAGGGGCCTCTGTCAGGGAGGTCGAAGACCATGCGAGGGAATCCTCCAAGATGGCGGAGCAGGTAAAGGAGATCACTTCGGACATAGGCATGCTCTCGATTGTAAATGCCGTTGAAGGCATGGACAAGATCTCGACGGAGGTGAAGAAATCCTCCGATATAGTCCAGCGGCTGGGTGCCCGGTCATCCGATATCGAGAAGGTGCTTTCCGTGATAAAGGACGTGACGGAACAGACGAATCTTCTTAGCCTCAACGCAGCTATCCTCGCGGCCCAGGCGGGTGAGTACGGCAAGAGTTTCTCGGTAGTGGCCGATGAGATAAGGGCGCTCTCGGAAAGGACCGCAAGTTCGACGAGGGAGATAGGGGGCATCGTCAAGACGATCCAGCAGGACATAAGGGACGCGGTTTTTTCGATCGACTCGGCAAATGCGAAGGTGGAGGAGGGCAACGGTCTTGTAATCAAGGTCGGAGACGCCCTTAAGGAGATCCTGACGGCGTCCGAACACTCCACCGAGATGACCAAGGCGATAGAGAGGGCGACGGAGGAGCAGTCCCTCGGGCTCCGTCAGGTCACGGCCGCGATCGAGGACATCCGGAAGATGATGCACAGCGTCGCCAAGGCCACGAGCGAGCAGGACAACGCCCTTAGCTATCTTCTCGAGGGAGTCGGCGAGGTCAAGGAGGTCGCTGATCTCAGCAAGCGCGGCACCGAGGAGCAGGCGATCGGCACAAGGGGGATATCGAAGAACCTCGAACTAGCCAACGAAAAGATCACCAGGATAAATGAGGCGGTGCTGAACCATAAGAAGCTTAACGACTCTATCATCATGGCCATTGAACAGATAAGCAACATCGGCATATCCACGGTGAAGGACATGGAGGAGGGCTCACTTTCGCTGAATGCGCTCTTTGAAGAAATCGGTGTTTTGAAAAAGGAGATGGAGGTCTTTAAGATAGGGTAGATGCGAAAATTTGCGGTATTTACGATAGCGGACGAAATATTCGGGATCGAGATCGACCGGGTGGTCGAGATCATCAGGGTGCAGAAGATTTTTTCGCTTCCCGGGTTGCCGGATTTCCTCTCCGGAGTCATGAGCGTAAGGGGGGCGGTGATTTCCCTCGTGGACCTCAGGAGGCGCTTTGGGAAACAGCCTTCGGGGAAGAAGGAGCGGATAATCATAGTCCGTTTCGGCCAGGAGAAGATAGGTCTCCTTGTCGACGGGATGAAGGAAATCATGTCGCTCGCCCCTGAAGAAATGACAAACCCTCCTTCCCTGTTCAAAGGGTTCAAGACGGAATATCTCACCGGGCTGGGAAAGAAGGACGGGGCGATCATCATATTGCTCAACATCGATAACCTTCTTACTTCGGAAGAAAAGATCATCCTGAAGGAATCGATGGGATTGATAGAGGAACACGGTGCAGGAATTAATAAAGCGGATCAGCGATAACAATATAGAGACAAGAAGAGAGGCCGTCGAGAGCATAAAGGGGAGGAGGGACAACGCGTATATTCCCCTGTTGCTCAGGGCAATGGAAGATCCGAGCTGGCGTGTCAGGAAGACGGCGGTCGACATTCTCTTCGAAGACTACCCGGTCGAAAAATACATCCCGGGACTTATCCATCTCCTCTCCATCGAAGACAATGCGGGCGCGAGAAACTCGGCGATAGAGGCGCTGATAAGACTCGGCAAGAAAGCCACGGTCTATCTTATAGATGCCTTCAAGACGCCGAACAGGGACGTCAGAAAATTCATCATCGACGTCCTCGGCGAACAAAGGGACGGCAGGTCGCTGCCCCTGATGCTTGAGGCGATAAAGGACGAGGACGAAAACGTCAGGGCGACGGCGGTGGAGCATCTGGGGAAGGTCGGCGAGGTTTCGGTCGTGGATGCGCTTATCGAGATACTCGACGGAGGAGACCTCTGGGTGGCTTACCCCGCTGCAGACGCGCTGGGAAGGATCGGCAATAAGAAGGCGGTCCCCTATCTGCTGACGGCGCTCAAGAAGAAACCCCTGAGAGAGCCGGTGATGAAGGCGCTTGGACGCCTTTCGGACGCGTCGACGATTGAGCATATCGTCCCGCTCCTCGATGACCCTTCAAGGAACATTCAGGAGCAGGCGCTGAAAACGATCGAAAGGTTTTATCACAACGGAGTCGACGCAGATTTCATAACCGGAGAAATGAGGCGGATCCTCGGCCCCAGGGCCATGGAACTGCTGATAAACCACGCGTGGTCGACGAAACGCGAGGTGAGGATTTCGGCGATCCTGTTGCTCGGCCTTATGAAGGACGAGGCGGCGTATGGTCCCCTTCTGGATATATCGCAGGAAGAGGAGTTCTCCGGAGACGTGAAAAACGCCCTCGTGTACATAGGCAGGGACAAACCGGAATCGCTGCTGAAGCTCTTTGATACCGACAACCCTCACCAGATGCGGTTTATCTGCGAAGTGAGTGAAAGGGTCGTCTCGCCCGTCTACTATGATATTCTCGAAGGGCTTCTTATGGATGACGACGGCCACGTGAGGGCCACTGCGGCGGTCAGTATCTCGAAGCTGAAGGACCCGCGGTCGGTCGAACGGCTGAAAGGGCTGTTGGTCGATCCTTACGAGGATGTGCAGGAGGCTGCGGTGGAGGCGCTCGCGAACCTTAAGGACGTGCTGGACGCGGGACAGCTGGTTCCTTCCCTCAGACACGCCGACGCAGTGCTCAGGAGAAATACGGCGCTTCTTCTGGGGGATATCAGGGCGTCCGCTGCGGTGAAAGAACTCGGGTTCGCGCTGAAGGACGAAGACGTAAAGGTGAGAAAGGCGGTTGTGGGGGCGCTTGCTTCGATAGGCACGGAGGAGGCGGTGAGGTATCTCACATACGCGCTCACGGACGAAAGCCCCGACATCAGGATCTCTGCCGCACTGAGCATCGGCTCCATCGGCGGCAAAGACGCGCTTGAGTCCCTCACGATACTGAGCAGGGACGCTGATAATTCCGTCAGGGTGGCTGCGGCGAAGTCAATGGGAATGCTGAAGGATAGAAGCGCTGTGGGGACGCTCATCAGCCTTTTGGCTGACAGGAACGGTTTCGTGGTTGCGACCGCGATTGAGTCTCTGGGAGAGATAAGGGGAAAAGAGGCCAGGGACGCAATTATCGGCATGCTCTCGTCGGCAGACGACGAGGTCAGGAGGACAGCCATCATAGCTCTCGCGCCTTTTGAAAATATCGAAAGCAGTCTTATCCCTTTTCTCAAAGACAGGGACTGGGCTACCAGGCTCGCCGCTGTCAGGACCCTCGGCAGGAGTGCGGGGGCGTATGTCAGGAAAGAACTCGAAAGACTCCTTGACACTGAAGAAGACGCGACTGTAATTAAGGCTGTCGAGGAGACCCTGCGTGTTTGAAAATGAAGATAGTATACCCCTTACAGATGATGTATTCAGACTTATAAGGGACATCATCAAGGATTACTGCGGATTATATTTCGACGACGGCTCCAAATACCTTCTCGAGAAAAGGCTTGCGAGGAGGATACGCAACCTGCATCTTGACGACTTCAGGGACTACTACCGTTTTATCAGGTATGACAAGAACTCCGAAGACGAACTCGCGGCGATTATCGACTTGCTGACCGTTAATGAGACCTATTTTTTCAGGGAACAGAACCAGCTGAAGGCATTCAGCGAGGAGATCCTGGAGGAATTAAAGGAAAAGAACCGGGACAGGAGGTCTTTGAGGATATGGTCCGCGGGGTGTTCGACGGGGGAGGAGCCGTACACGATTGCGATGCTTATACAGGAGAGGGGAGATTTCGCAGGCTGGGACATTGAGATATACGGCAGCGATATAAACCAGAGGGTGCTGCAGGCGGCGAGGAAAGGCATATACAGGAGGAACTCCTTCAGGACTGCTGAGACACGCTACATCAACAAGTATTTTACCGAGGAGGACGGTTCTTACAGGATTGCGGACGGCGTCAAGGGATATGTTAACTTCAGCTACCTCAACCTCCTCGATTCCTTCAGGACGAGGTTCCTGGGCAAGATGGATGTGATTTTGTGCAGAAATGTATTAATATATTTTGACGGTCCTTCACGGAAGAAGGTAATAGAAAATTTCTATGACAGACTTGTGGACGGCGGGTATCTTCTGCTCGGTCACGCGGAATCGCTGATAAATATCTCGACTGCCTTCATGCTGAAGCATTTCAAGAACGACATGGTGTATCAGAAGCCCCAGAGCAAGATCCGGGCAACAGGCACTGAGAAGTAAATCAACCCATCAGGAGTTTATGCAGGTGAGCACAAAAGTACTTATTGTCGACGATTCCGCGTATACGAGGCAGATGATAAAAAAGATCATCGAGCAGGAAGCGGGGCTGGAGGTCGTCGGTATCGCCTCCGACGGCATCGACGCCATGGCGAAGACCCTTAGGTTAAAACCCGATATCATTACACTCGATTTCGAAATGCCGGAGATGGACGGCTTCAGCTTCCTGCGCTGGCTGATGCGCGAGAGGCCCACTCCCGTGATCATGGTCAGCTCCCACAATGACTCAAAGACCGTTTTCAAGGCGCTTGAATTCGGCGCGGTCGATTTTATTGCGAAGCCCACAAAGCGCGCCTCGCTCGAACTGCAGAGCATCGAGAAGGACCTCATAAGAAAAATCAGGGGCATAAAGGACATCAGGCTGGACATTCTCAGCAAGAATTTACAGCTGCTGGACAAAGAGGAACCTGTCGAAATCGCCGGCGAGGTCGGCAAGCAATCTGTGCAGGTGGTGGCGATAGGCTCTTCCACGGGCGGTCCGGCAGCGCTCCAGATTGTCCTGGCGAGACTCCCTGCGGATTTTCCCGCGGCTATCATCATAAGCCAGCACATGCCAAGGGGTTTTACCGGCCAGCTTTCCGAGAGGCTTAACAGACTGTCTCAACTGAGGATAAAAGAGGCCCAGGACCTGGACCCGATCAAGCCCGGCCACGTTTTGATCTGCCCGGGCGGGTACCATCTCGGGGTGAGGCGCAGGGGCTCAAAAGAGGTGGTCGTGCTGAAAGAGGGGAAGATCGCCGACAAATACATACCGTCCGTCGACCATATGATGAAGTCGGCGGCCGACGTGTACGGGGCGAACACGATGGGCGTTGTATTGACCGGTATGGGCAATGACGGGAAGCAGGGCGTGGTGGAAATTAAAACAAAAGGCGGTTATACTATAGCAGAGTCGGAAGCCAGCGCCGTGGTTTTCGGTATGCCGGCCGAGGCGATAAAGACCGGGGCGGTCGAGAGTGTCCTGCCTATATCGGAGATCGCGGCTGAAATATTGAGAGTGGTCAGCCACTCGGTCAAGAGGGAGAAGGATTAGTGGAAAAAGAGACCGGTTTTGTCGGCAAGGCGGATGAATTTCTTCAGATGTTCAAGAAGGGGGAGGAATTCACCAAGGACCTTCTGCGTGAGAACGAGAAACTCAGATACAAGATCGCCCAACTCGAAGAGACCCTGCAGAGGTCAGGGGACGAGGCGAGGACAAAGCTCTATGAAGACAGGATCGGTCTGCTGGAAGAGGAACTGAAATCCTTCAAGGAGAGGTTCAGAAAGGTAGAGGAGGAGAACAAGGACTTCGCCTCTAAATACCTCGAGGTGGAAGAGGAGAATAACAACCTGGCCAACCTTTATGTGGCGAGCTACCAGCTGCATTCCACGCTCGATTTTTCAGAGGTCCTCAGGATTGTCCTGGAGATCATCATCAATCTTATCGGCGCCGAGAAATTCGCGGTCCTGCTGATCGACGACAAGACGAACGAGCTGATACCTGTCACCAGCGAGGGTATGTCCCTCTCAGAGGCCCCCAAGATCAAGATCGGACAGGGGACGATAGGAACAGTTGCCAAGGAAGGGGAGAGTTTCTTTTCTGATGACCTGAGCGGCGGTGCGGAGTTTAACCCGCACGAGCCAATCGTCTGCATCCCTTTGAAGATAAAGGAACACGTCATAGGCGTGCTCTCTATATATAAGCTACTTATGCAGAAATCAGGTTTTACGAACGTCGACTACGAGCTCTTCAACCTATTGGCCGGCCATGCGGCGACTGCGATCTTTTCTTCCAGAATGTATACGCAATCAGAGAGAAAACTTACTACTATACAGAGTTTCCTGGATCTTCTCAAAGAGAAGCCGAGGAAATAGGGGGATTGTGATATGCCGAATATTCTCGTTGTTGAAGACTCGCCGACAATGAGGCAGCTTATAAGTTTTGCGATAAAGAGGATCCCGAGTTGTCATGTTATTGAGGCCACTGACGGGGTGGACGCCCTGAAGAAACTTTCTTCGGAGAAGATCGACCTCATCCTCGCCGATATCAATATGCCGGTAATGGACGGTCTTAAACTCGTGAGCCTTGTTCGTGGAAACCCCGCATATAAAGACATCCCCGTAATTATCGTAACGACCGAAGGCGCGGAAGAAGACAGAAAGAGGGCTCTCTCGATCGGCGCCAACGCATACCTGCCGAAACCGATCCAGACACAGGAACTGCTTAAGCTCGTTAATACCTATCTTGCAAGATAAATAGCGAATTCCATTGGAGGGGAGCTCTTGAATATTGGGTAAGATCACTATCCGACGGGAGATTCTGACCCGAAGTCTCGAGATGAAGGTGCTTGCCACCGTGGCGGTAATCCTCATTGCAGGTGTCATCTCTGCCGGCTTCATGGCCGTATCGATTCAGAAGACTACCCTTTACAGCGTTACCGAACTCGCCACTGAAAAGACTGCACAGATAATCTCACAGAATGTCGAAACGACGATGCTTGAGGGCAAGGCGGATATCACGAAGAAGATTGTCGGGGACATGCGCAAGATCGGGGGGATCGACGACATCACCGTCCTCAATGCCGCCGGGCGCGAAGCGTTTAAGGAAGGCTCTCCTGAGAAGGATGCGTCTGCCCTTGAGGAATTAAAGTCGGGCAAGGACCGGCTGCTGAGGAGAGAAACGTCGCGGATCATCTTTTATATGCCACTCAGGAATCAGCCGTCCTGCCGCACATGCCATGGCACGGAGGCCCCGCTGCTCGGGGCGGTAAAGACCTCCATTTCGATTGAGAAAGAATACAAAAGGGCAATGGCGCTCATTACGATGGTGATCCTCATTACCGTCGCCGCGTCCCTCTGCTTTAGCCTCCTGCTCTGGACCATGTTGAGGAAGATGGTGATCAGGCCGGTGAAATCCATGGAGTCTGCCGCTGCAAGGATCGCTGAAGGCGACCTCTCCTTCACCATTGAGTCGGGGAGCGCCGATGAGATCGGGCGGACGGGAGAGTTTCTTAACGGCGCTTTTTTGAAACTTGAAGGGGTCCTCCTGCGGATCAAGGAACTCTCCGACAGGATCCTGGCGGTTGTGGGAGATGTTGAACGCGAGTCGGAAAAAGTGTTGAAAGGTGCCGAAGCCGAGTCTGCGGCCACGCACAGTATATCGAGTTCTGTCCTTGAATTAAACGCAACTGCTGCCGAGATCACGGAGAATACGGAGGGCCTCGCGGCCTCTGCCGGGGACGCGTCCGCATCGATTGAACAGATGGTGTCGAGCATCAAGAGCATAAACGGCAGCATCCAGGAACTCAAGGAAATAGTGGAATCGACGACCGACTCTATCGAACATCTGTCGACGGCGATAAAGGCGGTCGCCGCAAATTCCGGAGAACTCGCCGACGCATCCGATGAGACCATCGCCGCGATATCCGAGATTACGACGACGATAAAGGAAGTGGAAAGGAACGCAAAGGAATCGGCGGCCCTGTCGGAGAAGGTTACGAGCGATGCCGCGAACTTTGGGATGGCCTCGATTGCCAAGACTATAGATGGGATGAAAGACATTTCGTCATCCGTCACAGAGACTGCCGATTGCATCCGCGTGCTCGGGAACAGGTCGCAGGAGATCGAGAAGATACTGGGGGTCATCGAGACGGTGAACGATGAGACGAACCTTCTCTCCCTCAATGCCGCTATTTTGGCGGCGGAGGCCGGGGTACACGGCAAGGGCTTTTCTGTGGTTGCCGGTGAAATCAGCGCTCTCGCGGAGAGGACCGAGGCCTCCACCAATGAGATAGCCGCGCTTATCCGTGCGGTACAGGAGGAGGTCGCGAATGCGGCCGATGCGATGCAAAAAGGCATTCGTTCAGTTGAGGGGGGCATCGGGCTGGCCAGAGGAACAGAGGAAGCGCTAAGGAAGGTGCTCAACAGTTCGCAGAAGTCATCCGAGATGACACTCTCAATCAAACGTGCGACTGCCGAGCAGGCGAAGTCGGCCCTCCTGGTGGCTGAGGCCACCGAGCGCATGAGAAAGATGATAGAGGATGTGGCCGAGGCCACTGCAGAACAGTCAAAAGAGGTCGGGCTGGTCGCTGAGGCGGCGGAGAAGATGAGAAAATTGTCTCTCCTGGTGAGCGGGGCAACTGATGAGCAGGCGACGAGCAGCGGTCAGATCGCTCAGGCCACGGAGCTTGTTTCAGAGAGAAGCCGCCAGATATCCATGTCCCTGGCCGAGCATAAGAAGGGTTCGGAGAGCATCCTGCACAGTGTCGAGGCGATGAAAGATATCCCGGTCCAAAACAGGGAACTCGCCTTCAGAATCAGCAAGACGCTCTGGAACCTGCAGAAGGACGCTGAACTACTGCAGGCCGAAATGGAACGTTTCCGTTTCTCGGGCAAGAAAGGACATTCTGTGAGGCTTGGCGTCGTTCCGCTGCAAGAGCCTTCGGTGATGTTCAGGAAGTTCTTCCCTCTTTCAGAATATCTCGGCCGCAGACTGGGCATAAAAGTCGACCTCAAGGTGGCTATCGACATGGATGACGCCGTCAAGGACATAGGCCAGAACGCTACGCAGCTGTGTGCGATGGGGCCCGCGAACTATGTGGAGGCTAACAGGAGATACGGGGTAATGGTGATTGCGAAGGCGCTGAGGAAAGGCGAGGCGTATCATCACGCAGCGGTAGTGGTGAAAAGCGACTCCGGGATCCGGTCACTGGACGACCTGAAGGGAAAGAGCTTTGCCTTCGGCGGGGTAACCTCTTCGACCGGATTCATTATGCCTCTTGCCACGCTGAAGGACGCGGGTATTTCACTTAGGGACCTCCGGTATTACGAGTTCCTCGACGGACATGACGAGGTGGCAAAGGCGGTGGTCGATGGAAGCTTTGACGCGGGTGGGTTAATGGAGGAAAAGGCGTACGCCTACCGCGACAGGGGGATAAGGATTCTTGCGTTGTCGGTCCCGATCCCGGAATTCAACATGTGCTGCAACGGTACGGTCAATGATAAGATGAGAGAGGACATCAGGGACGCGCTTGCGGCGCTCGATGTCATGAAGCCGGATGACGCGACGGTCCTTCATTCGCTCGGGAAGGACTGCAGCGGGTTCGAGGCCGCAACTGAAGAGGAGTACGAACTGTTCAAAAAGAAGATTCTCGCCATCGAGGCCGACGTGAGTACCGAACAGCAAAGCCGGATTGCAAAGGGACTGCATAGGAACCGATGAGGAACGTATCGATTGCTTTGGTAGCGGGTCACCCACTGCCATTACTTTCTGTCCCTTGCAATAAACCAGGTGAATGTGCCTTCAAAGGTGGCATCCTTTTCTTCGTCTTCAATTTTTACCGGGACATCTATCAGGGTCCGTCCCTTATCTGAAAGCTCCTTCTTCGCCTTCATAACACTGTCCGGATCAAGGTTCCCCGTTGAAAATAACCTCCCTTTTGCGGGATTCTTATACTTTATTTCGACCCTTCTGACGACCGGGAAATAAGCGCCACTCCAGTCCCCCAGGTTTCTTTCAATGATTTCACCGCTTGTTGCCTCCGCGAGGGCATATTGGGCGCTCGCATGGACAGTGCCCAAATGGTTCTGGTATTTCTGCTCGTCCTCCAGCATAAAGATTGTGTCCGGGACATCCGACTTCTTTATCAAAAGGATCTTATTGAACGGCAGGTTCAATACATTAGTTTTTTCTTTTTTCTTTAACACGTCTCTGTTTCCTCCTGACTTCGCGTGCAGCGTTTCAGCCTTCATCTTTCCATGTCTTTTTTTGAGCAACCGTTCGCGGAAAAGAGCGAATCCCTTATTCCGCAGGCGGTTCCTTTTTTGAGGGGGCGCTGGGATTCAATTTCTCCCAGCGGTACCAGAAGGTTTTATAGCTCAGGCCGAGCATTTTGGCCGCCTTTGCAACTACGCCGTTGGCCTTTGTCATCGCCTTTCTCAGCAGCTTCGCTTCTAGTTCATCGAGATTGATTCCTTCCTCGGGCAGGTCCGGATCGAACGCCTCAGCGGACTGAAGCGTCCTGAGTTCTCCCTTTATGTCCTTTACCCTGATCGCGTCGGTATCACACATGAGCACGGCCCTCTCTATTACAGATTCGAGCTGGCGAATATTCCCCGGCCAGTTGTATCCCTCAAGGGCATTGAGCGCCGCCTCTTCAACGCCCTTTACTCTTTTGCCGAATTCACGGTTGTATTTGTTTATGAAGAAGTCCACTAGTTCAGGGATGTCGCTCCTCCTTTGACGCAGCGGAGGAAGTTCTATCGATACCACCCTCAGCCTGTAGTAAAGGTCCTCCCTGAAACTCCCTTTCATCAGTTCCTTTTCGAGGTCCTTGTTCGTTGCGGTGATGATCCTCACATCGATCTTTATCGCTTCTTTTCCTCCAAGTCGCCTGATCTCCTTGTCCTGGAGGACCCTCAGGAGTTTCGACTGCATCATCTGGGGCATATCTCCGATCTCGTCGAGAAAAAGGGTGCCGCCGTTTGTAGCCTCGAAAAGGCCGATCCTTCGTGCGACTGCGCCGGTGAATGAGCCAGGCTCATAGCCGAAGAGTTCGCTCTCGAAGAGGTTCTCCGGTATGGACGCGCAGTTGAGTGCGGTAAAGGCCTTCGACCGTCTCGGGCTGTTGTAATGGATGGCCTTCGCCACGAGTTCCTTCCCCGTACCGCTCTCGCCCCTGATAAGTATGGTGGCGGAACTGCCCGAGACCTTCTTCATGATCTCGATCGCCTCCTGCATCATGCCGGACTTGCCGACGATGCCTTCTATCTTGAACCTGTCATAGAGCTCCTTGTGGAGCTGCAGGTTCTCCTTGAGGAGTTCCGAGTGCCCGACGGCCCTTTTGACAGTCATGATGAGGGAATCTTTGTTCAGGGGTTTCGTGAGGTAATCGAAGGCGCCTTTCTTCATCGCATCGACCACCGAGGATATTGTCCCGTGGGCGGTCATGATGATCATCGTCGGCCCGAACCCGTCCCTCGCCGGCAGTTCCATTTTTGTCACCGCCTCTATAAGCTCTATCCCGTCCATCCCTTCCATCTTGAGGTCCGTGAGTATGACATCCGGATAATACTTTGCGATGACCTTGAGCGCCTCTTCTCCGGAAGAGGCTGTATGGGTCTCATATCCTTCGTCCGCGAGAATCGTCTTCAGTATGTCTCTCTGAAGGGGTTCGTCATCTACAACGAGAACTACAGTCATTTTTAGCCCTCCTTTTCAATAGGAAGTATCATGGCGACCGCGCTTCCCTTCCCCATGACGCTCTTAAAATCCACTTTGCCCTTATGCTCTTCGATGATGCGTTTGGTAAGCGCGAGCCCGAGTCCGAGCCCCTGTGCCTTGGTCGTGAAGAAGGGGTCGAAGATCCTTCCGGCCTTATCTTCAGATATTCCGATACCCGTGTCCTCGACTATTATACTAAACTTTTCCCCGGTCTTCTTCGTTCTTATGGTAAGCCTGCCGCCTCCCGGCATCGCCTGGAATGCGTTAAGGACGACGTTGTAGAGGCAGGTTTTTATGAATTCGCTGTCGACGGAGAGCTCCGGCAGCGCCTCGTATTCCCTCTGGATGTCGACGCCTTCTTTCTGCGCCTTTGCCATGACAAGACCGATTACGTCTTCGATGAGCACCCCGATATCGGTCTTCTGAAGATTGAGTTCCAGCGGCCTGCCGTACTGCAGGAAGCTCTCGGCGAACCCGCTTACGCGCTGGATCTCTTTTTTGATGTTTGAGATCAGGGACTCGAACGCGTCCCTGTCTCCTTCCACCGGCTTGTACCTCTCTTTGATATGGTCGATCGAGAGACTGATGAAGTTCAGGGGATTCTTTATCTCGTGTGCGATGCTCGTCGAGAACTGGCCAATGCCGGCGAGATGTTCCGCCTTCCTGAGCCTCTCCTCGAGTTCGCGTTCTTCCCTGAGTTTCCTCACCATGAAGTTGAAGCTGTGGGTGAGTTCCCCTATCTCGTCTTTTCTCTCGGTATTCAGCTCCTGGTTGAGGTCTCCACCCGCGACCTTCCGGGCCGCAGCGACCACTTCTTCAATCGGCCCGGTGTACCTCTTTGCGAAGTAGAATATGAAGACTATCCCGGTGCCGAAGACGAGGCCGGCCGCGAATAGCCTCTGCAGGAGTCTTTTTCTCATAAACGTCGAAAAGTCCTCGGTGTTGATCGTAAGGTGGATGTAGCCGTAATGTTTCTCCCCTGCGACGACGGGTATGATGACGTTATAGGCGTGGCCTTCACCGGTGACCGGCTCTCCCAACTGTGCCTTGAAGATGAGCTCCTTTTTCTTCGTCGTGAGCCACTTTCCTATGTTCTTGGGGTTCGTGCTCGAAATGATCTTGTCCGAATTACTGATGATCGAAAGTTCCTTCACCCCCCTGGTGTTGAGCTTCTGGAGATAGTTCTGGAGCCTCTTCTCGTCGGTAGAGCCGCTGCTTGTCACTTCTTCAACCCCGACTTGTATAGCCTTCGTGAGTTCAGCAGTCTGTTTTTCGAGCTCATCGTACATCGCCTTTTCGGTTTGTGAATAAAGTAATACGAACACCGACACAAGACTAAGGCTGAGCAGCAGCATCATCGCCACAAGCTTCTGGTGAAGCGATCGTTTGAGAAAGTAGTCTTTTACACTTTGTTTTACGGTCTTTCCGATGATGCGCATATAGCTGTATTTTATATTAAATGCTCGCGCTGTGGTCAAATAAAAACCCCGCATGCGGCGGGGTTTTTTATATCACCAGGACGGGCATCCTTTATCAAGCCACGGACTCCTCCCTGTCGCCTATTTCTTCTTTTTCGTATCTGTCTTTGGCGGCGTTTTTTCAGCGGCATCCCCGGCCTCTTTAACCATTTCCGCCGCATTTCCTTTCACGCCGCCGGCCTTTTCTATCGCAGTAGTGTAGTCCTCGGTGGCTATCAACTTCCTTATTTCCGCGAGTGCGTCGTCGAGCCCCTTGATGCTATTGCTCAGGGCCTCGATATCAAGGTCTGCCTTCGACGACTTCATGGCCTGTGACAGGTACGCCTTTGCCTCGCTCACGGAGGCATTGGCCGATTCCTCGGCGGAGAGCGCCTTCTTTCTCGCCTCTTCCTTCTTTGCTGCCAGACCCCCCCTTAACTCATCAGCATCTGCCTTTACCTTCGCCAGCATCTCAGCGGCCTTCTTGTAGTCTTTAATAAACTTGCCGTCCTGAGTTTTTATCTCTGTCATCGCTTCGGTCAGGGCATCGTTAACCTTCTTTACTTCGGCAGGAGAATATTTTTCAGCACCCTCGGCCATCGCCGAATCCACGGCCAATTTTGCTGCATTGATCTCCTGGACGGGCTGTTTGGAACAAGCGGTAAGTGCAAACAGGACAAAAAATCCAAACAGAAAATACCTGGTTATGCCCTTCATGGTACGCCTCCCTTATACGGATCGCAACTAACTGTCTGATGAACAGGGTCATTATAAGAATACCTCCCCAGGTCCAGGACCCAAGGAGGTATTCTTGTCAGACGAAGAAACTCTTGATTAGTAGCCGCCAGCGGGCTTCTTGGCTGCAGGCTTCTTTTCTTCCTTTGCAGCAGGAGCAGGAGCTGCCTCCTTCTTTTCCATCTTCTTCTCGGCCTTCTTCTCTTCCTTTGCAGGAGCTGCGGCCTCTGCATAATGCACGGTCACCTTGTCCCCGACCTTGACGTCTGCAAGTGCCTTCTTTTCCTTGCCGACCATGATCTTGGTCTTGTCGTCGACGGTGATAGTGGTATCCTTCTTGCCCTTCTTCACTGTGATCGTGTTGGCCTTCGCGTCAACAGCCGCGACCTCACCGGTCACCTGTTTCATCTTGGCCTTTGCCTCCTTCTTTTCAGCAGGAGCCATCTTCTTCTCGGCAGGAGCTGCTGCCTTCTTTTCATCGGCCGCGAATGTCACTGACGTAAGGGCAAGGACAAACATAATTGAAAGTACGATTGCTATTGCTTTCTTCATTCGATTCACCTCCTTTCGTCATTAAATTAATTCAGCAATACATTTATTTCGCTGTTCGTTTGTACATATATCAATATTTATGCCAGATGAAAGATGAGATAAATGGGCAGCAGGTACAAAAATAATTTCTCTTTTGAGAAAGTGAGTCCTCTTTTCAGGAGGAAATTAATTCTTTGAGGCTGCGAGACCACGGAGAGAACATAGGCTGCCCGGCTCGCTAAATAATTCCCAGGTCTTCTGCGTAACGTCTGAAAAGGTCGAGCCCTCTCCTATGGTCTTCTCCAAGGTCATAGGAAATCCCCCTCCAGTATGATACCAGTTCCTCCTTCGAGAGGAAACTTCTGAGGGGGGATGCCTCGGCAACGGCGCCCAGATTCCTCAGTGCGGATGCCTTGGCAGCGTCCAGGTCTCGGATGAACCTGTCAAGGAGTTCCTTTCTCTCCCCGCAGCACTCCTTTCTCACGATCCAGAGGGCGAATACCGAGGGAAGTCCGGTATGAGTATACCAGAGGTCGCCGATATCGTAGATATGCAGTCCCGGCCATTTGAGGGACTCCCTGAGCGCATCGTCGCCTATCAGCATATAGGCTTCACTGTGGCCCATCACCTTTTCGATCGACTCCGAGGTCGATACAAAAGTGCACTCTATCTTCAAGAATTTTTTAAGTATGATATGGATAAGCGCTACCGACGTTTCCGACTGTGAGGAAGTGAATACCGTGATATTATCCAGTGCCCCGATCGGTCTCTTGCTGAAGAGGAAGATGCTCCCCACCGGCCCTTTCGAACTTATCGAGTGGCCCTCGATCAGATCATATCCGCCGGTGTTTCTCAGGTATTCGATTGAAGATGAAGGGCTGATATCTATCCTGCCCTCCCGAATCTCCCTGTTGAGATAAGAGGGGACCCCCTCGATGAACTCGTATGCCGAACAGTCCGCCTCCCTCTCGAGCATGTAGAAGATCGGGAAGAGGTTTGAGTAGGAGAACCTGCCTATCCTCAGTCTTTGCACGGGATCATCCCTTCACCACACCCATGGGTCTCAGCCGTGCGACCTTCTTCGATATCCCCGCCTTCCGGACTACCTCGACTACAGCAGAGATGTCTTTGTAGGCGTCGCTCATCTCCTCTGCGAGGGTCTCCCTGCCCGCTGACCTTACGATGATGCCCCTCTCTTCGAGCTCCCGCCAGATCTTTCTTCCCCTTGCCAGTTTTATCGCCTGGTGCCGGGACATCACTCTTCCCGCTCCGTGGCAGGTCGAGCCGAAGGTCTCCGCCATTGCCTTTTCCGTGCCGAGGAGCACAAAGGAGGCCCTGCCCATGTCACCGGGGATGAGGACCGGCTGCCCAAGATGCCTGTATATATCGGGAAGCTCAGGATGTCCGGGGGGAAAAGCGCGGGTCGCGCCCTTCCTGTGGACGATCAGCTTTCTCTTTTCTCCATTGACGATATGGTCTTCAACCTTGGCGATGTTGTGGGCAACGTCGTAAACCAGACTCATCCCCAGACCGCGGGGAGATGAGCTGAAGACGTTCATGAATGCCTCCCGCGTCCAGTGCATGATGCACTGCCTGTTCGCCCACGCATAATTCGCCGCCGCCCTCATTGCAGCGAGATAATCCTGCGCCTCCCGACTTTGAAAGGGTGCGCATGCGAGTTCTTTGTCGTAGAGTTCGATCCCGTATTTGCCGGCGGCCCGCTCCATTACTTCGAGAAAATCAGTGCATACCTGGTGCCCGAACCCCCTTGAGCCGGTATGGATCATCACGGTCACCTGGTCCCTGAACAACCCAAGGCCGTTTGCCGCTTGTTCATCATATATTTCATCGATATACTGGACCTCCAGGAAATGGTTGCCTGAGCCGAGTGTCCCTTGCTGGGCCCTGCCCCGGTCGTATGCCTTGCTGCTGATAAGGGAAGGGTCCGCCCCGGCGATCTGTCCCCCCGACTCTGTCCTCTCGATGTCCGAGGGATCGCCCATGCCGTTTTCGATCACCCAGCGGGCGCCTTTCACCAATATCTTTTTTTCGTCATCCGGGCCGAGGCGCATCTTGCCTTTCGAACCCACTCCCGAGGGGACTTCGCGGTAGAGGACATCCACGAGGTCTTTTATCCGCGGAAGGACCTCCTCTTTCCTGAGATTGCTTCTGAGGAGTCTTACCCCGCAGTTTATATCGTACCCCACGCCCCCGGGAGAGATGATCCCTTCTTTGAGATCAAATGCAGCAACTCCCCCGATAGGGAACCCGTATCCGTTATGAATATCCGGCATTGCTGTGGAGCATTTCACGATACCGGGCAGGGTGGCGACGTTTGCAACCTGTTCGACCGCCTGGGGTTCGAGCTCTTTTTCGAGTACGCTGTCGAGATAGATAATCCCCGGGACCCGCATCCCCTTTTTGTAATCGACAGGCACCTCGATCCTCGTTTCATCTAACCTTCTAAGTTTATCTGATACCATTATTACCCATTCTTTATTATACCCGACTCCTGGAGCGGTTTCAGATGTCGAAGATGATTTCAGCCGTCCAGCGGCCGTTTTCATTCTCAATTTTCAGTTTGTGATAAGTCGCTGCTTTCAGCAGCAACTTTCCTTGATGTCTCGCCGGGTCGAAATACTCCCCTGACAACGAGGCCTTTATAGAATAGGCAGGTCCGTTCCCTTTGATATCTCCACCGAAAAGAAACTCATTGATTATGATCTCTTTCGCGATAAACCCGTGGGCATCAAACCTGAAGATAAGCTCGTTAAGCCAGGAGACGAGAAGTCCTTCCGGGGAATCGTGCGTCAGTGATATCTCGACTGTTTCGGTCTTGCGCACGTCCTCCATGTCTATTATCAGATCGTACATACCGAGGGCGGCATTGACGAAGAGTTCTTCCGCCGTTCTGCCGGATGCCCTTAAACCGGCGTCGCCTGAGATATCGAGAAACTCGTAGGGTATCATCACTTTTTAGCGTAGCATCCCCTGATATCGCGGTCAACCGCAGCCATGTGGTAATGTCCTTAGGACACTCCGGTCATTTCACACTCATTTCACACTCTTGACATCCCGCCCTTATTTGATAGCATGGAATCAGGCCTTTGTGCATAGAGGAGGTGAGAGAATGGGTGTCTCTTAATATGGGTGCAGACTCGCGGGAGTTTTTATAAATGGGAAGAAAATAAAAGGACTAAAAGGAGGTATTGAAATGGCACAAAGAGCACCGGCAAAGAAAAGCAAGACGGATAAATCCAAGAGAAAACCGGTAGAACTGTCTAAAGAGTTCCTGGGGGTCATTAAGGAATGGCAGCGCCTTGAGGACGAGACGATCAGGTTCTCCGAGGAACTGCTGAAAAAGACGAGTAACCGTCTTATAAGGATGACTATGGAGATGATCAAGAGCGACTCTCAGAAACACAAGGCGATGCAGCAGATGCTCATAGACAGCGTCACAAAGGAGCCCTTTATCCTGAGCCCGGACGACCTCAACGCGCTGGGCTCAGGACTGAACAAGCATATCACGGCGGAGGCCATGTCTCTGCAACTGGCGGAAGAGGCCTTGGAAAAAAGCGAACTCTTCGTTACCCGTTATGTGCTTTCCTATCTTATCGCAGACGAGCATAAACACCACAACCTCTTAACAAGGCTCGAAGACCTTAAGAGGGCGACGGTTTTCGTTACGTAATCCCTGATATCCGCTCCCCGGCAGGCGCCATATGATTATTGACATCCGCGCCTGTCGGGATTTTTTTTCAGCGGCGGGAATTGGGGGCAGGTGCGGGGATGTCAGGCATCTACACGGCTGACTTCGTTTCCCCGATCACTGATTTAAGGGCCTCGCGGTAAAATTTCTCTGCGTATTCCTTGGTCATCCTTCTGGCGCTGAAAGAAGGAGCGGTACTCTTTATCCCCTCTTTCATGATCCTCACCCATTCATGAGGGACGCCGTCATCGTCGGCGCGGTAATACATGGGGACCACCTGTTTTTCTAGTAAATTGTAGAGGGATTGTGCGTCCTGCACGTCCCTGTCTGCTCCTTCATTTCCTTCGAATCCCCATCCGTTCCTGCCGTTAAACCCCTCGGACCACCATCCGTCGAGGATGCTCAGATGCGGCACACCATTAAGGGACGCCTTCATCCCGCTCGTGCCGCATGCCTCGAGCGGCGGGAGCGGGTTGTTCAGCCAGACATCGACGCCGTGCACAAGGTACTGCGCCAACTGCTCATCGTAATCCTCTACAAAGGCTATACGCCCTCCGAAAGAAGGGTCTTTGGAGGCGTTGAATACTTTCTGGAGCAACTGTTTCCCCGGTTCGTCTGCCGGGTGGGCCTTCCCTGCGAAGATGACCTGGACGGGTTTCCACCTGTCCGTGAGTATCTTTCTCAGGCGTTCGACGTCCTGGAATATCAGTGTCGCCCTCTTGTAGGTGGCGAACCTGCGGGCGAAACCGATGGTAAGCACGTTCGGGTCCAACAGCACTCCGGACGCGAGGATCAGCCTCGGCTCGGGCGCCTCAAGCCACCGCTGCCTTGCCCTGTCCATTATCCTCAGGATGAGCTTCATCTTGTGCCAGTAATGGTTGGTCCAGAGCTCCCGGTCGGGGATATCATCGATGAGTTCCCATATATCAGGGTTGTCATGGTCGGCAAGCCAGTGAGGGCCGAGGTACTTGTTGTAAAGGAGTTCGGCCCTCGGTTCCACCCATGTCGGGACGTGGACGCCGTTGGTGATATGGATGATCGGGACTTTATCCTCCGGGACGTCAGGCCACAGGGTCTGCCACATTTTTTTTGCGACCTCCGCATGTTTCCGGCTCACCGCATTGTGAAAGGCTGACGCCCTCAGCGCAAAGGCGGTCATGTTGAAACCGGCGGTCGGGTTCCGGGGATCGATGCCGAGTTGAAAGAAGGCGTCGCAGCATAGTCCGAGCGACGGCCAGTAGGAGTTGAAATACTTTTCTATAAGCTCGAAGGGGAAGACGTCATGGCCCGCGGGGACCGGGGTATGGGTTGTGAAGACCGTGGTCTCCCTGACCTTTTTGAATGCCTCTTCAAAGCTCATGCCATCCCCGACCTTTTCTCTTATCCTCTCAAGGATGGCAAATGCCGGATGGCCTTCGTTGAGGTGAAGTACGGAATGCCTTATGCCAAGGGTAGCGAGAACCTCGGCGCCGCCGATGCCCAGGACTATCTCCTGTCTCAACCTTTGTTCGTTTCCTCCGGCATAGAGATGCGAAGTGATGCCCCTGTTCCACGGATCGTTCGCATCGATATCGGTATCCATGAGATAGAGGGTGACCTTCCCGACCCGGACCTTCCATACCTCGACGTAGATAGGCGGCTCGATGAACGGGACCCTCACCGTCAGACGGTTGCCCTGCGCATCCATAATGCGGGTGATCGGGGCGTTTTCCCTGTCGATCCTTTCGCTCTCGGCGGACTGCCAGCCGTCAGGGGATATCTTTTGTCGTAAGTACCCTTCGGGGTACATGAACCCCATCGCAACGATGGGAACGCCGAGGTCGCTGCATTCCTTGAGGAAATCCCCTGCCAGGAACCCAAGCCCTCCGGCGTAAAAGGGAAATGAATGATGGAGACCGTATTCGGCCGAAAAGTATGCGATCGGCAGCAGCTTTGCATCTGCGATACGCGAAGAGAACCAGTCGCCGGAGGGGCTCATATCGGACCTGAATCTCGCCATCACCGCATCGTGATGTCTGAGAAACTTTGCATCCTTGGCAGCCGCCTCGAAGGTCTCCTTGTCGACGTCGTGAAGCATCTTTACAGGGTTATGTACACTCAGCTTCCAGGCGGCACGGCTCAGCATCTTAAACAGCATCCGCGCCTCGGGGTGCCAGCTCCACCACAGGTTGTATGCGAGTTCCTTCAGACCGGCTATCCTCTCCGGTATATCAGGGAATGTCTCTTTTGCGTCGTCCATACTATTCATACCTCCAGGGGAGGGACAATTTTGCGTGAAGTGATCGCTGAGGACCACACATATTACATAGCACAAAAAAAAGAGAGGTGCAATTCAAGGATAATTCAGGCAGGGTCGGTTTGAGAAAATGAAACTGACCCACTATCCTGATTTAGTCAGTGTCAGCAGGGCAGAGGGCTTTCATGCAGAGTGCCGGCGAGCCGACTCATTTTGTTTCAAAGATCGCATAATGCGTATCGCTCTCGATCAAGGTGTACCCGGAGTCCTGCAACAGGTCGACGTCTTTTGTCTTCGAAATAACGACGGCGTGCACACCTTTTCTGGCAAGGGAGCCGAGCTCTTCTTTGTTGTGTGCGCTCATAATTTTTCTCTCGGAATAAAAGGCGATGCTCGGGTTGTTTATCCCGAATACGATGACCCCTTCATCCGGCCTCAGTCTGTCTTTCGCATAGAGACTGTATTTGTGCAGTGTGCCCTGGAGATAGTCGCTTGCAAGGGGAAGCGCCCCCATCAACAACGCCGCAAAAAAAACGGTCATAAGGCCTGCGATTGGTCTATAGACGTCACGCCTTGAAAATGCGGAATACAGACAGAGCGCTCCGCTTAAAAGGACGGTGAAGGCCGCCACGAGGGGCCATGCCGCATGTGCGACGCCGATTTTGGGGAGGTATTCCTCGGTAAGATAAATCAATGCGATACCCATCATGACGGACAATACCCCCATCGAGAGAAAAGAATACCGCCTCCAGTTACCTTTCTCCTCAGATATCCCGGCCCCTATCAGCACTGCAGCGGCCGGAAAAGCCGGGAGTATATAATTAGGAAGTTTCGTAGTGGATAAAGAAAAGAAAAGGAATATGAAGGCCAGCCATACAAAGGCGAAGAGATGAAACGGGTTCCTTTTTCCCAACGCGCTTCTGATACCCGAGGGGAGGAAGGATATCCAGGGGAACAACCCTATTACGATAACGATGAGGTAATAATAAACCGGCCCCCTATGCCCCGATATGACGTCTGTATATCTCCTGAAGTGGTGCTTAATGAAGAACTGGTCGATGAACTCCCTGCCGTTTATTATGACTTCTGCAAGATACCAGGGTGCGGCTACGGCAATAAAGAGCAGGAGGCCTTTAAAGGAAAAGACCTTCTTTATTCCGCGGAGTCCCTCAGCAACAGCCGAGTATACGATCGCTATCCCAAAAGGGAAAATGATCCCAATAAGTCCCTTCGTAAGGAAGGCGAGAGCCGCAAAAAGATAGAAGCCGTACAGGTACATACGGTTGCCGGCGGGACCTTCTGTGGACGAGCGATAGAAGGAAAAAAGGGAAAGGGCGATGAAAAGGGTAAGGGTCATGTCTGTCACCGCCGCCCTGGAATATACGAGATAATACGCCGAAAGTGCGGCCGACAAGGCTGAGTAGGGTGCGGATTCCCCGCCGCCGAAAGACTTCACTGAGAGAAAAAGGAAACAGATCAGCAGCACTGCGGCGCATGCGGAGGGAAATCTTGCGCCGAACTCGTTGATGCCGAAAACCTTGTAGGACGCGGCCATGAGCCAATAGAAGAGGATCGGCTTGTCATAACGGTTTTCTCCGTTGTACGTGGGCGTTATCCAGTCCCGGCTGATTACCATCTCCCTGGTCGCCTCCGAAAAAACAGCCTCATCGACATCGAACAGTCTCGGTGCCCCGAGCCTGAAAAGCGAAAGGAACATAGCAGCGGCAATTATTATGGGAAAAATGGACCTGTTCATATTTATCGTTTTAGAGAAACACAATTATTATACGCGAACCGGATTTTTATGGGTATCTGCTGTTCACTCAGTACATCGACTACTCGATGGCGAAACGGGTTGTTTTTCCGAAGTTAAAGCCATCCACAAGGACGATCTCGATTCGTCTGCCCGAATCGCTTATTGAGCATCTTAAAGTACCTGCGAATAAGCGGGATGATCCCTATCAGTCTCTTTTAAAAATATTCCTTTCTGAGAAGGGAGAAGAAGAATTGCACAGCGCAGCGAAGTAAGGACTTCTTTTTCAGACTTCTTCCTGTACCTGACACCAATTGCGATTTTCTGAACCTGATAATTATTGAGAGCGACCTCCCTTGAATGTGATAATTGGTTCGCATTCAAAAAATCGCCACACAAAGGAGGCCGCTATGACATTTTACTCTGGAATCGATCTGCATTCCAAGAAATCCCATGTCTGTGTTATAGACAGGGAGGGGAAGAAGGTAAAGGAGGAGAATCTCAATAATGATCTTGCACTCATTCTTCAATTTCTCAAGCCCTTCGGCAAGGATGTGCATATTGCCATTGAATCCACGATTAACTGGTATTGGATTGTGGATGGGCTTATGGAAGCGGGATACGATGTGAGGCTGGCACACACACTGGGTTTGTACATGATAACAGGGGCGAAGGTTAAGACTGACAGGAGAGATGCATTTAAGCTGGCAAAGCTTCTGAGGATGGGAGAGATCCCGGAGGCATATATTTATCCTAAAGAGAAAAGACCCCTAAGAGACCTTTTAAGGAGAAGGGCAGGACTTGTTCAGCAGCGTGCCGAATGTTATTCGAGTCTCGGAGTACAGTTTATGAAATATAACCTTAACACCATGAGCGGCAACGAAGTGAAACAGCTCTTACCTTCAGATTTTGACATTATACCGATCCCCCAGGAGCTTAAGGATTACTGCGTGATGATCCTGCAGAGGATTGAGCTGTTGTCCAATCAAATTAGTGAGCTCAATACTTACTTACAGAAAGTCACCTTGGAAGATCCGAAGTTCAAGATTCTTTTGACCATTCCCGGGGTACTGTATGTGCTTGGCTTGACGATCTATTACGAGATAGGAGATATCGGCAGGTTTGACAGCGTCAGGCAGTTTGCATCGTACTGCCGTCTGGTACCCGGTATCTCTCAATCCTCCGACAAGGTAAAAAGAGGCAAGGGAAGCAATCAGGGGAATCATTACCTGAAGTGGGCTTTCACTCAGGCTGCCAATCTTGCGGTTCGGTATTATCCCACGTTGAGAAAATTCAGGGATAAACATGCCAACAGGAGAAAGGGCAATGCGGCAACTATGGTGGCAAACTGCATACTGGCTCATAAGATCGCAATCGCCACTTTTCATATGATGAAGGAAGGGGTTCCGTTTGATGAGGTAAAGCTTTTCGGCTGACAGGTGCGGCAATACCGGGAAAGCAAACTGGGTTAATAAGCCCGAGAATTGTGATTGGTAGCCACCCCCTGTCTTAAATATACAAGAGGTTCTTTGATATTATCTGCCCTGGCCGGTAGCTCCACGATAACTGATGCTGCCTTGTGCAGACATCGACTGCATTTGCTGAATGAGGCCGGTTCAGGTACCGATAACTTTCTGGTGCCGCAGAGGTAGCCGCATCGCCCCTGCACGGGAGCAATCCCACAGAGCCCGTATGGATGTTTG
>JBIOIY010000032.1:0-35710 GCA_044450345.1 Thermodesulfovibrionales bacterium | reverse complement strand
TCAAGAACAAAATACTATCGACCGCAAGGACGAAGGGAGGTATTGTGCCAGAAAGGTTTGGAAGAAAGCATTGTCGATTCTAAACAATTTTTCTGGCTGCTTTTTTTATCTTGACAGGAGGCACTATAGGATGTGTCCTCTAAATGGGCGTCCCGCGTCAACCGGAATTTTGAATACCTGAGAACAAACATATATTGCAAGACGCAACTTTTGAAGAGTTTGTCCCGAAAAATGCAGTCGCTTTTCGCAAAGGGTGGATCACCTTTTCTTCGGACTCTTGTAACGAGCGATAATCTGGTGTTTTGTTTCTTTCGATTGTCAACGGACAGAAACTAGACTACGCAGGAAATAAGATTCTCTGCGAAGTATATATGTCCAATGAACGGCGCGTAAGGCGGGTCTGAGTGTCCTCCACTGCCTCCAGACACGTGTGTGCTATGAGTCCCATGACGATGAGCTGATGGATGCCGTGTTTCTTGAGCTGCAAATCCAAATCCGTGTTGGCGAAACCACTGGAACCCCAATGCTCGAGGGCCACGATTTCGCCCGGGTGAGGCTCGAACTCGCGGCGGATCTCGCCACCCCACGTGCCGTATTCGAACACCTTGTGCAACCAAGCTGCCTTCTGGGCGGGCGCAATGTACTTCCAGGTCTCGTAGTCGCCGGGACGGTATCGACGATGCAGCGCATAGAAGACGCGAAGCTCCGCCCTCCTATGCTGCCGCTAGTATCTTCCTCGGAGTCAAAACAGGAGAGCCTCCACCATCGAAGCTCTCCTGCTGCCTTACAAACAGTTAGCTAGCTTTGGCCAAGATCACATCCGACTTCGCCACGCCTGACCGCAGTGATCTGAAGCCCGCGCGGACCTCTTCTGAAAAGAGCTGCGGCTGTTCCCAGGCCGCAAAGTGCCCGCCTTTGTCGAGCTTGTTGTAATGGATGAGTTTGAGATACGCCCGCTCTGCCCAGCTCCGCGGGGCTGGATAGAGTTCGTCAGGGAAGACGCTCACGGCCGTCGGGACCACGACGCCTTTGACGGCGAAGAACGACGCGAACTTGTTCTCCCAATAGAGACGGGCCCCTGAGAGCGCCGTATTCGTCAACCACGTGAGCGTGATGTTGTCGAGGACGTCGTCTCGTGTGAGGCCTTCGCTCCCTCCGGCAAAGACACGAGCGATCAGCTCGTAGCTGCGCGCGTCGTGGTCGAGAAAATAGGCCGCCAGGCCGACCGGTGAATCCGCTATTCCGTACAGCGTCTGCGGTCTCAACCCCATCTGGAAGCCGTAGCCGATGCCCTTCGCATAGACGAAGCTCAGCCGCTCGTAAGCGAGCTTCTCGTCGGCCGAGAGATTCGCCGGCGCCGGCGCGCCGGAAAAGGCCAGCTTGTCGATGTCGAGCGGAATCACGTTAGGCATGTTGGTGTGAATGCCCAGCAATTCCGGTGGCGCCTGCACGCCCATTAGCTCGGTGATGATCGCACCCCAATCGCCACCCTGCGCCACAAATTTCGTGTATCCCAGTCGCTTCATCAGCACCACCCAGGCACGTGCGATGTGGGCGGGGTCCCAACCAGTGGTGGCCGGCTTGCCGGAAAACCCGTAGCCCGGCATCGACGGAATCACGACATTGAACGCATCGGATGCATTTCCGCCGTGTGCGGTGGGATTGGTCAGCGGATCGATGATCTTCATCTGTTCGGTGATCGAGCCGGGCCATCCGTGCGTAACGATCAGCGGCAACGCATTTTCGTGTTTTGAACGGACGTGAATGAAATGAATGTCCAGCCCGTCGATCTCGGTGATGAACTGCGGCAGGGCGTTCATTTTTGCCTCGATTTTGCGCCAGTCATACTCTGTCGCCCAATAGCGCGCCAGTGCCTGCATCGTCGCGAGCTGTACTCCTTGGGACGCATCAGTAACCGTTTCGCGTTCAGGCCACTTTGTCGCGTTTATGCGCCTGCGCAGTTCGGTAAGTTCCGCTTCCGGAACATTCACATGAAACGGACGAATGGCATTCTTGTCAGCTGCCTTATCTAATTTCTTAATCTTTCTCATGGTAAGAGACCTCCTTTCCCCACTGTTATCCCGCAGGGACAACGTTTCAGCATCTCTCGTTTGTACGATAGTCACTGCTGTGAGAATATGCAATCGGCTATATAGGCCTTCTTATGGTCGCTTCAGGCTAAAGTTTATTCCGGAGAGTATATATATACGTTTTTTCGAATCTTTGACGACTTATTTCTGTCCGACCTTATTTTTTATGGGGTTTTACTAGTTGGCCACCTGATCCGGGTTTGGCCACTGATGGTAGGTCGTGGTGAGTCTCTTTCGCCCGGAATTACGTACGGAAATGTGCTTCCTGAAATCCGCGACAGTTTCGGTTATAGATACCCGTTTATTTCCGATCCAAGTTCTTCAAACGTGAGAGATCCAGGTTTTGAAACTGGGGGTTCCTTTGTCGTAATGCCCAGGCATATGCAATATAAGGACAGGTGTGTCTATATCGGCGATTTTTCGGTTGCGGCACAGGAAGGATGGGTCTTGAATGGGATAGAAGAGACACTTCATGAATACCAGCACTTTACCGCTAAGCAGGCAACAGGGCAAAGAGGCAGTATTATGTGGCGATAAGTATTTATCCACCCATTAGAAATTCCAATAAGACAGGATTTCTTGGAGGGGATAAAATAAAGTTAGGTATTCTCCTTTGATAGCGACGGAGGAGGTTGACATGAAAAGAATAAAGAGTACGCAAATGGTTTGTCTTGCTGCTTTTCTGCTTGCTGCATTAGTCGTCGTCTCCTGCACTTCTGGAATCCGTCTCAATACACAAGGGACGGGGTATTCCAAAGCCGAAGGAACCTACAGAGTCATTTTGTTCGGCTGCAATTTCGGTAACGATCTTGAGACAATCGCCTTCCTCGATAAAGAGAACGACAAATACGTCTTCGAACCTTATGCCCCGGATTTCAAATTTAAGATTAAGAAGGGAGTGCAGGCAGAGGCGGCACTTAAAGAGGCAGGGGAATTCGTTAATTGCAATACGTCATTCCTGCACTTCCAGACGTATGGGATCATCGGCCCTAACGGCGAGACCCTTGGATATGAGTTACGACCTCTCTATGAACCCTTGGCGTACGGCGTTCAGGACGTGCTTTTAACGGATTACTGGTTGAAAGACGATAAGGTAGTTATCAAGATAAGACTGAACCCCTGGGTAGAAAGGATGCTCCAGGGCGATGGAGGGGGCAAGGACAGGGATAGATAACCTTAGTGACCCCACCGCCGAGCCTTATTTCATGCGGGTCGGAATGGGTTCGACTCCCGCTTTCTCCGCCATCGCTTTTCATTTTTTCACCTTCAAAATTTGACACCCGCCGAAGGATGTGCTATATAGAGATTGCGGGCTCGCATTTCAATGATTGTACGTACTGATTGCCGTCAATTAAAAGGGTCATATCTTGCAGAACAAAAGGAGATTCAAAAGATTTACGCTGAAGGTCCTGGAAATTCATGGCCGGATGATAGCCGCGACTGAAGTCAAAGTCGATGACATTAGTATTGGGGGTATAAGGCTGAGGGCGAATCGACGGCTTGATATTGGGACTGAATATGTACTTAAATTAGAGGATAAGAATAAGGTCATCTCCTTAAAAGGCGCCGTTGTCTGGTCTTCACTGAGTGATGCCAAGGAAGGGTCTCATGGAGAAATGGTTCCTATCTATACGGCGGGCCTGCGATTTACCAATATTTCTGCTGAAAAGATAACCCAACTTCTTGATTTTATTGAGGAGCACAAGAAGGAGGAAGTATATGTGATGGGAAGCAGCAGGCTTAATGTCAGGTTTCATATTACTGACCCGGAAAAGGCCAGTTTGAATTATCCGGCAAGTTATAAAGTGAAAAAGATCAGCCTTGGAGGGATGCTGATTGAATCCGCGCAAGCTCTGGAAGTCGAAAGCAGGGTCCCCATGGAGTTATCCCTTCAAGACGATAATCCTATTAAGTTTGTGGGGAGAATTGCTTCATGTCAAGTTGCGGAACATGGCGATCCAAAACCATATAACATAGGGATAGAGTTCTTAGATTTAACCCAGAAAGATAATGAAATGCTTGCTACATTCGTAGAATATTGCGCAGCGATAGAGGATGGGAACGAAAGCTAACCCCTCACCTTTCTCATGGAAAGGCTCTTGGGCTGTGTGAGACCCGGCGGCCGTCAGGCAGGGGCAGATCTCTCTGTTTTTCTAAAGAGCGAGATAGGCCCTGGGGTTCAGGTCGAGGCTTGCGAAGTCTCCTTTTATGAAGCGATGATACCCGGCTGCAGCGATCATTGCGGCGTTGTCGGTGCATAATACAGTCGGAGGGACAAACACCGTAACGCCCCTTTCTTCACCCATCTCCTTCATCCTCTTTCTTAACTCGCTGTTTGCGGCGACGCCGCCCGAGAGGGTGACGCGACTGACCACGGTTTTATTCACAGCCCATTCTGTCTTTCTGACGAGGACGTCCATAACCGCCGCCTGAAAGGATGCCGCGATGTTAAGGATACGTTTTGTGTTTTCAGCAGCGGATTCCTTTTCCGGTGCAGTCCGCGACCGCAGAAAGTTAAGCACCGCGGTCTTCATCCCGCTGAAACTGAAATCGAGGGTCTCAGGCAGATAGGCCCTCGGAAAGTCTATGGCCCGCGGGTCACCTTGCTGCGCAAGTCTGTCGATGACGGGACCGCCCGGATAGCCAAGGCCGAGCAGTTTTGAGACCTTGTCGTATGCCTCCCCCGCGGCGTCGTCACGCGTTCTCCCGAGTTCACTGTACCTGCCGACTTCTTGGGCGAGGTAAAGGCTCGTATGCCCTCCGGAAACGACAAGAGAGAGAAAGGGAAACGCCGGGGCCGGAAGGTCCAGTAACGCAGAAAGGATGTGCCCCTCAAGATGGTTCACCGCGACAAGGGGGATATTTTTAGAATAGCAAAGCGCCTTGGCAAAGGAGCATCCTATGAGCAGGGACCCTATAAGGCCCGGGCCGCAGCATACTGCCACCGCAGCTATATCCGGCAGTGATACTCCGGCTACTTTAAGGGCCTCGTCGACTACCGGCTGGATCATCTCGATATGTCTCCTCGACGCGAGTTCGGGGACTATGCCGCCGTATTTTGCGTGGATTTCGGACTGACTCGATATGATATTCGAGATTATCTTCGTCCCGTCTTCGACGACGGATGCGGATGTATCGTCACAGGAAGTGTCTATTCCAAGAATATGCATCGATTATTATAAAGGGTCGCTTTTCAGAGAATCAAACGAGATGACCGGACCGAGAAGGGATGCGGACTTTTCAGACTTCTCCGCCGTCCCCGGAAAGCTCGTTGATGATGCCTTCAAGAAGCGCCGAGATAACGGAGAGGTCTGAATCCTTGTCCAGGTGCGGCAGGATATGGGGTTCCGGAAGTTCGCCCCTGATCTCTTTGTCGAGGACCCTGCAGAAGGCAAGCATGATCCGGTCATCGAACTGTTTGTTGAGGCATCTGCTCAGTTCGGCAAGGGCCGCCCTGAGGTCCATCTTGTCGCGATAAGCCCTCTTGGAGGTCATCGCATCGAAAGAATCGGCAAGCGCGAGGATCTTTGCCCCCTCGCTGAGGTCGCCCCGTGACAGGGCATCGGGATAGCCTGTGCCGTCCGGTCTTTCATGGTGGTGCTTCACGATCTTTTCCACGTCCTTCCAGGGGAACTTAATATGGGAAATGATTTTGTATGACAAGAGTGAATGCTTCCTCATCTCCTCCATTTCTTTCTGCGTAAAAGGCGTTTTTTTGTTCAGGATTTCATTGCTGATGACCAGTTTCCCCACGTCGTGCAGGAACCCCGCGACGTAGATGCCCTCGATGTCGTGTTCATTCCATCCCAGTTCCTTTGCGATCGCCACCGAATACTTCGCGACCCTCTGAGAGTGATGTCTCGTATAGACATCCTTTGCGTCAATTGCGGCCGCAAATGCCTGCAAGGTGTCATGATAGATCTTCCGCATCTCCTCGTAGAGTTTTCGGTTATCGTTCAACTGCTCCGTCAGGTTCATGAAGAGCGCCCTGTTGTTTAGCGTAATCGCGATCTGTGGGGCGATGACCCTGAGGATCTCGAAGTCCCCCGGGGTATAGGGCTCTGCGGTGAATTTCCTGTTGAGCATGATCGTGCCGATGAATTCATTTCTTACCCAGAGGGGAGTAATTATTTCGACCCCCGCCGTCATTAGGGCAGGATCGTTTTCGATACGGTACGGCTCGTTTTTTCCCGCAGCGCGGACAAATCCGAGGTCTATGTCGTCGAGGGACAGGTTATCGAACCCCTTCCGGGAGACGAATGCAATTTTTTCTCCGGACCTTTCCTGGCACGTGATAGCCCCCTTGCTGGCAAGAAAGGTCCCCATGACGACGTAAAGCAGCGACTGAAGTTTATCCTGAAAGTTTTTTTCAGAGGTAATCTCTTCCCCGAGGTCGGCAAGCGCAGAAATGTTGAAGAGCGCCTTTTTAAGTTCCATCGTTCATTCCCGCGCGGCGCTCAGGAACTGCAACGCACCATTTTCGTCCGGGAAAAAGCAAAAATATTTTGTGAGTCCGAGCATATCGAAGATGCCGAGCTGGACTTTGCTCATGTCCGTGAAGCAGAGCGTGCCGCCGGAGGTCTGCAACTCTTCCATGATATGCAGCAGAAGGGATATGCCGATCGAATTAATAAGGTCAGTCTCCCTGAAATTTACGACGATCTTCTTGATCCCCGACCGGGTGTATTTGCCGCACTCAGCAACGAGGCCCTCCCCGGCAAGGTTGTTGAGGTACCCTTGAGGATAGATGAGCGCCACATCGTCTACGACCCGCGACCCTACCCTGAACGGTATTGAATTCATTTGCGCACCTCGCTTTTTGTTATTTTTTTTATGAGCGTTACCCTCGTCCTGTCATGTATCCTTTCGACCTTGACCTCATCCATGATCTTTCTCATAAGCGTAAATCCCCAGCCCCTCTTCTGCCCCGACTCCATCTTTTTCTCAGGGGGGCTTTCCTCCAGTGAATCGGGTGAAAAATATCTTCCGGGACTTTCTATCATGATCTCCAACTTGTGCGGCGAGGCGATGAATTTGAGATAGATCTTCTTCTCATAACTTCCGCTGTGTTCAATGGCGTTTATGCAGCACTCGACAATGGCCAGTTGAAGGTAATGCATGACATCGGGTTCCAGGTTTATGTTCTTGCCTATCTGGTCCATTGCGCGGGCTGCAACCAGCTCCGCCTGCTCGCTCATCGGAATGACCATCTCAAAGACAGACGAGTCGCGGGGGGAGCCGTATTTCGCCTCGACCTGCTCCCGTATCTCGCCGGCAGTCTTTCCTTCCACCTCTCTCATGTAGAGGGAGTGCATGAAGTCCCCGATGACGGGATCGCCGTTTTGTCCGAGGTCGTGTAACTCCAGGACATCCAGTGCAGCGCCGAGTTCGGCCTCCCTGACACCGAGCACCTTTGAAAGCCTCTCCCTGCCGTCTTCCTTTCCTTTTACAAGCCGGTGCATGATAAGCCCCAGAACGGTCCTTCTCAGGCCCTTGTCCCGAATGCTTTCGGCAAAGACGGAAGACCAGTAGAAGGCGGTCTCCCCATCCAGTATTTCATGGCTGTAACATTCGCCGAGGTCCCTTTCACTGAGCTCTTTTTTCTTCATCTTCGAGGCCGCCTTGGCCATGTTTCTGAGATAGAGCGGGTTACCCCTCACTCTCCGGATGAGTCCGAGCGCCGCGTCCCGGTCACAGGTAATCTCCATCTTCTCAAGGAGAGAAGCGAAAAGGGAAAGGGCCGTGTCCTCGGGAAGCGGGGACAGCCGCATCCTCTCCGTCCCTTTATGAAGGGAAGGATCTGAAAAGATGGCCTCAAGTTTCGCTGCGGGAGAGCCGGTAATAATATGTGGGCAAAGACTGTTTTTCATCGACTCTTCGAACAGGCTTGCCAGCCCCGGCGCGTCGCCGCGCTTTGCCTCGTGAAGGTCCTCAGAGGCGGTGAAATCGTCAAGCATCACAAGTACAGGCCGTCCCCCCCTCATCGCTGCGTTGACAGGTGCGGAGATTGCGGAGAGGATCTGCCCGTAAAGATCGCCATGATCGGCGTTCTCCTGGAATTCGCTGATGCTGTCGATCATCCAGTCGAGGCCGAGAGATGAAATCACCGGCATGAGCCGGTGAAGTGGCATACTCACGTTATCTACGTAAAGGGGTTCTTTTCTTGCGAAGGCGACATATTGTTTAACGAACCGCGCGAAATAATCCTTTGCGAAGGTGGTGCTTTTCAGCGCCGCCGTCTTAAAAGAATAATAAAAAGGCACGACCTCCTGCATCTCCCAAAAAAGCGACTGGTAAAGCTGTTTGAGAAGCTCGGTCTTTCCCACGCCCCGGGCCCCCACAAGGAGAACGTTTGCCGCCAGGTCGTCTCTCCGGAGTCCGGCGAGACGCCTCAGGTAGGACAGCTCGTCTTCCCTGTTCAGATAGTCCTTTGCCGGTATGCCGTGCAACGGCATGTTACCGCCTCTCCGGAAGTCGTATCATTGCGTCATTGCTCAAATACGTTCACCTCTTTCGGAAGGGACAGGCTGAAGAGTGAATCTTTCAGTCCCGTATTTATCTTCACGTCGCTGATGGCGATCTCGACCACATTCGAATAAGAGTCATTAATCACGAAGGAGCGGATAGGGAACCCCTCTTCTGAGGTCCTGACACTGATTGAGGTGACATTGCCCATCTGTTTCTTGGGTTTCAGGATGATCGAATCACCTTTACCCGAAGCGATGAACTCATCTTTGATATTGCCGAAACCTCCCAGGAGCGCGACCGGCGTCTGACCGTAGGTATGCCTGTCGAACTTGCTCTTATATGCCTGGTTGTCCCCTTTCTTATAAATCAGCACGGTGTCATTGTTGATAGTCATGTCCTGTGCGGTCTTTCCTTTATATACCCACTTCATCTTGAGCGGCGGTTTGATGAAGAATTCGCCCCTGTAGGTCTCGGTCTTGTCCAGGTCCTTGATGACGCTCTTTTGGACAAAGGAGCCCTTCAGGTCTTTGATGTTCTCGTAGGCCTTCTGTATCCTGGCAATCAGCTGATCGGCGTCCGACGCCCACGAAGTTGCCGGCGCCTGGGAATGGAAAAAAAACGCAAGTATAAAAATAGCGATAAAACTTAAACGACGATTCTTTCTCAACCATGCCTCCTCAGAAAGTCTCTCGGCTTGCCTGCACCTTTGGGAGGTCCCACGAGCCCGTCGTCTTCCATGATCTCCATGATGCGCGCGGCCCTGTTGTATCCTATCTTGAAACGCCTCTGGATGGACGAAATCGACACCTCTCCGACGGATTCGGCAAATTCGACCGTCTTATAATACATCTCGTCTCTCTCTTCATGGGTCTCCTCCGCTGCCGGCGCCTCCGCCGGTATGTCGTCGAATATCGAATAGTCGGGCCTGCCCTGGGACTTGATGAAGGACGTGACGGCCGTTATCTCGTCCTCTGTTACCAGGGCGCCGTGGACACGGATTATCCTCGAACCCGGAAGCATCAGCAGCATGTCCCCTTTGCCGAGGAGCTGTTCAGCCCCCTGGGAATCCAGTATCGTCCTGGAGTCGATCTTCGAAAAGACCTGAAACGATATCCTTGCCGGGAAGTTGGCCTTTATAAGGCCGGTAATGACGTCCACTGACGGGCGTTGCGTGGCGATGATCAGGTGTATCCCGGCGGCCCTCGCCATCTGGGCGAGCCTTGTGATTGAATCCTCGACCTCGTTCGAGGAGGCGAACATCAGGTCGGCGAGTTCGTCGATGAATATGATGATGTAAGGAATTCTTTCCTCTTCAGAAGACTGATGGTTGAAATTTTCAATGTTCCTAGAACCTTTTTCTGCAAGAAGCCTGTACCTCCGCTCCATTTCGAAGACCATCTTCTTAAGGGCCTCAGCGGCCTTCTTCGGGTTGGTGATGACCGGCGACAGCAGATGCGGGATGTCCTCGTACATCGAGAGTTCCAGAAGCTTCGGGTCTATCATCATCAACTTGACCTCTGAGGGAGAGGCCTTGTAGAGGATGCTCATTACCATCGAATTAATCGACACGCTCTTGCCTGCGCCGGTCGCCCCTGCCACGAGCAGGTGAGGCATTTTGACCAGGTCTGCCACCACGGGCGTGCCGAAGATGTCCTTGCCGAGCGCAAGGGTAAGCTTCGAGTGGCTGTTGCCGAAGCCCTCAGCTGAGATAATTTCTCTTAAGGAGACCACCTCCCTCTGTTTGTTCGGCACCTCTATTCCGATCGTCGCCTTGCCCGGGATCGGGGATACCCTCGTGCTTTGTGCCCTGAGCGCCAGCGTCAGATCGTCGGCGAGCGTTACGACCCTGTTGATCTTGACGCCGGGCGCGGGTTCGAACTCGTAGAGGGTGACTACAGGGCCCGGATGGACGCGGGTTATCTTACCCTGGACGTCGAAGTCCGCCAGTTTGCTCTCAAGGAGCGATGAATTTGCAAAGAGCTCATCCTTTGACGGGCGCAGGGATGAAGTGTCGTAGGCAGCCAGGAGTTCTATCGAAGGGAGGGTATATCCTTCCCCCTTTGATGGCGTCTTGCGATGCGCTGCTTTAGGAGGTGGTTCCGTTTCTGTTTCAGCCGGAGGTTCGAGCATAAGTTCGGGCAGAGGCTCCGTCGTAACCGGGACTTCCGACACTGGCCCGGAGGGCAATGGGCCGGCCTCAATTTTTTCAGGTCCTCTAATAAGGATGTCATCTTTGACCTCGCCCGGCTGAACCTTCGGTGGCGCAGGTTTTATCTTTCTTCTCTTAAATGAAGATGAAAGCGAAGCCATCGACACAGGGGACAGAAGGATGAGCGAGGCGAGGAACCCGGAAAGCGAGAATATGTATGCACCCAAAAGGGAGAAATATCGTTCGAGAAATCCCGCGATCTGGAATCCCATGATGCCCCCGGGGCCGGGGTATACCTCTGTTTTGAGATTGAAGGTTGAGGCGATAAGGGATATCAACAGGGATGAAGAAAAAATAAAAAGGAGCCCTCCGAAGAGATAAACCCGCTGACCCTCTTTTCCCAGCAGTCTGCGAACGCCATAGGCCAGGAGAAAGAAGGGAAGGACGAAGACCGCGTATCCCGCAGTGGTGATCAGGATATCAGCGAGATATGCGCCGGCGATTCCTCCATAGTTCTTTGAAGGAGCCTTGGAGTAGTTGGCGAGGGATGGGTCCCATTTGGAATAGGTATACACACTCAGGGCGAGATAAATACTACCGAGGGCCGATACGATTCCGAGCACCTCCTGCTTCGCTCTTTTTACCCTTTCAGCCATATCCCCAATAGTATAACAGCCGCCAATCCAAACCTGTAATAGGCGAATATGTTAATGGGACGCTTTTTCAAGTAATTCATGAGGAATTTGATCGCGGCCAAACCTGTGATTGCCGACGAAATAAAACCTATGGCGAAGAGCCGGAGGTCATGCGCCTCTCCGGCGGTCATCATTTTTTTCAGATGAAGCAGCACTGCCCCGGCGATAACCGGGGTGGAAAGAAGAAAGGAGAACTTCGCGGCCGATTCTCTCTCGATACCCCTCAAAAGCCCGGTCGATATGGTTATCCCGGAACGCGAGACCCCGGGGACGAGTGCAACAGCCTGTGAAATGCCTATCACGACGGCATCGAGAATCCCTAAGTCGTCGATCTTTCTTTGTTTGTATGCCTTCTCGGAGACGAGCATGAAGATACCGATGACGATCAGGGACACGCTTATGACAGAGGGTATCCTGAAGCGGCTTTCGACTATATGTTCGAGGAGCAGCCCGGCAACGCCCGCGGGTATGGATGCGATAATTATCAGGAGCAGAAGCCGCTGTTTTCTTAACAGGATATCAAGCCAGTCTTTCCAGAAACAGATGACGAGCGCAAGGAGAGTTCCGGCGTGAAGCGCAATGTCGAAGGTGAGGGAGTCGATCTCGCCTCCCCAGTGAAAGAACCATGGAAAGAGGATCAAATGCGCAGTGCTGCTGACAGGAAGAAATTCCGTCAGTCCCTGGACGATACCTAGTACAAGCGCCTCAAACATCAAGAGATTATAACAGATTGGAGGACCTTAAATATATTTCAGGACTATGCCGTAATAGATCGGAGACGCTGAAAGATAACCCCGCAGGATGTCTCATGCAACAGAGATACAGATCTTGCCGAAATGGGCGCCGCTTTCCATATACCTGAGTGCGTCGCCGGCTTCCCCGAAGGGAAAAACGCGGTCGATCACAGGCACGAGCCTGTGCAGGGTTATGGCCCTGTTCATAGACTCGAACATCTCACGGGACCCCACCAAGATCCCCTGAACACGAATCTTCTTCATAACGATCGGCAGAGGATTTATCTCTCCTGCGGCGCCGGTCAATACCCCGATCAGACTGATGCGTCCTCCGGTGCGGACGGCCTTAAGGGAATGTGGAAGTGTCCCTGCGCCGCCGACTTCCACCACGAGATCCACCCCGGTTTCCCCCGTGAGTTCGCGTACCCTCCTGTCCCATTCGGGTACGGCCTTATAGTTGATGCAATGGGCCGCCCCAAGCTGCGCTGCCTTTGCGAGCTTTTCATCGCTGCGTGAAGTGATGATCACCTCTGCGCCGGCCATCAGGGCAAACTGGAGGGAAAAAATGGAGACCCCGCCTGTGCCCAGGAGAAGCACGCGTTCTCCAGGCCCCAGGCCGGTTTCCATGAGGGCATGCCAGGCGGTCACTGCCGCGCAGGGGAGTGTCGACGCCTCTTCATAGGAGAGATGTTGAGGGACCCGTACAAGACCGTCCTCATTGAGGACTACATATTCTGTCAGCATACCCTGCTTTCCCCCGCCCAGGGCAGACTTGGCCTTGGCCTCGGTCAGCTCGCCCGCAAGCCAGTCCTGCATAAATATGCCCGCTACCCGGTCACCGACCGCTACTCTCGAAACCCCTTCTCCGACAGAAACAACCTCGCCGGCGCCATCCGAAAAGGGGATAAAAGGCAGGGAGAGTTTGGGGTTGTAAAGGCCTTTCACTACCAGAAGGTCGCGGTAGTTCAGGGAGACCGCCTTGACCCTTACGAGCGCCTGCCTGCAGCCGGGCGAAGGCCGCTCGCGCTCTGCAAGAACAAGATGATCGATGCCGAATGACTCTCTGACCTCATAAACCCTCATGGGTCCCTCCATCTACTCGATACGATATCTTCTCATCAAACTTTACGACGTTAACGGGCGCACCGCAAGCAGATTGGCTTTCTATGGCAGAGCACGGGCAAGCGTAAGGGTAAGTCTACACCTCAAAGATAATCGGCATGATCATCGGCTTCCTTTCCATGGTGTTCCTGAGATATTTTTTCAGGACGGAACGGATCTTTGCCTGGATGAGCGATTTGTCCGCGATAATCTCGCTGTCGAGCTCCTTCATGGTGTTTATGACGAGTTCCTTGACGTCGGTGATCGTCTCCTGCGAAGCGTCTTCGAAGACAAAGCCCCGCGACATAATGTCCGGGCCCGAGATGATGTTTCCACTGAGCTTCTCGATGCCGATGAGGACGAGCACGATACCGTCGTGTGCCAGCCTCCTTCTGTCGCGCAGGACCATGTCTTCCACATCTCCGACTCCCTTGCCGTCAACGTAGATCCTGCCGGATGTCACCGTACCACCCTTCGTAACGGCGCCGTCCGATATCTCAAGCACTTCTCCGTCGTCGAGGATAAATATGTTCGATTTGGGTATCCCGGTTTTTTCCGCCAGCCTCGAATGGTAGATCTTATGTCGAAACTCGCCGTGCACAGGCATAAAGTACTTGGGTTTCACGAGGTTGAGCATCAGCTTCAGCTCTTCTTTTGACGCATGGCCGGAGACATGTATCTCCGAGACCTTCTCATAGATCACGTCCGCGCCCCGCCTGAAGAGGTGGTTGATGATCGTTCCGATCGACCGCTCATTGCCGGGTATCATCTTGGCCGAGAGTATCACGACGTCGCCAGCTTTCACCTTTATCGACTTGTGTTCGTCCGTGGCGATCCTGGAAAGCACGCTCATAGGCTCGCCCTGGCTTCCTGTAGTTATGATGACTACTTCTTCGTCTTTGAGGTTTTTGAGGTTGTCGAGCTTCATCCACGTGTTCTCAGGTATCCTGAGATAGCCCAGGTCGAGCGCAATCTGCGTATTCGCGATGACGGATCTGCCGGAGAGGATAACCTTCCTGCCGAACATTACCGCTACGTCTATCACCTGTTGTATCCTGTGGATGTTCGAGGCGAAGGTGGCTATAATAATCCGGCCTTTTGTCTTGGCGAAGATGTCCTCAAAGGCCCTCCTCACCTCTTTTTCAGAAAAAGTGTAGCCGCCTTTTTCGGCGTTCGTGCTGTCGGACATCAGAAGTATCGTGCCGCTCTCGCCGTATTCGGAAAACTTGTGGAAGTCCATGAGCTGACCGTCCACCGGCGTGGGGTCGAGCTTGAAATCCCCCGTATGAACGATCCTGCCGACCGGTGTCTTAATGCCGAAGCCGACGCCGTCCACAATGCTGTGGGTCACCCGGATGAACTCTATCTCAAAGACGCCGAGGGTCACCACCTCCCTCGGGAGCACGGAGTTCAGTTCCACGTGTTCCAGGTTATGTTCGCGGAGTTTTTCCCGTACGAGCCCGAGCGTCAGAGGGGTCCCGTAGACAGGCACGTTCAGTTCTTTCAGGAGAAAGGGGAGGGCGCCGGTGTGGTCCTCATGTCCGTGCGTAAGGACGATGCCCCTCACTTTTTCCCTGTTTTCGAGTATGTAGGTGAAGTCGGGAATGACGAAGTCGATCCCGAGCATATCTTCTTCAGGGAACATGAGCCCTGCATCGATGATGACCATGTCGTCCCCGTACTCCAGGACGGTCATGTTCATCCCTATCTCTTCGACTCCGCCCAGCGGTATGACCGAAAGCACGTTATCCAATGTATTCGTAAACCTCCACTGTATTTCCGCCCCTTTTTTTAACGCCTTCGAGAGCGAAGGCTGACAACCGGACCCTGAATCATACAGGGCAAAAGCTCCAGGGTTGCCGTAAGATCCCGTTACCTTTTTGCCGAGAGAGTATATTTTTATATAATGAGCATTTCGAGCAGCGCCTTTTGGGCGTGAAGCCTGTTTTCGGCCTGGTCGAAGACTGCGCTGTTCGGACTGTCCATGACCTCGTCGGTGATCTCTTCCCCTCTGTGCGCCGGAAGACAGTGGAGTACCACCGCGTCTTTTTTCGCGCAGGTGAGCAGCCTGCTGTTAATCTGATAGTCCCTGAGTCTCTCTTTCTTTTCAGCCGAATGCTCCTCCTGCCCCATGCTGACCCAAACGTCGGTATACACGACATCCGCCATTCCGGCTGCCTCCCTGGGGTCGCGCAGTATGACAATCTCGCTCCGCGCGGACTCCTTTGCCTTTTCGAGGATGCCGGCATCCGGTTCAAAACCTTCGGGACATGCCACAGTAAGATTGAATTCCATCAGAGAGGCCGCCTCGATCATCGAATTGCAGACATTGTTGCCGTCGCCTATAAAAGCGACCTTCAGGCCATTAAGCCGCCCCTTCTTCTCGATTATTGTCATCATATCCGCAAGTATCTGGCAGGGGTGGTGAAGATCGCTGAGGCCGTTGATGACCGGGATGGATGAGTTCGCTGCGAACTGTTCGAGCGTCGAATGGGCGAAGGTACGTATCACTATGCCGCTCAGGTACCGTGAGAGGGTCTTTGCAGTGTCGCTCAGGGTCTCTCCCCTTCCAAGCTGCAGTTCGGAAGGGTTCATAGTGACCGCGTGGGCGCCGAGCTGGTACATGCCCACCTCGAAGGAGACGCGGGTGCGTGTCGAAGGCTTCTCGAAGAGCAGGCCCAGGCTCCGGCCGATGAGCGGACATCCTGAAGCGTCCTTCCCGGCTTTAAGCCCGGCGGCGCGCTCAAGAAGGCTTCCTATTTCATCCGAAGACAAGTCCCATAATGTAAGAAAGTCTCTTTTCATCACTTCTCCCGGTTAAATATGATCGATGGTCAGCTCAAGAACGTCGATGAGATGGTCGATCTCTTTTTCGGTCACTATAAGCGGCGGCATAAATCTCAATATATTTCCGGCTGTGCAGTTTATGAGCAGTCCTCTGTCCATGCAGGCCTTAACGATCGGCATTCCGTCACGTGTAAGTTCCATACCGATCAAAAGACCCATTCCGCGCACCTCTGCGATGACGCTCGGGAACTCCTTTTTCATCTCCTCGAGCCTCTTCTTGAGGTATTTGCCCATCCTCCTGCATTGGTCGAGGATAAAGCCGTCTTCAAGCAGCACTTCCATCGTGACGGCCGCCGCGGCGCAGACGAGCGGATTGCCGCCGAAGGTAGAGGCATGAGTCCCCGGCTGGAACCCCGAGGCGACCTTGTCGGTCGCGAGCATGGCCCCTATAGGTACGCCCCCGCCGAGACCTTTCGCAAGCGTTATGATATCAGGTTCTATCCCGAAGTGTTCATATGCGAAAAGTTTCCCGGTCCTCCCTATGCCTGTCTGGACCTCGTCGAGTATGAGGAGAATGCCGTGCCTGTCGCAGAGTTCCCGAAGGTCGCGCAGATAATCAGGGTCGGGTATTTTTACTCCGCCTTCTCCCTGTATAGGCTCGATAAGTACCGCGCATGTCTCCTTCGTTATCGCCTTGTCGACCGCGTCCACGTCGTTGAATTCGACGTGTTTGAATCCCGGGGCAAGCGGCTCGAACCCGGCCCTGATTTTTGCCTGGCCGGTCGCCGATATGGTGGCTATCGTCCTCCCATGGAACGAATTGAACGCGGTGATGACCTCGAATCTGTTGGCGCCGACCTGTTCCCTAAAATATCTGCGGGCCAGTTTTATCGCGGCCTCGTTTGCCTCGGCGCCGGAGTTGCAGAAGAACACCTTGTCTGCAAAGGAGTTCTCGACGAGGAGCTTCGCGAGCTTGATCTGCGGCTCTATATGATAATAATTGGAAACATGGATCAGCCGCTGCGCCTGCTTCTGTATTGCGACAACGACCTTCGGATGACAGTGGCCGAGACAGTTGACCGCGATGCCGCTGACGAAATCCAGGTATTCCTTGCCGTCCGAACCCCAGACCTTCATCCCGCGTCCTTTTCTCAGGACGATGGGGAATCTGTTGTACGTATTCATGATGTACTGGCCTGATTCTTCCAATAGTTTCCGGACATCCATGCAGGAATAATACCGTAAAAAGTATTGAAAAATCAATCGGATAGGGATTGGCAGCAGGAAAAGGTTTCAGGAAGGAATAAGAATTGTGAGGGCATCTACATGCCTCGGTGCGAAGACGAAGCATCTTGCAATTTCCCGGCGGCCGTGGGATTATACGGGCGAAAGGAGTCTCCGCATGCCGACTTCCATGACGACGAATGGTTTCGGGTGGCCGCAGGCCATCCAGGCGCTCTTTTGTTTGTTGACTCTCCTCCTTCTGGCAGGTTGCCCGTACGAATCCCGCGAGCCCCTGAGCGCGCCGGCCGGCGCCGCGATCGACGGAAAACTCCTGGGACGGTGGAAATTAAAGGACAAGGAAAACAAGGAAGTTGGGTTTCTCACCATATCGAGGTTCAACGACACCGAGGTGCTGATAGTCATTGAAGAAGAGGGCAAGAAGGCGCCGGACACGATGCGGGGTTTTGTGACGGACGTGGATGGCAGGAAATTTCAAGTGAAGTGTTTTCTTTTTTGACTGAGCAGCTACCATTCGGAGAAAATAACCGGCGTTATTTTTTCTTTCTTGCCGATTTTGGCAGCCAGTTCCTTAGATTCATGCCTGTCTTCAAACCTCCCGATCAGCACCCTGTAAAGCGTCCCATTGCCTTTTGCTGGGCTCTTCATCACGAAGACGTTGTATCCTTTTTTTTTGAATCTTTTGGTGAGCGACGCTGCGTTGATTTCATTTCTGAATATACCGAGCTGTACATGATAGATTGCCTTCCGCGCCTGATTTGCGACTGGCTGGCTTTCGGGCGTGGCCGGTGACGAAGCCCCGCCGGAAAGTTCAATGGCCTTATTGCGGTCAGAAACTGCCTGGTCAAACTGGTTCCTGCTCGCGTAGACCATCGCCCTGTTGTGGTAAGCAGCGGAATCATTCGGGTTCAGTTCAATGGCTTTTGTGTAATCGGAAATAGCCTCGTCAAACTGCTTCTTATTTGCATAAGCGGTAGCGCGTCCCACGTAAGCAGCGGAATCGCCGGGCCTCAGTTCAATGACCTTGCCGAAATCAGAGACAGCTTCATCATACTGCTTCTTGTTTGCATAGGCAATCGCACGGTTGAAGTAAGCGGTAGCATATCCCGGATTCAGTTCAATGGCTTTTGTGTAATCGGAGATAGCCTTGTCGTATTGCTTCTTGTTCGCATAAGCTGCCCCGCGATTGCTGTAAGAATATTCAAGGTACTTTACCGCTATCTCACCGTTTATCTGTTTTGTGCACTCCTCGACGGCCTTGTCATATTCCTTGTTAACCGCATATTCCTTGCAGGGATCAGTTGCTCCAGAACAAACGGAAACGAAAGCTACCGCGAGCATGAATGCAAAAACACCGGCGAACTTTGATCTCATAAATTCCCTTATCATAGCGGCCACTGCTAGGATGATTATTAATGGGACCATTTGCATTTCTATTTCTCGTTTATCACCAACAGAGATCATGATAAATTCGGATCTGCCATTTACGATAGAATATAGCACAAATACACAAGAGGATGAAGAGAACTATTGATTAAAAAAAACAGTGAGTTCGAAGAGTACTCCACATACTCTAAGGGAATAGCCCTGGTGTCGAGTTCAGGAAGAAAATGAAAAGATTGTCTGACCTGCACACATCCCTTTTTTCGAAGTATTGCGGACGGAACTTGTCAGGTAGTGCAATTGAACTGGACGGCTCTCTGTCCTCTCGATGTCTTCCGGCGAAAACGCCTGCCTTAGTCCTCCCTATGGCTCTCCTATGTAGCAAGAATCAGGAAAAAGTGTTTCGTCCACTCAAGCGCAGGCAGTATGAAACGAGATGGGTATCCAGGGATATATCAAAACGACTAAGGCAGAATTCGAACACACTATGGAATTATAAATAAAATAGGGACACATCCCATTTCTTGACATACAGGGCCATAATCGATAGAATCACTTATGCCGAGGATTGGACGAGTGGTGGCGGCGGGATTTCCGCACCACGTACTTCAAAGGGGAAACAATCGGGAGGGAGTCTTTTTCAAAAAAGATGACCGAAGTCTGTATCTCTCACTGCTTAAGAAATATTCTGCGAAGTGGACTTCTCCTATAATGGCGTACTGCCTGATGACCAATCATGTCCACCTTCTGACGAAACCCGGGTCGGAAGAGTCCCTGTTTAAGATGATGCAGGGTCTTACTCTCTGCTATACGCAGTATATAAACAGGACCTACGGGAGGACTGGAAGACTGTGGGAAAGTCGTTATCATTCGTGCATTGTGGATCACGAGAAGTACTTGTGGGCAGTGGCCAGATATATCGAGCAAAATCCAGTACGAGTAGGGATGGTAGAGAAAGCAGAAGACTATCCCTATTCAAGTGCCCTCGCACATGTCAAAGGAAGCGAGGATGCCGTCCTCGGAGATGACCTTTTCGCCAATGACAGACGACGGGACTATGTTCTTCTACTACGATCCGATATACCCAAGAAAGAAATTGAGCGATTGCGCTATGCTACAAAAACTGGAAGACCTTTCGGCAATGAGGGGTTTGTAATTGAAATGGAGAATAAACTTGAAAGAAAGCTTCTGCAGCGACCGAAGGGAAGGCCACGAAGGGAATCATGCTGAAAAATGGGATGTGTCCCTATTTATTCTCAACATCCAGACAGCACACGATCTTAACAAGACAGTGGCATATCGGATTTCTCAGAGGATGAGAAAGAGGATAGAGGAACTGTTTGGCGAGGGCATAATTAATATATGGATTCGGTGTTTTCATCCCGGTGAGCATAATAATAGCATAATCGAGGTTTTGAGAGAAGACGGAGCTTGCCCCTTTGCTTCCTTGTCCCTCCAGTAGTCTCTCTGTATAATTCCAGCATAACACCATTCATTTGCAATGGGGTTATGATATTAATTATGGAACACGCCACGGGAAAAGATATCCACAGAAGGCTTGGCGCAAAAATAGATAATCTGACTTTTCGTGCGCCGTGGAATGAAACCTTCCATGCCATCTTAAAAGAACTCTATGCACCGGAGGAAGCGGACCTTGTAGTCCGGATGCCTTTTACGCTGACACCCTTTGACCGTCTGATATCCATAACGGGATACAACGAGGCACATCTGCGCAATCTCCTGGACAGTCTCTGCTCGAAGGGACTGCTCATGGACTTTTGGCTGTCCGGTTCCTATCACTATATGCCGGCCCCCCTGGTAATTGGGATATTTGAAATGACGATGATGAGGAGCGCTCCGGACCAGGACTGGAAGAAGATCAGCAGGCTTTTTCATGACTATATGATCGCGCAGCCGGATTTTATCGCGGCGAACTACGCCCATGGGGAGAAGGTCGGTCTCTTGAGGACCATTCCGCACGAGGAGATGATTGATCAGGAGGACTATGTCGAGATCCTCGATTACGAGCGGGCCTCGGCGATCATCGACGAACAAACCAATTTCGCTATCGGCACCTGCTCATGCAGGCATACGGCCACGCACGCCGGGACAAAGACCTGCAAAGTTCCTCTCGATACCTGCTCCTCATTCGGCATAGCCGCGGAATTCCTTACGCGGCGCGGTCTTGCCAGGAAGGTGTCAAAATCTGAGATGCGTGATAACGTCGCGCGCTCGAAAGAACTCGGGCTGGTGCTCAATATAGATAATGTGCGGAGAAACTCCGCCTACCTCTGCCACTGTTGCAGCGATTGCTGTCATCTTCTCGTCGGCATGAAGAGATGGGGGTATACCAACATCGTCATCACCGCTAACTTCCTTCCCGAAACTGACAGTGAAAGGTGTACGGGCTGCGGCCTATGCGCCCGTGCCTGTCCCATAGATGCCAGGACCATGGTTGCAGACGATGACCCTGGATCAAAAAGAAAGAAGAGGCCGGTTACCGACGCAGGTATCTGCCTGGGCTGTGGAGTTTGTGCGTTGCAGTGTAAGAGCAAGGCATTGGCCCTCGTCCGCCGGCAGAAACGGATCCTTACGCCTGACACGACATTTGAACGCATTATGCTTCAGTGCCTTGAAAGGGGGACGATCCAGAATCAGCTCTTTGACAATCCCCGGAGCGCGACACATAAGTTTATGCGGGGCTTTATCGGAGGATTTCTGCGCCTCCCCCCTGTGAAGCGGTCATTGATGAGCGATGCATTGCGATCGACTTTTTTGGCTGCAATGAAGAAAGGCGCTTCAGCCCAGGGCAGGGGCTGGATGACTGAGATATAATCGGGTTTACATGCTTAAATCTCCCTCGCCTGTCTTTTGAAGCGCGGTGATATATCCGCCCCGCGTACATATACAAAAACGCATTACGTCATTTGATCAATAAGGAGTAATGGGTTGTGAATATGGTAAAGTATTGTAAAGTATATAAAATGAAAGGATAATATGTGACATGAAAATCGCAGTGACAGGAAAAGGTGGAGTAGGCAAGACTACGCTTTCCGCCATATTGAGTTTTCTTTTTGCCTCGGAGGGAAAGAAGGTCATCGCGGTCGATGCCGATCCTGACGCAAACCTGGCCTCCGCACTCGGCGTATCCAGAGAAGATGCGGCAAAGATAAGGCCGATTGCAGAACTCGGCGAGTTGATAGAAGAACGAACAGGCTCAAAGCCCGGCAACATGGGGGGCATTTTCAAACTTAATCCCAAGGTGGACGACCTTCCAGAGGGGTTCGGCTTTAAGGTGAACGGAGTGACCCTGCTTGTTATGGGGAAGACAAAGGCCGCCGCGTCGGGATGCTACTGCCCGGAAAGTGTCTTCCTCAAAAGGCTGCTCAAACACCTTGTCGTCGAAAGGGACGAAGTGGTGATAGTCGATATGGAGGCCGGTATTGAACACCTTACGCGGGGGACCGCAGGGGCCGTCGACGCCTTCATCGTTGTGGTCGAACCGGGACAGAGGTCTATCCAGACCGCCGGCGTTGTCAAGAAGATGGCGAAAGAGCTGGGGGTAAAAAACGTGTTTGTCGTTGCCAATAAGGTCAGGGGCGGTAAGGATGTGGAATTCATCAAAGGCGGTATAGGCGATGTGGGTCTCATCGGACATATCAGTTTAAGCGATTCCGTGATGGAGGCCGACATTCAGGGTGCCTCTCCTTTCATGCATTCTCCCGCCACCGTCGACGAAATTAGGAAGATCAAATCGGCGATCGAGCAAATACTGAATGGATGATGGCTATTCACTGACGCAAGCAGGACGCTGCATTTTCGCTCATTCTCGGTCGTATCGACCTCCGAGGGCTTTTATCCCGATAAATATCGGGATAAAAGAATCCGCTCAAACGCGGCGTCCTGCTTTCGGAAAACAAGATGATCGATAAAAGTTTGCTCAGAAGGGAACTTCTGAAAAAGAGAGATGCGATCCCCTCTGGGGTGAGGAAGGCGAAGGACAGGGTGATACACGAACGCCTGATGTCACTCGATGAGATCAAGAAGGCGAACGTGCTCTTCTTTTTCGCCTCTTTCAGGTCCGAGGTGAATACCCTGGATGCAATTGCACAACTACTCATTAATGGCAAGCGCATCGTGCTCCCTAAAGTGGACAGGGAAAGGCATGTCTTGCTTCTTTACGAAGTGAAGGGCATTGAAGAATTGACCGCAGGGTATATGAACATCCCGGAGCCCGCCGTACTTACCGAAGAAAGAATGGTCGATATTTACAACGTCGATGCGGCGATAGTCCCCGGTGCCGGTTTCGATGCCGAAGGCAACAGGATCGGTTATGGCGGAGGATACTACGACAGACTTCTTTCATCGCTGACGCATCATGTCCCGGTCGTCGCCCTGGCATATGAAGAACAGATAGTTGAATCGGTCCCCGCTGAACCTCATGATATCAGGGCCGACATGATCGTCACGGACCGTCGTGTGATCAGGTGCACTCCCGCTAATTCCGCATAATTTGTAGCTGCAACTAATTGACCCTACAGATAGTGCCCGCGGGGTACTCACAGAACTAAACACCAGCCTCGTTTTTTATGACTGTTGAATTCGCCCCATGGCTCCCTCCGGAGTCCGATATATAATCTTACGTCGAGAGGATTATGGAGTCCACTTTCGCCTGTTTGGAATGGCGGGAGAAACCTCCATCGATACCGACCTCAAAAGAGAGTGCTCCAGTATTCTCAGCGAGCGATGACACTTTCACCGACAAGCAATCGTGGTTCATAAATCTGCAACAGTGAAGATTTTCAAAAGAAAGCAACGATTGAGCTCACGTGCGCCGCTCAAAAAATTTGCCCGTTAACCCGAAGACGTTCTCGGCATCACGTGCAACGCTTGAGTAGCCATTGTTCATGGTTCTTGTCTAAAGTAACATCAAGCCATTCCAGAGCGTCCTCGATGCGCCTGAAAACTTCCGTGTTGAGGCCAATGCCATCAACAAGTGCCTGATGCACTCGTGAGGAGCTATATGAATCATCCTTCGGCGACACAAAAGCGCATCTCTCGCCGGTAAATGTACTGGCAAGTCTTACCTTTATCCGGGCGATTGAATATGCTTCTTTCGGAGAAATTCTGATGCTATCAATAGTTCTGTAATCGACGAGCTTTTTCATCGGCGCTTTATACCTATAGTCCATGGCCAAGGCGGCAAGATGCTCCATTACAGTAATTCCAGAAATCACATTGCAGCCTTTTGCCAGTACTAATTTTTTGTCCATTATGATGTCATATTCAATAGACATTTTATATCTCCATGGCTAGTGGACAATGATTATATGAACTTCCAGTTGGGTGACCACCTGAACTAAATATATCACATCGCGAAAAACGATGGAAGAAACAAAACAAGCGTCCGTTACAATTTTTATAATTGCTGATAATAAGGACTAAAAGCGAATATTCGCAATTTGCAGTAAAGTTGGCAGACTGACTATTTTCTTAGGTGACCCACAGTAAATGTGGGAAAGGCTCCGCTGTGAGGTACAGGAAGCAGTCGAAAAATCTGTTTTGCCTCAAAAAAAAGGACCTCATGTCTTTTTGCCGGAAGAGTACAGGGCGTAACATGAGAGCTGGCGTGCCGATAGCGGCCAACATCAAGTCCATCCCAAAATTTGTACATGTGATATACTTTGGCAGAGTGAAGATTATATTTTGTAATGCGGGACGGACACCTGTAAGCTGAGACGATATGAGGCGATGCATGCTTATAGTTTTCACGAGCATAATACTGGCCACGGCATCTGCCTATGCTGCGGGCCCATACGATATTCTTGGGGTGTGGAACACGGAGGAGAGAGACGCAAAGATAGGAATCTATAAATGCGGCATAAAGTACTGCGGCAAAATTGTTTGGTTGAAGGAACCGACTTATCCTGCTGGTTCAAAAGAAGGGATCCCGAACACGCCGATGCTTGATTATAACAACCCGGACCCGGAACTGAGAAGAACTCCTCTTGTCGGGCTACCCATTCTTCTTGACTTCGTGTTTGCCGGTGATAACTCGTGGAAGAACGGGAGAATATACAACTCGGACAACGGCAAGACATACAGCGGCAAGCTGACACTCGGTTCACCTAATCAATTAAATGTGAGGGGCTTCATCGGCATATCGCTCATCGGTGGGACAACGACATGGACACGATAGCTTGGAACTGTCAATAAAAGTTTCCTGACAACCGGGGAGGCGATGTAATCGTACCAAGGTAACAGAAGTGGGTATGCTTTAAAGTCTGATACAAGAAGCTAAAGGAGAAGACGATGGATCTCAAACTAAACGGTAAACTCGCCTTTGTCTCCGGCAGCACCGCGGGGATCGGGGCCGTCTTCCCGCTCATCATCTTTTTCCTTATTATCTTTGTCCGTTGACCTGTCTTCCTGCCGAAGGAGTTCATCAATGCAACAAGGACTTTTCGGATCGCTGTGAGAGGCGCCATAACGTATCGATAATGCCTGCTCGCCTTCTCTCTTCGAGTTGAAAAGCTCCAGGCCCTTTTGTAATCTGGCCACTACCCGGTCCCTCTCAACCTCCGTAGCACCCAAAGGAATGACGACGAACTCGTCACCTCCGACCCGCGCAATGACATCGGATTCCCGAAACGTGTCTTTGAGTATGTTTGCTGCCTCTCTCAGCAGAACATCTCTCCCTTCCGGCTCAAATGTATCGGCACTAATCCCGGGGTTATCCACTTCGGCATATAACACATAGAGTCTCTTATTTTGTCTCCCGGCTATCTTCATCTGATGCTCGGCCGGTGTAAGGAATCCCCTGCGGTTGTATATGCCGGTCAGTTCACCCGTGAGAGAGGCTTCCTTAAGCCCCCTTTCCGCCGGCCTGGGCCGGGTATTTTTGGGAGTTGCCGACCTTGCCTTTCTGCCGGATGTCTTAATAAGTGAACGCATGAGTTCAAATCTGTTCTTTACTCCCATCTTTTTATATATCCTGCTCAAGTGGTCCTTCACGGTCTGCTCCGCAATCGTCATATTTACAGCTATCTCTGCGTTCTTCAGGCCATCAAGGAGACGCTTAAGCACATCGGCTTCTCTCCGCGTCAGTCCGAAACGGACTTTCATGTGTCCCAAGTTTATTTCTTTGTTCACTTTAGCGCCTCACTTTTTTGCTGCGTTCGCAGTCATAACATGTTTTGCCATTCGGCCGCGTTTATTACGTATAGTTTGCGATTTGTGAGACGGATATTCAATCCTACCTGGGTAGGGGGCCGGTGCGAAAAGAGGTGCTCGGGGTAAGCGCGGTCTCTCGGGGGACTGGTATTATTCCGTGATCACGCCGTCGGGCAGTTCGTCCGTGTCATCGGGGCTACAGGGGAAGTGACGGGCGAGCAGGTCTCCCGCCTCTTTGATCGCTTCGCAGAGCGCATCGCAGGCGATGCCGTCGGCGATGCCCTTCGACACTTGCGCGGCGAATTTGTTCAGGGTCTCCTGCCCGATCTTTTCGTGTATCCCCCTGTCGGCCAAAACCCAGACCTTCCGTTCGAGGAGGGAGATGAAGAAGAGGACGCCGGTATGCCCTTTCGTCCTGGTCAGCCCCTTTTCATGGAAGGCCCTTATGGCACGGTGACGCACCGCGTGCTCCCTTCTGCGCGCGCTTAGGAAGGCGGTCCTGAGATGATGATATTTCCTGAAGATAAATCTGAAAGGGAAGAAGAAAATGAATGTCAGGGGTATGAAAAACCAGAGCGATGCGTTGAAGAAGAGGGCGGTAATGATCAGGGAACACAGGCTCCCGGCAACGACCCCGCCTATCACCTCTCCGTCAAAATAGTCGTCGCTTCTGTCCACCACCATTACCACGATCTCGCCGGAGGTGCGGCACTCCACCTCTTTGGTGGTGTTCTTTATCCTTTCCTTTTCTTCCTTCGTAAAAAAATGTTCGGCTCTGTGTCCCATTACCAGTCTCCCGACGCCCCGCCGCCGCCGAAGTCGCCTCCACCACCACCGCCGAAGTCGCTGCCTCCGCCGCCGCTGCCGAATCCTCCTCCTCCGAACCCTCCCCCAAAAAATCCGCCGGGTCCGAAGCCTCCTCCCCGTCCGCCCGATGAGAAGAGGGAGGGAAGCAGAAGTCCTGCTACGATACCCACGACGGCAAGGATAAAAAAGCCGACCAGGCCCATGGATACGGAAGCCAGAAAGACACTCAGGGGTAAGCCTAAGGCCCCCCCCGCCGCTCCGAGGGGACGAGATATGCTCCCGAGGACGACGACTGCAATGCCGATGAAAATTAGGAAAGTGAAGAGACGTGAAGACGACTCGCTTTTTTTGGTCCGATGGTTTCCATCCGCCTTGAACTCTCCGCGCGTTGCATCGACGAGCGCAGAGACGCCTGCGATGAAACCCCCGTCATAATCTCCCCTCTTGAACCTCGGTTTTACCACGAGGTCTATTATCCTTCCGGCCATAAGGTCTGTCAACTTGCCTTCGAGCCCACGCCCCACCTCGATTCTCAACTTTCTGTCCTGCTTCGAAACGACGAAGATTACGCCGTTGTCTTTTCCCTTTTGCCCTATCTTCCATACCTCTGCGACCTTGATGTCGAAGTCCTCGATCACTTCCCCCTCGAGGGAAGGCACAGTCAGGATCACTATCTGTGTGGAGTCGGTCTGCTCGAAATTCTTCAGCTCGTTTTCGAGCTGGGTCTTCGCCTGAGGCGAAATCATATTCGCGTAATCATTCACGTATCCCTGAAGCTTCGGGACATCGAGGGCATAGGAGACCAACGGCACGAGGAGCAGAAAAAGAACCGACAATAACAACACTCGAATCCCGCCAGAAAAAAATCCGGCGAGACTGGCGTTAACGATTGACGGTTGTCTATGCATGTTTGTCATTCTTTTTATACTAGTATACAGGTCAGGGGATGAATTTGAGGGGTTTCTTTTGCCGGCTCTGCGGCAAAAGCCTCGGAGTCCCGAAAGCTTGGTATGTCCTAAGGACACTATCAAGTTTCCGGGACGAGAATGAGCGAAAAAACATCCCCTGCCCTGTCATCATTGATATCGCTATTGGAACTGGACCTTGGGCGCTTTTTCCGCCCCGGCTTCTGCCTTGAAAGGTTCTTTTAACTGAAGGTGCAGGAGCAGACTGTTTGTCAGGCTGTTAGGAAACGTCCTGATGGAAACGTTGAAGCCCTCTACCGCTTTGTTGTAACGGACGCGGGCAACGTTAATCCGGTTTTCAGTCCCTTCGAGCTGGTGCTGCAGGTCCTGAAAATTCTGGTTTGCCTTGAGGTCCGGATATTTTTCGACTACCACCATCAGCCGCTGAAGAGCGCTCGATAGCGCCCCCTGTGCCTGCTGGAACTGCTGGAGGGCCTGGGGATTGTTGATCATGTCTTTGGACATCTGGATCGAGCCTACCTTTGCCCTGGCCTCAGTTACCTGCGTAAGCGTTTCCTTCTCATGTTTCGCATAGCCCTTTACGACTTCCACAAGGTTCGGGATTAGGTCGTTCCTTCTCTGGTATGAAGCCTCGACGTCTCCCCAGGCGGCCTTTACAGCCTCTTCATTGGCCTGCATCTGGTTGTACCCGCAGCCCGAGAGGCCCAGAAGCATAGCGGACAGGATAATAAAAACAAGATTGCTAAAATGCCTTTTCATTAGATACCTCCTTAAGAAAGATCCATAAACTGTATTTTCACAGTATCCGTCTGATTTTCGAGAAAGCCTCTTCTATGATATGCGGCTCAGGGAGAAACGTGCTTCTGAAATACACCCCGTCTTCCTGTCTCCCGAAACCCGAGCCGGGGACGAAAACGACCCCTTCTTTAAGCGCAGCACGAACGAATTGCAGGTCCTTCCTCCATTTCGAGGTTTCTATTTTTATGAACGCGTAGAAGGCGCCCTTGGGGACCGGGAACGAAAGCGGCAGTTTTGAGGCCATCTTCACGAATGTGTCACGCCTCTCGATGAGCTTGCGGTTCATGTCAGCGATGTACGCCGGATAGGCGGGGTGAACCATTGCCGCGGCAGCCGCCCTCTGGTATTCCCAGTTCACGGAAAGGCGCTGGTTGCATAGCAGGAAGAAGGCATTCTTGACCTCTGCCCATCTGTCGCCGTGGAACGCTACCCATCCTATCCGCGCCCCGGTGTAACTGAAGTCCTTGGAAAGCGAGCTCCCGTATATAAAAGACACCTTATCCCTCGCGACCTTCCTGAAGTCCACTGTCTTGCCTTCCAGTATGAGCCGGTCGTAGGACCCATCGTAGAATATGGGGACGTCGTATTCAGCGCATAGCTTCACCACTTCCGCGAGGTTCTTTTCTGAATACACGGAGCCCAAAGGGTTGTTGGGGTTGATGATCACCATCGCCTTTGCGCCCTCGATCTTCTTCGCCAGATTTCCTACGTCTATCTGACCGTCGGCATCATGCCTGTAAAAAACGCTGTCGCCCTCGAACTGTTTCGCCTTGCTCAGGTAAAGCGGATAGACCGGGTTCGGAAGGAGCACCTTCTCCCCGAACCCGATGAACGAATGGAAAAAAAAGTCTATGCCCTCGGTAAGACCTGCGACGGCGAACACATCCTCGGGACTGCACTTCTCTATTTTAGCCACTGTCTTTCTGAACTGTTCGTCGCCCTCGGACGGGGCGTAGCCCTTCCAGTTTTCGTCCAGCGCAGTTTTTACCTGCTCGGCGATCACCTTAAACGGCTCGAAGCCGTACTGAGGGGGGTCCCCGATGTTGAGGTAAATCATCTTCTTGCCCTTTGCCTCCTCGCGCTTCGCCTCCATCACGATGTCCCGTATCGGGTAGCTTACGACGTTCATTCTTTCTGTAGGCCTGTAAGGCAGTTGTCTTTTTAGATGTAGCATTCCATTATCCTCATGGCCGTCAGGGGATCACAAGTCCGCTCTTCGGAAGTGAATACCCTGGACGGCAAAAATGGGCTTGAATCGATTTTTTGCATAGGAATTTAGAATAACACTTAAAAAAGGAATTTGACAAGAAAATGGCGCGAATTAATCAGCATTGTTCAATCATGCAAACGCACTTGACCACGAGATAGCCGAACAATCAGCTGCTCACGTCCTTATCTTTCCCCTCTTCTTCGGTCAGGAGTCTCTTCCCGCCGATGAACCTCTTGAGATAATAAGGGGTCTCCAGGCTGTCGATCGTCACTTTTTTCCCCCTCGATGAAGCATGGATGAAGAGGTCGTTCCCGAGATAAATGCCCACGTGGGAAGGGAATGACGCGTAGGTCCTGAAGAAAACAAGGTCGCCGATGGACAGTTCGTCTTTGTCCACGGTCTCGCCGGTCTGAAACTGCTCCCGGGCAGTCCTCGGAAGTTGGATGCCAAGGAGACCGTAGACCTTTTTGACATATGCGGAGCAGTCGATCCCGAGGATGCTGTTGCCGCCGAACTTATAGGGTATATTGACCAGCTTTTTCGCGAAGGTGACGAGCTTGTCCGGCATGGGTTTTTCTGTAAATTCCTCCGACTCCGAGACCTTCTTCAGCTCTTCGTCGATATTGACACGCTTCCCGATCACCTCGCTGTATGTGTCGGCGGTTGCGGGGTCCACCTTTTCTTCAAGGTAGAGTTTCTGGCCGACCGGCAGGGAAGGAGATTCCATCTCGTTCAGCCGCATCAGATCATCGGCTTCCATGTCGAACTTCTTAGCGATGTTCCAGAGGGTATCGCCTTTCTTAACCGTGTAGGTCTTGGGACCTATATGCTTTACAAGGAGCTTCCTCCCCTTTCTCAGTTTAGAGGACTTCAGGTTATTAAGCTCTTTGAGTTCGTCGGTTGATATCGCATATTTCTTCGAGATGGAGGCGATGGTCTCGCCTTTTCTCACTGTGTGATAAAGGGTATCAGGGGCCTTTACTGCCGATGCCTCAGCCTCTATCTGCTTATCCTCGTGGGCGGCTTTGGCCGTATGGACGGACCCTTTTCTCTTTGCTAGGTCCTTTCCGTTCTTTTTTGCCGCTGCCTTTGCACCGGGGATAACGATAATCGTACCCGGTTTCATATGCCTGGCCGAGACTTTGTTCTCTTTCTTTAGTCCTTTGACGTTCACTTTGTATTTTTTGGCAATGGACGCAAGGCTGTCGCCCTTTTTTACGGTGTATTCTATGGATGCCTGGACGGTAGATGAGATGAAAAATAAGACAATAAGCAGGAAAAAGGATGAGGTCCTCGACAGATAATTCCTCATGCTGCCTCCTCGCGTGTTAATTCCGAAATTGTAGGAAGTTCGGTCAAGTCTTTTAGCCCGAAATATTGGAGGAATTCGCGCGTCGTGCCGTAAAGGAGAGGCTTGCCGGGCACTTCCTTGCGTCCCATGATCTTGACCAGCCTTCTGTCGAGAAGGGTCTTTATCACACCGTCGGAATTGACCCCCCTTATCTGCTCGAGCTCGGCCTTGATGATCGGCTGTTTATACGCGATGATCGCGAGGGTTTCGAGAGCAGGCATGGAGAGTTTACCGGAGGCGGCGGTGTTCTTGAATTTCTTTATCCATTGGGCATAGCGGGGGTTTGTGACGATCTGATAGCCATTTGCTATCTCGACAATGAGCAGGCCGCTGTTCCTCTCTTTATATTCCTCCATCATTTCATCGAGGAGTTGTTTAAGTTCCGGCTCGGGGAGGTCGGTGGTGTTCTTCAATTCGCTGAGCATAAGGGGTTCTCCGGAAACGAACAACAATGCCTCCAGCAGAGATTTCTTCTCTTTCATTTCCATAATAGGATGAAACTATATCAGAAAAGGGTGAAAAAATCAATGATAAGACGTAGTTTAGAAAGTAAAAAATATATATAGTAGGGGCGGAGGGACTTGCTAAGATGAGTTGTATTCGGGAACGTGAGAGTATACAATTAAATAAATTACTTTCATAAATCTAATTCCAAAGGGGTCTCGAATGGAAAGATGGAAATGTTTGGTATGCGGCTATATCTATGATCCTGAAACAGGCGACCCGGACAACGGCGTTGCGCCGGGTACCCCCTTCGAAAAAATTCCGGATGATTGGGTCTGTCCTATCTGCGGTGCGCCCAAAGACCAGTTCGAGAGAGAAGGATAACGGTATTACTATTTAAGGCCGAGGACATCCTGCATATCGTATAGTCCCGCCGGTTTTGCGGCAAGCCAGAGGGCCGCTCTGAGCGCGCCGCGTGCGAAGGTGTCCCTGCTCGACGCCTTATGGGTGATCTCTATCCTCTCGCCGAGCCCCCCGAAAAGCACAGTATGCTCGCCTACGATATCTCCGGCGCGCACGGTCTGGATGCCGATCTCCTTTCTCGTCCTCTGCCCGATGATACCTTTCCGGGCATAGACGGCGACTTCATCCAGGTTGCGGTCTACCGCTTCAGCTATGACCTGGGCCATCTTCAACGCCGTACCGCTCGGTGCGTCTTTTTTCAGCCTGTGATGGGCCTCAACGATCTCGATGTCATAGTCATCACCGAGCACCTTCGCCACATCCTGAAGCACCTTCAGCAAGAGGTTGACGCCGAGGCTCATGTTCGAAGCCATCACGCACGGAATTTGCTTCGTGAGAGACCCGATCTCTTTCATATCTTCTCCGCTAAATCCGGTTGTGCCGATCACCATCGCCTTCCCCCTGGCCGCGGCGGTCCTTAGATTCTGCTTTGTCGACTCTACCGAAGTAAAGTCGATTATCAGGTCAACTGCATCGATTATCTTTTCGATGCCGTCGGAAAGTCTGACGCCTGTCTCCCCGATACCGATAATTGTTCCGATGTCCTTGCCGGCATCTTTATGCCCGGCCCTTTCGAACGCTCCGGCAAGTTGAAGTCCCTCGTATTCCTTTGAGAGGGCCGCTATCCTGCTTCCCATCTTGCCGGCTGCGCCGGCAACTCCTATTTTTATCATGTCGTGCCTCCGTCTTGGAAAAGTAATAAAACTTTAACAAAAATCTCGCTAAATGTCACCAAGCGGGCATCCAGCGATAAGTCCGATGCCGTGCTCGCACTTTCGATTGCCGCTAATTATCTACACCTCAAAGAGGCAGATGCAGAATGAGATGTGCTTCCTGAAATCAACCCTGTGGCGTTTCTGTTACAGATGCAACGTTTCTCTTTAAACTAAATGTTGCCCCTGCTGTGATGGCATGCGGGGCACCACTCCTACTCAACAAAACCGGCTTAGATCGCAGGTGTCAGTTTCCCCCTGCTATTAATAATCAGTCACTGGTCAAATCCGTTGCAGCGATGAGTACCAGAAATAATCAATATTTTATGACACACCAATGTTCATTGCGCTGGCTTGTTTTAATTTTCATGATAAGTAATAATTGAGAATCAGGCAATAGAATATCTCAAAGGAGAAGGAGGTGCAAGCCGATCCCGTTCTTTCGTATCTGCCCCTCGGGCGCCAGGACAGGGATGAAGCTTTAGGACGAATCAAGAGACCGTGAAGCACATTATAACAATCGCCACATCGAACTATCTCCGCTACGTCCGGAGGCTCCTGACCTCACTGAGGAAGACCAACAGGGATTTTCTCCTCACGATCTACTGCGATGACCGGGGAGGATTCGGAATTCTTGAAAACACATGCATCTGCGAGCTAATCGAGCTGCCGTCGATCAGGACCCTGGGGGTCAAGAGGGCGAAGTTCGAGGCTTACTACGACGCGATCAGGAGGGGCGGGTTCTTGTACCTGGACGCCGATATCATCGTGCTCGACGACCTCTCGGAACTGCTCGGGGGCGATTCCCTGAGAGGCTGTTTCGACGATCTCTCTGCCTGCCCATACATCACGAACAAGGAGTATCCCTGGACAGGCGACCCCGCCCTGAGGAATGCGCTATACATCAATTCTGGTATTTTTTATGCGCCGCAGCAAAGACAGCCTTTCTTCAGGGAAATGTATGAGAAGTCGCTGGAGGATGAGGCATGGCAAGCTTACACGCTCAAAGAGCTGCATGACAACCATTTCCTCTGCGCCTTCATTAATATGAAGAAGGAGCCCATCGAGCTCGTCGACGGAGAGGTCTACAACTGGCAGGGGTTTAACAGGACCGGCTCGTTGATGGTGAACAGGAGCGGGGATTCCCTGGTCAACAGACTGAATCAGAAGAAGCTGAAGCTGGTCCACTTCGCCGGAGTATACGACATGGACGGGTTTCTGATGGGCCTCCCCCTTGATGTATCGAGCCTCATCCTGCATTACGGCGTCGACACCGATTCTCTTTTTTCGGAGCGGGAGCTCTTCGCCTATCTGGCGTCACTGAAGGACCATTTCAGCACATCTCCGAATGACGAGCTTGTCGTGAATGCCTTTCACGCGCTCCTCAGGGAGCTCGACGAGATGGCCTCACACCAGTTCCGGAAAAGGTACTCGGGACTTGAGTCCTATCTTAAGGACAGGGACACGATCCTGTCCGCGGCGCTGGCAAAGCCCAACTCGCACAATACCTGGAACGGCCTGAAGTGCGACGGCGTCTATCTCGAGGCGAGGGAGTACGCCCACATGAGAGATCTCATCACGGCCTATGGGATAGGGAGCGTTGTCGAAGCGGGAGCAGGAGAGAGTTCGGCCCTGTTCAGGGGCCTCGATTTGAAAACGCTTTCCATCGAGGCCACTCTGAGCCCTTGGTCCGAGCACGGGATTAATCACGGCTGCGCTGTCAAGAACGTGCCGTTCCTCAACGACAAGGTGCTCTTTGACGAGCAGGGGATCGCAGATGCGCTCCGGACGTTCTCGGAAACCGTCGATCTCATCTTCATCGATTCCTCCATCAGTACGAGAAACAGGAGCAGGATCCTGACGCAGATCCTTCACCACGTGGAGGCAAAATACGTCCTCTTCCACGATACGCTGCGCGATGCAGCCAATATTTACTCCTACCAGGTTCTGCACGATCTCACGCTCATTGACTTCCTCCCCACAGCCCGGGGCATGGCGCTTTTCAGAATCGGGAGACCTAAGGACAAGGCTTTATCTCCGGCATCCTTGCCGAAGAGCCTTTTCCGGCTATTGCGCGGCACGTTTTCGAAGCAGAAGTCAAATAGCCCCAGGATGATACGGAAACCCTCGAACATCGTCGTCACCGATCCCAGCTATGAGCTGGCGGCTGACTTCCCGGACGCAGTGAGGCCAAATCGAATGGCATACGCCCGCGTGACTCTCACGAACACCGGGACGGACGTTCTTTCGAGCTCATATAAAAACCCCATATTCATTACGTACCACTGGTTTTACAGTGACGGACGCACCTTCGTGTATGAGCGTCCAAGGACCCCGCTTCCCTGTGATATCCACCCGGGTGATGCGTTAGGTTTCGAGATGGAGATAATTTCCCCTGATGCTACCGGCGCGTTCCTGCTCGAAATAGATCTTGTCCAAGAGCTGATATGCTGGTTCAAAGACAAGAACCATGAGCTTGGGAAAAGATTGGCGGTTTCTGTGTCAGGAGAACTTCTCTGAGATAACCCTTGATACTGATTTTCACGGAAACTCTATGATTTCAAGAGTTCTTATTCTTCATGAGGGATCAGTGCGGATCAGTGTCGGGTTCTCTCGTCTCACATTCTACTGGAAATCCTCATTCTTGGCGATCGTTAGAGGTTGGTGTTTACCCTCTAAATGGGTGCCCTCTGGTGGATGTCGGTGCAGTCGGTAGCCGCCACATTTGAGATTCATTCACCAAGAATCTCCAGAGTACAACCCCAAATTTATGTAATGGTCAGGTTATGTCTGTGCAGCATTTTTCGGTTGTAACAAACACTGGTCGTTAACTTCTCAGGTATTTAGTCCGAACAGAAACCCGCGCTTAACTCAAAAATCTGCCAGTACCGTGTACTGGATGAACACTGCCGCAAGGAGTTTTTTATGATTGTGCGGAGTCGTTTCGGAATTCATGCGTCCCCCGATTTCTTCGCGGTGAGGAGTAGACATAATGTATTAAACCTGTCCTACCTTAAGGCGCGTGGGTTAAGCTTTAAGGTTGGAAAAACCAAAGGCTCAGAGCCACAATTAAGGAGGACAGGTTTATGGATCAGTATATCACAAAGTATTTGGGGC
>JBIOIY010000031.1:0-36166 GCA_044450345.1 Thermodesulfovibrionales bacterium | reverse complement strand
CTGTCCTTGGAAGCGGTTCATTCCCCACTATCTTCGCCAGCGCCTCGCTGGGTTTCATGGCCTTCATAAATGCCGGGTTAGGGGATCCCTTCTTTGCAACTTTCTTATCCTTTTCTGTCATCGATGTTCTCCTTACTGTGTGCGGATTCAGAGTCTGAATTCCTATATTTTCAGAACGTACGTTTCTAAAAGTATACACTAATCCGACATTTCTGCCCAAAATCCGGATATTCTTGTTTCACGCCGTGAGGACCCGCTATGCTGCCCAGGGTCCCCGATTCTGTTCTTCAGATCATTTTACTTTGGCCATATGATCGGGTTAGCATAAGGGATCACGGTTGAGGAGGAAAGAAATGGACCAAGCAGAACATCCGGAACAGATTCACGGAAGGCCTGACCTCGAACTTCGGATAAAGGGAATCATCGCGCCCGGACAGGAGAAGACGACGTCCGACGTAAACGATCTTCTGAGCGAAGTCGGCGCTGCCCTTAATTACCTGTTCGAGCAGGGCCTTGAGCAGACCCGAATATCCGACACCGTGAAAAAAGATGCCTCCGAGATGGTTAACGCGGCTGATCAGACGAAAAACCTTTCCACTCAGGTTTCGGCGTCCATGAACGAAATGACAACTGCGGTGGCCGAGATTGCGAGGAAGATCAATGCCGGCCGCGCAGACGCAAGTGCGAGCGGCGCCGATTCCCTCCGGAAGACCGATTCGTCACTGGAAAGCATCAAAAAGCTGTCCTTGAGAATATCCTCGTGGGCCGAAACGAACAAGGCTTTGTCCCAGGGAGCTAAGGAGATCTCGGGTTTCATCGATGTCATTGACGATCTCGCGGATCAGACGAACCTTCTTGCGCTGAACGCCGCAATCGAGGCGGCAAACGCGGGAGATAAGGGAAGGGGGTTTGCGGTCGTAGCCGCAGAGCTCAAAAAACTTGCGGACAGGACAGCACAGTATATCGAGGAGATTGCCGGCACTCTCAAACAGATCGAGGAAAAGGCGGACGACTCGCTTGTGAATATGAAGGATACTCTCTCAGTTGTGGCGGAAAGCATTGAGAAGGCCCACGCTACGGACGAGTCGCTTCGGCAGATCGCTTTGAAAGCGTCACGGATCGCCGGGGAAGTCTCCTCAAGCATGGATTCAGTTTCGACCCACTCGAACAACGCCCGGGTGGTTGCAGAGCGCATCGCCCAGTCAGGGGAGGCTGTGGCCCGGAGCGCTATGGACATCTACTCACGGCTTTGCGCATTCAGGCTCAATGAGGTAGACCGGACTATTGAGAGTCTCCTTATTGCCACAGCCCGGGAATTTCAGGAAAAGCTTGCCGCTGACGTCGCCGGCGGCCGGATCATGACGGAAGATCTTTTTGACGAAAAATACCTTTCAGATGATGGGATCAAGCACAGGAACAGGGCCACAGGATATTTCAGCAGCGTAATCCTTCCAAAGCTAAAGGAGTGGTCCTCGGCGAACCGGAGCATTATTTACGTCGTCGTAATGGACCGCAAGGGATTTATGCCGACGCACGTCAAACCCGAGCGAGCGGGTGTGATCATGAAAGACACGGTGTCGCAGCGCGGCGCTCAATCCGCGGGCATCATCGGCCAGGCCTTCAGAAGGCCGGTTGAGGCCGGCGGCGAGCTCGTGGTCGATATTTCCTGCCCTATAACGGTTATGAAAAAACACTGGGGCTGTCTCAGGATCGGGTACTTACCTTCGAATATTTAACGGGCTTACAATTACGGCCGCAGGATCACTGGACAAAGGGAAGCGAACCTTTTTTATTGGATACCAATATTATCGACTATGATCGTCCCACTCTGGATTGTCAAGGGACTGCCGACGGTTGTTTTCCCAGTGTTATCTGAATATGTGGCGTTATATCCGCCTTTGAGCGTTACGGATAGGCCATGGATATCAGTGCGATTGAACGCAAGTGCCCCGCCGTATGACGTCGCTTGCATCTGGATGACATCTTTATTGACAGCAGCGCCATAGGCTGTGGTGATAGAGTGGAAATACGCAGGGGGCGACCCCACGATTCTTACCGTATCGGTTACAGCAGCCGAGTCGTAATTGGCTGTTATGTTTTTTGGACCGTCCATGGTAAATGAGAGCGGGACATTCAGTGAGCTAATGTCTCCCGACCATGAGATGAAAGTGTTACCGTCTGAGGGGGTTGCGAACAAACTCACTGAAGCGGCACTGTTATACCAGCAGCCACCTGAGCAGTCAGGGCTTACGCTTCCTAAACTGGTCTGATTCACGGAAGTGGTCAACTGATACTGCACTGTAAAGTTGGCAGTATATGTTGAGGCTGAGGAAGGGGTGGTGATTGCATGCGTCGGCGCACCTACGTCGCTCCAAGAGGAGTAGACATACTGTATTCCGGAATCTCCACTTTGCGGCGAGGTAACCCCTATCGTATGGCTTGAACCTACCATCCAGCGGTACTCATGAGGAGCTGTATAGTCTAACCCATCTACTGTTATCCGCCTGCCTGAAGGTGAAGTTGATATGGTGAGAGATATCGATGACGTAATATAGTTAGCGATTACAGTTTTACTTGCGTTCATGGTCACGTAGCATGTAGTCCCTGACCAAGAGTCGCAGCCACTCCAACTGCTGAAGTTATTCCCGCCTGCGGTTGATGGTGCTGTCAGTGTGACATATGTATTGCCGCTGAACCCTGTTGTCCACGGAGTCGTCCCACCTCCATGTCCACAGGGATTGGCTGGACTATAGGTGATGTCCACGCCGCTGTCGGGATTTGATGACGTAATTGTCAAATTCTTTGGGGCCGGTCCGGCAGTGACCTTTACGTCGTCCAGGAGCCACCATACTGAGCTCCCGTAGTGATGAAAGCGGAGCATGACGTCGCTGTGGCCTGCTGCCAAGGCAGAAAGATCGACGTTGACGGTAGCCGGTCCAGGTAAGGGTGTTGTCCTTCTCCACACATTTGTCCAGGGACCGGTTGCTCCCGTAACGCTCACATCGACATCGGCGGTTGAACCCCGTATGTCCGTCTTGAACTCCAGACCGATGGTACTGTAAGTACTTAAATCCAGGGTTACGCTTCTCAATTCGATGTCGAAGTTCGGGTCGCCAGCGGCGTACGATGCGCCGAGCGCATATCCACCGCTCCCTCCGGTGTTACCATAACCATCTTCATCCATGAACCACCACCAGCCGCCGCTCGCATTGTCCTGCCATGTCCAGTCAGCCGGAAGAATTTCCGCATCGAAGTTCTCATGCAGGACTGCCGGCCAGTAAAATCTTGCGGTAACTTTCACATCGTCCCGCATAGCGACAACGCAACTTCCTGTGCCGGGGCATCCCCAGCCCTGCCAGCAGATGAATTGAGAGCCATCATCAGGCGTTGCAGAAAGGGTAATAATGGAACCGACGCCAACAGATTCGACACATGCCGCACCACAGGCAATACCTGCCGGCAGGCCGGTGACAGTTCCGCTGCCAGTTCCCGCCTTCGAAACATTCAGAATTTTGTTGGTATTTGCCACTGCAAATGTGGCTGACATCTGTTGGCCAGGCTCAGAAATGCCGGTTACGATGACCCGTGTGTCCACGCCATGATAGTCCCTATTCGATGGAGTTGAGAAAGGGCTGAGAGAATTACCCGGTTTGTAGTACATGGCAGCATCGGCTACCGCGGAGAAGTTTTCTATCCGGTCAAGACCGTCTGCCTGCATGAGCTTTAAGAGCTTGTAGGTTGTGTTGGAGTTGTCGTAGAGATAATTAGTCCCGCTCGCGTCCAGCGTGGCATCCACGTGCCAAAGCAGCATGCCGTCGGCGGGGTAATAAATATCGTTGCCGATACGGTACCTGTTCTGAGCAATGAAGAATTCCCTGAAAGGGTCTCCGGCTGATGCTCCCGGCATGATGAGCACAGCATCCTTGGAGACGCCGGAAGGATTGAGGGTAAGACTCCGAGTCCCGCTGGCAACCACTGTGGGAGACAGCCAGTCGAGCACCCACTTACTGAAGCTGTTGTGATCCCCCCAAACCGCATCCATTATGTCGAGCCCGCCAACCCCGCCCTTAGGTCCGACAGTATCGTCATAGTCGTAATAATCTGGCACCCCAAGGGCATGTCCCGTTTCATGGATGATCGTACGTGGTGAAAATGGCCCCGAATAGCCCCCGTTATTATATTCCCACTGCCAGGAATACCTGCCGAGTTTTTTGCCGTCCACAGTGAAGGTGGGGTCAAGGAATCGACTGAAACATTGTCCCCACCAGAAATTCGCCCAGCCGTTGTCCGGCCCGGTCCAGATTACAGCGAAATAATCAATAGTCCCGTCCCCGTTGTTATCGAACTGGGAAAAGTCTTGTCCCAGCCCTTTGAAATGGCTGATTGCCTCTTTGATGAGACTCTCACGAGCTGCGTCGGTCATGGGCATGGAAGCGCGGGTATATGCCGGACGATACCAGCCGAGTGTCACTCCATGAGAAAGGTCAAGCTGATCGTACGATGAGCGCCCGTAGTAAGACGCAAGGCTTTCGTAGGGAAAGGTATTGTCCGGGATAAGGCTTCCGTCGCCGAACAAGGCCGAGTTGATGCCGGCGCGAGAGTTATAATGCGGGCAGTCGGAAAAATCAATGAGAAGGGCAAACATCTTTACAGTGCCAGTGGTCGGCATTCCTCTCCAGGCTTGTGGCGGCGTCGGCAAAGGATTAGCCAAATCAATCATGTCTGCGGAAAAACCATGTTGAGTGAGTGCCTCGCGTTTAGCCTTGGCAATGGCCAGTTCGAGACGGTACGAGTCAATCAGGTTGTTGCCGATAGCCTTGGCCTGTTCCAGACGGGCGGGTAATTCCCCTGTTTGTCGGAGACGCTCAATCTCGCTCGGATTTGGTGGTTCGAGGGCAAAGACGATGCTGCAGGTGAGCAGTACTGCGAAAAAGAGTATGGCAATTATATAACGCGCTTTCATGTCAGCAAGCTTCTGCTAGAAGATTCCTTTTTCATGGTGATATATCCCCAACTGTTGACCGATAAGTATAAAACTTGAATTATCTCTCTCTTCAGAGCAATAAGAAATGCAACACGGGAATGAAGTTTATTAAATTTTCTTAATTATTGTCAACCTGCATTATTGCCCCCCTCCCGCATTATTTATTTGTCTGTGTCTTGAACAGTATGCGGGCATCCACAACCGCAGATCCTTTTCCGCTGTCGAAGACCATGAGCGGGTTTATCTCCATCTCGGCGATCTCCGTAAAGTCATCGATGAGCGTTGAGAAACGAAGAAGCACTTCTTTCAGTGACGCGATGTCTTTCGGGCTGCTTCCCCTCCATCCCTTCAGTAATGGCAGGCCTTTGAGTTGTCCGAGCATATAGTCGGGGTCCCTGTCTGTGAGCGGGTGGAGGGAAAAAGCAACATCCTTGATAAGCTCCACCTGCACGCCGCCGATCCCCACCATCAACAGGGTTCCGAATACAGGATACTGGGACATCCCGATGATGACTTCCTGGCCGCCTTTCAGCATAGGCTGCAGAATCACACCCTCCATCCCGGAACTGTGCCCCGACGACTTCAGTCGTGCTTCCATCCCCAGGAATGCCCTCTTCACTTCTTCTTCATTCTTCAAATTGAGTACGACGCCGCCGACATCGGTCTTGTGGGTGATCGAAGTGGAGCGCAGTTTCATCACCACTGGAAACCCCATCTCCCGCGCAGCCTCTGCAGCCTCTTCGGGACCGAAGGCGGCTTTCGTGTCCACGGTGGGTATTCCGTACTCTTTCAAAAGTCCTATTGCCACGTCCGGGGCCAGCCAGCCTCCTTCCTTTTGAAGCGCTCCGGAGGTGTAGAGATATTTCCGCGCCCTCTCATCATCGATATCGGGAAATACCACGATCTGTCCTTCTTCACAATGTCTGTGCAGGGAATAAGGCCAGGCGAGCGCCAGGGCCTGCACTGCCTCTTCAGGGAACTTATAAACGGGCACGAGAGCATCGCTCTCATAACGGAGGTTGACACCTGAAGCCTCGGACATCATGAAGCAGGCAAGCACAGGCTTTTCTCCCTTATACTCCACCATCGCCTTCTTGATGCCCGCCGCTATTTCTTCAGGCTGTCTGATCGGGATATTGATCACAATTACCGCATCGACATCAGGGTCTTCGAGCAATACTCTGAGGGATTTTTCGAACTGCTCTCCGGGCGCGGAGGAGATCATATCAACGGGATTCGCGAGCGCCGCCTCTTCCGGCAGGATCGCGGATAACTTTCTTCGGGTTTCTTCCGAAAGCGTTGGTACGGACAAGCCCCAGCCGACTGCGGCGTCGGCAGCAAGAACGCCGGGACCTCCTGCGTTCGTAAGTATCGCCACTCTGGGACCCTGCGGGAGTGGCTGATGGGCCAGTAACTTTGCGACGTTGAACATCTCTTCGATCGTATTGACCCTGATCACGCCCGCCTGCCTGAAAAGTGCATCCACAGCCACGTCGGACACAACGAGCGCGCCTGTGTGGGAGCTTGCGGCCCGGCCCCCCACATCGCTCCGGCCCGACTTCACCGCGATGATCGGTTTTTTGCGCGAGACGCGACGTGCGATCCGGCTGAACTTCCGGACATTGCCGAAGCTCTCGAGATAGAGAAGGATGACTCTGGTATTCGCGTCGTCCTCCCAGAACTCCAGGAGGTCATTGGAGGAGATATCAATGCGGTTGCCGAGACTCACAAAATGCGCTATGCCAAGGTTGTTGCTCTTCGCATAATCGAGCAGCGCCAGGCCGAGAGCGCCGCTGTGCGAACCGATGCTCAGGTTTCCGCGCGGCGGGGTCATAGGCGCAAACGTAGCGTTAAGGTTCACCTCCGGGTCGGTATTCAGAATACCGAGGCAATTGGGCCCGACGCACCTCATCCCGAAGGAAAGGACTTTTTCCCTTAGAAGCCTCTGTCTTTCCTTGCCCTCCGGACCGCTCTCACCAAACCCTGCGGATATTATGACAACACCCCAGGCGCCCTTTTTGCCGCATTCTTCGACCACATCGAGAACTCTTTTTGCCGGTACCACTATTACCGCGAGGTCAACATCTCCGGGTATGCCAGTCACCGACGGATAGCACATGACACCGTTTATCGCCGCCGCCCTCGGATTGACGGGGAAAATCGTGCCGCCGAAATTGTTGTAAAGGAGATTGCGGAACACCTTTCCACCCACACTTTCGGGATCACGGGATGCGCCGATCACGGCGATGCTCTTAGGGTACAGCATCCTGCGCATTCCGGCCGAACGGGCGATATGCTCCCGGAAGGCCTGACGTTTCGAGAACTCCTCCTGCTGATCGAGATCGAAGGTTAACTCGTAATCGCCCTCATGAACCCTCTTGGTCATGATAAAGCCGCTCTCCTCGAATACTCTGAGCATGCGCGTATTCTCGCGAAGGACCTGGGCAACAAACTTATTTATCCTGTACGTAAAGGCGGTTTCCGCGAGTATCTCAAGCAGTGCGGTGCCGATGCCCCTGGCCTGTACATTGTCTTCAACAACAAAGGCTATCTCTGCAGTCCTCTTCTCGGCAGTGAGGAACCACCGGCCGATGGCCCTGATCTTTTCGTCTTCGCCTTCGCCGGTCAGTCCGGCATATGCGTACATGGCGGGCGGGTCCACCTCTGTAAAGTGGGAAAGTTCCTGGTCACTGATATGGTCTTTCGCGTACCCGAATCGGAAGTAACGCGTCTGGGGACTCAGCCGGTAGAACAGGTCCTTGAGCTTTCCTCTGTCGTCAGGTGTTATGGGCCTCACCTTGAAGGTCTGGCCGTCTTTGAGTATTACCCTCATCACTTCTGGCTTGTCTGATTTCGTTATCAGCATTTCTTCTCCTTCTTGCGCTTACCCTGCGCATTCTCCATGCCGGGAGCCGGAGGGGGGTAATTATGAAACGATATTCATTCTGGTTAATTCAAGTCTACTCGGATTACAGGTACACAGAGGGTTATAAGGGAGACGCGAAGGCGCTCCCTTATCCTTTGGCCATTGACTTGCCATTGCCTGCACCGCCTTAGGCTGTGTCATAATGCCCCGCCTCTTAGGGCTGGGGTTTGTACTTGTATGTGCGAACATTTTTACATTTTAACCGGCAACGCATGCGTATACTACCGAGTCTTCGACATCATAGGGACCCTTGACATATTTGTCCGCATGCCAGTCATTTTCCCACCGCTGGCCATCAATGAGATAGCGGAAACGGTATTCCTTCCCTGCATCGAGCTCGAGTGCTATAATGAAGTCGCCGTTTTCCTGCTTCGTTAAAAGGGTGGCCTCCTTCTCCCAGTTATTAAAATCTCCGACTACGCTTACCTTCCTGGCCCCGAGTGAAGCCTCACTAGGCAATCTGAATGTGACCTCGCAAATATTGCGCGCCTCAAGATACTTTTTCTTGATCCCAGGGGGTTCTGCTTTCGGATTTTCACGGGCTGCAGAATTTGCAGCCGTTTTGGGTTTCTCGGTGACAGCGGGTTTCTCCGCTGCTCTGGCTTTCTCAGCAAAGGGTTTCTTCGCCAGAAGTTTCTCGGTTTTTAAAGGTTTTCCCACAGTTTGATTTTTCCCGGTAATTTCCGCCTTGTTTCCGCCGGCTTCTTTTATCATAATCTTTTTGTCCTGCTTTTTCATCTTCATGACTCCTCCCGAAAGGTAATATTTTTTATAATTAATATTAAGACAAAGACGAGACCGACCTGAACGTGATGTCCGTGTGCTTTGGACCATCATGCGTCGGTGGATACGGTTTTTTGTGATGCGCAGATCTCGACAGTCCCATCGACTTCAAAGCGTTTGATTGGCAACGATTAAACGTATTTTATGGCACCCTTATAAACAATACCTGAATGACCTGTTGAAGAACCATCGCCCTCACAACCGAGATCCCCTTTTCCCACATCCTTTCCGTCCTTGCCGCAGTCTTCCTGCTATGCCAGTTTATGTTCATATGTCTTCCGAGTGATGAAGCCCCTTTATCGAGAAAAGGGCCTCATTCGGTTAACTACAGTTTGACAACGTTTATCGCCTTAGGACCTTTCGGACCATTTTCAGTATCAAAGCTGATCCTGTCACCTTCGGCAAGGCTTTTAAAGCCATTGCCCTGGATGGACGTATGGTGGACAAACGCTTCACTTCCGTCTTCATTTGTAATAAAGCCAAAACCTTTGCTGTCGTTAAACCACTTCACAGTTCCTTGTGCCATTTCTTGTACCTCCTTTATCTCTAGATTAAATCTCAGAAGGTCTCAGCAAATAAAAAAGGCCGCAAAGTCAAAAAGTCTTTGTGGCCTCATAAACGGCAAAAACTTCTAAAATTATAGTTTTAGGTTAGCAGGTCTCATACAGTTAGTCAATGATATTCGATAATTGCGATGAATCTGGAGAATTCATCCTCCGCGGGTGATCTCGTACTTGTCCCTGCAGAGTAGCGTGAACTGGTAGTGTCATCTTTTGGACGTAACACAGGTTATGTGTTTGATATCAGTTGTCTTACTTTTAAACTTGTAGCGTTCCCTTTCGAACGAATGCTCGAACTATTTTATATAGGTTACGGCTTGATGTTCTGGTTCAGATGGAAAAAATTTTCGGGATCGTACTTCTTCTTGATCTGTACCAGACGGTCGTAGTTCGTCCCGTAAGCCGCTGCGATGCGGTCGGCTTCGTCTCCGGTCATGAAATTGACATAGACGCCGCCGGACGCATAGGGTGCAGAGGCTTTAAAAAACTCACGTGCCCATGCAATACACCTCTCATCGTCTGCTGCCTGGTCCCATCGTCCGTGCACATTAAGTACGAACTTTGCGTCCCGATTGGCATATGCCATGGAATCTGCCGGAACGCGATTGGCTGCGCCGGCAACGAGCCCGATGAAGATCTCACATTGAGGCGAGGGCAGCCTGCCCGCATACCCGATCATCGTGTCCAGCGCGTCATCGCCAAGTACTGTGAGATTATGGGATTTCCAGTAGTTCCTGGCGCCGGGCGTAAGCAGCGGATCAAAAGCCTTCTGCCATAGCGTGTATGGTTGAGTCCCGATGTGTTCGCCATGGGGGTCACCAACATGGCGCAAAGGCTCGATCAGCTTTTTACCCTGGGTAACATCCCCGGCATAGAAGATGGCAAGGACAACCACTTCCTTGCCGTGAACGTCTTCCGGAAGAAATGGCAACGGCGGGGCCTGACGTAACACGACCCACACACTGAGGTCCTCAGGTGCGGATTCTATAAATTCGCGATATCGTGTCAGCACCTGCTTGGCCTGCCCGAACGGAAAAACAAGCAGCCCGGCCAGGATTTCAGGGCCCACTGGATGGAGTTTGAATTCGTACCGGGTGACGACCCCGAAGTTCCCGCCGCCGCCTCGAATTGCCCAGAACAGGTCGGCATTCTCGTTTTCGCTTGCTCGTATTTTCTTGCCGTCCGCGGTGATCACATCTGCTGAGATGAGATTGTCAATGGTCATGCCGTATTTGCGTGTCAACCAGCCGAACCCGCCACCCAGCGTCAGCCCTGAAATGCCCGTGGTCGAATTGATCCCCACTGGTGTGGCCAGCCCATGTTTCTGCACCGCTGCGTCAAAATCAGCCAATGTGGCCCCGGGTTCAACATATGCGCGCCTCTTAGCGGCATCAACGCGGACATTCTTCATGTTTGAAAAATCGATCATCAAGCCGTTATCACATAAAGCGTTTCCCGCAATGTTATGCCCTGCACCTCGAATTGATATCTCGAGCCCATTCTCGCGTGCAAAAGAGATTGCATGTGGAACGTCACCGGCTTCTGCGCACTGCACGATGACAGCCGGCCGCCGGTCAATCATTGCATTCCATATTTCGCGAACCTCGTCATAACTCGGATCACCGGGTAGGACTATCCGGCCCTTCACTTTGCTCCGAAGCTTCCCAGTTGTCTCATTGGGTATATTTTTCATGGCAATCTCCTTTCGGTGTAAAAGTTTAGAAAAAGAATGCCGAGTCGGCTATCTTACTATTAATTCAAGGACACACTGCTTTGTACAGCAATTCGTCTCCTCCGCCCGTAATAGTGAACCACTCTGATCCGGCGGCGCCGGCTGCCTCAAGAAAGCGCGCTTTCTTATTTTTGCAATCTATTTCGTAAAGATACTCGCTGCTTTGAGTTTTGGCCCAAACCGTTATCGTATTGCTCTCCGTATGTTTTACGCTCGCGGCATCATAAGACAAAGTGTCGCCATAAGTACTCTGCTGAAGGACTTTCCAGTCCGCCTGCCCCGCTTCGGCCGAGCCAAGACACCATAGAAAAGCACCCATGCACACCATGCAGATAATAGTCATTCTCAAATGAGTCTTCATTGTTCTCCCCTTTCCTTTTCTTGAGATAATAAGCCACTGAAATATAACGGGTCCGCACACGCCATAAACATATCTCACTATTCCCGCAAAAGCAATCCCTAGCCTGCGATCTGCCGATGAAACCCACTGAAAGGACCTGATTCCCGCCTTCCTGCCTGCCGGCAGGCATGGCGCGGGAATGACTGCCCCCGATGGGAATGGCGGTCCTGGGACAGACTTGTCAGAAAAAATTTCAACGACCGGTTTTCGTTCTTGACGGACCGCTTTAGGCGAGCTAAAATATAATTAGACATGGAGATATAGAGCTTGCGTTGCCCCGGACGGGTTAAACCAGAGGAGTAAGCCACTGGGTCAGGGAGCGGGAGTTAGATGTGGTGTGCATGCCTCGCAAGAGGAAGCCTGAAGCATCTATCGAAGCACCCATTATAAAAAAGAGCTCAGGGGTTTCCCGAATCTGGGGTATCGCAATAAGCTATACTGGAGCCATACTAAGGATCCTTGTCTCGGGAGTTCGCAAGAGCATCCGTCACGGGGGAAGTCCTGAGTATGGTTCTATAATTTTTAGGCCTAACGGCCTGCCTCTTTCCCCTCTACCCTTATAAAAACGCTCTTGCCTGCCACCATCGAGAGCCTGTTTATCTCTTTTAACGCAGCAAGGACATTTTTTTCCCTTGCCTTGTGGGTAAGTACCACGAGCGGCACGGCCTTCCCCTCATGTCTTCCCTTTTGGATAACGGAGACGATGCTGATATTGTATTTCCCCAGTATTCCGGAGATCTTCGATAATACGCCGGGCTTATCGATCGCCGAAAACCTGAAGTAGTACATAGACTGGACGTCATCCATCTTCATGAGATTCTTCTTCTTCCCGGAAGAGTCCAGTGAGATCCTGCCGACGGAGTTCGTTACTATATTCCTCGCTATATCTGCGATATCGCTTACAACCGCGCTCCCCGTAGGCATGTCTCCGGCGCCCCTCCCGTAATACAGGGTCGATCCCACGGCATCGCCTTCCACATATACCGCGTTGAATACTCCGTCCACCTTTGAAATAAGATATTCCTCGGGCACCATTGTGGGGTGGACCCTTAGCTCTACCTTACCGTCCGACTCCTTCGCTATTGCTAAAAGCTTGAGTTTATATCCGAGCTCGCGGGCGAATTCGATGTCCATTGGAGATATCCAGGATATGCCCTCACGGTACACGTCCTTGATGCTGAACCGGGGGCCGTAGGAAAGCGAGGCAAGGATTGCGAGCTTGTGGGCCGAATCTATCCCCTCTATATCGTAGGTGGGGTCAGCCTCTGCATATCCGAGCTTCTGTGCCTCCTTCAGGACTTCTGAAAATTCCGCCTTTTCCTCGGTCATCTTGGTAAGGATATAGTTCGTGGTGCCGTTGATGATACCGTACACGGCCTTTATCCTGTTGGCCACCAGCCCCTCCCTGATGACCTTTACGATCGGTATCCCGCCGGCCACCGAAGCCTCGAAACCCAACTCGACGTTCCGTTTGCCTGCGGCCCTGAATATCTCGGCCCCGTGTGTAGCAAGAAGCGCCTTGTTGGCCGTGACCACATGTTTCCCGCTGTTGATGGCTTTGAGGATGAGGTCTTTCGCAATCGTCGTGCCTCCGATGAGTTCGACCACGATATGGATATCAGGGTCGCCCAGGAGTTCATCCACCTTCGCGGTGAGCATCCCCTTCGGCAGCCTGATGCCCCTGTCTCTCTTGATATCGAGGTCGGCTATCCTCCTGAGATTGATGTCTATGCCGGTCCTTTCCCTGAGAAGGCCCCTGTTGTTCAGGAGAATACTCGCTGTCCCTGTCCCTACTGTCCCAAAGCCTATAATCCCAACATTTATCATTTGTTCAATACCCTCTTTATTCCGGCCGTGGCCTGTCTTATCCTGTGTTCGTTCTCGACGAGCGCAAACCTCACAAAATTATCTCCTCCTTCACCGAACCCGATACCGGGAGACACGGCCACGCCGCCTTTCCTGATAAGGAGTTTGCAGAACTCGAGAGATCCCATTTTCTTGAACGCATCCGGTATCTCCGCCCAGGCGAACATCGTCGCCTTCGGCGGCTCTATTTTCCAGCCCGCCTGCTTGAGCCCCTTAACCAGCACGTTCCTTCTCCGCTCATAAACCCCCCGAATATCCTCTACGCAGTCCTGGGGTCCGCGGAGCGCTACGATGCTTGCGATCTGGATGGGCTGGAACATGCCGTAATCGAGGTAGCTCTTTATCTTTATCAATGCGCCGACGATCTCTTTGTTTCCGCAGCAGAACCCCACCCTCCATCCGGCCATGGAATAGCTTTTTGTAAGAGAGAAAAATTCCACGCCCACATCTTTTGCACCCGGGACCTGGAGAAAACTCGGGGCCCTATAATCGTCATAAACGAGGTCGGCATATGCCAGGTCGTGAAGGACGATCAACTTGTTCTCTTTCGCGAAATAAACGATCTTTCTGAAAAAGTCGAGGCCTTCCATAACCTGCGTTGTCGGATTATGGGGGAAGTTCATGATCAGCATCTTCGGCCTCGGCCATGTGGTTTTATATGCCTTCTCCATCTCTTCGAAGAAGTCTATCCCCGCACCTATGGGGACGGTCCTCACCTCGCCTCCGGCTATGATCACGCTGTAAGGGTGTATCGGATATGCCGGAGTAGGAGTCAAAACAATATCGCCCGGACCCACCGTAGCGAGGACCAAATGAGATAATCCCTCTTTCGAACCTATCGTCACCACCGCCTCCGATTCAGGATCGAGGTTGACGTCGTACCTCCTCTTATACCACTCGCATATCGCCATCCTCAGCTGAGTGATCCCTTTCGAGGCGGAGTACCGGTGATTTTTCGGCTTTTTGGCCGCCTCTACCAGTTTATCTACAATATGCCTCGGCGTGGCCCCGTCAGGGTTGCCCATGCCGAGATCGATGATGTCTTCGCCCTTTCGCCTCGCCTCCATCTTGAGGTTGTTCACTATCGCGAACACATAGGGCGGCAGCCTTTTGATCCTGTTGAATTCAAACATTCAGTATCTCCTCCTCACAAAGCCAGGCGCTGCGGTCCAGGGTCCGGGGTATACATCTCCGCCGCGTTCATCGAGCTCCTGACGAGCGGGCCGGACGCCACATAGGTGAAGCCCATACCGAGGGCCTTTGTTCTCAGATAAGCGAAGACCTCGGGGTGCAGGTATTCTACCACAGGAAGGTTGTTCCTCGTCGGCCTCAGATACTGTCCTATCGTGATCACATCGCATCCTGCCTGCCTCAGTTCTTTCAAGAGTTCAAGGACCTCCTCCCGATCTTCGCCGAGACCGAGCATGAAACCGGATTTGGTGGGGATAGCAGGGGCGATTGTCCTGGCCTCTCTCAATACAGCAAGTGAGCGCCGGAAGATCGCCTGCGGCCGGACATGCGGATAGAGGCGTTCGACCGTCTCGATGTTGTGATTAAAGACATCGGGCAGGGCTTCGAGAACAGTCCGGAGCGCCCCCGGATCGCCCTGAAAGTCGGGTGTCAGGACCTCGATCTTAGCTAATGGCAGTCTTCTCCTGACCGCCGATATCGTCTTTGCGAAATGCCCTGCGCCGCCGTCTGCGAGGTCATCCCTCGTGACCGAAGTGATGACGACATACTGCAGTCCCATCTCTTCCGCAGCCAGTGCAATATTCTCAGGCTCGTCTTCCTCCGGCGGTCCCGGCGTCGAGGAATCGACCGAACAAAACCCGCAGTTCCTTGTGCAGTGTGAGCCAAGTATCATGAACGTGGCGGTCGGCTTCGAAAAACATTCTCCCCTGTTAGGGCACCGTGCTTCTTCGCAGACCGTCGTGATCCCGTGCTTCCTCAAAATAAGCTTGGTTTCATGCAGGTCCGCACGGCATTGCGTCCTTATCCAGTCAGGGAGCCTCATGGTTATTAAAAATAAATAAATCGCCGGACTTTGTCAAATGGTGCGGGACAGAAATCAAAGGCCCATCTCATGAAAAAAACTCATGAGACGGGCCCGAAAGAAAGCCGTCAGATATATTTTCGGTTAAATTTTTGCGACGTTGACCGCCTTGGGTCCTTTTGCCCCTTCCTCAATCTCAAATTTCACCCTCTGTCCTTCTGCAAGGGTCTTGAAACCATCCCCCTCAATCGAAGAGTAATGGACAAAGATATCCTGACCGTTGTCCTGCTGGATAAAGCCATACCCTTTCTTTTCATTGAACCACTTGATAGTACCTTCTGCCGACATACTGCTTAATCCTCCTTTTTCCCTTACAGTGCGTGCTGTTACCCGCCAAGACAGGTTACAATTTTATACCATGATGGTTTATTGTTGTCAAGATTAATGAGGAGGTTGCATCCTTCCCCGCAGCCCCTAGGCATAGTACACATCGGCAGGCGTTACAACTTCACGCAGCGGTCTTGATCTTACCGGAAATTATGCTCACACTACTGTTCAACTTCGGGCCCGCTATTTTCCAAAAGGGCATACCGGATACCCGCACCTCTCGCATTTCATGCAGAGGCCGCCATGCCCGAGCTCTGCGAGCTCTCTCCTGCCGATCCTTTCACCTGCAAGTACCCTCGGCAGAACAAGGTCAAATACCGTCGCCTTTGCATACATGCCGCATGCCGGGATGCCTAAGACAGGGATTGATGACCGGGGATCAGAAATTGTCTTTTTGCCGACCTCCGAATCCCTCACAATTGTTTCGACATACGCTATCAGAAACATCGCCCCCGGCAATACAGCCGAACCGTATGTAATGTCGGTCGCTCCCAAGTTCCTTATTGCAAACCTCGTTACGTCATCGGGGTCAACAGACATCCCGCCGGTCGTAATGAGCAAATCGGCGCCGGCATATACCAGTTCCCTAAGTCTGGCCTCGATGAATGATTCGTCATCAGGGGCGTAGTATATTCCGACAACCTCACCGCCGATCGCCTTTATCTTCTCTGTTATGACGGATGAAAAGGCGTCCTTAACCCTGCCGTAATATACCTCGTTCCCTGTAATAACTACGCCTGCCTTCGGCTTTCTGATTTCCTTTACCTGAAGAACCCCCCCCATCCCCCCCTTATCAAGGGAGGCGCATATTCTCACGGCCTCCTCAACAATTCTCCTCTTTACGACCAATGGTATCGCCCTTGTGCCTGCGACCGTCTGCCCCTTTCTCACAATCGAATTGCTATGGAGCGTCGCACACATTACATCCCCGAGCATGTTGAAGGCCAGAAGCGCGTCTTTATCGATCTTAAGAAGACCGTCCATCTCAGCGACGATAGTTATCTTCCCTTCCCTCGGTTCTCCCTTTATCTTCACTCCGTCGCCCATGAGGGCATTCGCAAGCGCATAGGCTGCATCGTCTTCGTGCATCTCATCATCTGCGATATCCAGCACAAAGAGATGTTCCTTTCCGAGTCTCTGGAGATGACACACGTCTTCTTTCCTGATGACATGCCCTTTCTTAAAGGCGCGGCCCTTGAACTCTCCGGGCCGTATCTCTGTAATGTCATGGGCGAGGACCGTTCCCACCGCATCGTCAACCGGCAACTTCTTCACGCCGGGTCCGGGGTTTTCATGGGATATCTCACACATACGACCCTCCTCTAAAAATCATTCGCCTTGAATATCTCACGAACCTGTTATCGACGCATTATCCGCTCATTAAAAGGAACAACTCCATACCTGCAGTATATCAAGTCACGGTGAACAGTCAAATTTGAAAATATAGAGAAAATGATTGGAATAATTCATCACCCGAAGGGGAAACAAACACGGGTCCGGCAAGTCTGGAGGAGCTGAGTCAGGGATGCAGATTAAGCTTTCTTCTCAGTTCCCGCTGAAGAACCGTATCGCCTCTTTTACCTTTTCGAGGTCGACGCAGGTATTGAAGCACGGGCCGAACGGCCGCTCGTTATAGATGCCCATGACAGGGAGGGGAAAGGTATCTACAAGCCCGCTCGAAAGATCGCGTTCGCAGGCCACCGCAACAATCGCCTCCGGCCTGGAATCCATCACGATCTTCCTGGCGATGGTGCCTCCCGTCGCCACGGAAATATCGAGGCCGTTTTCTTCGGCGATCCCTATAAGGTCCTTTATCTCGCATCTCCCGCACCGTTCGCAGTTATGGATATTATGGGTAAGTCTGATCGTGCACTTGTCTATCTGCAGGCAGTGCGGAAGCAGGATAAGTATCTTTTTCGTACTGAACTTCCGTCTGCGGATAAGCCTGTTGTTGAGAGAGATCACATAACGCTGAAAGCCCTCTCTCCTCTTCTTGAAAAAGGCGCCGAGAAACATAAGAAAAGGATAAAGCACCTTAAGGACCAGTCCCCTGAGCGTTTTGTTAAGCATCGAAAAAAGCCCCCTCTTTCAGCCGCCGGCCGTGCATAAAGGACTCCGCAGACATGGAATTCCTTCCTTCAGGCTTCACTTCCATGATAGCCAAAATCCCTCTGCCTGTCGAGACAAGGACACCTTCGGACCCGATCATCTCTATCCTTCCGGGTGTACCGGTCTTTTCATGGTCCAGCGCCTTCGCCCGCAGGATTACAAGCCGGCTTCCCTTAAGATAACAATAAGCGCCCGGCCATGGATAGGTCCCCCGTATCAGGTCGAATATCCTCCTGGCCGGCAAAGACCAGTCTATTTTGCCGTCATCCTTTTTAAGCGGCGGGGCAAAACTCGGTTCGCCGGTCTGGGGTCTCGGGTTCACGGTACCCGCCTTCAAACCCTCAAGTGTCCCGGGCAGAAGAGAGGCTCCCACTTCGGAGAGCCTTTTGCCGAGAGTAAGGCCATTGTCCTCATCGAGTATCTCGGTCTCATTCTGGAGGAGGATATCCCCTGTATCGAGACCCTCGTCCATAAGCATTGTGGTGATGCCTGTTCTTCTCTCTCCGTTGATGATAGCCCATTGGATCGGCGCGGCCCCACGGTATGCCGGGAGGAGCGAGGCGTGGACATTGACACAACCCAGAGGCGGAAGTTTCAAAACCGCGGGAGGGACGATCTTTCCATAGGCGACGACCGCAATCGCCCCGGGCTTGAGCAGGGACAACTCTTCAAGAAAAGAACCGGTCCTGATATTTCGGGGTTGTAAGACAGGGATGCCGTTCGACAGGGCAAGCCCTTTTACAGGAGGCTGTGACAGAAGGCGGCCGCGCCCTTTTACCTTGTCCGGCTGAGTAACGACAGCAACGACATCGTCTCCGGAATCCAGAAGCGCCTTGAGAGAAGGGACGGCGAAATCAGGAGTTCCAAAAAAAACGATCCGCAAGGCCCTATTTCCCTGACTTGATTTTCTTCTGATAACGTTTTTTGAAGAATTCCCTTTTTATCGGGCTGATCCTGTCTATCAGCAGGAGACCGTCGAGATGGTCTATCTCATGCTGGAGCGCGATCGCGAGGAGCCCCTCGGCCTCTATCTCGAACTCCTTGCCTTTTCTGTCCGTCGTGCGGACCACGACCTTTTCGGCCCTTTCAATCTTCGCGGTGTACTCGGGGAGACTCAGGCATCCCTCCTCGAATTCTAACGAACCTTCCTTAAGCAGAAAAACGGGATTGATGAGGACCAGCAAGGGCATTTCGGTGCCCTTGGTGCTTATATCAATGACCGCCAGCCTCTTTGACACCCCTACCTGAGGCGCCGCAAGCCCGACACCCGGGGCCGCATACATAGTCTCGATCATGTCGTCTATTAGTTTCTGCAGATCCCCGTCAAGGGCCGTGACGGGTGAGGCCTTCTGCTTCAATACCCTGTCCGGGTATTTCCTGATCTCCATTACTGCCATAGTATTAGTATAAAACATTTCCTCTGCGCCGGTCGACAAAACCCTCGGCCGAATATGAGAGAGAATATTGTCCTCCTGCATCATCGCTATTTCATTGATGGCGGATTGCGATTTCGGGGCTTACATTGCAATTTCTTTAAAAGAATGGCATTATTTTAATGATATTTCTTTAATGACCGACATGAAATTGTTACCTCATCTTAAAAAGTTCTTATTCGTAAACTTCGCCCTGCCCTTGCTCCTGCTTCATGCATGCGCATCGACGCAGTTCACCGCAGGAGAACAGAAAAACAGCCTGCCGCTCATGGAAAGGGACCTTATTGAAGAGGTCCATTCAGTGGCAGTGGCGACCTTTTTCAGTGATAGTAACAACTGGAAGGGGTTGGCGGAGGAAACACTGTCGATCCCCGGGCTTTCAGTGGTCACCGCAGGCGGAACTGACCTCTCCACTTTGGGACCCGACAACAGACGCGAAGCACTTGTAACGCTTGGCCGCTCTCTCCGGTCAGATGCGGTGCTGAATGGAGTTCTCATCACGGGAGTAGACCGAGGCGAAATCATAGTGCAGCTTATCTCTACAAAAGATTCCCGTCTGCTTTTCTGGCAGGCCGCTGACTTTACTCATAAGGGCGGGCCGATAGATCCGAATGCTCAAAGGGAGCTTCTCTCTAAGATGTTCGGGCCTTTGCTGGCCAATATCGCCACACGTGAAAAACCCCCGGCGCCCCCTCCCGTGCGGCAGCCTGTTGCGGAGACGCCGCGCAAGCCCGATATAAAGCCGGCGGAGCCTGAGGCCCTGCCGAAGATTGAGAAGAAACCGAAGAGCGACAAGAAGCAAGACAAGGGCCGCAAGCCCTCTCCTGCCTCTGAAGCCATCAGCCCGATGTGATCATGGGAGAGACCCCCAACATCGTTATGCAGTGCCCGAAATGCGGGAAGCGTTTTCCCTTCGACCAGCCCTACTGCGAGACGTGCTCGGCCATGCTTGAACCTGCTGAGGCCGGACCGGAGGGGCCTGCCACTCAGACGGAAGGCTTTAAAAAAGAAACGGATGAACGGCCCGAGCCCGCCGTCACCGATGAAAAGATCGAGGATATAAAGATAGACTCTCTTAGGGTGGACATCGAAAATAAATTCGTCTACACCCTCCTCCTGGAGATAGATCAGCTCAAAAGGAGGCTGGAAAAAAAGGAGAAGTCTCTCGCCGGGATACAGGAAAACGAAGGCCCCGGATATCCCGAACTTGTCGCTGCGGCCGGAAAGGCCGAGACCGCCATCGACGAGCTCATAAAAAGAATAACCCGGCTCGAGATGACTCTCGATAACCTGAAAATGAAATTAGGAGATGATATCTCGGCCCTGGAAACGGATCTCGGGAAACTCGAAAAGCCGGGTCTGTTAGGACTCACGAACGAAAGAGGCCGTTATTTCAGGATGCTCTCGTCGGAATTAAAGACCAAGAAACTGATTCTCGCAGTGATTGACGGGAAGAAGTCTCCCTCCGCGCTCAGGCTGATGGATACGCTCAGGCCGATCGTCCTTGTCCCGGCCATTGCCGCTGTCGCGATCATTTCCGCCTTGCTGATTTACACCTACGTGCCAAATCTGCCATCGGGCCGGTCGGCGGGCTCCCGGTCGGAAACCAAGGCGGAGAACCTCCGGGTGATCGGCGAACGCGACATCGACGGCCTGCTCGACGACATAAGGACGGCGAACCTCAGAAAAGACCCTGCACTCTGGAGGTCGAGGTATTCAAAGGGCTATCTCGCATCAAGGGAGAAAAAGGAGAACATCGTCGAGCAGTGGGAAAAGGTCGATTACAAGTCGCTCACCTACAGAGTCGAAGACCTCAGGACCGGCCCTGCCGGTGCAAGCGCGACCGTTATATGGGAGGTGGACTTCAGTCCCAGGAAGAGCACCACGGTCAAAAAAATCACTCAGCGCCTACGCGCGGATTTCGCGGTAGAAGACGGCAGGCTGAAGATAACCTCAGTCGTCAAAGACGAGTCTTAGTAATCCTTCCGTGTCAGATACCCGCTCATCGGCCGTAAGGGCCCTCATCGATATCCTCTCAAGAGATGTGAGACCGAAATATGCCGTCGACGCATTCTCGCAGCATCTCGACAAACGGGATAGGTCGTTCATCATGGAGATCGTTTACGGGGTGCTCAGGTACAGGGACACCCTCGACTGGATATTGGGCCATTTCCTGAAGAATCCGGCTAAGGCCGGGGATTTCACGCGTAGCAACCTCAGGGCCGCCCTGTACCAATTATATTTCATGAGGGTCCCTGACTGGGCGGTCGTCAGCGAATCGGTCGAGATGGAGAAATCCTCTTCCCGCTACGGCAAACCGTCTTTAGTCAACGCGGTGCTGAGGAACGTACTCAGGCAGAGAGATCGTTTTGCTCCGCCTCTTCCGCTGGAAGACCCGGTATCGAACATAGCGGTAAACACTTCCCATCCTAAATGGCTCGTCAAGAGATGGATACGCAGGTTCGGTGAAGAGGGGGCGCTCCAGCTCGCCGAGGCGAACAACAGGGTACCGCCGATGACTATAAGAGTAAACACCCTTAGGTCTACGCGGCAGGACCTCATTAAGCTCCTTGCCGCGCATGAAGTCGAGGCGGCGGCGACCGGATTTTCTCCGGACGGCATTACGCTGAAGCATGTCCGCAGCCACACTGAGCTGGTCTTTGCCCATGGCCTTTTCGCGGTCCAGGACGAGGCGTCTCAGATTATCTCATGTCTCCTCGGTCCGAAACCCGGGGAGAAGGTTCTGGACGCCTGTGCCGCGCCGGGAGGCAAGGCCACTCACATCGCGCAGCTTATGCGGGACACGGGCGAAATCACCGCGGTTGAGAAAGACGACAAAAGGATAGACATGCTCCGTGACAATATCGGGGCACTCGGGATAAAGTCGGTAATCATAATCAATCAGGATGCCGCCACACTCCGCGGGGCAGGACCTTTCGACAGGGTGCTCCTCGATGCGCCCTGCTCCGCCACGGGGGTTATAAGACGTAACCCGGACATAAAATACCGGCGGAAGTCCAAAGACCTTGAAGGATACAGGACAAAGCAGCTACATCTGCTTCACGCAGTGTCACGGTTGTTGAAAGAAGGCGGCAGACTGGTCTATTCGGTATGCTCGATGGAGCCTGAGGAGGGGGAGCAGGTCATAAATGAATTCTTGAAGACCTCGAAGGAATTCCGTATTATAGATGCTGAGGCACAATTTTTGAAAAGTTTTATGCATGATGGCTTCTTGAGAACATATCCGCACCTGCACACCATGGACGGTTTCTTCGGGGTGGCGCTTTGCAGAAAAAAATGAACAGCTTCATCAGGGTCCCCCTCTTCTTCGCGATCTTCGTGCTGCTGGGGCTTACGTTCGGATACATCACCTTCAAGGCGCTGAGTTTCAGCAGGACCGTGGAAGTCCCTTCGCTGACTAACATGTCGCTTGTTGAAGCAAATGAGGCCCTCAGTAAAGCCGGTCTTTACGTGAGAATCGAAGGTGAGGACTACGACTCAACTGTCATGAGCGGAAAGATACTCAGACAGGATGTCCCCGCGGGAAATAAGGTGAAAGAAAAGAGGGCGATAAAGGTCGTGGTCAGCAAGGGGCCGAAGGTCTACTCGGTTCCCATCCTCGTGAATGGAACGCTCGGAGATGCGGAGGGGGTGCTGGTCCAGAAGGGATTGAGAATAGGAAAAGTAATAAACATCCACTCCGACTCGGTCGAAAAAGGAAAGATAGTGGCACAGAGCCCGGAGCCGGACGAGAGGCTCGACGGGCCGATCACCGTGCTTGTCAGTGTCGGGCCCCATGAGTTAACGTATTACTGTCCTGATTTCCAGGGAAAGAGTCTCGATGAGGCAAAGGAAACGGCCCAGAAAATCGGCCTGCTGGTCGAGACGAAAGGCACGGGAGATTTCATAAAGGCCCAGAAGCCGAAGCCGGGGGTGATCCTCAAGGCCGGCGAGAAGGTGTATCTCGAGCTAAAGGAAGGGAATTCTCAATGATCAAAATAGCTCCATCCATACTCTCTGCCGACTTCACAAGGTTAGGGGAAGAGATAAAGGCAGCGGAAGATGCGGGCGCCCACCTCCTTCACATCGATGTCATGGACGGTCATTTCGTGCCGAACATAACCATCGGGCCTGCCGTCGTCGAATCAATACGGAAAATCACGCGGCTCCCCCTGGACGTGCATTTGATGATAGAGGACCCCGACAGGTATCTGAAAGATTTCATCTCAGCCGGCGCGGACATCCTGACTGTGCATTTCGAGGCGGCAGTCCATCTACACAGGTCCGTCCAGGCGATAAAGGAAGGCGGGATAAAAGCGGGCGTTTCTATAAACCCGGCCACGCCGGTTTGGACACTCGACAATATCCTTGCCGACGTTGATGTCGTCCTTATCATGTCGGTCAACCCTGGCTTCGGGGGGCAGGAGTTCATCCCCGGCACACTGGATAAACTCAGACTGCTCCGGAAAACGATCTCGGATGCGGGATATCCCCTGCTCATTGAAGTGGACGGCGGCGTGAAGACGGGGAATGCAAAGGAGATCTCCGCGGCCGGCGCGGACATCCTCGTGATGGGGTCCGCCTTTTTTAAATCTGGCAATTACGCCTCGACCATGGAGAAACTGAATGGACTGCTCGGAAATACAACGGTACTTTGAAAGAGCCGAGTCGCTGAGGCAGAAGAGCCTCTACACGGAGTCTCTGGATTTCTTCAGAAAGGCCCTCCGCGGATACTCGTCTCTCGGCGACATGCAGGCAGTGCTCGACTGCAGGCTTTCGATAGGCGATGTGCACAGGATGATCGGCAACTACGATCTCGCCGGGAAGTCCTATTCCGAAGCGGTCGTCCTTGGGAAACAGATCGGCGATATGACAGCCGTCGCGGACGCGGAAACGAACATAGGACTGTCCCTGAGGGGAAAAGGAGACTGGAAAAACGCGCTGATAGCATTAAAAAAGGCCATGACCTTTTACAGGAAAGAAAATGACAGGCAGGCGGTTGCCTTCTCGTTATGGGCCATAGCAGGCGCCCTTCGTATCAAGGGAGATATTCCTGAGGCGATACGCGAATATAAAGGGGCGCTGAATATATTCAGGCAATTGAGGCTCAAACCGTCCGTCGGATACTGCCTCTGCGGCCTCGGGGGCACCCATCGTATCGCAGGCCTCTTTCCGGAGTCGCTCGCATACTACAGGGACGCCAACAAGCTGTTTTCGGAACTGAAGGACATATTCGGGACCGCCTATTCATATTGCGGGACCGGGAACGCGTACCGGATGCTTGACGAATACAAAAAAGCGCTGTCGAATTTCTCCCGCGCCTCTGCGCTTTACAAGAAAATCGGCGACAGGGTCAGCTATTCCTATACGCTTTGGAGTATGGGGACCACCCACAAGATGCTGGGAGATTATGAGAAAGCACGATACTGTTTCAGGACCGCCCAGGACCTTTTCAAAAAGACGAAGGACCCGAGGGGACTCATCTACTGCATGCTCGGCATTGGAGAGGTCGCACTTCTCGAGGGCAAAAAGGCCCTGGCCGAAAGATATATCGACAAGTCCGTCACGCAGGCCGTCGATTACGGGTTCAAGGTCGAACGATGCCATGCCGAGATGATGAAATCCTATCTCGATGGAAAAATGCGGACAGGATGTTATAATAAACTCGGGCTGAAACTGGCGTTTGACCGGGCGCCTTTTAATATACCGTAGACAATATTTCTCCGGGGGGGCCTTTGCGCGTATTCAACATACCTAACACATTAACTATTACAAGGATCGTCATCATCCCGGTATTCATTACGGCCATTCTGTACCAAAAATACAGATACGCCCTCTACCTTTTTGTTGCGGCTGCATTGACGGATATGCTCGACGGCCTCTCCGCCCGTCTCGCAAACCAGAAAACCGCCCTCGGGACCTTTCTGGACCCGCTGGCGGACAAATTTCTCCTCATCTCGTCATTCATCCTCTTCGCCGTGTACGGCTGGATTCCCAAATGGCTTGCGATCACGGTAATAAGCAGGGACGTCATCGTCGTGATCGGCTGGTTCCTCCTCTATATGATCACCCACAACTCCAGGATCGAGCCCGTACTGACGGGCAAGATTGCGATCGCAACGCAGCTGGTCGTCCTGGCCTATGTCCTGCTAAGAATAAACGTGGCCTCCCTCCCGCCCCTTCCGGATCTGGTCTTTCTGGCGACTGCGGCGGCCACCGCCCTCTCAGGGCTCCAGTACGTCCATAAGGGGTTTAAACTGACAAATGCGCCCTAGGAGCGGGATAGAAATAGAAAGCGTCCTTACCGGAAGTCCGGCTGATAATGCGGGATTGAAGCCCGGCGACGTCCTCCTCTCGGTAAATTCCCACTCGCTTCGCGACGCTATCGATTTCATGTTCTTCAGGAGCGCCGCAAGGCTCCTTGTTGAATTCAGCCGCGGCGGGGAAAAAAACAGGGTGCAGATCAAGACCGAGGACGGAAGCGACCCCGGGATCACGGTCAAGCCCTTCAAAGTAAAGACATGCAGGAACAACTGTATATTCTGTTTCGTAAAGCAGCTCCCGAAGGGACTGAGGAGGCCCCTCTATATAAAGGACGAGGACTACCGGCTTTCCTTCCTCTATGGGAACTATATGACCCTCTCCAACATCGATTCATGCGACCGCAAGAGGATCGTCGATCAGCGTCTGAGTCCTCTTTATATATCCGTCCATACGACAAACAAGTCCCTGCGCAATAAAATGATAGGAAACCCCAGGGCCTCGGACATCATGAAGGAACTGAAATTCTTTTCCGGCAAGAAAATACGGATGCACACGCAGATCGTGCTATGTCCCGGCTTCAACGACGGGGCGGAACTGCAGAATACGATCAAGGACCTTCACAAATTCTATCCGTATGTCTCATCTGCCGCGGTCGTCCCCGTAGGACTTACGATGCACAGGAAACAGCAGATAGACCCTGTAACGAAGGAAGACGCCATTCGGGCAATAGAAGTCGTGACGCCCTTTCAGAAAAGGTTCCAAAAAAAGCATGGCGACCCTATCGTGTATTGCTCGGACGAGATGTATATAAAGGCCGATTTCCCTTTCCCCCACCTGAAGGACTACGGCTCACTGCCACAGATCGAAAACGGTGTCGGGATGGTACCGCTATTTCTCAGTCAGTCAAGAAAGGTCAGGGTACCGAAGACAATACCGCAGGGCACGAAATTTCTCACATTCACCGGCACTTCTTTTTATCCTTTTCTGAAGAAATTTACGGACCGTCTGGCGGACAAGGAGAACATCCACGTAGATGTCCTCCGGGTCGAAAACCACTTTTTCGGCACGACAGTGACCGTGACGGGACTCCTCACCGGCAGGGACGTTATCAAGACACTCCATGACAACACAGACTCCTACAAGGTGCTGCTGGTCCCGGATGCGGCCCTCAAGGAAGACGAGGACATATTTCTCGACAACGTCTCCCTCAAGGATGTCGAAGAGGTCACCGGACTTACGACCGTGCGGATAGGGTCCACGCCCCAGGGGCTCCTCGACGCAATAGAAGACCGGCTCAAAACAGAAAGCCGGCAGTAGATCGAGCATCGCCGCAACGCTATATTTATTTCGGCTGACGAGTTAGTTTACAGACAAGAATCGAAGAACGGAGCTTGAAATGGACATAACAGGCAAGACAAGGATCACAGGGCTCTTCGGCTACCCGGTCGAACACACGCTCTCGCCGGCGATGCATAACGCGGCGTTTGAACACCTCGGGCTGGATTACTGCTACCTCCCCTTTCTCGTCCACCCCGATTCTCTCGGCAAGGCTGTCGAGGCGGTAAGGGCGCTCACGATGGCAGGCGTGAATGTGACGGTGCCGCATAAGGAGGCTGTTATACCCTTCCTCGACGAGGTGAATGAAGAGGCGTCCTTTATCGGCGCCGTAAATACCGTGGTGAACCGCGAAGAAAGGCTCACCGGCTATAACACAGACGGCCGGGGCTTCATGCGCTCCCTTGAAGAAAATGGGATCGGGATCGCAGGGAAGAGCGTCCTGGTTGTCGGGGCCGGAGGCGCGTCACGGGCGATAGGATACTACCTGAGTGAAAAGGCAGAGAGGCTCTTCATTCACGATATCGATAAGAAGAAGCTCGATAAACTGGCGTCCGACCTGTCTCAGATAAGGGGAAACGTGTCTTCCCTTGCACGGATTGGCGATACCCGGAGTTTCGACATCATCATCAACGCAACTCCGCTCGGCCTCAAAGAAGGCGACCCTTCCCCGGTAGATATCGGAGCGCTGTTGCCGACTCAGACCGTATGCGACCTGATATACAAAAAGACATCTCTTCTCGATCTGGCGGCACGGAAAGGCTGCCGGACCATGGACGGGCTCGGCATGCTCCTTTGGCAGGGGGTCCTAGCCTTCGAACTCTGGACGTCCGTATCCCCTCCGGTGGACGTGATGAGAAACGCCCTTCTCAGGGGCATGCGATAGCAAACGCATCACTGTTTTACCGCCTGCAAGCCCCTGGAAAACCTGGAATTATTTAACCTGGCATCCAATTTGCTCTTTACTTAATGCTCGGCATATGATAAACTTTTTGCATGAAGAAAAGCTTGCTACTCGTCCTTTCGGTAGTGCTGTTTTCCTTGCTGTTTTATATGATCAAAGGCGAAAGAGGGACTAAAACAGACGCCCTGAAAAAGGGCGAGTCTTACATCGAGGGCCTGAGGTTGGTCCACAGGCAAAACGGTAAAGAGGATTGGACATTGACCGCCCGCAAGGCCGACATAAGCGATAAAGGAGATAAGGCATATCTCTCGGGAATAGAAATGAATATCGAAAATAAGGGGATTACTGTATACGCCGATAAGGGGCTATACGACATGACCGCGCGGGACCTCTCCGTCGACGGCAAGGTTACGGCCAAAGGAAACAGCTACTCTATTACTTCTGAGGGTGCCAGATTCGACAGCGAAAGCGGCATGCTGAAGGCCGACGGCGGGGTGAAGATAGATGCCAAGAGATTCAGCGTTCAAGGCACCGGAATGGAAGCCGACAATACTGCGCAGACAGTGAGGATACTAAAAGATGTTAAAGCAGTTTTTCATAATTAGCGTTCTGTCCGTCCTGCTGTATTCAGCCGGCGCATCGGCGGAGGAGCAAAAGATGCAGGTAAAGGGGCCGATCAATATAACCTCGGAGACCCTTACTTCAGATAACAAGGCCCATACCGCGCTCTTTGAGGGAAAGGTGGTCGCCAAGACAACGGACATGACCATCTACGCCGACAAAATGCTCGTCTTTTACAGGGAAGGCAGCGGGGACGTAACTAAAATAGAGTCGACGGGGAATGTCAGGCTCCTGAAGGGCGGCCGCCTGATCACCTCGCAGATGGCGACCTACTACGCCGACGAAGACAAAGTCGTCTTCACCGGCGAGCCCCGGGCCGAGGACGGCGAAAATGTGGTGACCGGCGTTACGATGACATATTATATATCTCAGGACCGTTCCTACGTCGAAAAAAGCAAGGTATTCCTGAAAAACAAGAAGGACAACTAATGCATCTACTCGATGTAAAGGGCCTCTCCAAGACCTACAGCAAAAAAGTGGTTATCAGGAACATCGATCTCCATGTGACGACGGGGGAAATCGTGGGACTGCTGGGGCCTAACGGGGCGGGGAAGACAACAACGTTTTACAGCATCCTGGGACTCACCAGGCCCGATTGCGGCAGTATTTTTCTGGACCAGAAAGACATAAGCGGCCTTCCGATGTATAAGAGGGCCTTGATGGGGATGAGTTATCTCCCCCAGGAGCCTTCAATCTTCAGGAAACTTTCAGTCGAAGACAACCTCAGGGCGGTACTCGAAATCAAAGGGCTTTCTACGGCTGATATAGATGCCGAGGTCTCGCGTCTGCTCAAGGAATTCAATCTGGAAGAGTTTTCCCAGAGGAACGGTTACAGGCTCTCCGGGGGAGAACGGAGACGGGCGGAGATTGCGAGGGCGCTTGCTACGAAACCGATCTTCATCCTCTTCGATGAGCCCTTTGCGGGCATCGATCCCCTTGCGATCATCGACCTGAAGAAGATGCTGGTGTATTTGAAATCAAAGGGGCTCGGGATTATCATAACCGACCATAACGTGAGAGACACCCTTTCGATCACCGACAGGGCCTATATCATCAATAACGGTGAGATCCTCAATGAGGGCACACCTGAAAAACTGATCGCGGACCCGAGGGTAAAAGAGGTATATCTGGGTGAGGAGTTCAGGCTCTAGATGGCGCTAGAAGGTCGTCTTGAATTAAAACTTTCCCAAAAGCTGGTGCTGACACCCCAGTTGCAGATGGCGATCAAGCTGCTGCAGATGCCCCAGCTTGAGCTGTCCCAGACTCTCACCCAGGAACTGGTGGAAAACCCTTTTCTCGAGGAGCTCACCGATGTCGTTTCGAAAGAGGAATTGACAAAGGAAGAGAGGGAATCGGCGGAGCCTGACGAACCCGGAGAGCGCGACGACTCTGAAATACCCCTCGAAAAGCTGATGGGGTACTCTTCGACAGACGACTATTTCGATGAACGGAGTTATGACGGAAGAGACCTCGGGTATTTTACGCCCGGCAATGTCACCCAGCCCTCCTTCGAGTACTTTCTTACCACAGCGCCGGACCTCTTCGATCATCTGATCTGGCAGCTTCGCCTTTCAAAAGAAGACGAAGTCGTCAGGAGCATCGGAGAGATTATTGTCGGCAACATAGACGAAAACGGCTACCTTAAAGTCACGAATGAAGAAATTGCGGAAGTTGCCAACGCCGACATAGGAACAGTAGAACGCGCGGTGAGGCTCGTCCAGAGCTTCGACCCCCCCGGGATCGCAGCAAGGGACATCAGGGAATGTTTGCAGTTGCAGCTCAGGGCGCTCCACCTTGAAGGGACGCTGGTCGAAAATCTGGTCACAAAAAACCTTGACCTTCTCGGCAAAAGAAAGTACCCGCAGCTGGCCAAGATTTACAATGTGCCCGTTGATGACATTATGGCGGCGGTCAAGATCATCGAGGGCCTCGACCCGAAGCCCGGCAGCCACTTCTCGTCCTCTGCCGTCAATTATATCACTCCTGACGTGTACATCGTAAAGACAGACAGCGGGTACCAGATCGTCCTGAACGACGAAGGGCTCCCCAGGCTGAGGATCAGTTCATATTACCAGCGGCTCCTGAGCCATAAGAGCTCCATACCTAAGGAGGACAGGCAGTTTCTGGAAGACAAGCTCCGCTCTGCCATCTGGCTGATGAAGAGCCTTGACCAGAGGAACAAGACCATATACCGTGTCACCGAGTGCATACTCAATTTCCAGAAGGACTTTTTTGACAAGGGGGTGAACTTTCTCAAACCTCTGAACCTTAAGGACATCGCGACGGAACTGGGCCTCCATGAAAGCACAATCAGCAGGGTCACTTCGAATAAATACCTTTCCTGCCCGCGCGGGATATACGGCTTCCGGTTCTTTTTCAGCAACGCGATCCCCAGCGATTCAGGGGAAATATCGGCAACAACAGTAAAGGAGATGGTGAAAAAAATAATCGCGGAAGAGGACCCCGCGAAACCTCTCAGCGACATGAGCATCGTAGACATTTTTAAGAGTCAGAACATCAATATTGCAAGGAGGACGATCGCAAAATACAGGGAAGAACTGAAGATCCCGTCTCAGAGTCAACGAAAGAGATGACGGTTCAGCGAGGCACCGTTATGAAAAAGGAGGAAAATATGAATATCATCGTTAGCGGCAGACATCTGGAGATCACACCGGCATTAAAGACCTACGCGGAAGAAAAAGTGGGCAAATTCGGGCGTTATCTTTCCGATATATCAGAGGCTGTCGTCACGCTGAGCATAGAGAAAAAATACAGGCACAAGGCGGACGTCCTGCTTAGGGCCAATGGAGTGCTCATACAGGCTGAAGGGGTGACGGGCGAAATATATTCCTCTATAGACGAGGTCGTCGAAAAACTCGAAAGGCGCGTCAAAAAATATAAGGAAAAACTCGTCGCCCACAGAAAGGGCGGCGCCAGGACCGCCGGGGCAGCCGAGATATCGGCCGCGCCCGAAACCGGAACGATCATAAAGAACAAGCGGTTCGAACTGAAACCGATGAGCCCGGACGAGGCGGCCATGCAAATGGAACTGCTCGACAAGGACTTCTTCGTTTTCATAAATGATATCAGTGAAGACGTCAATGTCATTTACAGAAGACGCGACGGGAATTTCGGACTGATTGAGCCCGTCAAATAAGGACAGACGGGCCGTGGGGAAATAATGCCGGCGGAACATCTGTCATCCACTTTGGAGAACGTCCGAAGTCTTCTGTGAAGAAACCACTCGGCAAGGGACCCGTCCGCACCCGGGGGAAGAAAAAATTCCCCCGGGTTGTCATCATATCGGGTCTTTCAGGATCCGGCAAGACAGTCGCCCTGCGGGCGGTTGAAGACATGCAATTTTTCTGCGTGGACAATCTGCCCGTCTCGCTCATTGATTCACTGGTTTCAAGGGTTTCGCGCCATCCCGGGGACGGGGACATAGCCGTAGGGGTCGACATCCGCGAAAAGGAGTCTTTGCCGGGCATCGATAAAGTCCTTGCTACGCTGAGGGGGAGATACAGACTTGAGATACTATTTCTCGAAGCCGAAACACAGGTATTGATAAGAAGGTTCAAGGAAACCCGCAGGCCGCACCCCCTCGGCGGAGATCTGGAGACCGCGATTCAGGCGGAGAAGCTGGGACTGGAGCCGCTCAAACAAAATGCCGACCGCGTGATTGATACGTCCTCATACTCGCCCCACCAGCTCAGAGGTCTCATCACCTCCTTATATTCCAAAGGTGGAGGGGATACCCAGGACATGACCGTCACCCTGATTTCTTTCGGGTTCAAATACGGCGTTCCGCAGAACATCGATCTCCTGTTCGACGTCAGGTTCCTTCCCAATCCTTTCTTCGTCCCCGCGCTGAAACACCGCAATGGGACCGACAGACTGACCGCTGAATACGTCTTGAACAATTCCGATGCGAAGGCATTCCTGAAGAAGGCCAACGACTTGCTCGCCTTTCTCCTGCCACGCTATCGCAGGGAAGGGAGGGCCTATCTCTCGGTCGCAATCGGGTGCACGGGCGGGAACCACCGCTCTCCGGCGATAGTCGAGGAAATCGCAAGGCTTGTCGGGAAAGAAAAACTCGGGGTAAATGTGATACACAGGGACATGTCGTGAGCCGAATGAGCTAGGGTGTATGTCGCAATACTCCCCGATACCTTTCTTTCTTGATGAACTCCGCCAGAACGACTGTGTTTACCGGCGGGCAGATTAAGTAACCTTGCGCCCCTTCACATCCGCAGTCACGCAGAAAACTCAGCTGTTTCCTTTTTTCGACGCCTTCGGCAACCACCTTTAAGTTAAAATTGTGCGCCAGGCTGATAATAGCGTTGACTATTGCCTGGTCCGTAAGGCTTGTGACGATATCCCTCACAAAAGAGTAGTCGATCTTTAACGTCGACAGGGGGAACCGTTTCAGATAACTCAGGGAGGAATACCCGGTGCCGAAATCATCAATGGCGACTTGTATTCCGATAGACTGCAGAGAATGCAACTTCTTAATCGTATTTTGGGAATCCTGCATGATCGTACTCTCGGTGAGTTCCAATTGCAGATATTGCGGGTCCAGGCCCGTGTCGTGCAGTATGCCGGTCACGGTTTCGACAAAGTTGTCCTGTCTGAACTGGATGCTTGACACATTGACGGTCATACGGATCGGCTGAAGCCCCTCTTTTTGCCAGGCCCTATTTTCGGCGCACGCGGTACGTAGTACCCATTCACCAATGGGGATAATAAGTCCTGTCTCCTCGGCAAGAGGAATGAACTCACCCGGCTTGATCAATACCAAGTCCGGCTGCAACCAGCGTATCAGTGCTTCTACGCCAATTATTTTCCCCGTAGAAATGTCTATCTGCGGTTGGTAGAACAACATAAATTCATTCTGGTCCAGTGCCTTCCGCAATTTATTCTCTACGGTAAATCTCTCGGCCCTGAGGGCATTCATGGACTCAGAATAATATTGATAGTTATTTCTTCCATTATTCTTGGCCTGATACATTGCCACGTCGGCATTTATGAGCAGCGTGTCGATATCTTTGCCGTCAAGGGGATATACGGCTATGCCCACACTTGCCGTAATAAATACCTCCTGCGCACCGATGACAAAAGGCTCCGAGAGCATGGTGAGAATACGCTGGGCCGCCGTTGCCGGGGCCTGAACATTTTTAGTATCGGTAAGCAGCATAGTGAACTCATCACCACCAAGACGGGCCACCATATGTTCCGTATCTTCTGTCGATATCCGGGAGATACTGTCTGCTTTACGGATACCGAACAGTAGTCTGGAAGCGATGCCTTGCAACAGCTGGTCCCCTGCCCGGTGCCCGATGGTGTCATTTATGTGCTTGAAATTATCTATATCGAGAAACAATACTGCCAGGAACTGATTTTCGCGTTCGGCATACGCTATTGCCTGCCTCAGCCGATCATGAAACAGGTAACGATTCGGCAGGCCGGTCAAGGTGTCATGATGCGCAAGATATTTGACCTTTTCCGCAGTCTGCTTGTAATCCGAGATATCGCTGATAATGACGAATACCCTGTCATCTCCGCCGACCAATCGCAGTTCATAGTGATACTCGCTCATCCAGGGCTGGTACTCAAAACATTGAGGGTCTCCGGTCTGCAGTGCCTTCTCCGCGTGGCTCATGATCAGGTCCGCAATGTCTGATGGCATTACCTCGCAGATGTTTTTCCCTACACTTTCATCGGAGGGTGACAACAGGCTATCTCTCAAACCGCCCTTGATATCCAGTAAGGTCCCGCCCCTGTTGAATTGCAGCACCAGATCATTCATGACAGCTACATTATATTCCTAAAACTACAAATTATGAAGCACGGCGCACTCTAAACACCAACTATCTCGTGGCATTTTCGCCCCCATTACAATGTATATCAAGGATATCTAACTGTCAGCGGGCTCTCTTCTATCGCAAGGGAGGTTTCATTTCATATCTGAAATTCCAATCATGACAGTCATCGTGATATAATTACTTCCAGAATGATCTATCTCGACAACAACGCCACGACGCCGGTCGACCCGGAAGTGTCGGATGCGGTCTTCTCTTCGCTTAAGCGTGATTTCGGGAACCCTTCCAGCAGCCACCTCGCAGGCAGAAAGGCGAGGGAAGCGGTGGAGAATGCCCGGAGGGAAGTTGCGGACTTCCTCGGTTGCGGCGCCGACGAAGTGTATTTTACCTCGGGCGGCACCGAAGCAAACAACCTCGCACTGATCGGCAGCGCAATGTTTCACAGAAAGGGACATATCCTCACGTCCTCGGTTGAGCATCCGTCCGTCCTCAATACCTGCCGCCACCTCGAATCTCTCGGGTTCGACGTCACTTACGCTGCCGTCGACCGCGACGGGATAGTCGACGTGGAGGGAGTAAAGCGGTCCTTAAAGAAAGACACCTTCCTCATATCCGTCATGCACGCAAACAATGAGACCGGCATTCTTCAGCCGATTGAAGAGATCGGCGCGATCGCAAAAGCGCACGGGGCCGCGTTTCACACCGACGCAGCGCAGTCCGTGGGGAAGATGCAGTTCAGCCTTGCAGGCTCTGCAATAGATTTCATGACCGTCGCCGCACACAAATTTTACGGCCCGAAGGGCGTGGGCGCCCTGTATGTAAAGACCGGCGCACACATCCTTCCTCTTCTCTTCGGGGCGGGACATGAAAGAGGATTGAGGCCCGGTACTGAAAACGTGGCCGGTATCGTGGGGATAGGCAAGGCATGCAGTATAGGGAAAAGAGACATCAAATTGCGCGTAGTCCACACGCTCCGGCTGAGGGACCTTCTACTGGATACCCTGCATCCCCTTATTCCGGGAATGACGCTCAACGGCCATAAGACCCGCCGACTTCCGAATACGGCGAACATCACGATCCCGGGTATATCTTCGTATGAACTAGTCGAAAGGATAAAAGACCAGGTCGCCATTTCAACCGGTTCCGCCTGCCACTCAGGGGGGCAGGTCCCCTCCACGGTACTTAAGAATATGGGCCTGTCCGATGAGGCCGCACTCTCTTCAGTGCGGCTCAGCGTCGGAAAAGACAATACCGAAGAGGAAATTATCAGTGCGGCAGGAATAATCGCCGCTGCCACGGACGAGCTCAGACGCAAAGCGCCCTGACGATCCGCCGCACCCGGTACTTTCAGGCCCTTCACTTAGAAAAGAACCCTTCCCTTTTCAAATTGTTCAATACGACTGACACCGGCCAACCGATACTTTCAAGGAACCGAAACTCTATCAGGAGTTCACCCAGAATAAGACACTTTAGTAGAAAACTGATAGTGAAAAGTACGGCCACCAAGTGATATTTCTGACGCGTCGAAATGATTCACGTTTTCCGGTTGAAAGATGTGTTCCTATCAGTGCCCACTTTATCTACATAGTTATGATTTGGGCATATGGCCCTCGTGAGCAGTCATTCCTTTTTCTGCTGTGCATTTCTTATGATATCAACAAGCTCGTGCTCGTTCCCTTTGATTACATAGGGCGTGTCTTTTGGTACTCCCCATTCGGCAAGCATATCCGTGTATCCGTAATTGGAGTAAAGAACAACCAGCATGCTTTCATCGAGTTCTCTAATTTTTCCAAAGAGTCTCCTGCCGTCCATATCTGGCATAAGCACATCGAGAACGACAGCCGCAATCCCATTTTTTTGCTGCTCGAATATTTCCAGTCCCCTTTTTGCATTGCAGGCCGTTGTGACATCATTGGTAGAATCTGGTGCGGTGGCGGTTAAACCGCTCCGTTCCCAAGTCCCCCTTTCAAACCGTGCGTGCGGATTTCCCGCACACGGCTTACCATTGGTTTTCGCGGCGAGGCATTCGCCGGATAGCACACCGTTCCTT
>JBIOIY010000030.1:0-37795 GCA_044450345.1 Thermodesulfovibrionales bacterium | reverse complement strand
TCATCTTCTTGTCCTCCTTCTTAAGTTCTCGCAAATATATAAAGCATGCAGCGTGCCATCTTCAACTCATTGGTTCTAAAGGATTCAAGTCTCACTGCAGAATGCATTCACGCAAATCTCTTTGCAGGAATGCAAAAAAAAGGGTGGATTGCCGGTTTAGAAAATTCGCGGCCTTCTCTGATCCTCATAATGGAAACATGTTGGTAGTGTTCCGGGACACTACCAACATGTTATAATTTTTGTTAGTGCATCCGGCAAATGTCGGCCAAAGGAGCGAGATGGCGGATCTCATTAAATGTCCTCAGTGCGGAAAGGATGTAAACCCTAAAAGTGCCCTCTGCCCTTTCTGCGGAGGGAGGATTGGCGAGGAAAAAGTTCTCGAACATCCTGTCTGCCCAAGGTGCAATATTACTCTTGACTGCAGGAGGAAGGATGATATAGAGATAGACTCCTGTCCGCGATGCGGCGGCTTATGGCTCGATCGGGGAGAGTTCGATGTCCTTACCGCAGAATCGACGGTCTATAGGGAGGAAAAACTCGATAAAGAATACAGCCGCCCTCAGCTTCCTGACAGTATCGAATACATCCCCTGCGTAAGATGCGGGAAGCTTATGGTGAAGAAGAATTACGGACATATATCAGGAGTGATCATAGACGAGTGCGGAAGGCACGGCGTCTGGCTCGATAATGGGGAGCTTGAAAAGATAAGACATTTTATCCTTGACGGAGGGCTTGAAAAAGAGCAGTTCAGGGAGATAGAAAAAAACCGGGCGGAGCTCAGAGACCTGGCGGAAAAGGTTGACGATACGGCCTTCACACAGAAGCTCATCCACTTCTGGAACTGGAAGAGATGGTTCTTCGGGCCGTAGGAGTAATTCTTTCTGCTGCCAGCAAATGGGCCGTTGGACTAGTCAAGCACCTTGTATCCGAGTTTTTCTATGCTGTCTCTGGCAAGCCGAACTACTTCCGTTTCGCTGATCACTGAAGGGTCGAAGTCTATCGCTACCTTGCCTTCTTCCACTTCGACCGAGCCCACGCCTTTCACGGAACCTATAAATTTTCTTAACGCCAGGACACAGTCGTAGCAAAAGATCGTACCTACATTCAGCGTAATCTTCATCCGTGCTCCTAGGGTATCTTTATATCATATGCCTTAATCTTGCGGTGGAGGTTGCTCCTCTCGATATCGAGCACTTCGGAGGTCTTCGAGATATTCCAGGCGTTTTCTTCGAGTTTCCTCGCGATGAAATCCCTCTCGAACAACTCCCTTGCGTCCTTTAGAGAATCGACAGCAAAATAATCGGCCCTTTTCGCATCGGGAATAAAAAGATCTCCCGGCGTGATCACCTTCGACGGGGTCATGATAACGAGCCTCTCCAGGACATTCTTCAGTTCCCTGATGTTGCCCGGCCATACGTGCTTCTGGAGGATCTTGACGGCGTCAGGAGCAATTTTCTTCGGCTGCTGGCCGTATTCCAAGGCAAAGGATTCGAGGAAATACTCCACCAGGACCGGGATATCATCGGGCCTCTCCCTGAGGGCCGGGACCTTAAGAGGGATGACATTCAGCCTGAAGAAGAGGTCCTCTCTGAAAGCGTCCCTTTTGACCTCCTCCGGAAGGTCCTTGTTAGTGGCGGATATTATCCTCACATCGACCTTTATATTCTTATTGCCCCCCACACGCTGGAATTCCTGGGTCTCGATGACCCTCAGGACCTTCGCTTGTGTCTGCAGCGACATGTCTCCGATTTCGTCAAGGAAAAGTGTGCCGCCGTCAGCCTGCTCAAACTTCCCCTTCTTCATTTCGAAGGCTCCGGTAAATGAGCCTTTTTCATGGCCAAAGAGTTCGCTCTCGATGAGCTCCTGGGGTATAGCGGCACAGTTCACCTCGATAAACGGCTTTTCCGTCCTGGTACTGTTTTCGTGAAGAAGGTGTGCAACAAGTTCCTTGCCCGAACCGCTTTCGCCGAGTATGAGGACCCTGCTGTTGCTTGCAGCCGCCATTTTTATTTGTTCCCTGAGCTGATTGGTCTTGGCGGAATTTCCGATGAGCCTCGACTTCCTGATGAGGTTTTCCTTAAGCGCCTTGTTCTCGATCTCGAGCTTCCTCTTCTCGAGCGCCCGGAAGACGGTAAGGAGGACTTTTTCCATCGAGAGGGGTTTTTCGAGGATATCATATGCGCCTATCTTCGTTGCCTTTACCGCAAGCTCGATATTGGCGTGGCCGGAGATGATTACCACAGGCAGGTCACGATTCCATTGGCGTAGTTCTTCCATGGTCTGGATGCCGTCCATGCCCGACATCCACACATCCAGGATGACGATATCAGGATTGGCTTCCTTTGCAACCCGCAAAGCCTCCTCGCCCGATCCCGCGGTGACCGCCTCGTAGCCTTCATCTTCAAATATGCCCGAAAGGGTCGTACGGATGCCCTCTTCATCGTCGACTATCAATATGACCGCCTTTGCCATCTAGCCCTCCTTCACGGGCAGTTCTATCGTAAAGATCGTTCCTGCGGGCTTACTGTCTTTCACCCTGATATACCCCCTGTGCTCTGCCACGACCCTGGAGGCGATTGCCAGGCCGAGACCGGTCCCGTCCCTCTTCGTAGAGAAATAGGGGAGAAAGAGCTTCTCCCTGTCCTCCTCACGAATGCCGGGACCGTCATCGGCGATGTCGATGAATAAACGGTTAAGTGCGATATCATGCCTGATGTCAATGATGATCTTTCCTTTGTTTTGCATCGCCTGTATAGCGTTGTCCAGGATGTTTATTATAACTCTTTTAAACTGTTCCGCATCGGCCTCGACAACAGGCTCATTTTCCACCCTTCCGATGGTGATTTCAAGTCCCTTGTAATCCCTGTAGAGATTTACCGCCCCTTCGATGATGTGCGAAATAAGCACCGGTGTTTTATGGATCTCCGGCATCTTCCCGAACCTCGAGAATTCATTGACCAGCCTTTTCAGGCTCTCCACTTCCTTAATGATGGTTTTCGTAGAACGGTCGAAGACCTGGCCGAAGTCATCATCTTTATTCTGCCACTTTTTTATCATATGGTCCGTCGAAAGCTTGATAGGGGTAAGCGGGTTCTTTATCTCGTGTGCGATCCTGCGCGCTACCTCCTGCCAGGCCAGCGCCTTTTGTGCCCTGACGATCTCGGTAAGGTCGTCGAAGACGACAAGGGTCCCGAGGAAATTATGGCCGTCCATCAAGGTCGTAATGAATATCCTCAGCAGGACACGGCGGTCCCCCACCGTCACCCTGATCTCCCTTTCGAGGCCTTTGAACTCATTGACCCTTATGTTTTTTACGGTCTCTTTCAGTTCCTCAGACCTGAGCATCGTAAGCAGGACGGAATAATTCTTGTCCAGTATCTCCCCGGACGATACGCCGAGTATCCTGCATGCGGCACTGTTTATGGCAAGGATTTCACCAGGTGCATTGAGATAAATAACACCCGAATTAATATTTTCGAGGATGATCTCTATGATCAGTCTCCTCCTGTCGGATTCGGCCCAGGCACGCTGGAGGGACTCTTTGCCCTCCCTCAACTCCTTTACCATGTTGTTGAAAGACCTCACGAGCAGTCCGATTTCATCCTCCCTCTGGATATCGATATTGGTCTCAAGGTCCCCCTTTGCAACCCGCTCCGTCCCCTGGGCAAGCGCCTGGATGGGGTCGGTAATCCCGCGGGATATCCTGAGTCCCACCCATAGAGCCATGAATATCGTCATCAGGGTAAAGAAGCTCAGCACCAGAAGATAGTTTAACTTTATCGGGGTCTTCCACGACTCGAGCGTCATATAATTTTTGTACATATCGTTTATCTTTTCAGAATTCTTGCTGATATCTCTTCCGATAAGAAATTCGACCACCACCACCCCTGTCTGTTTCGTCCCGCGAAACTCAGGCGCAACAGCCCTGACGATATCTCCCTGCTCACCCGTGATCACCTCTGCGTCCTTTTTCCCCTCAAAGCCTGTTCTGACGGTGTCCGAGGCGTCCTCCGGGATTGCAGTGAGATGGCGCACCGAATAATTCTCCGGTATGGCCTTGCCCGAGGCGATCGCCTCCGCAAACGCAAGCGCCTGGCGCCGCTGCATTTCGTACGCTGACTTCGCAATCTCTATGGAGAGGTTCAAAGGCTGCTTTACCTGGGGGTCAAACCACCGGTCAAGATAATTCGTTACTATCCCGCTCGACACTATGAAGAGGAACGCGGAGGGGATCATCGTGAGGACCACGAGCACCACCACGAACTTCGTCTTAAATTTATATCCGAGCACCCTGTTTTTTCTCTCAAAATAGATATTCAGGAGGCTTTTGCCGACAAAGAACATCAGGACTAGAAGGGCTATCAGGCTCAGATTCAGGAGAATGAAAAGGACCACCTTCGTCAAGAAGGGGACCTTTTCGAGCTTCATATAATGGATTTCTATCCCGAAGACGGACAGGATAAAGAGTGCCGCCGCGGTAATAAGCAGAGTAAGCCGCACATTTCTCATTTGCCGCCCTCGATGACAAAGACGCCTGAGTCCTTCCTGACCTTGAATTCGTTTTCAGACAAGAAGACAAAAAACTGCCGTATCATCGGAGGGAGGTTCCTTATCTTCGATTCCGCCGTGATCCTCACAAAGTATTGCCCGGGTTCGAGTTCCCGGGTGTTGGTGAGTTTCAGGTCTTTGACGGACAATGTCCAGACGAGCATCGTTTCAAAGGACCTGAACCTTCTCTCGATGATGACATTCCCGTCGAAAGATGTTGCAACATATTCCTTTTTGATAGGATCGACCTTCATCCTCCTTGAATAAAACTTCCCCAGAACAAACTCGTCGGGCCAGACCTTCCATACCCTGAACAGGTCTATGTAGAGTTTTAGCTCCTTGTCTATCCCATCCTTTATCTCCTCGATGTATTTAGCGCCCGGGACAAGGGAGAAACTGACATATACATCGTTGTTGGCAAATCTCACCTCGGGACCGGATATCTCCTGACCTTCGGCCACAGGGGGGATGAGCACCGAGAGAAAAAGAGCTATTGTGAGGAGTATTCGCAACATAAAACTTGACATCTCCGAAAAAATTTATTTTCATTATAGCATATCGATATGTATAGTAATCGTTAAGGGACCCAGGGAGGAAACCATGGAAATAAAGACTATTACGCTCGAAATGCCCGCAGACAGCAATGTCATACTAGGCCAGACCCACTTCATAAAGACGGCTGAAGACCTTTACGAAATCATCGTAACAGCCGTGCCGCAGGCCCAATTCGGCATCGCCTTCACCGAGGCGTCGGGGCCATGTCTCATCAGGACTGAAGGGAACAGCCCTGAACTCGTCGAGGCCAGCGTGAAAAACGTCGAGTCCGTGGGCGCGGGCCACGTATTTTGTATCATCCTCAAAAACGCCTTCCCGATTAATGTCCTAAACCAGATAAAAAACTGTCCCGAGGTCTGCCGTATCTTTTGCGCAACGGCAAACCCGGTGCAGGTGGTCGTCGCAGAGACGCCCCAGGGAAGAGGGGTGATGGGCGTGATAGACGGCTTCTCCCCGAGGGGCAAGGAGACGCCTGAAGACAAAGCGCATAGGAAAGAGTTTTTAAGGAAGATAGGGTACAAGCTCTAGCGCGAAGCCTTCCTGCACCCGATACTATTTCTCTTCCGGCGAATGCCTGTTCTCCCCGTGAGACATTTACGTAAGGGTTCGCCCTGCACTATTATCTATTCTTCGAAAACGCTGTAGAGATGCGGTTCCACATATGTTTCAACTATCTCGCGGCCGCTCACTATCCCAATCAGTTTTTTGCCTTTGACAATAGGGATGAAAGAGTAATTATTTTCGACCATCATCTTTGCCAAATCTTCTCGGGAAGTGTCCGGACCGGCTGTCACCGGCACATGAGACATGACCTGTTCTGCACGTATGTCATCCATCACTGCACCTTTTTCTTGGGTTGCCTTAAGAATATCGCACATACTCACGACGCCTATGACTTCCGAGGCTTCATTGACGACGGGAAGACCAGGGCAACCTATCCCCATCATCTTATACACAATCTCTCTGCCAGACGTGGCTTTATTTACTGCTGCTTTCTTACACATGATATATTTTGCGGGTATCATTTCTGCTCGCTCCTTTTTCATCTGGACATTGGTTTCCGTGAACGGAATATCTTTAATGATATTAGTTATGGGCCGCCATTGTCAAGAAGTTTCGCAACTTGGCATCATTAAATACCGCCTAAAGAATAGCAGTTCCATAATACGGCCTGACTCTCACAATATATTCTTATAGCCGCATACCCTCTATCTGCTAAAATAGTCCATGCGTCAGCTAAAAAACCATTACCGTATCTCTGCAAAAAGGTAACGGCAATGAGGTGTCCGAAGTGCGGCTTTGATCAACCTGACGGCGGGACCGAATGCAATAGATGCGGCATCGTTTTTTTGAAATATCTCACGAAACGAAAAACCTCTGCCGAAGAAATGCTCACTGGTTCCGAACCTGTTTTCCCGGCAGGAGAACATAACGGGCCGGAAGAAACGCCGGGCTATTACAGAGAACTGTTTTTTTACGTCAACCCCGGGGCAGGCATTTTTACCTTGCTGGGTCGGAGCCTTCTTCTTTTAGTACTCTTTTCCTGGGGGCTTAAATTCATTTTTTCTTCTATCGAGAGCAACTATTCAGGAGAGAGTTTTTTGCATCTCATTAACCTTCCCTTCCATGAGGCGGGCCACATATTATTCCGCGTGTTCGGCCAGTTCATGATGACCGCGGGCGGAAGTCTGACACAGTTACTGGTGCCGCTGATATGCCTTTTGACCTTTATTCTTAAGACAAGGGATACTTTTGGTGCTTCCGTCTCCCTATGGTGGATGGGAGAAAATCTTATTGACCTGGCACCGTATATCAATGATGCGAGAGACCTCAAATTAATACTTTTGGGGGGTGTGACGGGAAAAGACGTGGACGACTATCACGACTGGGAATTTATCTTCCGCAAATTGGGGTTGCTTGAATATGATCATCTCCTAGCAAAAGTCTCACATTCGCTCGGGGCATTACTGATGATCTGTGCGGTTTCCTGGGGAGGGTACCTGCTGTTAAAGCAGTTCAGAGCCCGCAGTGCAGAAGGCCGATGAAGTAATACCACACTGTATTGATATGTTTGCGGAACAAACAACTTGACCGGCAACGCCAAACTACCGCAAAATATATTACCTGACAATTTTGGAGGACAAATGCTACCCGATCTCAAATATGACGAAAGAGGCCTCATTCCTGCGATAGTGCAGGACGCGGTGAGCAATGAGGTGCTGATGATGGCGTACATGAACTCCGAATCTCTCGGCAAAACGATCGCCACCGGGTTCACGCACTTCTGGTCGAGGTCGAGACAGAAATACTGGAAAAAAGGCGAATCTTCGGGGCATGTGCAGGAGGTCAAGACGATCCTCTTAGACTGCGACAGAGACACACTACTTATTAAGGTGATACAGAGGGGGCCCGGCGCCTGCCACACCGGCCACAGGTCCTGCTTCTTCACCGATATCGAGGGCGGAGAGATCGAAGAAAAAGTTTTTTCGGCGGAAGATGTCTATGGGAAGAAAGAATAGCTGTCAGCGATCAGCTGTCAGCAACTGCAGAGATTTTTGCATCTGGCCGAAAGCAGATCGCTGAATGCTGACGGCTGATAGTTACGACTATGATATTTGATGATATTTACCAAATAATCCTTGAAAGAAAAAAGAACCCCGGTACGGATTCCTACGTTTCCTCGCTCCTCTCAAAAGGAAAGGACGAGATACTGAAGAAGATCGGCGAAGAATCGATTGAGGTGATCATCGCCTCAAAGACCGGGGACAAAAAACAAATCATAGGCGAGATGGCCGACCTGTGGTTTCATTGCCTCGTCCTCATGGCGGATGAAGGAGTAGGCCACGAGGAAGTCTTTGCAGAACTCAGGGACAGGTTCGGTAAAAAGGGTACGCATGATGGCTGATTGTTTGTTTTGCAGAATAGTCTCAAAGAAGGTCCCGGCAAAGATCGTCTATGAAGATGAACGCGTATTGGCATTTGATGACATAAACCCCCAGGCCCCTGTGCATACCCTGGTTGTCCCCAAAAAACATATTTCTACAACCCTCGACATAGAAGACGGAGACAACGCGCTCATCGGGCATTTATTCCGGACGGCAGGAAAAATCGCTAAGGGGAAAGGAATCGCGGAAAGGGGCTTCCGTCTGGTGGTAAACACGAATCCGGAGGCAGGCCAGACCGTGTATCATGTCCATATCCACATTCTGGGCGGAAGACATATGCACTGGCCTCCCGGTTGACTTTCTGCAGGCTACTCTTTCGGCTCGCTTTCGGCAGCGGCCTCATCTGTAACTGCCGGCTCCTGACCTTCTGTCTGCTCCGAACCCTCAGCCTGCTCCATACCCTCAGCATCTTGCGGCGTCCCGTCCGCCTTGTATAACCGCCTCTTCCTCTTCTCGTCCTGTTTCTTCTGACGCATCAACTCTTTTTTCCTCTTTTCGCTTTTGTAAGCGCCTGCACGTTTTGCCATGGCAAAGCCTCCTCAAATGATATCATGAATTATATCACGACCGGCCGCCGGATGCGCGAATTTTGTCCGGCACGCCCGCGCTTCCTGATTGTGAGGTCCGGGGGAAATAGGCAGAAGCATCGATTGACTCTTACACTAATTTGCTCAAGCTGATCACTTATACAATCTGAACTATTTATTCGCAGCGGGACATATCAGCATGAATAAGACCCGATCGATTTCATTGATCACGTCTTTGAATAATCCGCCATAGCTCTTCGAATGCGAAAAGAGCTCCATCCTGATCTTCTTGATTTCGGGATCTTCGCATCTGTCATAGGTGATATGCCCGTTTTGCAAAGCGAACCTCTCCATAATGATCAGCCTTTTCGCGTCTTTAATAAAGGGGTTAAGAAGAGATCTCGCGACACCCAACCCCCTTTCGAGCCGCGATGTAACGTCACCAGCCCAGGGGGCCTTTTTTATGCGCATGATTTCGGCGATCTCCCTTATCATTATGTACAGAGTACAGTATTCAAGACCTCTGACTCCCCTCCGCCACTGTAAGAGCATAGGGTTTCTCCAGAACCAGAGAAAATTCCTCATACCGAGGGAGATCAATTCCCCGACTTCGGCTTCGAATTCGTGAACCGCCTTCATCAGATCAACATAAACAGCAGGTTCGCTAAGGCCCGCTGCGTTTTGCGGATGATTTCCGCATTCACGCCTTTCGGACTTCTCTCCGGCGAGATATTCCCATAAATTCCCGAGCACGACCGGCCCGTTCTCGTCCCCGGGGGTATCGAAGTGAATGAGTGAAAGAATGACACGGCCTTCCCCATATTTTCCCTCTAAAACAGCAGGGTCGTTGCGTAACCGGTCAGGATCGAGTTTGATCCCGTAGATCTTTTCCATTTTATCCCAGCTGCCGGCTGCCTCCGTATCTCCGACATTCAAGTCCGCGCTAAAGGAATCGGGCAGCGCATCGCGATAGGTCGCAAGGATCTTGGTCTCTTCCCCTTCTACCAGGAACTGGGAGGGCCACCATGCCTGAAAGATTTGAGATGAAGAATTACCCCCCCCTTTAGGCCCGCCTTCCCGGATGGCTTTCCATATCGGGTGTTCTATTAGATCGAGACGTATCCTTCCGCTGAAACTCGGGACCCTCTCCTTCGTCGGTTTTCTCCTCACATTTACAAGACCCATCCCATCAAGGGTAGCGAGACCGGCGCCGCCGCAAAATCCGAGATAATTGCCTCCCCTGCGGACAAACTTTTTTATCTCCGAGACCCCGTCATCACCAAGGGATTTCAGTTTATTCGATGCCCATCCCCCGGCAACAAAGAGCAGAGAATAGTCTTTGAGCTTTCCCCTTCTAATGTCTTCGGAACGAAAGAGATCAAAGGAAAGACCATTGGCGCGAAGCGCCTTGTAGGACATCACCCCCCAGAGAAATGATTCGTCCCAAAGAAACGCAACCTTGCTCGTCGTACTCTTCTCAGGATTTGAACTTGTTTTCATATCCCCGGGGCGTGATCATCAAGTTGTTCCAGAAAAAGGTCTTCGAATTGCCTATGATCACGGTCGTCTGCATATCGATCTCGTGGTCGACCATTGTCCCGAGGTCCGCGAGGACGATCTTTTCATCTTCACGCATCGCCCCTTTGACGATCCCCACAGGTGTTTCAGGCGACCGGTGCTTCATGACGATCTCCCTCGCCCTCGCAATATGCCCTGCCCTGCCCTTGCTCTTGGGGTTATAAAGAATAATAACGAAATCGGCCATTGCTGCGGCATCGAGCCTTTTTTCTATAAGGTCCCAGGGTGTAAGCCTATCGGAAAGGCTTATGGAAGCGAAGTCGTGCATCAGCGGCGCTCCGAGCCTTGCTGCGCAGGCGTTCAGCGCCGAAATGCCTGGTATCACCTCGACGTGGGGCAATGGTGTGCCGCCGTCACGTTCTTTCAGAAGTTCAAAAACCAGCCCTGCCATCGCGTATATCCCGGGGTCTCCGCCGCTTATCACGGAAACTGTCTTGCCGCTGAGTGCCAGTTCAACGGCTTTCCTGCACCTGTCGATCTCCTGGGTCATACCGGTCGAGAAGACCATCTTGTCCCTGATAATTTCTTGAATGAGCCCGGTATAGGTGCCATAGCCCACGATGGTATCCGATTCCCGGATCGCCTGCTGGGCGTAAGGAGTGATATGTTCGACATATCCCGGCCCGGTACCCACAACATAAATTTTTCCTAAAGCTTTCTCTTTCTCCACCTTCTTCACTCCTCTTTTAATTTCCGCTACCGCCACGGTTACATTGCCTATTTTCTGTTTTGGGACAAGGAGCATTTCCGCGCCAGCCGCCAGCAGGGCGGAAGGCTCCGCCACCGCCTTCGCCCCCGTGGCCCTAAAAGCAGAATCGGACCACGCTACGCCGCTCACATTATTAAGTTCTTCAGGCCGAAAAGACAGAAGGCCGAAAGAACATTTTTTTACGAATACCTTCATCCCCGGCTCTTCAGCCTTCAAATCTATCGTCGCGATCGAGCGGACCGACGAAAACGAGAAATTATACTTATCGAGCACGTTTCTGACCGCTGCCTCGATCTCGCCTGCCGAAGTCCCCCTGTTACAGCCGATGCCGACGAAGAGATCCTTCGGTCTAAGGTAAAGGCCGGATTCAGAGGAAAGCGATTTCGTGTGAGTAATAAGCAGGTCGGCAGCTGCGGGGTCGGCCACCTTCACAAACTCATCAGGCAGTGCGATCTCGATGTCGGTATAGACATTAAGACTTCCTCTGTTTACGAGAAAGGTGCCGGTGCGGGGGAGAAGCTTCCAGTCCTCGATCACGAGACCATTGTCCCGCGCCCAGAGGTCGATCGACGTGAGTCCGTTCACGTCGGATGCCGTGGTAACGATTGCTTCACCCTTGAGAAAACCTGCGATCTCCCTCGCCCTCTCATTCGCGCCGCCGAGATGACCGCTCAGGAGGCTGACGGCATATTTGCCGTTTTCATCGAGCACAACGACCGCCGGGTCGGACCTCTTATCCTTTATGAGAGGCCCGATTGTCCGGACCACGATACCCGCCGCCATGATGAAGATAAAGCTCTTACATTCATCCCACTTTTTTTTTGCGGCGCCCGCCGAAAACGTTATTATCTCCAGATCGGGATAAAGCCCCTTCAGCCTCTCGGCGAGAAGCCGGCCCTTCTCAGTAACAAAGAAGGCCGCGATATTATTTCCGGTACCCATGGGTGAAATCCTTGTGATAGAGCTTCGATTCCTTTCCGAGAGGGCCCTCCGAGGCCCTGAGAGAATCGCCGATATAGATGAGCGCAGTCTTCTCGATGCCCGATTCCTTTACCACCTCGACAATCTCCTTCAGCCTTCCCCTCACTACTTTCTGTTCAGGCCATGATGCCTTTTCGACGACCGCAAAAGGAGTCTCCTCATCATAGCCTTGCAAAAGCTCCTCTCTCACTCTTTCGATCATGCCGACGCTCAGGAATACCACCATCGTCGATCCGTGTTTCGCGAGTTCGCCCAATCTTTCGGAATCGGGCACCGGCGTCCTCCCTTCCATTCGCGTGAATATGACCGTCTGACTTATCTCCGGGATCGTGAGTTCCTGTTTGAGCACTGCCGCGCCCGCCATGGCGGAAGAAACGCCGGGGACCACCTCGCAGTCGATATTAAGTTCCCTCAGTCTCTCGATCTGTTCCGATATGGCGCTGTAAAAAGAAGTATCGCCGGTATGAAGCCTGACTGCCGTCTTGCCTTTCTTTATCGCACCCGCCATGACATCTATTATCTCGTCGAGGTTCATCTTTGCCGAATTGAAGACCTCCGCTTTTATACCCTTGAGAAGCTCCGGATTGACCAGGCTTCCTGCATAAATCACCGCGTCGGCCTCATCGAGAAGTCTTCTGCCCTTAAGGGTGATAAGTTCCGGGTCTCCGGGGCCTGCTCCCACGAAATACACGATCGCCTTGTGCTTCATTTTCTTACTATCACCATCGAAAAGTAGTTCATATCCTCCTCTTTCAGCGCCTTGATGTCTCTGACTATCTTTTCGTCTTCCATTCCGGCCCTTGAGACATATACCGCTTTTGACGCCAGATGCATATCGTCGAGTATCTCGATGACCTTCCCGAATACCCTGTGGACCTTCATGAGCACGATCGTATCGAATTTCTCGAATGTCTCTCTCAGATTCCCGACATAGGTGGCGGGAAGCACGGCAATCTTTTCGTCCGCCAGCCCCAGGGAGATTTTCGCCCTTGCTGCGGACCCGGTGATCGAAGAAACGCCCGGGACGATCTCGATATCAACGTTCGGATCAGATTCGATCAGCCTGTCGTACAGGTAGAAGAAGGTGCTGTAGATGGTGGGGTCGCCTATCGTGATGAACGCCATATCGGCGCCCTTATTCAGCCTGTCCGACACCGTTCTCACTGTCTCATCCCACTTCGCATCGAGTTCGACGCCATGCACCGATTCTCTTGTCTTTCTCATCGGGAAATAGGCCTCGATAATTTCTTTATTGTCGAGGTCCACGATCTTCCTTACGATCGAAAGCGCGAGGCTGCTCCCTTCTTCTCTGCCCTTTGGCACACAGATGCAGGAGATCCCGTTAAGGATCCGCAGGCCCTTTATCGTCAGCAACTCGGGGTCCCCCGGACCGACACCTATCACATAGAGTTTGCCAGGTTTCATTTCCTCTCCCCCCTGATGACGAAGACGGGATTCAATGCAGCCATCTGCCTCTGGTCGTTAAGGAGTTTCGATCTCGATACAGAAATCTGCGAAATCTCCGTTTCGAAGCCGTTGTTCTCCAGGACCGCTAATGCCTCATTCAGGGTCTCCAGCATTACGGCGTTCAGCACAACGACCCCCCTCGGCATCCTCTCCCTGATGCGGCGTATTATTCCGGACAGCTGACCGCCGCTCCCACCGATGAAGACCCTGTCCGGGGAAGGCAGGTCTTTCAAGACTTCAGGCGCTTCACCGGATGTGATCGCAATATTTCGCGTGCCGAATTTCATTTTGTTCTCTTTGATGTATGCGAGTTGTTCCTCATTTTTCTCGATCGCAAAGACCTTCAATTCAGGATAGAGCCTTGCCGTCTCGATCGATACCGAACCGGAACCCGCGCCGATATCCCAGAATATGCCTTTTTTCGGGAGCCTCAGTTTGTGGATCGATACCGCTCTGACCTCGTCCTTAGTGATGAGCCCCCTGGAATGGGCAATTTCCATTTCAGAAAGCCCGAAAGGCATATCTGTATTCTTCGCGATACGTTCCCCTTCCGCGCTTCCCTTCTTCCGCGCTTCTTCGCTGTTCACCAGTATGACCACATTCGGGTCCGAAAAGGTCATTCCTGCGATTTCCTCAGGCGTTCCGGAAGTGATCTTCTCATCCTGATAGCCGAGTTTTTCGCAGACGAAAATCTTCAACGCGGTGAATCCCGGAACTCTCGGGATCCGCCTTGCGATCTCCGTCGGGCTGTTCTCCCTGTCGGTGAGGACCGCCATCTTGTTGTGCACCCGGAGGAGTGAAGATATGTCGCCGATTTCGTAGGGGAGTCTTCTCCTCTTTTCTGGATCGGGGCCGCCGTGAAGGCTCATCAGAAACACGTCATCCCAGGGTTCTTTGATCTTCGAGAAGGCGATCTGAATACTCGAAAGATCGGGAAGTATCTCGACGCGGTCCTCACCGAACTCACCGATGACTTTCCTGCCGATGCCGAAAAACAACGGGTCCCCTGAAGCAAGGAGAACGACCGCCCTCTCCTCGAAGTTATTGCGGATGAAGTCCATCGTCTCTTCAATCCTGTTTATGACCTTGACCTTCTCTTCCAGCGAGGTGAAATCCTCATATCTCTTGAAGACTTCAAAGAGCCTGATGGACGCCAGGATATGGTCTGCCCTGAACAGGACTTCCCGCGCCCTTTCAGTAAAAGGCCTGTAGCCGACGCCTATGACGTGGATCTTATTCACTGTCTGTTATTATATCCCCTTCATACGAAACGAGGTGGGTCGTCACCGGAATTCCGGCGGTGATCCCTTCGGCGTATCTCTTTGCAGCGAGGCAGACCTTACGGAGCATCGGTCGTGAAAGTCCGTATGTCGAGATGAGATGGTCGTATATTTCACGAGCGGTGTTGAATTCACGGCCTTCGGGGACGGCGATACCCATACGGGTTAGATGCTCCACCCCTTTCCTTATGTCGATCGCACCGTGTCTCACATGGGTCTGGGGCGTCGACATCGAGATCTTGAGCATCTTTGCCCAATGTGCACTGATATGGATCTTTTCAAAAGTATGCTTTTTCGCCTCCGCCAGGGAAAATTCGAAGTAGTCGCCCATCATCACGTATGCCTCTTCGGGCACCCTGTATTTTTTCATATGGGCCTTTTCAGATACCCTGCCCACGGAGAGAACTATCTCTGCGATTCCGGATGCCTTGGCCACATCCATCGCAGCGACAATGCTGCTGGTCCAGGCCTCTGTCGAAAGAGGCCTGACGATGCCGGAAGTGCCCAATATCGATATGCCGCCGATTATGCCGAGCCTCGAGTTGAGCGTCTTTTTCGCCAGTTCCTCTCCTTTCGGGACAGAGATCGTGATTTCTATCCTGTGCCCGTCCGCCGGCCCGCATTCGCGGACCGCCTCGGCCACCGCTTCCCCGATCATCCTCCTTGGTACCGGATTGATCGCGGGTTCCCCGACCGGGACCGAAAGTCCCGGCTTAGTCACTCGTCCGACGCCTCTGCCGCCTTTCAGCAACATACCTTCGCTCCCGTCTGCGGAGCCCGTAAAGATTCTCGCCGAGGCCATGATCTCCGCACCGTTCGTCACATCGGGGTCATCTCCCGCATCTTTAATTACTGATGCCGATGCCACCGGCCCTGAAGAACCGTTTGTAATCTCGAGGTAATGGAGCGCAAACGTTACCCTGCTTCCGTCAGGAAATGGGACTTCCACTTCCGTACTCCTTTGCCCTTGCCTGTCAGCACAAAGCAGAAGTATCGTTGCAGCTTTTGCAGCAGCTGCAGCACACGCCCCCGTGGTATATCCTGACCTCAGTTTTTTAGTATTCGATGCCACGTCTGGCCTTGATCCCCTTCCTCTTGTAATGCTTGATCTCCCTCATATCGGTCACGAGGTCCGCACTCTCGATCACCTTGTCATCGGCGTATCTTCCGGTAATGACGAGCTCTACGCCTTCGGGCTTCTTCTGCATGATATCGAGAAGGTCGTCGAGGTCGATGAGATTGTAGTGCACCGCCACATTCACCTCATCGAGAATCACGATGTCATATTCATTCGATTCTATCGCATTCCTGATCTCTGCAAGACCCTTCTGCGCCGCCTTCATATCAGATTGCGTCGTCGTCCGTTTCAGAATGAGCCCTTTGCCGAACTGTTCGACGGTTATCAGGTCCGAGAACCGCTCCTGGATTATATCGTGTTCGCTGCATCTCCGTTTCTTTATGAACTGGGCGATAAACACTTTGAGCCCTGCGCCTGCTGCCCTCAGGGAAAGCCCCAGTGCCGCAGTCGTCTTGCCCTTTCCGTTTCCCGTGTAAACCTGTATGTAGCCTTTCTTCATCTTCTTCTAAGTCCCTCCATCGCTGTGAACGTCGACGCTCCTCATGATCTCCCTGCGGGCCTCACCGATTGTGAGAGGGATCCTCTCAAAAGGCATCTTATCTTCATGCTTCAGCCTGTAGATAAGCTCCGCGATCTGCGGGAGCCTGAGTTTTACCTCAGACATCTCTTCGGGCGCGGTGAAGACCTGCTCCGGGACTCCCCCCCTTATAATGCTGCCCTTGCTGAGAATAAAGAGCCTGTCGAGAAAGAGCGGCACGAGGTCAACGCTGTGGGTGGCCATAACGATCGTTACCCCCTTTTCCCTGTTCAGCCTCTTCAGGAGGTTCATCATTCTGTATTCACCCATTGGGTCGAGGCCTGCGGTCGGCTCGTCGAGGAGGAGAATCTCATGTCCCATCGCAAGGAGTCCCGCGATGCAGATCCTTTTTTTCTGGCCGAAGCTCAGATTATGGATCGATTTTTTCCCGTACTCTTCCATTTCGACATTGCCGAGCGCCTCTTTCACCTTCTCTGCCGTCTCCTCTTCGGTAAAGCCCATATTGAGCGGGCCGAACGAGACGTCCTCGAATACGGTCGGCGCAAAAAGCTGTTCGTCCGGGTTTTGGAATATAAGGCCTACCTTGCGGTAGATCTCCTTCGGCGAGAGTTTCTTCATGTCCGAACCGTCTAGATGGACGCTTCCCTTAATGTCCTTGATCAGTCCGTCCATGATCTTGAGGAGGGTCGTCTTGCCGGAGCCGTTCGATCCGAGTATGCCTGCAAACTCCCCCTGTTTAATATCGAGGGTAATTCCGTCCATTGCCCTCGTTCCGTCGGGATATCGAAACGTTTCTATCCTCACCGCAAGCCTGATTATATCTTCCATATGACTCCCATGATTACGATTATGCAGACCGATGCGACCACCTCGGCAGGTTTGAAGGGCTTATGTTTCAGAACAGGCATGGTCCCGTCGTATCCCCGCTGGACCATGGCAACCGTCGCGTTCTGGCTGTGCTCGAAGGCCTTGAGGGTCAATGAGCCGGCCAGGATGCCGAAGGAAGTCAGACCGCGTCTGAGATTTGAATACCCGAGCCGGTTTTTCTGCGCGTGATAGATCACCATGGCGTCCTCGAAAAGCATGAAGATATACCGGTAGGCGAACATCAATATCTCGATCAGCCCCTGCGGGACCCTGAACCAGGACAGACCGGACATCATATCGGTAAAGGGCGTGGCGAAACCGAGCGCCGCGATCACCGATACCGCGCCGATTATCCTCGTCGCGATCATCAATCCATCGATGAGTCCGTCCCTGTATCCGGATATCGCAATGCCGAAGAGATGGGTCGTAAAGAGCACGTCCCTGCCGAAGAAAAAGAACTTGATCAGGACCAGCACGAGCGCAATGAAGGCGGGCTCCGAAAACCTCAGGATGAAGGCCTTCATCGGCACCTTCATCTTCACGCAGAGCAGAAAACCCACTGCCGTCACGACGAGGGGGAAGACGAACCCCCTGTAACTCAGGACCATCACAAGAAGCCCCGCTGCAACCAGAAGCTTCAGCCTCGCGTCGCTCTCTGAGAGGATATGGTTTTTCCTGGAATGATCCGAAAATACGTGCATATTCACTCTCTCTCCTTCGCCTTCTGTTCAGTGAGCACCCGCCAGTAATATCCTGCCGCGAAGCCTCCGACGACCCCGGCTATGAGAAAGACAAAGAGGAGAAGGTCACCCTGATCGGTGTTGATCAGATTTTCCTTTGCCTCTCTCCCGTGCTCCTTTGCAAACTTTTCCACGACTGCCTTATCAACTCCCTGCCATTTCTCTTCAGCGAAAACAACCGTGAAAAATAAACAGTACATCGCGAATAGCAAACATATGGTGAACAACAATTTGCCGAACTTCCGTCTTCTTGTCCCTGGCTTCCCGTTTCTCATCCCGCCGCCTCCTCCGGTTTGAGAACGCGCATTTTCACGAGCAGGTCGGGCCTCTTCCGGTAAAGGAGCGACATCATGCCCGCAGTCATGACCCCTTCAAGAACACCGAGGGGGAGTTGGGTCGGGATGAAGGCGATGAGGATCTTGAGAAATAGCGGGAGGAATAACGCATCGCCCTTTATCCCGGCGGCGAGTTCGAGAGAAGTTGCCATATAGGTTGCCCAGTCGGCGAGGATGCCGGCGAAAAAGCCCGCTATGGCGAGATTTACCTGGAATATCCGAAGGAGTCTGAAGACGATGAAGCCGGTAAAGGATCCTATGACTCCCATCGAAAAGATATTGGCCCCGAGCGTACTCAATCCGCCGTGGGAGAGGAAAAGCGCCTGAATGAGCAGCGCAGCCGACGCAACGAGGACGCTTATCGACGGCCCGAGCAAAATCCCCGATATCCCTGTTCCGCATGGATGAGAAGCCGTGCCCGCGATCGGCACGGGAACCGGCATGCAGGAGATGATGAAGACCGCCGCCGTCAGGAGACCGACGAGGGGCTTAAACGAGAGATCGGTTTTCGAAGTCATCTTCAGTCTGTATAATCCGTAGGCCACAAAAGGAGCCGAGGCGGCGAACCAAAAAGCGGCCCATCCGTAGGGAAGAATCCCTTCCGAGATATGCATCGCATATGCGTCGGAGGCAGCGAACAGTAAATAGTGAATAGCGAATAGCGAAAGGATAAAAACGCTCGACTTCGAGCAGCGAATTTTAGTTTTTGAATCCCGCGTTTTCATTTTTCCTCTGCGGCCATTTTCAACAGAGCGTTTACGATCGCGACGGCGACCGGCGTTCCGCCCTTTCTGCTTACATTCGTGATGAAAGGAAATCTTTGGGTCGAAAGAAGGGCCTTCGATTCGAGGGCCTTCACAAAACCCACGGGAACTCCGACGACAAGAGGGGAAGTTGCAGGGGCGTATGGCAATACGCCCCTACCCGAAAGGAGTTCGATCACCTTAAGAAGGGCCGTCGGCGCATTCCCGATCGCCACGATCCCGACATTTTCGGTTAGTCCCTTCACCATCGATATCTCGGCCCTGGTCATGCCGGTCTCCTCAGAGGTCCTAACGACTTCTTCATCGGCAATATTACAGATTACCTCTCCTCCCCATGTATTGAGGAGCCGCTTATTAATCCCGGCCTTCACCATCTCTATATCAGCGAGGATATCCTTGCCCGCCCTGATCGCATCGAGACCCGCCCTTACCGCATCCGGATGGAAGGTGAGGGTGTTTTTGAACTCGAAATCCGCGGTCGAATGGATCACCCGCTTTATAATCGGCATCTGCTCGGCCGGGACGTCGCACAGGTCGAATTCCTCCGAGATTATCTCGAAGCTCCTCTTTTCTATATCCCCGGGAACGGAAAATTTTTCGTCCCGTATCCTCTCGATCACGACCTGCACGAGTTTTTCGTGTATGCCGAGCGGCTCCGTATACACGAATTCGACGCCGGAATACATCCCTCTCGCTTTGCTGATCATCTCGGGGATGTCCTTTGTCACGTGCATGCCGGAACTGAGAAAAAAGGGATGGACGATTATCTTTTTTGCTCCGCCTTCGACGCATCCCTTTATCGTTGCCATGATGCCGGGCTCTGCAAACTGCAGGTACGCAATCTTCACGCACCCGCCTTCGCATTCAGGATGGATCGCGTGGTGAAGAAGTCTTCCGATGAGGTCGATATTGTTCGCCTCTTTCTTTGGGCTGCCGTGTCCGATGAGTATGATATTTTCCACCTGATTAATTACCTTTCTCCCTGCATGAAGTCACAAATTCCTTCGCAATGCCGGGGTTGCTTCCGAAATGGATATGGATATAACTGGCCAGCGCCTGCTTATACCTGTAGCCTTCACCGTGCAGCTCCTGTCCTGAGCCGTTCTTTACGGAATAGATCCTGGAATTCGCCCAAAAAGCTCCATTTTTGTCATTCCCGCTTGTCGGGAATCCCTCTTCAAAGAAAGATTGCGGACAAGCCGCAATGACAGAATCAGACGTTGGTAACTGTCCCACAATTTCCGAATAATGGAATTCGTGGCCCCTCAATGTCGCTCCTTTTTTTCCCATGATACAGTCTTCCCTCAACAAAATCTCCCGGTATCCGAGCTTCGACCTTCCCTTTTTCATCCGCGTCTCGAAGGGGAATACACCCGCCATCCCGAAAAAATTCCCTTCGAAATCATGTATGCCTCTTGAGAGGTACATCAGTCCGCCGCATTCGGCATAAAGCGGTTTCCCCGAGGCCGCCCATGTCGCGATTGCGTTAATCATCGACTTGTTCACAGACAATTCAGGGGCATAAAGCTCGGGATACCCGCCCCCGATATATACCGCATCAGCTCCTTCAGGGACCGCAGCGTCGGCAAGAGGGCTGAAACTGACAATCTCGGCACCCGCATCCCTGAGAAGGTCGAGGTTGTCTTCATAATAAAAACAGAAGGCCCTGTCATAGGCGACTGCGATGATAGGACAGGAAAGTCCGGAAGTTCCGGGGGCAGCCGCACGATGGACCTGTTTCCTTTTCCTGCTTATTCCCATAAGTCCGTCGACATCGATATGCTGCAGCACGGCGTTTGCAAGTTTATCGATATTCTCCCCTGCGATAGGATTTTCCTCCGCGACAGTGAGGCCGAGGTGGCGATGGGGAATCTCGAATTCCAGTTCCCTCGGAAGATATCCCAACACCCTCACATTGCGGACGCCTGCGCAGAGACGATCGTAATGGGGTCCGGACGCCACCCGGTTGAAAATAACCCCTGCGAGTTCGATCTTTTCTTCCGACGCATATTCGGCGAAACCTTTTACCAGAGCGCCTGCGGTCTCGGCCATCCCGTACGAATCGATGACGAGGACGACGGGGAGGTCCAATCGTGCCGCAAGCGACGCGGTGCTGAGCGTTCCGTCATAGAGTCCCATGACCCCTTCTACGACAGCGAGATCGGCATCCGAAGAATTTCTTGCATAACATTCTTTCACATAGTTCTCCCCGCACATCCAGAGGTCGAGGTTCCGCGAAGGCCTGCCGGTGATAATCCTGTGGAGTCCGGAATCGATAAAATCCGGTCCGGCCTTGAAGGCCTGGACCGTCAATCCCTTCTTTTTAAGAGCGGCAAGGAGACCGAGGGTGACGGTCGTCTTGCCGCATCCGCTATGGGTCCCCGCGATCACTACGCCGCGCATGAAGATATCTCCTCCAGGAGCCTCATGTTGTCATGCTTCGACTTCACTGCGACCCTGATGTATGAGCTGTCGAGACCCGGAAAATTCGAGCAGTCCCTCACCAGGATCGCCCTCTCTTTCAGGAAAGATGCAAGCTCCTGCGCCCTCTTAGATCGCAGGAGATAATAATTGGCAGAGGAGGGAAAATAAGTGACCCCCAACCGCTCTAAGCCCTCTTCCAGGGCCTTCTTTTCCTTCTCGATTACCGTGAAAGTCTCGGCCCTGTAAGCCTCGTCATCAAGGGCGACGATCCCCGCTACCTGTGCCAGGCTATTCACTGTCCAGGGCTCTTTCGCTTCTCTTACCGCATTCAGAAATGAAGGTGCAAGGGCCGCGTAGCCGACCCTCAACCCGGAAAGTGCATACATTTTTGTGAGCGACCTCAGAACAATGAGGTACGGGTTATTACCGACTTCGTCCATTATCGAAGCGCCTGGACAGAAATCGATAAAGGCCTCGTCCACGACAAGGGCGCATTTGAGTTCCTTCGCTGCAGCGGCGATCCTGAGCATGCCCTCTCTTTTGATCAGCGTACCCGTCGGATTATTGGGGTTACAGAGGAAGACCATATCGAAGGACCGTGATGTGTGATGCGTGATGCGTGACGGGTTCTTTCCACCGCCCATTGCGGATATAAACCCATCGATGTTTATATCGAAATTATTTTCTTTTTCCATATAGAAATATTTTATTTCCGGCCTCCGACCCCCGGCCCCTGACCCCTGGCTTTTCACCGCCCTCTCGTACTCTGAGAAGGTAGGCTGAGGGATGAGCACCCTCGCGGGTCTCAACGCCCTCACAATCAGGTATATGAGTTCAGTACTCCCGTTTCCGCATATGAGAGAATCCGGGCTAACACCGGTATGCTCCGAGATCTTGAGCCTCAGTCTTTTTGTATCGGGGTCGGGATAATTAAAGAGATATCGCATATTCTCTTTCATCGCCTCTTGCACGCTCTTCGGGACGCCGAGGGGATTAATCGATGCGCTGAAGTCGACGATATCGCTTTCCGCGATCCCGAGCCTTTCGGCAAGGAGATAGATATTTCCGCCGTGAGATTCCTGTATCACAGTGAACTCCTCAGAGACAAGAGAATCGCCGCAATCCCGACGCCCATTGCGGATGCGGCCTGTACTAGCATTATTGCATCCTCAGAGGCGGAGAGATATCCTTCTTTTTCGGTCTCGCCGATATAAGGCTTATCAACGAGGATACCGCCGTATCTCGAAGGGCCCCCCATCCTTATGCCGAGTCCTCCGGCCATCGCGGCTTCGGGGATACCGCTGTTGGGGCTCGTATGGTTTCTGCCGTCGCGCAGCATGATCCGGAAGGCACGGCATGCCGAGGGAAGAGGATTATCGTTTCTTCTGAATACCGCGGTCACGAAGACCGAGAGGACGATGAGAAGGCCCGTGATCCTCGCGGGGATATAGTTTGCGATATCGTCGAGCCGCGCTGCGGCCCAACCAAAATTGATGTAGGTCCCGTTTTTATAACCAACCATCGAATCGAGCGTATTAATAGCCTTGTAGGTCATCGCGAGAGGAAGCCCTCCGAGGGCGAGATAAAAGAGGGGCGCGACGACGCCGTCCGAGAGGTTTTCAGCGAGGGTCTCGGTCACCGCCTTGAGGACCTCCTGCTCCGAAAGACTTTCGGTATCGCGTCCTACGATCATGCTCAGTTTACGCCGGGCGGGGACGAGACTCCCGTCCTTTACAGACTCGATAACGAGCCCTGCGGACCTTATCAGCTCCCGGACCGCAATCGTTGAGGCGATAAGGTAGACAAGGAGTATGGTGCCGACAAAAACCAAAGTCCTGTCCAAACCCCGGAAAATCGCCTCCTGGAGCGCAAGTGTGACCAAAAAAGACGGCCCGACGATCATGAGCACGAGAAATATCCCGGCCTTCTTTTCCCCTGAAGGTGTGCTGAAATGACGGCGGAGAAAGAGTTCGGAACGGGAGATCGCTTTCCCCATCAGCCTCACCGGATGGGGCAACCATTGCGGATCGCCGATCGCAAGGTCTACGAGGAATGCGAGCAACAGTTCGGAAGGCCCTATCATAAACCGAGCATCTCCCTGATGAAATCCATGTCAGTATTCTCCCTGATAACGTCGGCCAGACGATCTATCGCTTTCTCCTTGACGTCGGAATAACAGCAGCACGCACTAAGCGGCGACAGGCCCTTCCGTATCCTCAGGACATTAATGAGGTCCCTCCTGAAAAGGTCGTTATCGAAAAGCCCATGTAAATACGTGCCCCAGCAGTTGCCTTTTTGCGAACCGTCCAAGGTGGTTTGCAGGGGCGGGGTAACCCCGCCCTTACAGGAGTCAGTTGATATTCTTCTCACTCTGAACAAACCGATATCTCCTGAGCTGTCGCCCATGTGTATCTCATAGCCTTTAATAGTGGTATCAGGGGTCAGGGCACGGGGGTTAGTATTACCCCTGCTAATCCCCGGTCCCCAGTCCCCAATCCCCGTTAACTCCGCCTCGACCCTGCAGGTCCTCTTTTCATTACCGAAGGTGGTCTCGATGTCGAGGAGGCCTATGCCTTCGATCTCGCCGAGATCGCTCTCGACTCCATGGGGGTCGTAAATCTTTCTGCCGAGCATCTGATAGCCTCCGCACATGCCCATTACCATAACGCCTTTTTTATGGGCTTCCCTTATGCAGCTGTCGAGTCCGGTTTCCTTCAGGAGCAGGAGGTCTTTTACCGTATTCTTTGTGCCGGGAACGATCACGAGATCGGCATTCTCGATATCCGAGGCATGGGTCGAAAACAGGATCTCCACATCAGGCTCGTGGTAAAAAGGATCGAAGTCTGTGAAGTTCGATATGTATTTCAGCCGCACAACAACGATCCTCACCTCACCCGAGCCGGATTGCCTCCTGTACTTTACGTTCTGAGAAAGGGCCATGCCGTCTTCTTCGGGCAGTCCCAGGTCCTGTACAAAGGGAAGCACCCCGATGACCGGTATGCCGGTCTTCTCCCGGATCATTTCGAGGCCGGGCCTGAGTATCCCGATGTCACCCCTGAACTTGTTTATCACGAAGGCCTTTATATATCTGCTGTCCCTTCCAAGGAGCTTTACGGTGCCGTAAAGCGATGCGAACACCCCTCCCTTATCGATATCACCGACGAGAAGCACGGGGGCCTTCGCATGCCTTGCGACAGACATATTCACGATGTCCACGTCCATAAGATTTATTTCAGCGGGGCTTCCGGCGCCTTCGATTACGATCATGTCGTATTTCCGCGAGAGCCTTGCATAGGATTTTCTCACCACTTCCCATGCCTCTTTCCTGAATGCGTAATACTCGTGTGCCTTCATCATGGAATGGACCTTGCCCTGAAGGACCACCTGCGAACCCATTTCGCCCGATGCCTTGAGGAGCACCGGGTTCATGTCAACGGAAGGTTCTATCCCGGCGGCCTCTGCCTGGAGCGCCTGGGCCCTTCCTATCTCTCCGCCTTCGATGGTTATGTAGGAATTGAGGGCCATATTCTGCGACTTGAAGGGCGCCACTTTCAGCCCCATATTCCGGAATATCCGGCAAAATGCCGCGGCGATAAGGCTTTTGCCGGCACCGGAGCCGGTTCCCTGAATCATCATTGCCTTAGCCATTTGAGCCTCCGTTCAGGAGTTTTATATCCGGATGACAGATTGTAACCATATATATGCCGCCAATAAGAAAAGGACTTCTGAGATCTCTGTCATTGCGCCGAAATGATCGCCCGTCAGGCCCCCGAATCTCTTCATGAGAAATTTTACCGCCAAGAGGCCGAGGAGATAAAATGCGATGACAGATCCGCCGCAAAATTCAATGCTGTGTACGAAGGAAGTCGTGATAAGGTCCAGCGAAGACACCAGAAGGGACAACAAGAGGATGAACGCCGTTGAAATGATTACACCGGCCAAACCCGTGTGCTCGATGAATATCTTGCCGAGGCCGTCTTCCCTCGCAGGGGTGCCGTAATACATGGCAGGCACCGTGATCCATTTAGAGAATACCGGCATCAGGAAAAATATTGAGACGACACCGAGGAGGGGAAAATCGGAAAGAAGCCTCTGCATCAGGACAAATTTCAGGAGGATCGTCATTATCAGGGCGATCACACCCATTGCACCGGTGGCGCTGTCCTTCATCACCGAGAGCCTTTTTGCCCTGTCTTTTTCAACGTCGCCCGATGATTTCACTGCGAGGGCATCGATGGTGTCGGCGAGTCCGTCGAGGTCGAAGCCGCCGTTACCCAGGATAAGGAATACAATAGCGAATGCCGCCGCGATGTCCGGCCGCGAGACCTTCATCAGAAGAAAAGCAGGCACCGCAGTCAGTAATCCCTGAAAAGCGCCGACGAGAGGGAAGAAGGCCGCAGAGCCTGCGACATCCTTTTCGGTGATATCGCCCGTAACCTTCACCGGCACTATGGTCAGGAACTGAAACGCCAGAAGCACCTGTCTCATCAATTTATGATCTCGTCCGATACGCCCGCTTCCTGAAAGGTCGCCATCTCTTTATATATCTTCAGACCCGCCTCTATCATGAGCATCGCAAGGGCTGCGCCGGTCCCTTCCCCGAGTCTCAGACCAAGATCGACGATGGGGGTCAGCCCCATCCTTTCGAGCATCACCCGATGGCCCTTCTCGACCGAGTTGTGAGCCGCAAACATATAATCTCCCACCGCGGGCTCGATAGTGTATGCGACCAGTGCGCCGGCGGTCGAGATAAAGCCGTCAATGATGACCGGTATCCTGTTTGATGCGGCCCCGAGTATCACCCCGGCGATACCGCCGATTTCGGTGCCTCCCACCTTCGAAAGCACGTCGATCGCGTCTTTGGGATCCGGTTTATTGAGGCGAATCGCGTCTTCAATGACCTTGATCTTCCTCAGCAGGGCCTCATCGGATATACCCGTGCCTTTGCCGGTGACTTCTGAAACAGGAGCCCCTGTAAGCACCGACGCTATTGCGCTTGAAGGAGTGGTATTCCCTATTCCCATGTCTCCGGTTCCGATTATCCTGTATCCCTTCTTTGCGTACCCGTTCGCAAGTTCTATCCCGGACTCGACACATTTCATTGCCTCGTCCCTTGTCATGGCCGGGCCTTTCGCAAAGTTCCTTGTTCCCTTCATCACCTTCATATTCAGGAGTCCTTCGACCTCGCCAAAATCGTGGTCGACGCCGATGTCCACGACAACGATTTCAGACCCGGCATGCCTCGCAAGAACATTAATGCCGGCTCCTCCTCTCAGGAAATTGAATACCATCTGGGGAGTGACTTCCTTCGGATATGCGGAGACCCCCTCGGCCACAACGCCGTGGTCGCCGGCAAGAGTGAAGATCACCTTTTTGTCGAGGCTCGGCTTTCTGTTTTCTGTAATTGCCACAAGCCGCCGCGCAAACTCTTCGAGTCTTCCGAGGCTTCCGGGGGGCTTCGTCAGATTATCGAGGTGTTTCTGGGCTGCGGCATACCATTCCTCACTGACCGGCTTGATGGACGTAGTTGTGTTCTTAAGCAGATCCATTTTCCCTCCTCGTCATAGCTGTCATTCCCACGGTTTAATTCTCACCGGTATTCCGGCTGTCACAAGATATACCTCATCGGCGATCGCCGCCACCTTTTGGTTCAAATGGCCGGCGAGGTCCCTGAACCTCCTTGACAAGGCGTTATCAGGTACGATGCCCATTCCGACTTCATTCGAAACGACGAAGAGCGGCAGATGACCTCCGCCCCCGAGTGATGCAAGAAACGACTCGATCTCTTCTTCAGGGTCTTCGGTGCCGAGAAGCAGATTAGACAGCCATAGCGTCAGGCAATCGATGACTGCGGCGTTGAAGCCGCTTCCCAGCTCCTTCAGAACACGGGCTATTTTAATAGGCTCTTCAAAGGTCTCCCAGTCCCCGCCCCTTTCCACTCTATGCCTTTCTATCCTTTTTTTCATCTCGTCGTCGAGGGGCTCTGCGGTCGCAATGTATGCCTTTTTGCCGGGGAACGATCTTGCCTTCTCCAGTGCGAAGGTACTCTTTCCGCTCCTCGCTCCCCCGATCACAAAGACAGTCCTCCCCTTTATGACGGCCATTACTTCTTGTCCGTTCCCTTCATGTCGGCCTCGAACATGCCGCGGAGGATATCGTTGGCGCAAAACTTTCCGCACATGGTGCAGGAATGCTCATCGCCGTTGCCCCTCCTGGCCTTTATCTCCCTTGCCCTTTCCGGATCGATTGCCGTAGTGAACTGCTTGTCCCATTTCATATCGCGCCGCGCCTTCGACATCGTCTTGTCGGCATGCATGTTTTTATGCTTGATCATGTCGCCGACATGTGCCGCGATCCTCGATGCGATTACGCCCTCCCTCACGTCTTCAGGGAAGGGCAGGCCGAGGTGTTCCGAAGGAGTCACATAACAGATAAAATCGGCCCCGTAGGAAGAGGAGAGTGCGGCGCCGATAGCGGCGGTGATATGGTCGTATCCGGGCGCGATATCGGTCGTGATCGGCCCGAGCATGTAAAAAGGAGATTCGCCGCTCATCTTCTTTTCCATGATGATATTCGCTTCTATCTCGTTGATCGGGATATGGCCCGGACCTTCCACCATCGTCTGGCAACCCATCTCCCTTCCCAGTTCGGCGAGTTCGCAGTTTATGAGGAGCTCCTGTATCTGGACCCTGTCCGACGCGTCATGGATCGCGCCCGCCCTGAAGCCGTTTCCGAGACTGAGGACGGCATCGTATTTTTTCATGATCGCGGCGACCCTGTCGAAGTGTTCGTAGAGCGGGTTCTCCTTGTTATTATGCTCCATCCATGCGACCATATAAGAGCCGCCTTTTGAAACGAGCCCGCCATAACGGTAGTGCTGCTTCCTCAGCATCTCGACCGTCTTCCTGTTTATTCCGCAGTGGATCGCCATGAACCCGACCCCCTCCTGACACTGCTTTTCGGTGATCTCGAAGAGCAGTTCCGCCGGCATATTCACGGCGGCGCCGTATTTCTCGATCGCAAGCGCGAAGGCCTCATAAAGCGGCACGGTGCCGACGGGAAGGCCGATCGCATCCATGACTGATTTTCTTATCCCCGGTATGTCTCCTCCCACGCTCAGGTCCATCAAGGTGTCGGCGCCGTACTTTTCGGCGATCTTCGCCTTTTCGACCTCCATCGCGATATCGGCGATATCCGTCGAAGACCCGATCGAGGCGTTTACCTTCGTCCGCAGGCCCTTGCCTATGCCGACGACGTTCTTCTTCCTGTTTCTGTTGTCAGGGATCACGATCTGCCCGGCCGCCACACGCTCCCTGACCAAGTCCGCTGACAAACCTTCACTTGCGGCCACCGCTTTGATCTCCTCCGTCAAATCGCCCTTTGCAGCTCTTTCCAACTGTGTCATGTGTTACCTCCTTAAAATAAAAAATCCTCAGACCCCTTGAAAAAGGGACCTGAGGATTGCACCCTGGTTCACTTCATCCTCTTTTCCTCACACGGGAAATGTCCGCATACGTACAATACGGACCACCTCTCAGGCAGGTCTTCTGGCTCTCCCGATCTCTGCCGGCCTTCCCATTCGAAGAACAGTGGCCCTTTACAGACAGAGACGTTTATTCCGGAAATCCTCCGGAATCGGGATTACAGCGGCGGGACCGCTCCCGGCTTGGGTCTGATGGCCCTCACGGGATTCCCTTTTATGCCTCGCGGCACCTGAAGTATACTTTTTTATAGCATTTAGAAAATTCCCTGTCAACTTGTAGTCCTGGTTATCAGAATTTATATACATCAAGTTTTACAATTTCAAGCATCTCTTTTTCTGTTTTGCAGACTCTGGAAGACGCACGGTCCTCAGTAAACTTTTCACCCGATTCAAGGGCCTCAAGACTACTCTCGAAGGCCTTAACGAGGAGCTGGTTCACCTTTTCATATCCTGCCCCTGCCCCGGGGGGCCCGATCATATGTCCTGACCAGATACCGTCCATGCATGAAAAGAGGGTATTAGTGATCCGGCGCATGATGTCGGCCAGAGAAGCGACCTCGGGAACCTTAAAATAGGTTGTGCCCTCGTAAGCAGCCTGTCCCGTCACAAGCCGCCCCTCCTTCTTGAGGGCACGATACGCATCGGTCCCCTCGAGGATGATCTGGTGGTGATAGAGCACATTCGCGGTAACAGAGAGGTTCCTGAGGAGGTCGTTCCTCCTCAGGAATTCGAAATTGGTCCTGATGTCCTCCAGGGTGGAATCGGGCTCGAACATGATGAATCCCACGTTCGGTTCCACCCCGTGTTTCCTGAGAACCCTGATCGCCCGCTCGTTCTGTGCGACCGTCGTCATTTTGTTCATGCGCCGGAGGGACGCGTCCCTGCCGCTCTCGATGCCGATGAGAATATGGCGGAGACCGGCCTTGACGAGTGCAGCGATCGTCTCGTCATGGATGTCGTTGACGCGGGCTTCGATGCCGAACCTGATGCCCCTTTGTTTTATGAGGGAAGCGATGCGCAATGCCCTCTCCTGTCCGGTTCTGCCGGATCCGAAAAAATTCGGATCGGTAAAATAGAAATCCCTCAGTCCCGTCCGGGAAATGAGGCCGTCGATCTCCTCCATGATGTTCTCCGGACCCCTCCTTCGCCATGAAGTCCCGCGGCTGAAGAAGGTGTTGATGTAGCAAAAGGTACATTTTCCATAACAGCCGCGGCTTCCGAGGATGTTCACTTCGGGAAGCCGGAGCAACGCGTCTGTGCGGACCGGGAAGGGGATACTGTCTAGGTCTTCTATCGGCTCCGGTTTTGTAACGGTGAAATATCCCGATCCGTCTCTCAGCGCGAGACCCGGGATGCGGGGGATATGCCCGCCCGTCAGGGAGGAACCGGCAAGACACGAAAAGGGCGATTCCGGTTCCCCGAGGACGACCGAGTCGACGGCCTTGCATTGTCCCAAAATATCTTTATATGCGATAGTGGGATAAAAACCATACGCAGCGATGTAAGGAGAAAAATCACCCTTCACCCTTTCGAGAAAATCGAAAAGGGCATGGTCGCGCTGCCAATGGTAGACCATATGAACGCCGAGAAGATCCGGTTTCATCGAGCTGATATTGTTCCCTATGTCCTCATACGAAAGCCTGTCGAGATAGCCTTCGATTATCTCCACATCGTGTCCGTCCCGTTTCAACATTCCGGCCGCATACCCGGACAGAAGACATGAAGAGAGCGGCGTATTCGCGATGTCGTTGCATCTCTCTGGTGTTATGTCCCTCGGGTGTTCGAGTAGAAGGACCTTCATTGTATCTCCTGCCATAAGAAAACGTTCTTGCAGAAATGGAGCGTCTCGAGCCGGTACCGAAGTGTATCGAAGGGCGGCGGATTATAATAGGTCGGATAAAGGAGGTCAGTCCCGGGCCTCAAGATTCCTTCCTCCCTCGCCCGTTCTTCGATCGGTGTACCGGGAAGGATGCGGATATTGTTCAGGACGATCGTGCCGAGGTTCCTCTTCCTGTCGTGGAGTTCATAGAGACGTTCGAGAAGACTTATGCCCCTCTTGCAGGTCTCTTCATTTTCGCCCGGGACGTTCACCATGAAATGATACACGCTGAGCACGTCCGTCCTTGCAGCAAGCGCGGCGGCCTTCAGGATATCGGATTCTTTCATCCTTTTCCCCAGCACCTGAAGAGACTGACTGCAGAGGCCGTCAGGGGAGAAGGAGAAGCATTCGCAGCCCGCCTTTTCGAAGAGGACGACGTTTCTCTCATCCAGAAGATTTTCCCTCAAAAATCCGTCCCATCTCACCTTCAGCTTCCTTCGCAGTATCTCAAGGCATACCTCTTCGAGATGGCCCTGAGGGATATTCAGCACAGGGTCCGTGAAATGAAAACCTCCGATACCGTATTCTTTGTGGAGGGCTTCCATCTCGTCCACAATAGCAACGGGCGGTCTGCATCTCAGTCTTCTTCCCTGGAGCTTCGGGTATACGCAATAGGAGCATGTGAAAGGACATCCGCGCTTGCCCTCGATCCCGATGGCCGGGACGTACGCATTGATATCGGCATAGGATGAAGGGTCGAGGAGTCTCCTGTCGGGGACACTATACGCGGTCATATCAAAATCCCGCGAAGGGGGAACCGTCTTAATATTACCATCCTTCCTGTAACAGAGGCCCTTCAGCCGCGGCGGATTTTGGAGTGATGCGATCAGCATGGGGAGGGCCTCTTCGGCCTCGCCGACGAACCCGTATCGGATCTCCGGGACCTCCTTCATGAGCCTTTCAGGAAAGAGCGAAAAACCTGTTCCGCCTGCGATAATGGACGCATCCGGCGCCAGTGAGGAAACGAGGCGGGCGGTAGCGACGAAAGGGGGCACGAGAGACGTGCTTTTGTTCCCCAGGGGGTCGATGTTCCGCAACGAGAGGCCGACAACATCGGGATGAAAATCCAGGAGCCGTTCTTTCAGCTCCAGGAACGGATCGGAGGAAAGATTCATGTCCAGAACCGAGACCTCATGTCCTTCCGTCTTGAGCAGTCCTCCGAGCAATACGATACCGAGGGGATAGACCCTTTCCGATGAGGCCCCTTCTACCGATTGTGTCTGTACCATGAGGATGCGCATATCACCTACTCCAGGAGAATCAGGCCGAAATATTTTACAAAATCGTCTTTTTTGTCCAGTGTCCTGAGCGTGCTGCCGGCGCGTTTGGCGGTCTCAAAGACATCTATTCCAGCCCCTTCCATCGAAGGGCGGGCATCTTTAGTGTTACGGCATATGCCGTCCTCCGCGCAGGAAGGACAAAGCGAACAGGGACCGGCCCAATATGAGAAGGCCTTATAAAATCCGGCATTAAAGGCCTCCCGTTCGGCCTGAAGTATCCGCGCCTGGAAATCTTTAGTGGGCGGCTCTCCTTCAAGGAGAAGCGCAAATGCATAATCTTTTATGAAGTCCCGGGTCTTCCCAGGAGAAGGCGCATGGGGAGGGCAATTCGGTTTCCCGAAATGGCCGCATCCGAATCGGCATCGCATATCCGTCCAGCCGGGGATATGGATCGTATCGACGGGGATGATAAAAAGGTCCCGGAACCCGAGGGCCCTGATCTTTGCGCTCAGTTGCGCCTTTTTATCAATATGTAGTTGCGTAAGGGCCTCGGCTTTTTTCGATGCGATGATCAGGGCGGTGTCGGTTCCGAGCGGCAGAAGGCCGGTCACATGGAGGTTCATGAGGGCCAATTTTTCTCTCACGTCGCGTTCCGAAAAAACCCTTCCGTTATAGGTGTTGATGAACATGTTCAGATCGAAGAGCGCCGCTTTTTCAGGGAAGTGTTCGAAAAAGAAATCGTGAATCATGAGAAGCCCATCTTCCTTCAGACACCGTACGGCTTCGGCCAGGATATGGAGGAGTTCCTTTTCCGAATAGGCATGAATGATATTCGAAAGCATGATAAAGTCGAAACGCCCTTTTTCGACGGGCCACGGATCGAGGACATTGGCCGCGCAGAAATCAGTCCTCTTGCAAAGTCCCCTCTCACGAATAAAATCCCTCGTATGTTCGAGTATCTCGGGGATGTCGAGGAGGGTGGCATTGAGCGACGGGAAACGATCGAGGAACCCTGCGGCCACTGCACCGGACCCGGCCCCGACATCGAGCATCTCGCCCCCGAGGGAACAGCCTTCAAAGAGCGGAAACATCTCTCTCACTTTTGTCTTCGCCGTGCAATCCATAGCGCGGATATATTTCCGCCTCCGTTGAAACAGTACCGCCGGGTCTTCTTGTCCGGAGCCCTTCACAATCCTCCCGCCGACCTCGAGACAATCCTTGATGCCGGACCATTGCGCAATCAGGTCTTTTCTCCAGAGGACCGCATCACCCTGGTAATTATCTTTCCCGGCAATGAGATAATCACTGGAAATTCTGGAATTGAAATAGTGCGGACCATCGCAGACTAATAATCCCATGGAACAGAGGACATGTAAGAATCTGTCCGTCCCTTCGCGTGTGAAGCCGAGTGCGGAAGAGATCTCATCCAAAGTTTTTCCCGCAGGCTCAAGGAGACCGAAAAGACCCGCCTCCACCGCCGTAAAGAGCGAAAGAGAGAACCAGTAGCCGGTGGCGAGGTCTTCGAGATACTGAGGTCCCGCATCCTGAGGGTCCCGGCCGGTAAAGGGGACATGGTTCATGACCGGCAGCCCGAAAAGAATATATCTGGGATAACGACTCTTATAAAAAAATCTCCAGGGCAAAAAGGCCTTAAGGATTGCTTCCGGTTAACCTTCAACTTCATCTCCTCCGCAGGGATATATCACCGCACCGGGGTCTCTGTTATGACTTGCGGCACTTTTTCTTTAGGGTAGTCATGACTCACCATGGAAGTCAAGCGACGACGAAGCGATCGGCCTTGACGTCCACCGACTCGCGGAGCGAACTGAGCGGCCTTGTCAGCCCTCTCCGGCCATTGTATACTTCAATTATAGCCGGACGATATAACTTCTTCGGGGGTAATAAGATGAGATACAAATCTCTTTTGAACATACTTATTCTTATTGCGATACCGGTTGCACTGTTTGCCGCCGATCCGGTTTCGATCACTATTAAAGAATGGACCCTCCCTACGCCGAATTCCTTCCCTCATGATCCGGCTCTGGGACCTGACGGCTCGCTGTGGTATACAGGCATGGGGTCGAATACCATCGGCGAGCTAAATCCAAAAACAGACGAAATAAAGGAATATCCGTTGAAGACCGCCGGCTCGGGCCCTCACGGGCTCGTGGCAGATAAAGAGGGGGATATCTGGTTTACTGCCAATTTCAAGGGTTATATCGGCCAGCTCAATCCGACAACCGGTAAGATCACTGAATATAAACTCCCGGAAGCAGCACATGACCCGCACACTCCCGTCTTTGACCGGAAAGGCATTCTTTGGTTTACCGTGCAGACGGGCAACATGGTAGGGCGGTTGGATCCCACGACAGGAGACATTAATGTCAAACCGTTACCCACACCGGATGCCCGGCCCTATGGGATCGCGGTCAATTCAAAAGGCATCCCGTTTTTTTGTGAGCTCGGCGCCAATAAACTTGCGAGCATCGATCCGGACACTATGCGTATCAAGGAATATCCCCTTCCCAAGGACGCCCGGCCAAGACGTCTGGCAATAGCAGCCGACGACATTATTTATTACACCGATTACTCAAGTGGGAAATTGGGTCGTCTCAGCCCGTTAGACGGCAAAGCAGAGGAATGGCCCTCACCTGGCGGCCGGGGTTCCAGACCTTATGCTATAGCGATAACTGCTGATGGTATTGTCTGGTACAGCGAATCGGGCGTCACTCCCAATACGATTGTGAGATTCGATCCGAAAACCGCATCATTTTCAAGCCGGCCGATTCCCTCCGGAGGCGGTGTGGTCCGAAATATGGTGGCGACCCCGGAAGGAGAACTCTATCTGGCGTGCAGCGGCAAAAATAAAGTAGCAATAGTCCATGTCGCAAAATAAGATGCAAAAAAGTACTTTTTCCCCGAAGAGATAACGCGAATCGAAAGATGGTTCGCATCGGATTATTCCGAAGGGAAATACGGCAGGCTCCGGGATGTTGTTGAAGGGCCGGACGGTGCACTTTATTTCCTCACCAACAACCGGGACGGGAGGGGCACGCCTAAACCGGGAGACGACAAGATATACAGGATAGTCCCTAAGTGAACCCGTTGTTACTCGATGTATCTGCCCTTGAGGAAGAAAACCCCTGCCCAGACCAGGAAGAACGATTCCCCCAGCGCGATGATCAGGCTCCTCTCTTCTTCCCCACCCAGGGACACGAGCCACCTCATAATTACGAGAACCGCGATAAAGAACAAGACCCCCGACAGAATTTTTCCGCCGCCTTTTGTCATTCCTTCCTCCCCGGCTATCTTCCCCACAGCATACTTCCTGATGCGGCGAGAGTCAAGCGCAGAGGTGGAAAGGCAACGGTTCGGCGGGTGAGGACGATGAAAGAACTTTCGCTATACAAGTAGCTCTTCCAATAATATTAGCATTGGTATATAATACCAATAAGCTATTTATGAAAGCGGACCTAATCAGGCACAATAAGATTGTTGATGAGATGGGAAACATCGTTGAAATCAAGCTGTGGCAACTCTCCAATCCTACGCCAGACAAGCCTCACGGTTTTAAATATTCTTTGGTTTATATTGTTGGGAATAAGAGGATTATTGGTTATGATAACTCAGAAGGAAAGGGAGATCACAGGCATGTTAAAGACTTTGTTGAGCCTTACCGCTTTACAAGTCTCGAAAAATTATCTGAGGATTTCAAGCAGGATATTGAACGTTACAAAAGGGGTGTGTTATGAGAGCAAAGAAGATCATTAGGATACAGATTCGAAGTGTCGATGAAGCTCTTGCAGATTTCGTTAGTACTGCCGAGTCTATCAAGAATGGCCAGAAAATCCAAAGAGAAACAGGTGTTTACTTTGCGTCTTTAGAGGCTTTTCGCAGAGCGATCACTCCTAAACGAATGCAATTGCTTCATACCATTAGAGAGGAAAAACCTTCTTCGCTTCATGAACTTGCAAAACTGCTGAATCGAGATATAAAAAATGTCTCTGATGATATTATTTTCTTAGAGCAAATAGGATTGATCGAGCGAAAACGATATGATAATAAAACTGCTCCTCGAAGTGCCTATGACGAAATGCAAGTAAAGATTGCGATATAAACCTGACCTACAACTGGTGGGCGCGGAATCGTAGACACCTACCGCTGCACCGGGTCGGCATAAAGCGGGCCTTCCGGTGAGCCCGCCGTAACACGGATTTTTCCCGCAAATCGTCACCGTTGCAGCTTTGTGAAACGCATTGAGCATGGTGGACTTGAGAGACAACAATCCTTCCTCTTCTAATTAACGCCTCTTGCAATCACGTGGCGATGCGACTTTCACCTCCAACTAAACGCGATTCAAATAAATAAAACTGTGCGGGATACTGGAAGAAATGAGCAGATTCGGCGCTTATCCTCTGGTTCGGCAGTTTCACGTTTCTGGCCTTATCTTACAAAAAAATCTATTAAGGGTTTCATACGCTGTACTGCACCAACTATTTCATTTACTTGATTTTGCGGCTGAAGAGACCAAAGGGAAGCATTTTTCTGGAAGGGCTCTAGAAGTCTGATTGCCAGATTGAGGCGTTTGTTCTGATTTTTTAGATGGTTAATCTGTGCTTTAGTGATTTCCTTATTCCCTGAAATAATATTTTGAAGCCACAGTTCCCGCTCTTCCTTGAAAGCCTTTTCATGCTTTTGTTTCATCTGAAGAATAGACTCACCATAAAATTTTCCGGGAGACATCCTATCGGCGAGTATCCAGTGATAAACGCGGGGTTGATGCTCAAACTTTAAGTAAGTCTTAAGCCACAGTCCCCCGTGATTAGCTAGCAGGCTGTCAAATTTTGGCATTAACGCCTGAATCCGATCAATCATAACCTTCTGCGAGGGTAGCAACTCGGCGTTCAGGGTCACATCGAGCCCTGTGGTATTCGCTATGACGGAGACATTAGGTACGTCATTCTTTGGCATATCGTCAGAAAAGCCGAAGCGGTAAGCCAACCAAATACCGCCACGCGTAAATTCCCTGGTTCCGTGCTCCAGATCGAAGTCATTTGAGTATGGTCGGGTGATGCCAAATGGGAGTATATCGTATCCATCGAACGACTTTCTGATTGGTTCTAGGGAGGCGAGAAGCGTACGACGAGCAAAGGCCACTCCTTTCGGACTAGCAGGACAAGCGATATCCTCGAATGAGACGCTTTCCCCATCCCCAAGGGCAGCTTTGACTTCTCTCTTGTGTTTGACCTTTCTACTGTAGGTTAAAGTTTCCTTAGATATGCGTTTAAATTCGTTTTCTGTTGATGGGATGGTAGGAATTTCTACACAACGAATGCCCAGCTCTTCCAGGTAGGCGGCTCTCCATGCGGGGATCGAGGAAGAAACCAAGATCATTGCAAGATTGGCATCTTTCATATACTGCCGCATCAGTCCGTAGTACTCGACAACTTGCCCTATGTGTTCGCGCTGAATGGGTATGTTTTTGATTTCAACAATGTAGCGAACACCATCCACAACGAATAGAAGATCAATCCTCTTGCCATGAATGCTGTACTCCCTTGCTTTTTCGGTTATGTTTCCGGAAGTAAAAAGAACTTCAGGATTTGCGTACAGATAGTCCTGTATATTTCGCTCATTCATGGTTTTTCATAATAACTTACACTATTATCGAGTTTTTGAAAAGTGAGGACTGGAAGGGGTACTTCTCGCAGTTGCATTTTCTTGAAACCCGTTTGTTAGACATAATGTATTAAACCTGTCCTACCTTAAGGCGCGTGGGTTAAGCTTTAAGGTTGGAAAAACCAAAGGCTCAGAGCCACAATTAAGGAGGACAGGTTTATGGATCAGTATATCACAAAGTATTTGGGGCTGGATGTG
>JBIOIY010000029.1:0-37821 GCA_044450345.1 Thermodesulfovibrionales bacterium | reverse complement strand
GCGGTACCCAACCCGCGCATATCAGAGTGATCTACCGTCGTTCATTACTGCTGTTCTGTCCGAAGTACACATTCTCAAAGGAGGTCATGTAGGAGACAAAAAAATCACACCCCACTTGACAGGTTTAATACATATCAGTCGGTGAAGCCGATGCCCAGCCCTTGGGGATTAGTGCTCTTCTCCTGTCCGTCGAAGATGAATGTTCGACCCAGTAATTCTCGTCGCGATAAGCCTAGCTTTCAGCGTCGTCGTGATGCAGGATCTCGTCGCCGGCACCACAAAGACTGGAGAGGATTTCTGGTCTGCGTCGGCAATTGACTTGACAGTTCCTTTGAGCGTGTTACAGTGAGTATAAATGACGTTTGACGATCGAAGCCAGGCAAGGAGCCGCGGCCGGCAGCAGAATTCATCGGGAGGCAGATACGCATGGAAAAAGTTTTCAATATTCTCGGCTTTGCCGGGAGCCTGCGCAAAGAGTCTTACAATAAATCTCTGTTGCGAGCTGCGCTGGAGCTCGTTCCGGAAGGTGTAAAACTTGAGATCTTTGACCTGGAAGGGATCCCGCCATTTAACCAGGACTTGGAAAACCAGCCCGTAGAAAAGGTGAAGGAGTTTAAAGCCAAAATAAGAGCTGCCGATGCTATCCTCATAGCTACGCCTGAATACAATTACTCCATCCCGGGCGTGTTGAAGAACGCAATCGACTGCGCTTCCCGACCCTATGGAGACAACGTGTTCGCGCATAAACCGGTGGCTATAATGGGCGCTTCCCCCGGCATGATCGGCACCGCAAGGGCCCAGTATCATTTGCGGCAATGCTTTGTCTTCCTGAGTTGTTTTGCACTGAACCAGCCTGAGATCATGGTGTCCTTTGCCAAGGAAAAGATCGACAAGGACGGCAAGGTGACCGACCAGAAAACAAGGGAGCTTATCAGGCAGCTTCTGGAGAACCTTGTAGCCTGGACGATAAGATTGTCATCCCCTATGAAAGTGTAAACGACTCAGCCGGTTTTCTTCCCCGGAAGACCGAGGGCCTGGACTATCTCGCGCAGGTGATCGATATGAAAGCCGATGTGGAAATCGGAAAGTCCACCCGCCCACTGGGCCAGGGTCGGATACTCTCCGAGGGGCGAGTCCTTGAGCATCGGAATATGGGCCTTCCGCGAAAGCTGCTCGTCAGAAAGACCTTCGACAAACGCTGCAATGCGGGTATATTCCCGGTCGAATTCGGCAAGAAGTTCGGCAAGGCTCATCCTGCTTCGCTTCTCCGACCACTGGGGGTTTTCGGCCATTATATCTATTTCCGGCGTGTCCCGTTCGATGAAGGCCTTCAACGTAGGGAGAAGGCCCGTCCCCTCCGGACCGCAGAGGTGAGAGACGATCTGCTTTGGCGACCATCGGCCCTCCGGAGCCCGGGACGAGGTCTCCTCGTCAAGCCCCTCACAAGACTTCCTGAATTCGGCCATTTTCGCGCGTACTCCCTGCGCGATCTCTTTTCCATCCTGACCTGCCATGTATTCTTCCTCCCTTTCTCTCTTTTTTGATACAGTTCCCAAACACTAATAAGCACTCGATTGATTCAACAGCTGAACGGAAGAATGATCCAGCTCAAGCCGTGTCGCATTGATCAGATCGTCCAACTGCTCCAGGCTTGTGGCACTGGCAATAGGAGCGGTAATGCCCGGGTGTGCAATCAACCAGGCAAGGGCGACACTCACCGGTTTTGAATTCAGTTGCTTTGAAACCTGATCCAGGGCTTTGAGGATCCGGAATCCCCTCGCGTTCATATATTTCCTGACCATCTCTCCCCTTGCCCTTCCCGCCAGGTCGTCTCCAGACCTGTACTTTCCCGTCAGAAAACCGCTTGCCAATGAGAAGTACGTAAGAACACCAAGCTTCCTCTTTTTGCAGAGCGGCTCCATGTTTGTCTCATAGTCTGCGCGGTCATAGAGATTGTACAATGTCTGGAGGCTCTGGTATCCGGGAAATCCTGGTTGTTTGCTTATCTCCAGCGCCCGAGAAAGCCGTTCCGAGGTGTAGTTGGAAGCGCCTATCGCCGTTACCTTCCCCTGCTTAATCAATTGAGCATATGCCTCCAAGGTCTCCTCTAAAGGCGTGTCCGGGTCGTCGAAGTGGGACTGATACAGATCGATATGATCCGTCTGCAATCGCTGCAATGACCTTTCCACAGCGCGCAGGATATACGTTTTCGAGAGCCCTTTGTCGTTCGGACCCATCTCACTTCCTACCTTCGTGGCTATGATCACATTCTTCCGCTTGCCGCTTCGTTTCAGCCACTTCCCGATGATAGTCTCTGATTCTCCGCCCCTGTTTCCAGGGACCCACTTCGAGTATGAATCAGCGGTGTCGATCAGATTGAATCCCGCTTCAGTAAAGGCATCGAGGAGCCTGAACGATAACGCCTCATCCACCGTCCATCCGAAGACGTTGCCTCCAAAGGCAAGTGGATGCACTTTTAATCCTGATTTTCCAATCGCCCGCTTTTCCATTTTCATATTTATATAATTATCACAAAATGAGATGTTTGCCTAACAGGCTTTCCCTTCATATTTACCCTTCAAAGCTTCAAGCTGGTTCGCTAAATTATTTCACCGCCCTTTTTGCTGCGTTCCCGTAATCGTTTCTGCAGTTCCTCGGCCCTCTTTCTGGCTTCTCTCTCTTTTTCATCAGTGGGTTCGGTCCAGGGTTGAGTTATCCGCCAGGTTATCGCGCCGCTTAGAGGCGGTTCAGGGTAGGGGCCGATATTTTTTTCCTGACAGCAGGCCAGGACGGCATTCTTCAGCAATCCCGGGTCTCCCTGATATTGGAGGTCGATAATGGAGAGCTGTTTCCGAAAACGGTCGATGTATTCCACGGGCAAGTTCAATAATAGCGGGACAGGGGCTTTGGTCCCTACAATACGCCTGCGGTCATCGAGTCCGTTAAGAAGAAAGGCTTTCAGTGCTTCTCCTGTCAGGTGGCCTTCCGATTCCGGTCCTCCTATAACCAGATAGCGGATATTCGGGTTTGACACCACATTGCAGACTATTTTCTCTATGCCGATATTTTCAGTCTGCACCATTCCTGAAAGGGCGGCGCCGCCGTCTATTCCGGCCTGAACGAGTTCCTGAAGTTCGTGGGGTATTTTATAGTCCGGGGCATTTAGAATAATAGCTACAGCAACAGGAGAAAAGTCATTGCCGCGAATATAACGGCCTTCCTCCGGAGGATACCCCGAAGATGGGTTACTCTTTAGCATTTCATCCCTTTCAGTGCGTTAGTATATCAAATCTGGAACTCGCTTCAATGATACTATTTTATGCCAAAATGTCCTGCCTTAAAAGGGGGGGCTATGAGGCCGAATATTTACGCCCTTCATCATCCCGCGGCCCGGCCCCATGCAATTCGTTCTCTTGGCCTATTCGGAAGGAATGAGCTAAACTACCAGCCGATATATGCGCAAATCTACAGTCATTATCAGACAGGCTTCTTATGATTACCGGACTCTTAAGCCCATTATCTTTGAGATCGCTGATATTTTCTGCAACGACCTGATCCGGCCGGGCAGCCGCGTCGTTATCAAGCCGAACCTCCTCGCACCGGCAAGTCCCGACAAGGCGATGGTTACCCACCCATTGATGGTTAAGGCCGTTGCCGAATACGCCATCCAAAAAGGCGGACGCGTCCAGATATCGGACAGCCAGGCCATGGGAAGCTTTGAGAGGGTGCTGAATGAAAGCGGTCTCAGGGACGCACTGAAGGGGTTAGACGTCGAATTCAGAGAGTTCAAGGAGTCCGTAGAGATCGACGTGGGCGGGCCCTTCAGAAAGATCGAGGTTGCTAAAGACGCGATGGATGCCGACCTTCTCATCAACCTGCCCAAACTGAAGACACACACCCAGATGCTAATGACGCTGGGAGTGAAGAACCTTTTCGGCTGCATCGTCGGCCTGAGGAAACCCGAATGGCACTTCAGGACCGGGGTAAACAGGGAGCTGTTTGCCTCTCTGCTGGTTAAGATTCATAACGCCGTCAGGCCGCCTGTGACCATCCTTGACGGCGTTCTCGCGATGGAAGGCGAGGGACCCGGAAAGAGCGGCACCCCGCGGGACATCGGGATTATCGCAGGGAGCAATGATGCAAATGCGCTGGATATTACCATATGCAAAATGCTCGGGATCGAACCTTACAGTGTCTTCACCATCAAAGCGGCCCGCGACATGGGCCTCGTCCCCGAAGACATAGAAGTCGTCGGCAACATGCCGGAGATAGACAACTTCAAATTCCCTGATATTACTCCTCTCGTCTTCGGACCCGAAATACTCCATGGCTTTATGCGGAGGCATCTCGTGCAGCGGCCCATACCGAACGTATCCTCCTGCAGACTATGCGGGGAGTGCTGGAAGTACTGCCCTGCCAAGGCGATATCGCGGGACGGAAGCCGGATTCGGATAGATTATGAAAAGTGCATACGCTGCTACTGCTGCATAGAGGTATGTCCTCACGCCGCGCTGCGTACAAAAGAACCTCTTCTGGGGAAGGTTGTCAGGAGACTAAAAGGAAAATAACCTTGTTCTACGGAGCAGGCCGATAGCAGGATGGAACTCTCATTTTTCTTCCCTCGGAAAGCCGACAGACACGTTGTGTATACTTATTTGATGGTTGGTGACGTTTTATCTCTGATGAAATGATGTGAATTTCTTTTGTAAATCCTCAGTAGTTGCACCATCTGTTTCAGTTCGCTGCCAACTCCATGCTGGCGGGGGTGAGCAAAATCATTCAAAAGAACGTCGATTTTCATAATAATTCAGCAAGGAATCATAAAAGCTTCATCTCTACGGATTCTATCACTCCCGGATGGGGAAAAGCGAGATTATGATGGTAATTGGGGTAGGGTATTCTGGGAAAAACACAAGTAGGGCTGGAAACGTGCAATTTTCATATTAATCGGGCGAGTGTTCTATTACATAGAGGGATAGGGTTCGAAAACCAGCATAATAGCGTTCTTGACTCCCCTCTCATTTAGTCATACACTTTGTCTATTAGTTGCCTCTTATAACTGTTACCTATAACTGAAATCTGATGACTATGAGAAGGACTCCTCACGAAAGAAAGAACACCGAGGGTGAAGACTGTGTGGCATGATTTATCGACGGGTTATGGCATAGCCTTCACAGTTTTGTACATGGAAGGGTCTGCATTCAGGAGAGAAGAGGCAGAAGGCAAAGTCCTGAGTTTGGGTGAGTTCGAAATAGAGATATCGACAAGATTCTCCCTCGAACCAAATCAGATGTTATATTGGGTCGATAGGCACAAGGAGAACAATCTTCATTTTGCTGCGGTCAAATGGTGTAAGAAATCAGATGATGATTACCGAGTGGGGTTATCTATCATTAATGACCCATTCCCTTGAGCATAGTCGTTATAGGGTCGAAAACCCAAAAATTTTATGTTAATCGGGGTAGGGTTATTTAGAGTTCCTGACCCATCCAAGAAAAGGAAAAACGCCCTCCCCCCGTACCTCCTTCACCGTTTATATTTCACCTGATTCTTAAACGAAAGGACTGGCGAACTCAAAGCCTTCCCTGTCTAGTTTCCCTTGAAATTGCGAAGGGTTTTATAAACGGTAGCAGGCCATCATAAAGGCGCCGAATATCCCTCCCCGTCTGATTAATGTCTCAAGACGCCGGCTACCTCCCCAGCGCCTGTTCGAGATCCATCGCGTGTTCCTGCTCCACGGCAAGAATAATTCTCAACTGCTGGGCGAGATGATAGAGGTTCAGTTCCTCCGCCTGTTTTATCCTCTGGATGTACCGGGCGATCGCGTCATTTTCACCTGCAAGGTCCTGCTTCAGCATCGTCACGCTATCTTTAGATATCTTCGCCGGCGGCATGTTGACGGTGGGCACCCCACCGAGGTAATCGATCTGTCCCGCCAGGATAGTGGCATGTGCGAGCTCCTCCTGCGCGTGGATGATAAGCTCCTTCTGGATGCTCTGATACATGGCGCCTTTCAGGGTCCCCTGATGCTGCGTATACTGCACCATCGCCGTATACTCAAGACCCAGGTCCTTGTTCAATAAGACGATTAATTCCTTTTTCGTAATCTTTGCCACTTCAGCCTCCTTTTCCGGATAAATAAAAATTGTTCAGGACAACTGTCCTGTCAGATAAATCTTACCAAAAAAGCAGGGATGCCATAAGAAAAAAATGCAACTGCGTCGGCCCATACCCGCCGTAAAAAACCCGACTATTTGGGAAGGATGAAAAAGAAGTTGTTCCCGTAATCTACAGCCTCATACCCGACTACTCCTCCGTGCAATTCAATAACGTTTTTGACGAAGGCCAGACCGTGTCCTGTGCCGGGCACGCCGCTCGCATTCGACGACCGGTATCCTTCTTCAAAGAGCCTCCCCCGCTCTTTCTGATCGATTTCCGGTCCGGAGCTGAAAACATTATACTTTACGCCGTCTTTTCCGGGGCCGAAATAATCTTTCACGATCTGGTGGCCGTAAGCGATATATTTTTTCTTAACGCCGAGTATCTCGACTTCACCGGTATATTTGAGGGCGTTCGAAAAAAGGTTCGCGTAAACCTGCGCTATCAAACCAACGTCCACCACATTGATAATCTCTTCATCGGGGATGCCGCTCATCCTGTCGTCTATGGAGATACCGGCCTTCTCGAACTGCTCGATATAGCGTTCGAGCTGGGGCCGGACAACGTCTTTTTTCATATTGCACGCCTTCGTCCGGAGGGTAAGGCGTCCCTGGTCAAAATGGCTCTTTCTGAAAAGGGTCTCGATAAAGAGAGACATATTCTTATAATGTTTTTCGAGGTTTTCGAGCTCACCGGTCAACCCCTGATTCACATCAGTCAGGTCACTCAACGCGCTTTCCATCAATTCCTTGTCGCATCTTCCCTCGGCATAAGATGACGAAAGAAAGTGCTCGATTTCGACGTTTTTTATGATCTTTCCCCTCAGACGTCTCAGGAACAGCTTATAGACCATATTCGGCACAATAATATTATGCTCGATGTCGGCGACAAGGGAGCGGATAAACCTAAGGTGCTCGATGTTCTTTTCTACCAGGAACTTGTTGTGCAGTCTGAAGCCGATGCGGTTGGCATACTTCTCGAAGAAGAGCTGTCTATGGCTGTCCATGCTCTCGACGGGGTACACCTCGATCAGACCGAGGACATCGCCCTCCATGTAGAAAGGCAACTGGCTGATCAGGAGTTTCTTCCCCCGTATGGGCAGCACAAGGCTCTTCCTGTCGGTGAAGTAAGGGTTCTCTGCCGGCCTTATATGGTCCGGGGCCGGGTCGTGCAGTTCATATTCGCTTTCTTCCGTTGTCGCCGCCAGTGTAATGTCCTCGATCCTGGGATCAAAGAGATAGAGGCGCGCGTCGAGGCCGAAAAAACTTTTCGGGACTGCTACGCATAGGGTATAGAAGTCGTCTATACTCCCGAACTCCTGTGCAAGGTCAAAGAATGTCTTGAGCACGTCGTTTTCGAGCGGCGTGAAATTGTAATCCTCGTAGTCGCCCTTCTTCTGCTCTATTCTCTCAGCTACTTTTCTTGATATGGCCATTTAAGTTCCAATCCCACCAATCCCTCATAATGAATTAATTTTATCATATACGCGCCTTCTTTACCGGCTGATCTTCACATCTTATTCACGGTTCCGGGGTAATTTAATAATAGAAGGCTGTTTTTAAGGAGATAGCAAAATGGCGAATATAATGAAGATATTCACGATGATGGGGGTGATTACAATGCTGGCATTTTCGGTTTCTGCAGAATCAAGACTTGAGAAAGCGACTTTTGCCGGAGGGTGTTTCTGGTGCATGGTGCCCCCGTTCGAGAAGCTCGACGGGGTCAAAGAGGTAATATCCGGCTATACCGGAGGGTATAAGGACAATCCGGCTTACGAGGAGGTGTCCTCCGGCAAGACCGGACATGTCGAGGCGATAGAGGTGACCTTCGACCCGTCGAAGGTCTCTTATGAAAAACTTCTCGATGTCTTTTGGCGGCAGGTCGACCCTACGGACCCGGGCGGGCAGTTTGTAGACCGCGGTTCGCAGTACCGGTCTGTTATTTTTTTCCATACTCCGGAGCAGAAGGTTATGGCGGAAAAGTCAAAAGAGGCGCTGGCAAGGTCCGGCCGGTTTTCAAAGGCGATCGTCACAGAGGTCCTGCCGGCAGGGAAGTTTTACAAAGCCGAAGAGTATCACCAGGACTACTGGAAAAAAAATCCGGTACGGTACAAGTTTTACCGCTATAACTCCGGGCGCGACCAGTTCCTGAAAAAGGTATGGGAAGACAAGAAAGTCTCACAGGAGGCTGTACCGCAAGTAGCGGGGGGGAAATGGAGGACGTTCATGAAACCGTCAAGGGATGAACTGAAAAAGAGACTTACGGCGATGCAATACAAAGTCACACAGGAAAGCGGCACTGAGCCGGCCTTCAGAAATGAATACGCCGAGAATAAACGCGAGGGGATATATGTGGACATCGTTTCCGGCGAGCCGCTTTACAGTTCCCTCGATAAATACGACTCTGGGACAGGCTGGCCGAGCTTCACAAGACCTCTTGAACCCGGCAACATCGTCGAAAAGGAGGACAGGAACCTTTTCTTCATGAAGAGGACGGAGGTGCGGTCTAAGCACGGGGATTCTCATCTCGGGCATGTCTTCGACGACGGGCCGAAGCCGACAGGACTCAGGTATTGCATGAACTCTGCTTCGCTCAGGTTTATTGCGAAGGAGGACCTCGCAAAAGAGGGGTACGGCGAATATCTCACTCTCTTCAAGAGGCAGGCGGTCGCGAAGTAGGACCACAAAAAAAGGAGGATATTATGGCAAACACGGTCGTTCATGTGGAGTTCCCCGCTGATGATATTGAGCGGGCAAGGAAGTTCTACTCTGAACTGTTCGGATGGAAAATCGAAAAGATCGAGGGGATGGATTACTGGCTTTTCATGATGGAGCAGCCAAATGCCGTGGGCGGCGGAATGATGAAGAGACAGCAACCACAGCAGGGCATCACTAATTACTTCGATGTGCCGTCGGTGGATGAGTTTTCGAAAAAGGTCCAGGGTCTTGGGGGAAAGGTGGTCGTTTCCAAGATGCCTGTGCCCGGCATGGGTTATTTTGCGGTCTGTCTCGACACCGAAAACAACGCCTTTGGTCTCTGGGAGAATAACAAGGACGCAAGGTAGACTGATTTGTAAAGTGTTGCCTGTCACGCGCGATGTCGGCGGGTTGGGACTAAGTAGTATCCCAGGCTACCCGTGTACACTCACACCTTGGTGATGCCGATTTTTTTCCTGAGGGTGAGGCGATTTATGCCGAGGATGCGTGCCGCCTCGGACTGGTTCTCTCTGGCTAGAGAAAATACGTAAGCGATAACGGTTTTGTCCACCTCCGCGTGAATTTTTTCATACATATTCCTCTCTCTCTTTTCCACAAACTCCTTTACCACAGGGACCAATACAGAGACCAGGGATTCGGCCAAAGACGACCTTCCCCCGGGCGGATGACTGCCCAGTTCCCTTAGCTCCTGGGTGGTAAGGTACGGTGTTTTGCAAAGGACTATCGCCGAGCGGATGGTGTTTTCGAGTTCCCTGATATTTCCAGGCCAGTCGTGGGAGGTGAGTTTTTTCAGGAATTCCTTCGATATCCCCTTGATCGGCCTGGGCCCCGTATGTTTGTAACGGTGGACGAAAAAGTGGACCAGAGGGGGTATGTCTTTTTTCCGCTCGCGAAGGGGTGGGATATGGATCGAGGTGACACGCAGCCTGTGGTAAAGGTCCTCTCTGAACTTTCCTTCCCTGACCATGGAAGCGAGGTCTCTGTTTGTAGCCGAAATAACGCGGACGTTCACGTGAACCTCCCTTGTGCCGCCAATAGGATAGAAGGTCTGGGTCTGGAGGAAACGGAGCAACTTGCCCTGCAGGGGGAGGGGCAGCTCGCCTATCTCGTCGAAGAAGACACAGCCCTCGTCGGCTATCTTCAACATGCCTTCCTTTGCGGAGACCGCACCGGTGAAAGAGCCCTTCTCGAATCCGAATAGTTCTGACTCGATGAGATTTTCCGGGACCGCCGCGCAGTTGACCACCACGAAGGGTTTCCCGAACCGGGATGAAAGCTGTGCTACCGATTCGGCAACGAGTTCTTTCCCCGTCCCCGTCTCTCCCGTAATGAGCACGGGGGCGTCCACCTGCGACAGCCGTGCGAGTTTTTTGCAGACATCGAGGATTATCGGCGAATGTCCGACAATCACGCATGTCGGCGTAGGCGGCAGACTCGTGACGGGGAAGGTGTCCTTTATCTCTTCACTCAGATCCTGCAGTTCATGAAGGAGGGCGAGGAGAACCTCCTCCTTCAGCGGGCGGAGTATGGTCTCATAGGCCCCGAAGGCAGTCGCCTTCATCACTGTTTCGGTCTTCTTCTGTTTGGTGACGGCGATCACAAGATGGTCGCCAAGCTCCTTCATCCTGTCCGTCTTCAATGTGTCTATGTCGAAAAAGACCGGACCGCCGCCTGCGACATCCCCGGTCGCGAGCCTGTAGCCCGCGGGAAGGAGAGCCGACAGTTCTTTCCTGAGCGATGCATCTTTGCTGAGTAATAGTATCCTCTTCATACGTCCTGTATAAATAGTATACATGATGTCTATTAATTAATCGATCCCGTCCGCTGAGGAGACCGCGTGAAGCCCGTAATAACAGGATTTCCCGACTGGCATCCGGATTGCTTTTTTAGTGCGGAACGCGGCATACACATTCATTGATATTCAGAAGGAGGACGAGAAGATGGATAACGCAAAGATATATGGAATATGTTTGGAGAGACTGAAACACCAGATAACGCTTGCAAAGCAGAGGGTAAAAGCCGGGGCCTGCAGTGACAACCCCATACTTCTGGAGTGCTATAACACCGGGGAGGTCGAAGATATTGTCGACATCCTCGAACTTTACGACGTTGAAGAAAAGACGCGCGAACATATCAGTGAAAAATGTGGCGAGCTTGCCTACACGATTTCAGAACTCAGCCGCGAGTTGCTTATGTTCGATTATACCGAAAAGGGACATCTGGGGCTCTATCTGTTCGTTAACGGGACATCCGGCGTTCCTGCGCAAGAAAAGATCGCTTCGCAGGCCGCTGTCGTTTCCGTCTGAAGCTCAAGGGCAAATGGGATCGGTTTCTCCCCAGGGCCGCAAAGAGCCCAGGCTCCGGCCCCGTATTCGCGCAAAGGCCCGTTGGCGTCTGCAAGGGCCTTTGCGCATTTTTTATGTCAGCGGACGATTAGACAGATACCTGAAAAGGAACCCGGCCGTCAAGCATCAGTTCCCCGAGATAAGAACTTGATTTGAGCTCGGCGCTCTCGATGAGGTCGTCCTTGCTCATTCCATATAACGGCATAAAGGCATGACAGACGAAGAACTTGACGTTGAAGTCCTGTGTGAGTGTGTTCAGCATTTCACTGACCACGACCTTCTGCCCCTCCAGTTCCATCGATATCGTTTCGGCAATGCCTTTCTTCGCGAGCTGAACTCCTTCGCCCAGGAGGAAGAAGTCCAGTTCGATCTCATCATCGAAGGCCTTCATGTTCGTCGCGGTCTTCATCATCACGATCACCTCGGCAGGCTTTTCAGCCGCATGGGAGAGTACAAAGATAAATTTTTTTCCAACCATAATTTTCTCCTCGTTTTACTTGTAGTTATATAGAGTTGCATACTTTAGCATATTCTAGACAATATGCCTCCGCCGTGTCAACGCATCGGCTGATCATGCGGCAGTTGTTCGCGCAAAGCCGTAAGGGGTTCAAGGGAAAAATTAAATGCCGTTATTTATAGTATTGTACGTCGGCAGATTGCGTGATAGCATAAGGAGAAGAATCGCCTTTATGCATAATCGGATAACCCGCGTGAAGATAATAGGGCAAGGCATGAGCACGAAGGCCGTCAAAGGTATGAATATAAGGCCCGGCATCGGGGACGCAAGGCCGACTCCGCGGCTTGAGATTGTTCTGAAGTGCGATTCCATCGGGAGCATGGAAGGTGTCATGGCTGCCCTCTCAAAAATCCTGGCAGCCGGCGTCGAAATACGGATGATCCACGGCGGAGTGGGGGCCGTCACCCAGTCAGACGTATTGATGGCCGAGACCGCAAGCAGACTCATAATCGGATTTCAGGTCGGCGTGGTACCCGGGCTTGAAAAGTCCATCAGGGAGCAGCGTGTCGAGGTCCGACTTTACGATATCATTTATACCTTGTCCGACGACATTAGGGCTATTGCCGAAAGCATTGTCCCTGTCGCCGAAGAAGACGAGATTACAGGATCGGGCAGGATCATCACCCTCTTTAAGAGCACCAGGAAAGGGATCATCATCGGCTGCGAGGTCCAACAGGGGCACCTGGCTGTCGGGCAGCATTTCCGGATCATCTCTGCCATGGGGCCGATCCATTCCGGAATTATCGAATCACTTCATATCGCCGAAAAGACCGTGCAGAAGGCAACGCCGGGACAGAAGGTGGGGATAAAGATAAAGAATTTCAACCTGGCGAAGATCGACGACCTTGTGGAAAGTTATCGCCCTCCCTCTTTCAGGAAGGTCCAGAAGTGGGAACCGAAAGGCGATATTATCAGAATCAGCCGATGACGACGACTTCCGCGTCATGTAGCACACTGCCTCGCGCCCCACGGCAGAATAAATCAGGAACAAATGCCGGAACCGAAAAACATAGGAAGGCATTCTCTTGCACCTGGAAATGTGATACCTTTTAAGTAACCTACATTTGGCAAGGGGGCATAATCATGCATGACGTTATCGTAGTCGGGGCAGGTGATGTCGGATTGAGTATTGCGTTCCATGCTGCTTCCGAAGGGCTGAAGGTCGCCCTTATCGACAAGGGAAATGTGGGAGGGACCTGCGTAAATAACGGCTGTGTGCCGTCGAAGACGCTTATCCATACGGCCGACAGAATCATGGAGATCAGAGAAGCTTCTCCCCTCGGCATCCGTGCAGAGATTGCCGATATCGATTTCGGGGCGGTCATGGGGCGGATGAGAAGTGCGGTATCGAGCGGAAGAAATTCAATAATAAAAGCGATAGCGGAGACTGGAAACATCGCTTTTCTCAGCGGTGAAGGTCATTTTTTGGACGAGCGCACCATCGGGGTCGGCTCTGACAAAATACGGGGTAAAAAGTTTTTTATCGCCTCAGGGGCACGTCCCTCGCTCCCTCCGATAAAGGGGCTGGACAAGGTGCGCTATCTCACGAATGAGAGCGTGCTGGAACTCGAAACAAGGCCGGACCGCATGGTCTTTATCGGAGGAGGATATGTGGGGCTCGAATATGCCCATTTTTTTTCGGCAATCGGGACAAAAGTGATTATAGCGGACAGGAATGCAAACCTCCTTCATTTTGAAGAACCGGAAATATCGGATTTATTAATGAGTGAACTCGGAAAACGCACCGAGTTGCATATGGGTGTAGAAATTGCCGAGGTAAGAGATGCCGACGGCGGATATGCAGTATCTGTAAAGGACGTCGCTACGGGAAAGGGAGAAGAGATATTGGCGGACGCGGTAATGGTGGCCGCCGGCAGGAAATCGAATGCGGACCTTCTCAGGGTGGAAAATGCGGGGATCGAAACCGACAAGGCCAATTTCATAAAGGTTGACGAGTACCTCCAGACCAACAAAAAACATATATGGGCGGTCGGCGATGCCATCGGAAAGGCTATGTTTACCCATGCGGGAGACAAAGAAGCTGAGCTGGCATGGCACAATGCGACTCACAGGAAAAAGATCAGGATGGACTTCGGATCGGTCCCCCATGCGGTTTTTACCTCTCCGCAGATCGCATCAGTCGGCCTTACGGAAGAGCAGGCCCGGAAGGACCACAATATCCTTGTCGGCCGGGCGGAGTATTCCGACACTGTGATGGGAGAGGCGATGGGAGAGCGTAAAGGTTTTGCCAAGGCGATTGTTGAAAAAGGCACGGAACGGATCCTGGGTTTTCATATTATAGGCCCCCATGCCGCTATGCTCATCCAGGAAGTAGTAAATGCGTTAATACTCGGGGGCGACATAAAATCCATCACGGGGTGCATGCACATATTTCCTGCGCTTTCAAATCTGATACCTGAAGCGTTTGATAACATCGAATAAAGGAGAAATACGCATGAGATTTAAGGGGCAGAAGATCGTAATTATCGGCGGAAGTTCGGGTATGGGGCTCGCCACAGCAAGGATCGCCGCTTCGGAAGGGGCAACAGTGGTAGTCGCCAGCCGCTCACAGGAGAAACTGCAAAAAGCCAAGGCAGAGATGCAGGGGACCGTAGAAGTCCTGACAGTAAATGTGATGGACGAAGCGTCGGTCAAGGCATTCTTCGACAAAGTGGGTGAATTCGACCATCTCACGACCCCCGGCAATGAAGCTGCCATGGGGCCATTCCTCGAACTGGATACCGCAAAGGCGAGGGCAGCCTTTGACAGCAAGTTTTGGGGCCAGTATTATGCGGCCAGATATGGCTCGCCTAAAATGCGTGCAGGCGGGTCCATAACCTTCTTCGCCGGCATCTGGAGTCAAAGGCCCGTGCCCGGCAGTTCGGTAATCACGGCCATTAACAGCGCGGTCGAAGGGCTGGGCCGGGCATTGGCCATGGAACTTGCGCCGATTCGGGTCAATACCATATCTCCAGGTATTGTGGACACCCCCATTTACTCCGGGATGGCGCCCGAAGCCAAAGAGGCGATGTTTAAAGGCGCAGTAGCTTCACTCCCGGTCAGACGAGTCGGCAGGCCTGAAGAAATCGCTCAGACCGTCCTGTACCTGATGAGCAACGGCTTTGCCACCGGCAACACCCTCTATGTCGACGGAGGCGCAACCTTAAGATAGAGACACGTGATAGACTAGCAGCTATGACCGAGAATGTTCCGGAGTATGGGTCCACACAGCATGAGCGGGAAAAACAAGCGGCCGCCCGCCGGAGTCTCGTATATGTCCGTGATGGTTACGTTGTGGGACTTGGGACAGGTTCTACGGCCTCCTATGCCATCCGCTTCCTGGGGGAGATGGTCCGCGCAGGACTGAAGATCCGGGCGATACCGACCTCTGCTAATTCCCGGGACCTGGCGGTAAGTGTGGGTATCCCTCTGACGACATTCGAAGACTGTTCCGAAATTGATGTCACAATTGACGGGGCCGACGAAATCAGCCCTGCCCTTGAACTCATCAAGGGCGGCGGAGGGGCGCTGCTTCGCGAAAAGATTGTCGCCTCTGCCTCACGCAAGATAGTCATCATCGCGGACTCTACAAAGCAGGTCCCGGTGCTCGGGAAGTCCCCTCTCCCTGTAGAAGTCGTGCCCTTTGCAGAGGCCTTGCTGGCCGATCGTATCGCATCGCTCGGTGCTTCCGTGGCCCTGCGAAAAGACCCGGCCGGCCGGCCGCTGATCACCGAGGAAGGCCATCACATTCTTGACTGCAGCTTCGGACAAATCCCTGATCCGGGGAGACTGGCCAATGATCTAAAGCGAATGCCGGGAGTAGTCGAGCACGGTCTATTTCTGGACCTTGCAGACCTTGCCCTGATAGGAAAAGACTCGGAAGTCCTCGAGCTTCATCGTGCCCGATGATCTTAAGAAAGGGGGAAAAGATCTAAATGCACTCAAATATCACAGCTACTTCGGCGAAGGTCCGAGGGAGACCTGCACAAAGTCATCCGGCCTTATCCAGCCGGCAAAGGCCCTCCTCACCTGCTCTGCCGTGACTTCCCTATAGCTTTTTGCGGCCTGCACCGGCTCGTCAAGCGGCAGGTCTTCCAGGGAAAGATCGAGAAGCGTTGAAGCTGCTCTCTCGGTACTCGATTCAGAAAGCGATACCTGCCGTATAAGAAGCGCTTTGGCCCTCAGCAGTTCCTCATCGGTGACGGGATTCGCAAGCATCTCCTTAATGTCGCTTACTATCATGGATCGCGCCTTCGATACATTTCTTGGATCGCACGCATATTCCACAATAAAAAGAGAACGTGTCTTGCCTGCCTCAACCTCCGCCTCGACCGCATAGACCAATCCTGCCTTTTCCCTCAGGTCCCTGTAAAGACGGGTAGCATAAAAGCCGCCCGATAAGACATGGAGACCTGCCTGCAGTATGTAGTAATCCGGGTCGGTCCTGCTCACCCCGAGGGTCTCCGCCAGGGTGACCTCCACCTGGACCATACCCGCATTCGGCACCTCGAATGAGGCAGGCTTGTTTGGGGGCACAGGAGGAGGGTCTGTTACGGGTTTGGGGCCTTCGGCCTTCCAGTCGCCGAAATATTTCCCGATCATTTCTCCGGCGAGGTCTTCCGTAATATTGCCGAGCACGACGATCGTCGTCATATCGGGGCGAAAGACTTTTTTGTAATACGCCTTGACATCGTCAAGAGAAAGTGACGACACAGTCCCCGGGGTCGCCTCCCTGAGCAATGGATCTCCTTTGGGATAGAGCCCGGAGCGGAGGGCCATGGTCGACATGTATGAAGGGCTTTTGAGCTTGCCAGTCAGCTCACCCGCCAATTCCTGCCTGACCACCTTGAAAGCCTCTTCGGGAAGAGCAGGGTTTAAAATATTATCGGCCAGAAGCTGTAGGCCGCGTTCGAAATTGTCCGACAGTACCCGGAGGGAAAAGCTTGTCCCGGCCGATTCGTCGGCAGCGATGTCGTCGAGCGCTTTTTGAAAGGCAAGGCGGCCGAACTTCGAAGTCCCGTAAGAAAAAAGGCTGTCGAGCAGGTGCGAAACCCCTTCTTGGCCCACGGGTGTTTGGAGATCGGGGCTGTTTTTGACCCGTCCGTAAACGCTCACCGTAGCGCTTATCGTTTCCGGCTGCACGATGAGTTTCAATCCGTTGGGGAGAGTGGTTACCCGGGGTTTTATCCGGGAAACCGGGACCGCAGGCAGCGACGCGGCCTTCCGCGCCCACTTCGGCAGCGACGCGCCTGTAGTCCTTTTGGCAGTCAGGGTCTCTTTTCTTCCGAAACCCTTCGCCGGGATAGCCTTTCCAGAGGGCGTAGGAGTTAACACTGCCGCGATTGCAGTATCGTTGATAAGATATTCCCTGGCAACCCTGTCGACGTCATAGACGGTAACTTTCCTTATCGTTTCGATATCGTCCTCCGGTGAATTGTGTCCCTCGACCGCAATGGCCTGGGACCAAAGCGCTGCGAGCTCAGGGATCGAGTTCATCTGGAACTCTGCATCAGCGATCTCCCGGCGTTTGGCAGCCTCCACCAGTTCGGATGGAAACCCGTCCTTGACGTAGCCTGCAATGATTTTTTTTATGACCGGGATGAGTCGTGATCCTTCTTCGCCCTGGGGGAATGCTGCGGTGGCATAAGCCAGGCCTGCCTCCGGAAACATGGTCATATCAAAAGATGTCGATAACGCCTCTCCCCGCGGCACCAGCGCATAGAGGTCCGCCCTCTGGCTGTCGAGCACGTCGGACAGTATCTGTGCCGCCGCAAAATCCGGACTGTCATAGCCCGGCAGCCGGTATGCGACCACAATCATCCCATAGGACAGGTCGGTTTCTAGCTCTATAGTATCGGGCCTGAGCGGCCGAAGATGGATTTTCGCCCTCGGCGGGGTCCTGCGTGGCGGGATCCGTTCGAACATTTTTTTTACTTTCTGTAGTGCGTTCTGAGGGTCAACGCTGCCGGTGATGACGAGTACCGCATTGTTCGGTCCGTACCATTTTTTATGGAAAGACTTCAGCATGCCTGCTGTCGTCTTTTGAAAAGAGGGCCGCGTGCCGAGGGCGTCGTGAGAATATGGGGTCCCCGCGAAGATCTTGGTCAGGAGGGTCGAGTAGAAGACATAGAGGGGGTTCGAAAGGTCCTGGGCCACTTCCTGTTCGACAGCTCTCCGCTCTTCCTCCCAAAGCCGCTGCGAATCGAGTACTCCGGCCATACGTATCGCCTCTATACGGAGGGCGATATCGAGATCATCCGGGGAGACGGTCAGAAAATACTGCGTTACCGTCTGCTGGGTATCGGCATTGAAATGACCTCCTATAGCGGCAATAAGGTTTGAAAGCTGGTCTGCCGAAAGGCCCGGACTTCCCCGAAACATCATATGCTCCTGAGCATGGGCCAAGCCCGGAAAACCTTTTGGAGACTCGTTTGAGCCCGCACAATAATTCATCTGGATAGTCACAACCGGGGCAAGATCATCCCTGATGACGACCACCCTGAGACCGTTCTTCAGCGTTTCCCTTATTATTTCAGGCGCCGGGCCGGCGTGGACCGCCTCTGCACAGGCCCACGCTGCCAGGAGAGACGCGAAGGCTATGAGAAAAGAAAAACCGGGTCGTCTGCCTTTGAATTTACGAAATAATCTCATCGTCATTTTACCTAAAGTGTATCAATAACAGGCATGGGTAGCAACGGCGTGGCTGTCTATCCTTAAAAGGTTTGAAGGGAAGTGGCGACAGGCCGGTCTATTCCTGCAAACGTAAAAGAAACCCATTTTTGACCCTCAACTTTTCCTTTGGTATATTGTAAGTATAAGAGGTTTCGAAAGGAGGCATGGAGATGAAAAAGATACGAGTTGTGACGTTTCTCTTGTTTCTGCCGGTCATTGCCTGTACCCAGGCCGTCACCACCGTAGGAGTGGCAGACCCCAACTCCATTCCGCAGGCCGTCTACACAATGTATTTGTACGTCGCTCCGGCTACCCCGCAATTAAAGGCTGTCTTTCTGAAGGACCCTGATGCAGGCGTTGAAGTGGTCCCCTACTCGGTGCAGATCACCACCGTCACCGGAACAGTGGATGACGCCCTCGCCTTCGTAGAAAGAGGACCGGGATTTAGAAGAACATCCTTTCAGAGGGTGGACTTCAGGGGAAAGACGATAGGCTATCTCCTGGTGCCTGAACGGCATAGCTTCGCGCGCCGGTACATCGAGGTCAACATTTACGAGCGGGACGGCAAGATATACTTCTCGCCGTCTGAACTGGGCGCCGACGATTGAGAGGATTGCAGGTCAATGACACACACGTTCACGATAACACTTTCCGATGAAATATCCATTGCCCTAAGGAGGGTCGAATCTGCGATTGCGGGAAACGGCGGGAGCTTTGAAGGAAACGAAGAGAGCGGGGTCTTCTTCGGGAGGACACCGCTGGGGTTTATCAAGGGAGAATATTGTTGCACCGCGGCAAAGGAGATAAAAGTCACCATCGTAGACAAACCCTTCTTTGTGCCTTACGGCATTATCGAATTGAAGATAAGGGAATATTTCGGATAAGTTCTTTCAGACATCGCCTCCGATCAGGCGTTATTCTTTAACGATTTTGGAGATTTGACCTTTGATCATTTTCTCCTCGGACCCGGAAACGAGACGCAACTCAAAATGGTTGTATTTTTTCATGGACAAGCAGCAGGCACTTTGTTATTTTACAGATACAACATTTTTTATGTGAGAAGACCTTACATTGGGAACCGTATAGGAGGAAGTATGGTATTAAGAATAAAGCAGCTCGGGATAACAGCGTTTTTTGCGGTCGTTTTGATATCGAGTCTTATGGGGTCTGTCGCCTCTGCAGAGATCAAGTTTGCCGTACTGCCGCGTCTAAGCATAGGCGAACTGTATACCATGTTTAAGCCCCTTGCGGAGTATTTGACCAATGAAGTGGGGGAAAAGGTGAGTGTAGTAACTGCGAAAGATTTTGCCGCATATCAAGAGATGATAAAGGCCGGGCAGGCGGATATCGGGTTCGCAAATCCTCTTATCTATGTCGGGCTTAAGAGAGATTTGGACCTTGAACCTCTTGCGGTCGCATCGGAATCGAAGGGGGGCTCAAAATTCCGCGGGATCATTATCGCCAAGAGTGACAGCGGCATCAATAAACTTCAGGATCTCAAAGGGAAAAAACTTATATTTGTAGATAAGGATTCCGCTGCCGGATACATTTTTCAAATGCTTTCGCTCAGCAAAGCCGGGATGGATATTCACAAGGATTTTATCACATTGCCCTTTGCGAAGAAACATGATAATGTCACCATTGCCGTTTACATCGGCACTGCCGATGCAGGCGGCATTCGGGAGGATGACCTGGAGAAGATGAAAGAAAAGGTCAACCTCTCGCAAATAAAAATTGTGGGATATACCGACTATTTCCCGAATTGGCCCGTCTTTGCCACCCCCAAGTTGAATAAAAATGCGGCGATGAAGATAAAGGCCGCATTGCTCAAGCTCAAGCCGAAATCAGGTCAATCCGAGAAGGTATTGGGGAGCGCAAAACTCGATGGTTTTGCGCCCATTAAAGATAAGGACTATGATGAATTGCGCCGGGCAGCAAAGGTTGCAGGTGCGCTATAGGGGCGAAACAATAGCAAAGCCTTTGCCGGAATAAGGAAGTAAGAAAAGAGGGGGTTGCCGTGCCGCTGAAGAAATTGAAGGAATATCTGGACAGCGAGAACGTCAAATACGAGTCTGTTGCCCACTATGAGACATATACATCTCAGGAAACCGCGCAGTCGGCGCATATCTCCGGACGGGAGATGGCCAAGACAGTGATGGTAAAAATAGACGGCAGGATGGCGATGGCTGTGTTGCCCGCCTCTCAAAAAATCGACTTCGCTCTTCTGAAGGCCGCAATCGGCTCCATGGCGGAACTCGCAGGCGAGCAGGAGTTCATAGACATTTTTCCCGATTGCGAGGTTGGGGCCATGCCGCCCTTCGGGAATCTCTATGGCATGGAGGTGTATGTGGAAGAGGATCTGACCCGCGACGAAGAGATAGCATTCAATGCGGGGTCACACATTGAGCTGATGAAATTGTCGTATAAGGACTTTGCAAGGCTTGTAAAGCCAACGGTCATTAAAATGGTATCTTGATCTTATGTAAAATACCAACCGCCGTAAAAAGGCGAAATAGGACATACGCCGAACGGCTGAAATCCCTCTTTAAAAACTTCAAATGAGTTTTGGCACCGGCAAACGGTTGCCAATATCGTATAATAATCTATTACGTCATTCTGAATAAGAGGTAACGATGCAGATCTGTAAGCACGTTCATGCGATCAGGGTTCCTTTCTCAATAACCACCCCATCGGGGGTGTACATCGAACGTTTTGTCTATATCTATCTTATTTACGGCACTAATAGTGTCTTCCTTATCGATACCGGCGTTGCCTCATCGGAAGAAATCATCTTCGATTACCTGAGAAAGACTGACCGCAAGGTTCAAGATATCTCGCTGATCATCCAGACCCATGCGCATCCCGACCATATAGGGGCTACAAGGACAATAAAGGCGGAGACAGGATGCTCTGTTGCAGTGCACCCGGCGGAAAAGGCATGGATCGAGAACGTGCAACTGCAGGCCAAAGAGAGGCCTGTGCCGGGGTTCGATAATCTCGTGTCCGGTTCAGTGGCCGTGGACAGGATACTCGAAGACGGAGAGACATTCGATCTGGGCTGCGGACTGAAACTTCGGATTTTCCACACACCCGGTCACTCGCGGGGCTCGATCTCCATCCTCCTCCTTGGATACATGGCGCTTTTTTCGGGAGACGCGGTACCGGTCCCGGGAGAGATGCCCATATATGAAGATGTCCTTGCCTCGGTTGCATCTATAAAAAAGCTGAAAGGCGTCGAAGGTCTCCGGTATCTCCTTTCATCCTGGGACGAACCAAGAGAGGGCGAAGACGTATATCTGCGGCTTGACGATGCATTGAATTACCTTCAGCGCATCCATGAGGCCGTCTTGAATGCGGCCGGCGACAAACCCTCGCCCGACCCGATGGAATTATGCGGACGTGTCTTTGGGGAGATAGGGATACCTCCGGAAGCCGCTAATCCTATTGCGGCGAGATCCTTCGCAGCCAACCTGAAATTGCGCGACCGGCAGAGCATCCTTTAGCCCGCACATCACACCGCCTTCGAGCCGGCTTCTCTGTCTGTATCCCTTTCCGCCATTTCCTTCGCTGGGCACAAAAAAGGCAGGAGAGGACAAGTCCTTCCTGCCTTTTTCTGGATATGTCCTTTAGCTCAGGTGTTTGTTGACCAGTTTGGTCATATCGAACATCGAAACTTGTTTCTTCCCGCCGAACACCGCCAGGAGGTTGGCATCGGCATTGATATTCCTCCTGTTCACCGTATCCTGGAGTTTATTTTTCTTGATGTACTCCCATAACTTCTTGGTTATCTCCGTCCTCGGAAGCGGTTTGCTGCCGACTACCTTGGCAAGTGCGTCGCTGGGTTTCATGGGCTTCATAAATGCCGGATTAGGTACCCTCTTTTTCTTTACAACTTTCTTCGGGGCGGCTGACTTCTTGACCGTTTTTTTGGCTGCCGTTGTTTTCTTGACAACCTTCTTGGCCGTAACGGTCTTTTTTACTGGCTTCTTGGACGTCGCTTTTCCTTTTGCTGCCATGCTTTCTCCTCCTTACGATATGAGATATAGAGTCTTGCTCCCTCTTTTTCTAAGACGCACTCTCTAGCAATTATACTATAATCAAGTCGTTTTGACCACTAGCATTTACATTGAAATTACTTTAGCGAAGGACTATCATTAGCTATGAATAAAAGTCCACGAATCAGACATCGTGTTCCCCGGGTCCTTTTTTGCGTTTTTCTATGCGTCTTTTTTATCTCGAGATCAGAAAACCTCTTTGCAGAAACAGCCACGGATGAGACGCAAAGGATAACCTCCCTAATCGATAAAGTCATCGAAGTGTATGGCGGCAGAGACGCCATCGAAGGCATACATGCCATCCATGCAAAAGGGGAGCTCGAGGCGTTTATGCTCCATGACCGCGGGACGTATGAATTGTATTTCAAAAGAGGAAGGAAACTGCGCGTGGAAACTAAGTACAAGCGTTCATGGGAACTCAGGATACTGAACGGGGACAGAGGATACAGGGCCACCGAATCTCTTCCCCCTGAAGAAGTGTTCGGCCCGCGATACCTCGCGATGGTATATCATTACAAGCACCTGGACATACTCCATGATCTCGTGAAGGGAACATATCAGATACGTTCTGCCGGACGGTCTTCTCTAAACGGGACAGCCGTTGAGGTCTTTCACCTCAACGACAAAGAGGGCGGGGTCCTTGATATCTATATTGACGAGCACAGTTCTCTTATTGTAAAAGTCACAGGGTACTTCAGCGCAGACAACAAATCGACATATCTTTCCGCCGAATTCTCGGACTTTAAGAGCGCAGGAGGCTCCTTATTCCCCTTCAGGATCACCAACTATGCAGGAGGGATGAAAATAGCCCAGACGGTAATCGACAAATATTTTATAAATCCGGAGATAGCAGATTCCATGTTTGAGCCGGCAGTTATCCATTCGCTCTGAAAAAAGACCTTAGCCCTTCTGCCTTCGAAACGCACTGTCTCCGCCTTGGGACAGGTATCGTCCCGGGGCGAAAGCAAGACTGATTGCACTTTTATCGTTTTATTGCCTTCTATTTCGCAAATCGGTAATATAGATCGCTGATGTTTTTCAGCGGCTATCCTGCCGGTTGAGAAAGGCTCACCCCGGGGTTCTCCTTCGAGGTGAGTATCTGAAAGGAAATTAACCATCAATGGATATATATAAGGCAATTGCGCGTCTTAACCCAAGGCAGAAGGAAGCGGTCATGCATATCGACGGCCCTCTCCTCATCCTGGCGGGGGCAGGCTCGGGAAAGACACGGGTTATCACGATGAGGACCGCCTATCTTATACATAAGGGAGTCAGGGCGGGATCGGTCCTGGCGGTCACCTTTACGAACAAGGCCGCCAGAGAGATGCAGCAAAGGGTAAAGTCGATGGTGAGAGGGGGGGAGGGGACACCGGTCATATCTACCTTCCATTCCCTCTGTCTCAGGATACTCAGGAGAGAGATCGAACATCTCGGGTACCGGAAGGACTTCACGATCTACGACGCCTCGGAGCAGGTTTCCCTCCTCCGGAACATCCTGTCGGACATCAAATTCTATGACAAGAGCTTCAAGGCCGAATCGATCCTGGAAAAGATAAGCAGGACAAAGAACGATTTTACCCCTCCGGAGCCCGCATCGGCAGACGATCCGATAGAAGAGGCCTCGGCGATGATCTATCCCCGCTATCTGGAGGCACTGAAATCGCTGAACGCACTCGACTTCGACGACCTGCTCCTGCTCACTTTAAAACTCTTCAGGGAACATCCTGCCGTCCTCGAAAGATACAGGGAGAGGTTCAGGTACATCATGGTCGACGAGTACCAGGACACGAACCGCGTCCAGTATGATTTCATCAAACTTCTTGCGGGCGACAGAAAGAACCTCTGCGTGGTGGGCGACGACGACCAGTCCATTTATGGATGGAGAGGCGCAAACCTGGGCAACATCCTTGACTTCGAGAGGGATTTTCCCGGCACAGTGACGGTGAGGCTCGAACAGAACTACCGTTCCTTCGGGCATATCCTCAAGGCCGCAAACGGCGTGATAATGAACAACAGGAAGAGAATGGAAAAATCCCTCTGGACCGCGAGAGGAGAAGGCCCGAAGGTCAATATCTTTAAGGCGATTGACACGGAGGATGAGGCCGCCTGGGTGGCCGACAAAATCTCGATGATACAGTTTGAGAGGAATAATCCCTGCGAAGATTTTGCGGTCATCTACAGGGCGAACCTCTTTTCAAGGCCCTTCGAGGAGGCCCTGAGGAGAAAACGCATCCCTTATTCTGTCGTCGGCGGCACAAGCTATTTCGAACACAAGGAGATCAAGGACCTTGCGGCTTATCTGAAGATCATCGCAAACCCCTCGGACGACCTCAGCCTCCTGCGGGCGGCCAGCGCGCCGAAGAAGGGGTTGGGGCCTTCGGCACTCGGTATGCTATCCGATTTCAGCAGTAAGAATTCTTTGAGCCTTCTCGATGCATTTGGGAGGGCATCCACCATCCCCGGCATAGGACAAAAGGCGGCTTCTTCGGCAGCAGCGCTTTCAGCGCTGATCGGGCGTTATCGAGATATATTCAAGAAGGGCCGGGAGATGGGCAAGACCCTCAGACTTCTCATCGAAGAGATCAATTACCGGGACTATATCAGCGAGCTTTATAAGACGCCTGAGGTTGCGTTCAGGAAGATAGAAAACCTCGATGGGTTCGTCGATTCCATAACCCATTATGAATCCTCTGAAAACTCGCCTTCACTTCACGGGTTCCTTGAGACGATGGCCCTGACCGATCTGATCGAGGAGAAGGAGGAAGAGAGCGGACGGGGCGTCATCCTCATATCATTTCATTCTTCGAAGGGACTGGAATTTCCCGTCGTCTTCATCGTCGGCGTGGAGGATGAGATATTGCCCCACAAGAAATCGGTTCACACGAGTGAAGGGATCGAAGAGGAAAGAAGGCTCTTTTACGTTGGGATCACGAGGGCTATGAACGAACTTTATATTACCTACACGGACCACAGGTCCAAGTACGGTAAGGAGCAGCCTTCTGTTCCCTCCAGGTTCCTTGATGAAATACCGGAAGATGCGGTCAAAAAAGTCGACCGATTCGAAAAGCTGACCCCGGAGCAGGAAAAGGTCCATGCGAAGAAGTTCTTCGCCAACATAAAGACTATCCTCGGAGATTGACGGTTATTCCAAGCGGGGAATGTCCCCCTTCCATCCCTTGGGGGTCGTTCCGCTTCCTGCCGTAAATACTCCTCCTCCCCAAGATTTTCAAAGTAAGAAAATCCGCATACTCGAACAGCGCCCCTTCCGGGCAGAACCAGCCGCAGAAGTTTGCACAATTATGAGTCAATACTCTCAGGAAACCGAAACTCCTTCAAGGTCGCAATCGAAATGAAAAACCTTTTAGAAAAAGCCTCGGGCTGTCTGTTTCAGGAAAGAATGGGGTGCTTAATTATTCCTTCATGTCACCCATTTTGTCGAAGCAGTTTCTTAAGGCATTAAGCATTTCGTTCGAGACTCGCTGAACCACATCCATCCTGTCAATTGCCTTAAGCAAAAGCTGATGTAGTTCATCTTCCGTAACCGATGTGTCTATGAGTTCCAATGTCCCCTTTACGGCCAATATATTTTCATCAAGTTGATTTGCTATCTCATCGAGTTTCTTATTCCTATCTGTCATGTTTACCCCCATTCGTGAATTCTACTTGAAATATACAATGTTTGAAGGATTTTTTGAAGTGCAAAAATTTCAGGAAGGAAGTGTTGCAAAGACAAAGAAAACTGCATGTATACAAAAAAAGAGGGCGGTTGCAACCGCCCCCCCTCTATAGATACTAGGCTTTCTCAGGAACTGCGCTTGCAGCAGACATCGGTTCCCTGCCGCGGAGGACGGGGCAGCGAGTCCTTTTATCTCCAGCATTTTCAGCTATAAATGATACACTATTACTGTCATGGACATCTTCAGATTGGTCCTTGGGACCGCAATGCTCACGATGGGCCGCAGACTCTACTGGCTTTTCCTCGGGGGTATCGGATTCGTCTTCGGCTATGATATAGCGAAACAGATAATTCACGGCCAGCCGCAGACTGTCATCTTTGTCATCGCCCTCTGCGCCGGGGTTGCGGGGGCGATGCTCGCCGTCTTTTTTCAGAAAGTCGCTGTTTTGGTCGGAGGATTTGTTGCGGGAGGCTACCTGCTCGTCGCGCTGCTTAAAGAGTATGGCGGGGGCATCGGCCATTACCATTGGCTCCTATTCATCTTAGGCGGTGTGATCGGAGCGTTACTAATGAAGGTATTGTTCCGCTGGACGCTCATTGTCCTTTCTTCTTTCATCGGAGCAGATCTCATCGTCAGGTCATTCCACTTCGGCACGCAGCTGCCCGGGCTGCTCTTAATCCTTCTTTTCTTATTGGGCATTGCAGTTCAGGGCGGACTGCTCGGGCGGAAATCTCTTCGACACTGACGGCGCCGGGGGTCATCCTTTTTCCCTGCTCCCCGCTTCCAACCTGCCTCTTTTTCAGGGGATTGCGTTTGACAAACAGCCGGCAACTCTTCCATAATAAACGGGCCATAGTACTTCTCTCACACATAATCAGCCTCAGGGATATTAAGGTCCTGGGGTTTTATTTTTTCACCTGACCAAAGGAGCTGTTATTGGAAAAAAAAGTGACAGGAAGTTTTAACGACCTGAACCTGAGTCCGGCTGTGATCAAGGCGATCAGCGAGATGGGTTTTGAGGAGCCGACGCCGATCCAGGAATTGACCATACCCCATGCGCTCGAAGGCCGCGACATAATCGGTCAGGCACAGACAGGCACGGGCAAGACCGCGTCCTTCGGCATCCCGATCATCGAAAAGAATTTCTCCGGCAAGAAACCCTCTGCCCTCATCATAGAACCCACTCGCGAACTGGCCCTCCAGGTTTCAGAAGAATTAAGCTCACTCTCGAAATACAAGAAGTGTTCGATCCTGACGGTCTACGGGGGCGCATCGATAGTAGATCAGATGAAGGCCCTCCGGCAGGGCACTAATATCGTAGTCGGGACACCGGGACGTATCCTCGACCATCTTAACAGAGGGACGATGTCCGTGGGGAGCGTTTCGACAGTTGTTCTCGACGAGGCCGATGAAATGCTCGACATGGGGTTTATCGTCGACATCGAAAAGATACTCGATATGACCCCCGCAACGAGGCAGACAATGCTGTACTCGGCCACAATGCCCCCCGAGATCCTCAAGATCTCAAAGAGACACATGCGCGATCCGATCAAGATCGCGATCAACGTAGAAGACATCATAGCACCCAAGATCAAACAGGTGTTTTACGAGGTGCTCGAAAGGGACAAGCCCGAGGTCCTGAGAAGGCTCCTCGACGTGGAGTCGCCCGAACGCACGCTAATTTTCTGCCATACCAAAAGAGAGGTCGATGACGTCTCGGCCAGGCTGCAGAAACTCGGCTATAACGCGGGCGCCCTCCACGGGGACTTTACCCAGTCGCACAGGGAAGACATGATGGGGAAATTCAAGGAGGGCAGGGTCGATATCCTCGTCGCCACCGACGTGGCAGGCAGGGGTATAGACGTGGAAAATATCAGCCATGTCATCAACTACAGCATCCCCCAGAACCCCGAAGGGTATATCCACAGGATCGGCCGTACCGGAAGGGCCGGGCGCACAGGGATAGCGGTCACGTTTGTGACGCCCCGCGAATACCGTCAGCTACAACTGATAGAGAGGGTCGCGAAGACGAAACTGGACAGGCAGGAGGTCCCTTCGGCTACCGAGGTCAGGAAGGCCCGCCAGAGACAGATAAAAGCCGACCTGTCGGAGATCATAGAGAAGGGGAACCACAGGACCTATATGGCCGTTATCAGGGAGCTTGCCGAATCTGCCGACATAGAGGAACTCGGAGCGGCGGCCCTTTCAATCGCATTCGGAAGCATGGAGGTGCCTGAGCTCGTGAAGTACCAGCCACGGCCTGCCGGTGAAAAAAGGACCGGGCAACAAGGGACAGGCGAAAAAGGCATGACCAGGCTCTTTATGACCCTGGGTCGTAAAGACAAGATCCAGACCGCCGAAATACTTAAGTCAATCGCTGTCGAGGCAGGCATCCCCGGGAAGAGCGTCGGAAAGATAGATATTATGGACAATTTTACGTTCTTCGAGGTACCTTCCGGGATCGTCGAAAAGGTCATTACCGCTATGAACAGGGCGGTCATCAGGGGAAGGAAGGTAACGGTCACAAAAGCGAAGGCCACCTCTTCAAAATCCTTTCCGAAGAAAAAAAAAGGAACTAGTTTTTAGGAAGCAAAATCTTAACGTATCGTGAATGGAGCAGAATGACTCCATGCCGATCTGGGTTCACGATGATGGACGAAAAACAGGCATACCATGAAACGGGAAATAACTAATCTGCAATCACGCCTTTACCTCATCACCGCCATTATCCTGATGGCCGGCTTGGGTAGTGCCGTCTTGATCTATCTGAGGGCCGGCGATGACTTGCAGGGAGTTTTGGGATATGAAGCGTCAGGGGGACATGTGTATCCGATTTCCCCGGAAGATTCCAAGATGTATATACATGACCTGGAGCTCTACGGCGGGAAAGTGAATGTGCTTGCGGATCAGTTCATGCGTTGGTTTGCCGGGTTGTGGCATGGGAGATCACTCGCCTTCACCGTGGCCTGCATCACTGTCATAATATCCATCGGGTTTTTCTTTGTCGCCCATAACTTGAAATCCGACGGCGGAGCTGAAAACAATCGTCCCAATCATCAGTCGAAAGAATAATCCGTTTCATAGCCTGCGTTTCGTCTTCCGCGTGGGTACCGCGTTCCACGGGTCATCCGGCCATGGATGTTTCGGGTAGCGGCCTTTTAATTCCTTCTTCACCTGCTGGTAGCCGCTGTTCCAGAACCCCTTCAGGTCCTGCGTGATCTGGACAGGCCTGCGGGCCGGGGATAGAAGATGGAGCAGTACCTTTACCCGTCCTCCGGCGATTTCAGGGGTGCCGGCAAGCCCGAACATCTCCTGCAGTTTCACCGCAAGGACCGGGACGTCTCCCACGGTATAATCGATCTCGACACGGTGTCCGCTCGGCACAGCTACTGTTAAGGGTGCGCGGTCTTCGAGAAGCCTTGCCCTCTCCCACGAAAACAGGGCCTTAAGAGCCGGAAGCATATCCATATTCTTTATGTCCCGGCCGCTCCGCCGCCCCCGAAGCCACGGCAGGAGCCATTCTTTTGGGTTTGAGAGAAGATGCTCATCGGAAAGAACGGGCCAACCTTCTTCAGGGAAGGTCCTTCGCATCAGGGCGACCCGGCCCTGGAACTGTCTTGCCTCTTTACTGAAGATGAGCATCCCGGGGTTTGAGCTGATGGCCTCGCAGAGAATAGGCAGCGCCTCCTCGTCCGATGGGGTGAAAGGCCTGGATAAAAGTAAAACCGCGCCGACTCTTTCTTCAACTGTTGCGATGACCCTTTCTTCACGCCTGTCCCACTCGACCCTTCTTACATGCTCGATGCGGCCGCTCAATTCCCTTCGGATGAGCTCTTCGGAAAGCGGTGCAGCGAGATGCACGATGCCTTCGGCCTTTTCTCCTGCATCAACATTGACCGCTACTATGTAAGGACTTTTGCTGAGACCCGTTGTTGAGGGCAGCCTCACACCCCTTCCCTGCGAAAGTATAAAATGTCCATCTCCATCCTCGCGGAGCTGCGCAATCCTGTCGGGAAATGCACAAAGGAGCAACCGGCAGATGTCATCAGAAACCGCTGTCCCTTGAGCAGCGCCTTTCGATGTTCTCTGCATCAGACCGACCAGCTGCCCGGAAATCCTGTCCACCGACCTTAATGCCCAGGGATCTGCGTTATCAGGCGCCCCTCTTCCTTTACGCCACTGCCCCAGGAGATCGGTCCTGGCAGTGATATCAGGTTCACTATCGCGTACCATGCGGCCCGACGACATGCCACGGCGGAGTACGTCCCTTTCAGAAAGCAGGGCGGCGAGGTCTGCGCCGAGGCGAAGGCAACCGAGTTCTTCAGCGCGCAGCATGAGCCGGGCGAGACGCGGATGAAGGGGAAACCGGCACATTCTCCTACCCGCAGACGAGACCGAGGCCGACTTATCAAGCGCACCGAGGTCTTGAAGCAGCCTGACAGCAGACTCCCAGGCGACTGCAGGCGGCTCATCGAGCCACGAGAGGGCCGAGGGGTCCTTCACACCCCATGCTGCAAGTTCAAGGGCGAGTGAGGAGAGGTCCGACACAAACATCTCGGGCGGGGCAAAAGGGACCATCGCGTGAAAGGCGTTCCGGCCGTAAAGGCGGTAACAGACACCCGGGCCGAGCCTGCCGGCCCTGCCCTTTCTCTGTTCGGCGGATGCCTTCGAAACAGAGAGGGTAATGAGCCTGTTCATGCCTGTAGAGGGGTCATGCTGAAGCCTTCTCGTGAGTCCGCTGTCGATCACGACGCCCACGCCTTCAATCGTGAGGCTCGTCTCTGCGATGTTTGTGGCGAGAACGATCTTTCGTTTCTCCGAAGGAAGGATGGCACGCTCCTGCTCTTCAAAGGGCAGGTCGCCGTAAAGAGGATGCAAGGTAATTCCCGCACGCCGGACGCCCGGCATCTTCTCGATCGCCTCACTGCATGCGCGTATCTCGCCGGCACCTGGCAAAAAGATAAGGATGTCTCCCGATGTCTCACTCAAGGCTGTACCGACAGTGCCGGCAATGCGTTCTGGAAGCGGCCGGGTCTTGTCGGCGAGATAATGCTCCTCAACGGGAAAGACCCTGCCTCCGGACGAGATCACCGGCGCCTCGTCAAGGAGGGAAGAGATAGGGCCGCAATCGAGAGTAGCCGACATGACAAGCACCTTCAGGTCCTCCCTGACCCCGCGCCGGATATCGAGACAGAGGGCGAGGGCGAGGTCGGCATAAAGACTCCTCTCATGGAATTCGTCGAATATCACCATAGAGACCCCTTCGAGGCCGGGGTCTGCCTGGATACGGCGGGTGAGTATCCCTTCTGTTACGACCTCGATACGTGTCTTCTTCGAGACCCTGCTGTCGAACCTGATCGAGTACCCCACGGTTTCACCCGCCTCCTCCCCGAGGCCCCTTGCCATCCACCGGGCCGCTGCAACCGCGGCTATCCTCCGCGGTTGCAGCATGATGATGCGCCCTTTTTCAGGAGGCAGTATGTCCAGCAGGGCCAGAGGAACACGGGTCGTCTTCCCTGCGCCGGGCGGGGCGTGCAAGACCACCGACGGGTTACGGGAGACCGCGTCTTTCAGTTGTGGAAGTATCTCGTCTATCGGGAAGGATTTCATGGGAGCTGCTGTTTACGTCGCAAATACCTCGCATGGCCCACTTTAGGGGCCCATCGGTTCTATGGTCAAAATCTCAAGCCTTGACAGACGTTCCATCGCCTCTTGCCGGGACCTCCCGCAGCATTCCTCGGACGCCTGAAAAGACCGGCATGTTTTCGGCCGTTCCGGACTTTCGTGGATATCGCAGATATTCTCAGGCAAAAGATGAATGCATCTCACTCCCGCAGGCTTGCCGACCGGCATCCCCGGGATGGCAGATGAAATGGATGGGGCTATGCAGCACGCCCCGCATCCTTTACGACACTCTATTTTCTTCATTATTCAGATGGAATCAGTCTTTCAAAAGCCGGTATGACAGCCGGTTATTCGACCGTAACCTTATAATCCTTCAGCATATCGGTCTGACGGACCTTCTCCGCCAGTCCCTTCTCCTCGAATCTCCCGTATGCCATTGAGTTGTCATAGAAGCGGATATGTCTCTTCGTCTCATCGATCTCGAACTTGCCCCCGCCCTGGATTATCCATTCGGCGTCGTGGATGTCAAAACGCTTTTTCCCCTCTTGATATGCCCCCTCGATGGACCTCTCCCTGCAGAACCTTTCAAGAATATCGGCATGGTAAGGACAGTATTCCTTGGGGGAAAGGACTATATACTCAGTATCGCCATGCCTTACCTGAACAAACTTGCCGCTCCTCACGGCCGGAAGGGCCTTCTTCACAACGCCCCTGTAATACATCACGGAGTAATCGACAATTACAACCCGTGATCTCATCGACATCCTCATCCTTGCGCGATCGGGCCGAGGAGCATTCCCCATAAAAATATTTAGGCACGCCTAATGCGCGGGAAACCCGAAAACCGGGGGTTAATCGTTCTGAAAGAACGATAGCATTTCATTCAGTATCACAGCGGCCATCGCGATGAAAATCCCTCCGACAATGGCATACCCGCCCTTTTGCCATTTGTTCAGATGGGGAAGTATCTCCCGAAGGCTGAAACTGGCGGCAATGCTTCCCACTATACACACTAAAAACAATATAAAAGCGACACCGCCGACCCTATGCTTCTTTTCCATTGAGGTCCTCCTTGAAAAATGTGTAGCGACGAACAATTTTACTATAAAGGACATATTGTTTCAAAGAGAAAAAAAAGAGGTTGTGAAGGCCGCTCATGACGCCTCCTTAAATTTCCTTGCGCCCACAGCCAATTCTCAAGGGTGTTTATGTCAAAATTGTTTGGAATTACTCAATACCGAGTTCAGGTTTGCATTCATAGCCCCGTAAAAATCCCGAACCTTGGAAAGATTTATAGAGTTCCCCCAGCCTGACCGACTCATCAATCTTTTGAGCCACGGTTTCCTATTGACGGCAGTCTTTAATTTTGTGTATTCTTCCTTTGTCTGAAGGGGTCTTGCCGAGATTAATAAAGAATAAAACCTGAGAAAAAAAAGCGTTAAGAGAACGGATATGGGTCTTGCCGACAGGAAGAAACTGATACAAGCGATAGAGAAAAAAAGAGGAAGTAAAGTAATCACTTTAGTTACTTCGGATAGGTATGCCTCTAATCCCATACAGGGCATCCAAGCATCTATTGCACCCGATCAAGTACATCAGATAATCAGACATTTGAGGGCCATATCGAAGGAAAGCAACTGTGAGAAAATTGATTTATTCCTTCATAGCAGAGGTGGAGACACCAGTACAGCCTGGCCCTTAGTAAATGCTATCAGAAACTACTGCAAGTCTTTTTCTGTTTTAGTGCCAGTAATTGCATACAGTGCTGCAACTTTAGTTTCATTGGGTGCAGATGAAATTGTAATGTGCGGGATAGCCTCACTAAGCCCAATTGATCCAACAGTTGCAAACCTCTTTAATCCCACGGATGAAAATACGAAGCAGCCGTTGGGTATCAGTGTTGAGGATGTGACATCATTTGTTTCGCTTGCTCAAGACAATCCTATAGGAATAAAAAAAGAAGCGAATGTTACCGAGGTATTCAAAATATTAGCAAAAAAAGTTCATCCGTTGGCCTTGGGGAATGTGAAGAGGTCTCATTCTCAAATCAGGCTTCTTGCAAGAAAGTTGCTTTCGTTACACCTAAAAGGAGAAGGCCAAAAGAGTATAGATATAATTGTGGACGAATTAACAGAAAGATTATATACACATAGCCATAGCATATCCAGAAATGAAGCACGGGAGTCTATCGGCCTTGATAATATTGTCAAGGATGCAACACCCGAAGAAGAGACACTTTTATTAGATCTATACCAAGATTATGAAACTGAAATGAAACTTAAGGAGTTTTTTGACCTTAATGCTTTCTTGGGAGATGAAGATGAAAAGATCTTGGAAACTTACCCTGTTATGATTGAGAGTGCTTCCTTTTCATCGCAGTTTAAAGTTCGCCAAAAAATTAAGAAAGCCTTAATCCCTGATCCAAATTTCAGATTGCAGGTGTTGCTTACTATGGAAACCAACAAAAGACAGGGCGAGACAATAAAAACCGGGGTGTTACAAATGCAAACTGAATTTGCCAATTTGAGGGCAAGTCTTGTTTCGTTACAAATGAAAAACCCATCAATTCAGCCGCTCAGTACTTTGGTTGACCAGTGTAATAATACTTATAATTCAATTACGGCCCTTGCCAATGGACTTCCCGGACACATAGATTTAAAAGACCTAAAAACAAGTGTTGAATCTCAGACAGAATTTTTGGGATGGATTGACGCTTAAGAACTTATATGTATATATATAATTATGGACGATATAAAATTTCTTGAGATGAATATTGTTTTCCCAGTAGAACAACGTTTGAATACTGTCCAACACATTTTTATGGTTCCTAATCGGGAAATCAGGGTACCTAACATAAATCCGACAAGCTCATTCCAAGGACGCTTTCTTCAAATGGAAATGACCTCAATTGGCAGAATGTATATTCAAAATGGATAATATCCTTTAACTGTTTTGAGATTACATTACTTTTCAGCCTGAGATAAATTATCCTTCTGCCCTGACTTCTTTTTTTGTTTCCTGTTGGTCTTGGAATGCAAGATTTTGAATTAGGTTTTGTTTCTGTAACGCCAGGATCATGGGGAAGTCTGAAGGTTCTGCTTTCCTGAAAATAACCATAAAGATTTTACTGTGCTGCCTATAACTTCTTGGATACTTTGTGAGAAGGTGTCAATGAGATTTCAGCGACTCCTGTCCCTGCTCCCTGCCGCTCCGCCTCTCGACCATTCAGACATGCACTTTTATAACGAGATGGGAGACGAGGGTTAGTTAGGATCGTTCCTTTAGGTCTAAATACGCAATCGTAGATAGTTCCATCTGTTCACGGGTTGTTCATGGTCTTTTTGAAGATTTCAGCGGGACAACTAATTGATTCTAAAAGAGGGAGATGGTGCCGAAGGCGGGACTCGAACCCGCATGGATTACTCCACACGCCCCTCAAACGTGCGTGTCTACCAGTTCCACCACTTCGGCAGAGTTAGAATTTTACTATAACAACACCGCCCTTTTCAAGCAGAGGCGGCGCAAAGGACTTTTTGCAGTTGATTTTCAATGCCGTTTCCTACACACTATTTTCACCGGCGATATATTCTGGGCGATAAGCGGGATATCCGAAATCTTTTTTATAATGGGGTGTCAGCATGGTTACTACGCTCTATCTGATCAGACACGGCGCGCTCGAAGGGGGCGGCCCTAAGCGCTATAACGGCAGCATCGACATCCCTATGTCCGAAGAGGGCATCTTGCAGATAAGGGAGGCATCCGCCTTCATCGAGGAACTCCTCAACAATGCCGGGCGCTCGAAATACCTGAGCTATCTTAAAGACGTTCACGATGCGGCCGTCACGGAAGAGCGGGAGGCGGGAAACACAGAAGCCGGGCCGGGACTTGACGCTGTATATTGTTCCGATCTCAGCAGGGCAGTCAAGTCCGCGGAGATCATTGCCGGACCTCACGGGCTCGCGCCCGTAAAGATGCCGGCGCTGCGGGAAAGGTCGTTCGGAGTATGGGAGGGAATGACTTTTAACGAGATCAAGGAAAGATTTCCCGGGGAATTTGAGGCGTGGGCCGATAACCCCCTGGCGCACAGCCCCGTGGGCGGGGAGAGCACGCTTGAGGTGAAGGAGCGCGTCGTTAAGGCGTTGAACGAGATACTGAACCGGCATATAGGCGACACTATCGCGGTAGTCGCCCATGGAGGCGTGAACAGGATACTCATTTGCGACATCCTCGGCATGCCGCTCGAAAACATCTTCAGGATCGAGCAGGACTATGGAGCGGTTAACGTAATCGAATTTTGGGATAGATATCCGGTAGTAAAACTTCTGAACGGAAAACCATGACGAACGAGAGTGACAGGATTTTGTGACGGATAGAGACAAGTTCGGTTGATCTCGACGTTGGATGGTCAAAAGAAGGGCGGCTTGCACCGCCCTTCTACTGTCAGTCTGTCCGGCTTACGACTTCTGGATAAAGAGTTCCCAGGTATCGCCCGGAAGCTTTACGGACTCGAACTTGAAGCCCTGTTTCTCGGCCCATTTAGGGAGCGAGTCTTCTGCCGATGCAGGGGCGTCGCAGAGGACCTTCAAAAGCTGTCCGCTGGACATCTTTTCAAGCGCCTTCTTGGACAGGACGAGCGGATAGGGGCATACCCTACCCAAGACGTCGAGCGTCTGGTCCGGTGTCTTGCTGCTCAGTTCACCCATTTGTATTTACCTCCTTACAGGTCATAGACCCTGTTTTATTAAATTAGAAGAAAAGAACGTGCTTCGCTTCTTCCATTGCCTTTTGTATTTCTGAAAAAGGCACTACCTGTATCGATTTGTCCGCGCCCATATCTTCAGCAGTCGGCATCGCATCCTCGGGGATGCCGTATTTTGCAAGGTCTTCCTTGCAGACCAGCACATCCAGGTCGACAAGCAGGGTATTTTTCATATGTGATTCAGTGCTCGTGATGCCGTACAAATCCATTGCGTTCTGCCCCTTCTGAAGACCGAGCACACCCTCTCCTATGAAACAGAGCTTCGGTGTCACCGTATCGCCGTCTTCGAGCAGGATTTCGACCGTCTGATACGAGATCGCGTGGGTTATCGCGAGCCTCGAGGTCTCACCCTTGTACTGAGGTCTCTGTACGATAAATGCAAGTTTCACATCACCCATCTTACTCACCTCCTATCAGAAGGACCCGGTCCGCAGCGTGTATCTTTGCAAGGTACCAGTGCATCGCGTTCCACTGTACGCCGGGGATGCCCTCGTCTTTCTTGATGCCCCTCGCCACGGTGCAGGCCTCGCAGGTGCAGATCTCGACGCCTTTTTCAAGAAGGGCCTTAAGATGTTTCTCACCCGTCGAATAGTCCTTCAGGTGTTTCTGGTTGGCCTTCACCGAGCCGGTTGCGTTCCCCGAAAACCATATGCTCACCTTGTGTCCTTTGGTCGCTGCAGCATCTGCAAGCTTCAGGGCAAAATCATAACTCATACTGCCGACAAGTCCCGGATAACATCCTATTGTTAATGTTCCCATGCTTTCCTCCTAAAGCCACGCGATTTTGTCGAAGTCGTTGAAGATAAGGTCCACCACATCGCCGTAATTGACAGTCTTGACGCGCTTGTCAACATCGGCATCCTTCATGCCCCTTATCTGTATGTCTTCGGACAACGCATAGAGATTCGGTGTTTTATCCAGCACAGAAGAGGCCTTCCCGTTCTCTTTCGTCGTGGCATGATACACGCCGTTTTGAACTAGTATGATACCCAATTTGTCGGCCTTTAACCTGTCAAGGGTATCCGTTGCCAGCTTGAAATCACTAACAAATACAGCTAATTTCATACCTTCCCCCTCGTTAAAAATTTGACTCCAGCAAGGCTATTTTTATAACAAGTTGCACGCTCTTTTGTCAATATTAAATTATTAATAGCCATCACAAGCGTCCGACAGTTAAGTGAATAAATTCAACTGGTTTTCGGAATCGTTCATTTCCAGTACTATGCTGGTTTCTGTAAGGAACTGTAATAGCGATGTTCTTTCGAAAACCGAGACGCTCAGAATTTGTAAAATTG
>JBIOIY010000028.1:0-38364 GCA_044450345.1 Thermodesulfovibrionales bacterium | reverse complement strand
GTTAAACCATTTCACTGTTCCTTGTGCCATTTCTTTTACCTCCTTTTTATAAACTCAAATCTCAGAAGGCCCCAAGAAAAAGCGGCCACAAAGTCAAAAGTCTTTGTAGCCGCTGTAAACGCAAAAACTTCTAAAATTCTGCTATTAGGCTAACACGCTCACTGCATTTAGTCAAGAAGATAATAGAAAAGAGACCCTACTATCGGCTCAGCCGCCACAACACTTCGCTGCATAGCCCATCTTCTTGAGATTTGCACTTGCATCGGTCACCCTGGATTTCGACTGTGAGAGACTCACAGTACTTCCTGACTTTCCGGTATATCTGTAAAGAGATGCCCAGTCCTAAAATTATCTCGTTTCAGTACTGCCTACCCCTCTACAACCTCTTTATCTGAAATAGTGTCGCAGTTAGAACCTAGAATCTGTGCTAATTTGACTGCACGACAGCCATTTCTTGTATAGCGGACCATATTTGTCTTATTTAACTTAATTTCGTCATAATCCCCGGAAAAAACGTCATATCATGGCTTTGTAATTACACTGAAAAGGGAATATAGTGAAATTAAGAATAAGGGAATTTAATTAAGGATTTTGAAAAGAAGACAACCTTACGATGAAAGGAGATTACCATGGAGATCAAAGATTATTGCACAAACGTAACTGCCGAATTGGCAGGCTGGAAGGCTAAAGTAGACGGCGTGGTCAGGAAGCTGGATCATGCTTCAACAGGGGACAAAGAAAGGCTATTCTTTGAAGTCAATGAGTTGCACATGATAACCGACGAGCTTAGCGACAGGATAGAGGGACTGACCCGGACGTGTATGACAAGTTGGCAACCTCAAAGGGAAGCCGGTCATGATGTCATCTGGCCTGAGCAGACCCCAAGGGTATGGGACAATATCTCTCAGAGTGACTTTGGCGGATAAGGCAGATAAGTGCGTGGGACCAGATAGCAAAAAGGTCAGCCGAATGTAGGGCTGACTTTTTTAATTTATTCCAAATCAGAACATTAATCAGTCCTAATCCAGCAGTCTTTTCTGCCCTTCGAGTCCCCTGATGGATGTAACGTCCTGACTGACTTCGAGCGTCCCCCTGTAAGTGCCTCTGCTGTCCCGCACCGCAAAATAGCGGATATGGATGAACCTCCCTTTCATCTGTATCCAGAACTCGGAACTGTCTTTTCTTCCGGACTTGAACTCTTCCAGTATACTATTGACAATCTGGACGCTCTTGGAAGGGTGGCAGTTCTGTACGGTCCTGCCGATTATGCCGGGGCTCCTGGGAAAAATCCTGTCTTCTGTTTGAGAGTAATAGGCCACCTTGTCATGCTCATCGACAAAGGATATATCGACAGGCAGATGTTTGAGGAGGAGATTGATCTGTTCTGCAGTCAATAGTCCTGTGTCAAGAGTCAGGCTTCCTACTTTTTCAGCTGGCATCTTTTCCTGATACGGTCCCTCCGAAGGCTTCCATTCTTTTATCGGCTTGATCCAGGCGAATCCGACTTCTTCTTCCCCTGCCTTAACGTTCTCCCAGTCGTTGTCTCCCAGAGTCTCAAGAGCCATGGGGAAGAGTATATGCTCCTCCTTGTAAATCATGTCATTGATCATATGGAGGAGTGTCTTCACTTCCAGTGGAGTCACCGTGCCTCTCCCCGCCTTACCTAAGACTTCCTTCATCATCATCCGTATGTCGTCGTGAAGAGCCCACATGACTTTTGACGGCCCGGAGATGCCATGTGCCTCGAGGACCGGAAATAGCTGATTCTCCTTTCTCACATAATGCAGGTTAATGGAAGAGAGCTTATCGAGAAGTGTCGTAAGCACCTCCTTGTCATTCCCTATATCGTGGACGGCCTGTATCTGTCTGACTATCCCCTCAGCTGTGCGGTTTTCGAGCATAAAAGTGTGTACAGGATGACCCGCCGGCAGTCCTGGAACGACCTTGTCTTCAAGGCTCTCTTTGAATACCTCGACATGTACATCGCAGAGCCTCTTTACCTCCTCTTCCGGCATGCCCTCGCTTATTAGACGCTGTTCCATATTTGCAATTTCCGTGGGCGCAACATCTCTGATAAGCTCAAGAAAACGCTGCTTCACTGTCTTTACGTCAACTCCTTTGTGCAGGTCTTTTATTATCTCCTTGAGCGCCTCTATCCTCTGTTCGGACCCGGTAACTATCTCGGGCCTCTCTTCCCTCTCAACCGTAACCCCCTCCCTTGTTCGTCTTGTGATCTCCCCTGCTATGTCATCCATGAGTTTGTTCAATTCTATCCCTCCAACCATGGCAACCCTGCTGAGGGTGGCCACCCGGCCGAGAGTCTTTCTCACCAGCGGATTGTCCAGGGTCTTGAAATGTTGATCCGTCTGAATAAGAAAATCCTTGAGAAAGGGATAGGTGCACAAAAGCTCATCCAACTTTGTTTTCGGACCGATATGCATTTTTTTCCTCCGGGTTTAAGTTGCGCCAGTCTACCCAATTATATAAAGGAAGAAGAGGAGAGTCTATCCAATATCTTTTTTTGGAGTGCTACGTTATCGGAATCTGGCAAACTTTTTTCTGAAACGGTAAGATAATGGTGAATGGAGACAAGTGAGAAAATGACCGACAATAAATCCTGCGGGACAGGCCTTTGCAGTGCTGCCCCTTGAGGTCCTCATGATTCCTTGGGAGTTTCTGGACAGTGCACAGGTACCGGGACACGGCGGAGAGCTTCGACTTTACAGGCGTGGCAGAGAGTTCTCACTCAGGATAGATGGTCGCGAACTCATGAACAGCTCCGTCCACGGATCAGAGGATGCCCTGGCCGACCTTGCCTGTGCAAGGATCACCGGCCATCTGCGGCCGCGGCTCCTGATCGGGGGTCTCGGCATGGGATATACTGCAGCTGCGGCGTTGCAGCGTCTCGGCACCAGAGGCGAGGTTGTCGTGGCAGAACTTGTGCCTGCGGTGGTTAAGTGGAATCGAGGCCACCTCGCGGACCTGGCCGGCCGCCCCATTCAGGACAAGCGGGTCACTGTTCGGGAAGTTGATGTCGCACTGATACTGCAAGCTGAGCAACGGGCTTACGACGCCATCTTACTTGACGTTGACAATGGTCCCAATGGCCTGACTCAACAATGCAATGACTGGCTTTACTCGAAGGCCGGTCTTGAGGCGTCCTTCGCGGCGCTGCGGCCTTCCGGTGTGCTGGCGGTATGGTCAGCCGGCACCGATCGGTCCTTTGCCCTTCGTTTTCGCAGTGCAGGCTTCGAGGTCGATGAGATCCGCGTGCGGGCGAGAGGCACCCGTGGCGGCGGACATCACACCGTCTGGATCGGCGTCCGCGGTTCCTGACCTGTGCAGTGCAGAGGGCAAACAAAAATAATGACCTTTTGACTTGGGTCCATTCAAAGGAGGTTCGATATCTATGCTAATAAACCGAATAAGATACTATCACTATATTTCCGGCGTGCTGGCGAATCAGCAGACAGACCCCTTATGCCGCCAGTGCAAAGCTTATGCTAATACCGTTATCGCCCTTAGAGACGGTCTGGTCGGACTGGAAAAAGAGAACGCTATGGAATTCGGTTCCTTTCCAGGAGAAATGAGGGGCATATTTGAGGGGGCGCGCAGACGGATAACCGCAATGCCTGCACCCGAAAACGCGCCGGGACAAAAAAAAGCCGGTAATTGCAAGATGCCTGAGGGCGTATGCTTTATCAAATCTTCAAAGACGATGTGGGACAAGATATAGAGAAGGACCTGTTGAGGAGTATTTAATTGACAAAACAGAGGGAATACGCTTATCATATATAAGAGAAAGTGATGCACAGAAAGCCAAGATAGAGGCCTACCAAGAAATCAGCGCAACAGCTCCTTTTGCCCCGCAGGTCTTCGGTTCCGCTCCGACTTTGCTATCAGTTTTTAGACATCCTCATATTTAAACAAAATTACAGGCTTTCAGGAAATAAGCCCTGATGGCCCTAAACAGAAAGAAGGGTCAATGAGTTTTAATTCTTTTAATCTTCATCCTCAGATCGTTGCCGGCGTCAAGACGCTCGGCTACCACACACCCACTCCTATCCAGCATCAGGCCATCCCTAAAGTCCTCGAGGGGCACGACGTTATGGGCCTTGCCCAGACCGGCACTGGCAAGACTGCTGCTTTCGTACTGCCGATTCTGGAGCGTCTTATGAATGGACCGCGCGGCCGTGTCCGTGCCTTGGTCATTGCGCCGACGCGCGAATTGGCAGAACAGATCCACGAGGCGATCGGGGTCCTGGGACGGCAGACGCGCCTCAAGAGCCTAACAGTTTACGGCGGAGTAAGCATAACTCCTCAGATACAGAAGTTGCGCGCCGGGGTCGAGATCGTCGTTGCCTGTCCAGGCCGGCTGCTCGACCATATAGGTCAACGGACGATCGACCTGTCGCATCTGGAAGTGCTTGTCCTTGACGAAGCGGACCGCATGTTCGATATGGGCTTTCTGCCGGATGTCCGTAAAATCATTAAGCACGTACCGGCAAAGCGCCAGACGCTCCTGTTCTCAGCAACCATGCCTGAGGACATCCGACGGCTCGCCCGAGAGATTCTGAGCGCTCCGGTCACTGTTCAGGTCGGCCATACAGCTCCTGCAAACACAGTCAGCCATGCGCTCTACCCTGTCGATCAGCACCTCAAGACAGCTCTGCTCCTCGAACTGCTGCGTAACACCGATACAGAGTCGGTCCTGATCTTTACCCGGACTAAACACCGCGCCAAGCGCCTGGGACAACAGTTGACAAAGGCAGCATACCGTGCTGCATCGCTGCAGGGAAACCTCTCGCAAAACAAGCGGCAGGAGGCGCTCGACGGTTTTCGCAGCGGTTCTTACCAGATTCTCGTAGCCACCGATATAGCAGCTCGCGGTATCGACGTATCGAGCATTTCCCACGTCATCAACTACGACATGCCCGACACCGCTGACGCATACACACACCGCATCGGCCGGACCGGCCGCGCGGCAAAGACCGGCGATGCCTTCACATTCATCACCCATGAAGACGAGGATATGGTGCGCAGTATCGAGCGCGTTCTCCGCGAAAAAGTGGAGCGACGCACACTGGAGGGCTTTGATTACAAAAAGTCGGTGCCTGTGCGCGATACCGAGTTTGCCCGTCCGCCGCGCGAACCGCAGAGGCGTAGAACCGGGCCGAAAACCCCAGTGAACAGCGGCGTGAAGGTCACGGGGGCAAAGGAGCATAGACAGGGAAAACCGGCAGATATTAAGAACACCGGTGTAGTTCGGAAACCGTCTCAACGAGGGGACACGCATCGGGGTGCCTTTTCCCGGCACACCTCGAACTGACGATTTCCGGGGCCTAAGAGTTCGGAGTCATTTTGAATTTGACTCCGTTTTCATTCTTTACCCTTTCCCTCTGAGAAGTTGTAATAATTAACTTAATACGGTTCAGTTGTAGAAGGTCGCAGCCCCGAAGAGAATCATAACGGCAAGACTTCTGGAGCAGACCGATAGGATATATATCATGACGAGCAAGATTTCAACAGGCGGAGATGTAGACTCTTATTGCACAAAATGCAAACTCATTCTCGAACACATCGTAGTGGCCATGGTACGCGACGCCGTCGTTAAGGTAAAATGTAAAACCTGTGGCGGCATTCACAATTTCAAAAATACACCGGTCGCAAGATCAGGAGCGACCAGAGCAAGCAGTATCCCCTCGAAGTCTTTCATACAAACAGAGGCCGTATGGGAAAAAGCGGTCGAGGCTGCCCAGGGGCCTGAACTGGCCTATGAAATGGTGCGCGCGTATCATACAGGCGATTTGATAATGCACAGCATCTTCGGCAGGGGCGTGGTGCAGAAGACTTTTTTCAAAAAATGCGCAGTCCTTTTCAAGGACAAAGAAAGGGTGCTCGTCATGTCGAATACTTAGCCGGGCGATGATTCAGTATAACAGGTGGACAACGGAGACCCCTCCACATCAGAATTAGGGTCCACGGATGCAAACCATGCCTTTTCTTTACAGGTTTACACTGCTTTAAACAGCCCTGCCACGGTCCCTTGTAGGACTAACAACGACAAAAAAATCAGACAGTTTCGGATATGCGAAACCAATAGTATCGATATAGAATGTAACTAACAGAAGCGATTTGGTACACGGGGAAAAGACCTCCCCTGAAAGGAGATTACGATGGCAAAATATGCAGGAAAATATGAAGATATTTTAGATAAGATCGCAGACTGGCAGGCTATTGAGTCCGAAAACATAGCACACACAGATAAGGAGATTCCAAAGGCAAAAAACCCTCTTATTAAGACGATGTTGCAGACGCTGCGGCTTGAAGCGGAAAAGCGGCGTCTTCTTCAGCAGATGATCGTCGATAGCGTAAAGAAGGAGGCAGTTACTCTTAGCCCAGACGAACTGCAGAATCTCTCGGCCCATCTTAACAGGCACATGGAGGCCGAGGGAAAGGCCCTTTCCATTGCCAAGGAAGCATTGGAAAAAAGTGAGTTGGCAATTCCTCGTTACCTCCTTTCATATCTCATAGCTGATTCGAGGAAACAGAACAGTCTGCTCAAACATTTTGACGACGAACTGAAGGCCGCCTCAATACCCACATCAGCCACATCTAAGTCATTCGGTCCGTCCAAGGCAGCATGACAGCAAGCGGTTCAGGACAAAAAGTCAATCATCTGCCCCGCCCTCTGAGGGCGGGTTTTTTTTGAATTAAAGCAGAGGTTCAGCTAAGAATAAATAAGCTTTCGTTCCAAGTCGGTGGAGCGGGAAATCCGCTTCGCCTCGTCAAGTGTTATGACATCCTGCCTGCAGAGCTGGATCAGGTGCTGGTCCAGGGTCTGCATATGATATTCATCGCGTCCCTTTTCAACATATTGCTCAATTTCATCCAGGTGCCCATCCCTAATGCACGCCTTGATCGTGGATGTCGCATGCATAACTTCCATGGCCGGAAGAACAATCTCCCCGCTTTTCCCCCGTACGAGCCGAAGCGAGATAGTGGCCACGAGTATCTCCGCCAGCCTGTGGCGGACATTCTCCTGCACCTGGGACGGAAAATATCCCACAATACGGCTGATGGTCGAAGCGGCGTTATGCGTATGCAGGGTAGAAAGGACCAGATGTCCGGTCTCGGCGGCCTTAATGCATGCATCAATTGTCTCCAGGTCACGCATTTCTCCCACCATGATAGCATCGGGGTCCATCCGCATGGCCGTTCTTAAGGCGCCGCTGAAGCCATCGGTGTCGATGCCGACCTCCCTCTGGATAATGCAGCTCTTGTTAGAATGAAAAATAAACTCGATCGGATCCTCTATCGTAATGACGCTGTAGTTGAAGTTGTCGTTGATATGACGGATCATCGAAGCCAGGGTCGTAGACTTACCGTTGCCCGTGGGCCCGCAGACCAGAATCAGACCGTTCGGCGCCTTTGTGATGTTCCCTAATACCGGGGGGAGATTGAGTTCCTCAAATGTGCCAATATGATGGGGGATGACACGCATCACAAGGCCGATATTGCCCCTCTGACGGAAGATGCTGACCCGGAAACGGCCAACGTTGGACAGGGTATAAGAGGTATCAAATTCTCTCAAGTCCTCGGGCAGCTTCCGGGTATGCTGCTCCAGCACGGCAGAAGCAATGAACTCCGTGTCCTTTTTTGTTAAATTATTCAGTTTTGAGCGGATCAGATGTCCTCGTGCCCTGAATATCGGGGGATTGTCCACCTCGAAGTGGATATCGGATACCCTCTTTTCAAAAGCGATTTCAAGAATTTGTGTAAAGGTCGCAGTGTCCATAGTGTTTTCCTTTTTGAATAGTGTATGATTTCCTATCGGTGTTCATTCAGTCACTTATGATACGCCCTATTGAGCTGTTTACGATAGAGGGAGTTTTCCAAAACCAGCCCGGCCCCGTCGGCCAGAATTTCCAGCAAATCATATTGTCCGGATGACGCCTCTTTTCCGCCGAAATCTCCATAGGTCAGCATCACAGTCTTCCCGTCACTCTTGACCGGAAGAAGGATTATCGCGGGGCTCAGAGGCTCGCCGATCGCCTCAAAGAGATGTTCTCTTAAGACTTCATCCGCGCTCTCCCCATAAAAAACCTGTCCCCTTTCAACCACATCACGAAAAACCGAAGGCTGCGACAGAGGGACCTTAAGCCTTGTTACTGAAGTCGGTCCCGCCTCCTTTTCAGCATACACCCCTATCGCCTTTTCTCCGGCGAGTTCGGTCTGGCGAACAATAAAGGTAATGGAACGTTCAAAAAATTCGGAAACACTCTGAAGAAGGGCAAGAGACACCTCGGAAGGCTCATCACTGTTTCGGAGTGTTATGATGCGGTTTTTGATCTTGTTCAGGCGGCCCTCAGTCGATGCCGGTTCGTTCTGCACCTGAAGGAAGTTTTCCATGTAAGACTTGAAGGTTTCCAGAAATTTGACCGCATCAGGAATAAACGTTTTTTTCCGGGCATCTTTAGAAGGTCTGGGAAAAACCGCCACGGCACCGTCTTGAAACGACTGCAACGTAAACTCATAATCCGGCGAAGATGCAATTTGAATTATTAACACCTGCCGGTATCGCTGCTTTACCCGCTGCCGCAGGCTGACGATTTTTTCACGGGAGAGCATCCCCCCGGAGGTTTCCGGATCGTCCAGGACAACGACAGGTAAAATCTTTATCTTGAGACATTGGTCTATGATGCGGTCAAGCTCCTCGTCTCCGTCAGTGGCAAAAACAAGCACGTCATGGGCCTTGCAGATGGTCATGACCGAATGCTTGATAAGTTCATCGTCGCTAAAAAAGATAATGCCTTTCGCGCGTCCCCGATGCTTCTGCAGACCATCATGAGGGACCCGGTTTTGCGTAGCTTTCTCCAAAAAAGAGACAAATGCCTCCTGCTCCCCGGCAGAAAAACCGGCTAATGTCTCCTTGATTTTTTGACGATGGATCTCGACAGGATCAAACGTTTCATCCTCAGGAAGAGACTCAGGCATTTTCCGCTCCAGATGCTCGAGATCGCCCAGGCCCAGGTCCTCTGCGGTAATGACCGGAACCCTCTCGTCGCTTTTCACGGCTTCTTCCGACGGTACCACATCCGCAAACAATTCCTCATCTGACGGGACGGTCTTTCCGGCCTGACGGTCCCGTTCCCGTTCGTCATAAACACGAAGGGCATCCATCAATAACATCTGGGCATCAAGACCTATCTCCTGTTCCATCTTGCTGAGGGGATAGCTGCACTCCGGAGATACACTTATTGTTTCTGTATCAAGCGTGAAGGTGCCCTCGTTCCAGCCCACCAGTTCAGCAAGAGTTATCTCGATCAGTTTCTTAAGTCCCTTAGTTGCTTCGTCACGCCCCAGTTTGCCGAGTTCGATGAGGGTGGAAATCAGAGGCTTGCGGTCCTTGCCTGATTTCCTTTGCATTTCAAGCGCCTGTTCGAGATCTTCACGGGTAATAGCATTCATCTTCACCAGGACAGTGCCTATTCGGATCTTGTTATTGAGGTGACTTGCACCGACGATATACCCGTTGCTGAAGATTATCCGGCTTTCGCCCTTGCTTCCCTTGACGGAAAACGTGCCCGATTTCCGCGCCGTATTGACGAGTTGAATTATATCAACTATATGTAGATGTTCTAATTCTCCGGTAAAGGCCATCGATATTTAACTTATCAACAAGATGCTGTATTTGTATAGAGAAGAATACCATAAGAAATGTACGATCGTAAATATAAGAAACATATAGAAGAGATCATCGGAACTGTGTCATCCACCGTCGCCATAAAAAAAGTGCAGGATTTTGGTAGTATCTTATTAGGACACTACCAAAATCCTGCCCTTTTTTTATGATCAGAGACTGAAACCGCTATTCAGCCGGGAACGTAGGTCTCGGATAAAGTCCCGCCGCTTTAACGATCCCCTCGATCGCGGTCTCCCACTCGATCGCCTGGATATGGACGCCCTTAATGCCCGGCGTCTCCAAGACCTGGTGTATTAGTTCGACAGTCAGCTTGAGCCCCTCCGCCTCCTGCAGCTCCTTCGCCTTTTTCTTGTCGTCTCCAGCGGCCGCTTTCGCCTTGTTCATCCTGTCGATGAGCGCCTTAGGAACAGACACGCCGGCAACAGAGGAGTCCATATACTTGAGCATCATGGCGCTCTTAGGGACGATGATGCCGCCGAGAATGGCGGTACGTTCATGGAGGCCCATGTTCCGGATCTTCTCCATCTGCGACCTGAAGAGCTCTATGTCATAGATACCCTGGGTCTGGATGAAATCGGCCCCGGCATTCACCTTCTTAAGGAGATTCATCGGCCTGAAATCGATCGGGTCGCCCATCGGGGTCCAGGATGCGCCAACGAAGAATTTCGGCGCCACTTCCAAGGGATCGCCACCCTCCTGCTTGCCTTCGTCACGCATCTTTTTGAGGATGCCGACGAGCTGGCAGGTATCCACATCGTAAACGTTCTTTGCGCCCGGATGCCCTTTGAGCCTTCCCGCTGCACTAAACTTCTGGTGGTCTCCCGCAAGGCAAAGACAGTTCTTAAGCCCAAGGGCGGCCGCCCCGAGGAGGTCCGCCTGGATGCCGATCCGGTTCCGGTCGCGGCAGGTCATCTGCATCACCGGCTCAAGCCCTTCTCTCAAGGCCAATACCCCCGCGGCAATACTTGAGATACGGACAACAGCCGTCTGACAATCCGTGATATTAGCCGCATCGCAGAAACCTTTCAGAATATTGGCCTTCTTAGTCACCTCGTGGCCGTCAGCTGACATGGGCGGTCCGAGTTCGGCCGTGACCGCAGGCTTGCCGCTCATTATGACTCTTTCAAGATTGCTTCCACTCTTCATTATTTCTTCCCTCCCGCTGTCTCCGACTTCTGCGCTTCCTGTTCCTCGTATGCCCTGATATGCTCAAGGGAAACCCTGCGGGGACCGCCGTCACGCGATGTGGACCAGTTGCGCGGAGGCTGGATCTCCGCTAGTTTTTCCAGATTGCCCAGTTTCTTCATTCGCTCCACGATCAGGTACCAGGCGCAGTCCACGTCCTGGCTTACCTCACATTTGCCCTTGTTAGTTCCTCCGCATGGTCCGTTCATGAGCGTCTTGGAGCAGCGTGCAATTGGACAGATGCCGCCGGTCAGATGAAGAATGCAATTGCCGCATCCCGCGCAGAGCTCAACAAAATTGCCCGCTGATTCCACCGCGCCGTAAAACGAAGTGTTGATGCCGGGATAGACCGGGATCGTCCCTGTCCTATCGGAAAGGAAATTGACACCCACGCCGCACGCGGTCGAGAGAATGAGGTCATATTTCCGCAACTCGTCCATGACCGGCTCGAAATATTCCGGCTCGCAGTGGCGCACGACAGAAGTGAAATTCACTTCCATCTCCTTCCCTTCCTGGCCCGCCCGCATCCGCAGAAGCGTCGCAATCGTCTCAGCCTCCTTTTCGCCGCCGGCATGGCATACCGCCACACAGGTGTTACAGCCGAAGACCAGGACCTTCTTGAAGTCCTTCACCATGTTCCAGATTTCGTCTGTAGGTTTTTGTGATCCAATTATCATAGTCCCTGCTCCTTTATATCGGTTTCTAAGAATAATTATGGTTTGGCGACTCTTAACCCAATCTGCCTGACCCTGTTTGTGAAATCCGTACAGACCGCGGTATAAGAATTCCCGTTATGCGAATCCGCTGTCAAAATCTCGATGCGGCCTGCTTCCATTCCCAGCATGCCCACCAACTGCTTTGTCCTTTCGACGCGGGCCATTACGCGGTTCTCAATACCCTTATATTTACAGGCAACTCCGGAACAACGTACGACCGCCACACCGTCGGCCCCGCACTCAAGGGCCTTCAACAGATCGTTTACGTCCACACGACTCGTGCAGTGTACCGGGACTTTGCGCACATTCTCAGGCAGCCCGAAGCCGAGTACACCTACGTGATGCGAACAGAGGAAAGCGACTATCACCGGTTCCTGCCGTTTCGGGTCGACGGCGCCCACAACCGACGGCAGCGTATCGCGAAACTCCCTCACATCATAACTCACCATACTGATAGCCTGCCCGGGACATTCCGGCGCACATAAGCCGCATGCCTGGCAGTACTCGGGCCGTATCTCCGAGACTGACGTTACGACCGGAGCGCCGTAGGGGCAGACCCTTTGACAGGTGAGACATGCCATGCATTTCTTAGTGTCAACGACTGCGCCGCCGCCGCACCCGCGGCAGCGTCCGGCCTCTTTGAGCGCCTCTTCCTCATTATAGCTGAATTCAAAGGCTGTAAAAGAACTGCAGCGGGTCTCCGGCGGGAGATGATTGAGCTTCATCCTCGGCTCTTTATTGATTCTATTGATAACGTCTTCGGGCAGTTGTGATATCTTATCCTTCTCATATGACGGAAGGTTACCTTCGATCTTTTCTCCCTGCAGATAGAGATGGATCGCCATGGCCGACCGATGCCCGCTCGCCGCTGCAGCTATGGCAGATCCTGGACCGGCCACCACCTCTCCCGAGCAGAAAATACCCTGGGCGCTGCTCATATGGGTTTTCGGGTCCCAGGCCACGCGGCCCCTCTCATCCACCTGGACCGGACTGTTCTTCAGGAATGAGACATTCGCCATCTGCCCGATGGTAATGATTATGGTATCGGCTTCGATGAGCATTGTCTGGTTATTATCGTAGGTAGGATTGAACCTCCCGTTTTTGTCAAACACCTGTGTTACCTTAACAACTTCAAGTCCTTTAACCTTGCCGCCTTCACGGCTTACCGCCTTTGGCCCCCAGCGATGGTGTATATTAATGCCTTCTTCAACAGCCTCGTCCACTTCCCACTTCCACGCAGGCATCTCCTCTGCACTTTCAAGACAGACCATCTCGACATTTTTAACGCCGAATCGTCTGGCTGAGCGGGCCACGTCCATTGCAACGTTACCGCCGCCGATGACCAGCACCTTTTTTCCTAATGCTGGTTTCCTGTCAAAAGCTACATCCTCTAGGAAAGGTATTGCGAGCAGAACGCCCACGCCCTCGACCCCGGGAATGTTCAGTGAACGACTCTGTGAAAGCCCGACGGCAAGCAGCACCGCGGCGTGCTTGCCGATGATATCTTTAATAGTGATGTCCTTGCCTATCTCACAGTTCGTCTTGACCTCGACGCCCTTTGCAATCACATCATCGATATCTTCCTGCAGGGTCTTCCTCGGGAGACGGTAAGGCGGGATAGCAGAAGCGAGCATGCCGCCTAATACGGGATGGCGTTCATAAATCGTCACCTGGTAGCCGAGGTCCGCAAGATCATTTGCCGCTGTCAGTCCCGAAGGTCCTGAACCTATGATCCCGATGCTTTTGCCTTTCGTTTTCTCCACAAGCCTGCGTTTGTTCCGGCGGTAATCCGCGGCCTTCTCCAAAACAAACCTCTTGAGAGGGCGGACAGCAAGGGGTTCATCCACAGAACAGCGCCGGCAGGACTGCTCGCAGGGATGATGACAGATCATCGAACATACTGATGCGATCGGGTTCACGGACCGGATAACCTCAAATGCCTCGTTGTAACGCCCCTGGGCGATAAACCCCACATAAGCCTGTACGTCCGTATTTACCGGGCAAGCCGCCCGGCAGGGTGAATAGGGTCTCGAATCCTTCAGCGCCTTCACGCGCTCGAAATGCGTCTCCTTTTTTTCAATAGCTGATTCGGCTGACATTGCTCACTCCTCATCTTTTAGTATGGCATCGCTCATGCGATTGCTATGCATATGTTTAATATAGTTATTTCTGCCAACAAATGTAACATATAAATGGCTAATAAATCCATAATTTTTTTTAATAGTTTGTTGCCCGGCGGATCAACCCTCTGACGCGTATCTTCATCGATTGTCGCAGTGTGCTTTGCCATTAATACTCCTTGTCGAATCCGCTCAGTAATGATAGCCGTACGTCGTTGGTCGCAATATGGGCGTTGCATCAAAGTTTATCACAAAAAATTATGGAAAGAGCGCACCTGAATCCTTAATTATAATTATTTGTTAACTTAATTTAATTAGGCTTTTTCAAGGCTTTATGGCAGAATTAGGTCAACTTGAAAGTGAAAACGAATATCTCACACGGGGAGGTAAGGATGAAGGCGGCTAGCCCCCTTTTAACAAAGAGACAGCCGGCCCAGGCCGGGGCAGATGCGCCCGCAAGGGTCCGTATGCCTAAGGGAACTTTATGTTCCGGGTGCCACGACATTTAGGTAAAAGATGGAAGTAGTGATTTCAGATCGTCAGGAGGTTTGATTATGAAAAGACTCTCGATCATATCTGCAGCATCTTTAATGTTCATTTTCTTTGCCTTTGGGGGCGGCGCCTTCGCTGCCGAAGATTCCGAAGGATGGACTTCGCTCAGCAAGGATATCTATATCAACGTGAGGAGCATGGCCTATTCGCGCGGCAATGCGATAAGCCTGTGGGTAAAGATAGTTCCCGACGAAGATAGTAACGTATTGATGGCGGCGAGGGAACTATTTATGAATAAGGGCAGGGACGACAAGGCGCTTGCCTACTCGTATTCGGGCCTCCTGACCGAAATAGACTGTTCAAAAAACAATCACCGGGAATTAATGACGATCCTGTACGACATAAACAAAAACATTATTCATTCTGCGGACCACCCCAAGGCCCCCTGGGAGACCATATCTCCGGGAAGCGGTCTTGATATCGTACAGAAGGCCGTCTGCGATAAATCACTGCCCTATGCGGCTACTAAGAATGCCGGCGTGAGGTCAGGCTGCTAAACTCTTTACGGGTACTGCGTGAGACTACCCTAAGGTTCTGCTAAACATTTCATATCGCTCAGATGCTACTTTTATCTCAGGGTAAGGTAGAATAAATCAAGGAGCGCGACATGACGAAATATAAAGAGCCATCCGCCGGTGCGGGGAAAGAGGTCGTGAAAAAGGGGAAATTACCTGAACAGGAAGTAAACGAGGAACATGAAGAAAACTGTAGATGCAAGGAAGTGGCAAAAAAAACACCCCGTGAGATGCTGAGGCTCATGATAAGCGATGTGGCCTTTTGGAAAAAGGGAAAGGGGCGTAAATCAGACCCGTGATATGAGCATCATGGGGGAAATGGGGATACTTATCTTCCGGCATGAAGTCACTTGATTGATGACAGCCTCTGCAGTTTCTATTAAAGAAATAACTGTTTACTCCGGAAGATCCGGCGGTGAATGATTTATCATTGTTTCTTTTTCAGCCTCTTCCTGAATTCATCATATTTATCTGCCTGGCCCTCTTTCTCCGACCACCTTTTTATCCCCCGAAAATTTATTTCTTGCGCATTTGCCACCATGAGCGCCTGCTCCAGAGCCTGCGGGTCGTTCCAATAATAATAAGCTGCCAATCTGTCCTTAACACAGTCCGTCGGTGTCAGTAGTACGATAGTGCCCAGCCTTGTTCTCAGTTCTTTCTCTTCCCTGATTGGTTCTTTTCCTATGGCAGCTGGAGGAGCAACAAATTCGATAAAATATGGACAGTCCGGACGGATGAAATGACGTGAGCTCCCCTTTCGAAAACCCATTTCGGAAAGCACAGATGTGAGCTCTTTCATTGCAGCATGAGCGACAAAATCAAGATCGAATGACTGATATATATTTTTTGTATAGATCGAAACACAGGCCCCGCCGACCAGAATCGCATCAATCCCTTTTCTACGGAGTTTCACTGATACGAGGGCTGCCAGTTCCTTGATTCCTATTCGCTTCCAGTCGATCCTCACAGGGGCTTGCCGGCCCTCCGCGGCCTCGTACGCTTTCTGTAATAGGCATCCTTTTCTTTTTCGGGGAGAAATTCATAGGCCCTGGCAACAAGGGCCTTCAACTCATCGAGAAACGGATATCGGGGATTGTACGTATAGAGTCTCACCCTGCCTATGAGGCGGCTCACCACGATACCGGTATTTTCGAGTCGCCTCAGCTGCTGCTGAAACCTGTTGACCGGTTCTCCAAAGGTCCTCGCCATGCCCAGCGGGTATCCCTCCCCATACACGTAGAGAGTAAAAAGGACTTTTTCAACTGTAACATTACCGAAAACGCCTTCAAGCATAACCCCGCCTATTACCATGATATATGGTTATATTACCATATTAAATGGTAATATAATAATCCGGTATTGTCAAGTGCCTCCACTTGACTAATTGACAGCCTCCGGAGTAGGGGCGAGAATTGCAGCCACAAGCCGCTGGATGTCCAAGGGGTATTTAGAACATTTTTTTCACAAATGCCCGTTATTGTGCTATTAATTAATTGATGACAGCAAAAAATAGATACATGCAGGTACATGATAACACCCGTAACAAGCTTGAACGCATGAGGGAAGTATGCGACGGGGCGAAACACATCAGCGTCATAATATATGCGAATCCCGATCCGGACGCACTCGCCAGCGCCCTTGCCCTCAAAAAGATACTTAAGACAAAAAAGAACGTAGTCAATATAGGCTATACGGGGGCTATCGGGAGGCCGGAGAATGCCTCTATGATAAGGCGATTAAAGATCCCGGCATTTCCAGTCAGCGAGGAGGAGGCCGGCCAGTCGGACATTATAGCGCTGGTTGACTCCCAGCCCCGTTTCTTCACCGACTTCAGCCTTCCGCGGTGCGATATCGTGATAGACCACCATCCACTCCCGGATGGTATCCCAGCCGGGTTTGCCGACGTACGGCCCAATTACCTGTCCACTTCGTCAATTTTGACAGAATATCTGAGGACCGCCGGCACACGTCTTACAAAAGACCTTGCAAGTGCCCTCTTTTATGGGATTAAAACGGACACGCGCCATTTCATGGTTGACATGAGCCACGGCGACGTTGATGCCATAAGATGGCTTAGGAGCAAGGCAGACTTGGATATTGTCAAGCAGATAGAGTTCTCGCAGTTTTCCAGGGAGGGACTCGACTACTTCAGCATAGCGCTGGTCAGAAGGCATTTTTTGGAGGGAGTTATGTTTTCACATCTAGGGCCGGTCCCGTTCTTCGACGTTTGCGTGCAGGTGGCGGACTTCTTTATCCGGGTGGAAAACGTATCATGGGCGCTGGTTTCCGGGGTGGTGGGCAACACACTGGTGATAATCTTCCGAAACGATGGCATTAAAAAGGACGCGGGCTACCTGGCTCGCACCGCATTCGGACACATAGGTAGCGCGGGCGGTCACGAGTCCATGGGGCGAGCGCAAATTAAGCAGGATGTCTTGCCCGGCGGCCTCCTTCTATCTGATAACAGAGGCATCGAAGAGTTCGTGCTCAGTTCACTAACGAAGATTGATCCTGTTTTTCTCCGGGTCCTCAAATCTTTCGGAAGATAAACTTTTTTCAGCAATGCCCTCCCTGTAAGAACGGGACCAAAAGTCTGATAACCGAGGTGTGTCGGTTGGACTATTGACGCGCTGATATTTCAGGCTTTATTTACAATCCTGATATTGGAAGCGGCCCCAAAATTCAAGCTCCGTCAAACATCCGGCTCCTTGTTCCGATCAGAAAATAGTGATAAGGGAGCACAGAATATTTTGCGAGTTTCTTCGGATCGAATTTTTTGTCGGCGTTCACAGTCAATGTCCTCTGATCCGTTGCTTATCCCCTCGACAAATGCCTGTATTTGATCCGGTGGGGCTGGTCTGCCTCGGCGCCGAGGCGGGCCTTTCTGTCTTCCTCGTACTCAGAGTAGTTCCCATCGAACCAGACCACTTTGCTGTCGCCTTCAAACGCGAGGATGTGGGTAGCGATACGGTCGAGGAACCACCGGTCGTGGCTGATGACAACGGCGCAGCCCGCAAAATTCTCCAATGCCTCTTCCAGAGCACGCATGGTGTTGACGTCCAGATCGTTGGTAGGCTCGTCAAGAAGGAGGACATTGGCCTCTTCCTTGAGCATGCGCGCGAGATGGACACGGTTCCTTTCTCCTCCTGAGAGCATCGAAACCTTTTTCTGCTGATCGGAACCGGAAAAATTGAAGCGTGCCACATAGGCCCGGGAGTTGATCTGCCTCTTCCCCAGCTGAATGGCATCCTCACCTCCGGAAATGACCTCCCATATGCTCTTGTTCCGATCGAGGTCATCACGGCTCTGGTCGACATATGCCAGCTTGACGGTTTCTCCGATCCTGAAGACGCCGGAATCAGGCTTTTCCCCGCCGGTGATCATCCTGAAAAGGGTGGTCTTTCCTGCCCCGTTGGGCCCGATTATCCCCACGATTCCGCCTGGAGGAAGTGAGAAGGTCATCCCTTCGACGAGGATGTTATCTCCGTAGGCCTTGGACACGTTGTCCGCATCGATAACGACGCTGCCCAGCCTGGGACCTGGCGGGACGTAGATTTCAAGTTCCTTTGACCTTTTGTCGATATCCTGGCTCAGCAATGCCTCATAGGAATTTATGCGCGCCTTCGCCTTTGCGTGGCGACCTTTTGGAGACATCTGTATCCACTCTAGTTCGCGCTGCAGGGTTTTTTGCCTCTCGCTCTCGGTCTTCTCCTCCTGCTGCAGACGGTTTTTCTTCTGTTCCAGCCAGGATGAATAGTTTCCCTTCCATGGGATCCCCTCGCCCCTGTCGAGTTCAAGGATCCACCCGGCAACATTATCGAGGAAATAGCGGTCATGCGTTACCGCGATGACTGTGCCGGGATAGCCCTGCAGATGGTGCTCCAGCCAGGCAACCGTCTCGGCATCCAGGTGGTTGGTGGGTTCGTCGAGGAGGAGGATATCCGGCTTTTTCAGAAGAAGTCTGCAAAGGGCCACTCGCCTTCTTTCGCCCCCGGAAAGGACCTTGACCGGGGTATCTCCGGCAGGACACCTCAGGGCGTCCATAGCCATCTCAAGGCGTGAATCAAGGTCCCATGCATCAAGGGCATCGAGCTTCTCCTGCACCTTTCCCTGACGTTCGATAAGCTTGTTCATCTCGTCGTCCGACACAGGCTCGGCGAATTTTTCGTTGATGAGGGTATATTCCTTAAGGGCATCTACCGTCTCCTGCACCCCTTCTTCCACGACCTCCCGCACTGTCTTTCTGTTGTCCAGTTCCGGCTCCTGTTCGAGAAAATCCACGGTGTGCCCCGGGGAGAGGACGGTCTCCCCGTTGAACTCCTTGTCCCTCCCCGCAAGGATACGGAGAAGGGAGCTTTTCCCAGATCCGTTAAGACCGAGGACACCTATCTTCGCCCCGTAAAAATAGGAGAGATAGATGTCCTTCAAAACCGGCTTTTTGTCGTAATATTTGCTCACTCCGACCATGGAGTAAATGACTTTATCAGGTTCATTGCTCATCGTATATTTTCCTTCCTTGCGCCTGCATCACCTTCGGCCCACCCGCACACTGCAATTGTAAAGTATACCATAATCACGCTGTACCCCTGCCCGGTGCCCGACTATCAAAAGCTATTTATTCCCGCACACATCGGCCTTTCTTCGAAGTATGCGAATATGGTATAATCCGTTTGCAAAGCACTCAGGGAAATTCTAAAGCTTGTTATAGATTTGGGTGGGGCTTCGAGCAACTTAAAATCGCGGCATCCGCAGTCCGATATGGGGGACACCTTATGGATACCTTGAGACTCGCTTATCCGGTCTATACTATGGAAAATCAACTCCTGCTCCCCGCCGGAGCCATGCTTTCTAAGGAGATCTTAGAAGAATTGATTTCTTCACCGGCGGCTGGCTCCAATCAAACCTATTCGCTACTCGGCCATGGCACAGTGAAGCATGACATGCTCCGCCTCATCGGCAAGCCACCATATGACTCAATATTGTCCAGGCGGGAAAATACGGGCGAACTCCTGTCCATAATGGAAACGGTCCACCTTGTCCTCCCTGTGCTGCAGACGCTGAATCATTTCAAGACATACGACTACCACACCTATTGTCATAATCTCATGGTGTTCGCACTTTCCACACTAATCGCAAAAGACCTGATACCGGACTATGCTGACAGGATAAAAGGGGTATCGATCGGCCCTACTCACGATATCGGTAAAATCTGCGTTCCCCCGCATATTCTACAGAAGCAGACCCCGCTCACCAGGACCGAGAGGAGCATTCTCGATCATCATGCCGCTGCAGGCTATGTTCTGCTCATCTATTACCTCGGCGACCTCAACAACCTTGCCGCTGTCGTGGCGAGGGACCATCACGAGAGAAGAGATGGTTCCGGCAAGCCGCGCGGCATACACCTGACGGACCTCATGACAGAGATCATCGTTGTCTGCGATGTCTACGATGCTCTCCTTTCGCCGAGGCCATACCGGCCCGCTTCCTACGATAACAGGACTGCTCTGGAAGAAATCACAAGAATGGCCGAAATGAAGACAGTAGGGTGGGAAGCGGTCAAAGCGCTGGTGGCCCAAAATCGCAAGAACAAGCCCCGGCATGACGAGACAGAAGTTTCAGACGAAAAAAGAGGAACCCCCCCGCCGGTCAATTGCCACGGGTTCGTCGCAGAAGATGACGAGAGTTAATCCGGCATATCGCCGAGTATAGTCTCTCCGGCCGTCACCATGTCCCCAAGCTTAATCCTGATCTTCGCGTTGCCGGGGATATACAGATCGACTCTGGAGCTGAACTTTATGACGCCGTATCGCTCGCCGCGCCTCAGGATATCGCCCTCCTTTTTTCTGCATACCGCCCTTCTGGCCAGAAAGCCGGCAACCTGCTTTACAAGCACATCGCCGTATCCGGTTTCGAGCACCATTTCGATATTCTCGTTGCAGACGGAGGCCTCATCTTTGTAAGCGGCACAAAACCGCCCTTCGTTATGTTTCACCATCTTCACCCTTCCATCGCAGGGCGAGCGGTTTACGTGGACGTTCATGGGGGACATGAAAATGCTGATCTCTTTTACGTCCGCGTGAAGGTACTTCAACTCATGCACGTCCCTTATCAAAATGACCTTCCCATCTGCAGGAGATACAAAAACATTTTTATCTTTTGGGACAAGCCTCTCCGGATCACGGAAGAAGTAGAACATAAAGAGGGTGAGAATGAGAGGCAGGAAAACAAAGAAGATGCCTCCGAAAAAAGCGGTCGCTATCGTAACGATCCCGAAAAAAATAATAAATGGATAACCTTCAGGTGCGAATTTCATACCAGACACACGGATCCCTCTAAGCTATGATAGACATCCCCAAAAACCTCTCGCCACGACAAGCACAGAAAAAGGTGGCGATGAATTATTATGCGACACCCTATAAAGAAAGCCTGCGGGAGTGGGCGCATCGCAGCCATTTCATGATGCAATACGCACTTCACCTAACGATAATCAGTCGATCATAAAAATTCTGAGACGCCTTTTTCTGTGCACACAGCATATCTATGCCTTCGACTTGTCGACCAGCTTTCCCTTCTTCAGCCAGGGCATCATCGCCCTGAGTTTGGCCCCAACCTCTTCGATAAGATGCTTTTCACCCTTCTTCGTCAGGGCGTTGAAGACAGGCTTGTTCGCCCTGCACTCGAGCATCCATTCCTTCGCAAAAACACCGTCTTGGATCTCCCCGAGGATCTTCTTCATCTCCTTCTTCGTCTTATCCGTTACGACCCTTGGACCTCTCGTAAGATCGCCGTATTGCGCCGTATTGCTGATAGAGTACCTCATATTCGAGATGCCGCCCTCGTAGATCAGGTCGACGATAAGCTTGACCTCGTGCAGACACTCGAAATAGGCCATTTCAGGTGCGTATCCGGCCTCGACGAGTGTTTCGAATCCGGCCTGGATCAGGGATGTTAATCCCCCGCACAACACGACCTGTTCTCCGAAAAGGTCGGTCTCCGTCTCTTCCCTGAAAGAGGTTTCAATAATGCCGGCCCTACCCCCCCCGATGGCCGACGCATAGGCAAGGGCTATATCCTTGGTGTTCTTCGACGGGTCCTGATGAATGGCGATGAGACACGGAACACCGGTGCCTTTTGTGTATTCAGACCTGACGAGATGTCCCGGCCCCTTCGGAGCGGCCATAAATACATTCGTATCGGCAGTCGGCACGATCTGTCCAAAATGGATATTGAACCCATGGGCAAAGGCCAGATAGACTCCCCTTTTCATATTCGGTGCTATCTCCGCCTTGTATATATCAGCCTGGTATTCGTCGGGCAGAAGAATCATTATCACGTCAGCGACCTTCGACGCATCAGCCGGGGTCATCACCTTGAAGCCGGCCTTCTTTGCCTTGTCCCAGCTCGCCCCCTGCCTTATTCCGACGATGACATCCATACCGCTTTCCTTAAGATTATTGGCATGGGCATGCCCCTGACTGCCATATCCCATCACGACAATCTTCTTCTTCTTGAGGATCCCCAAATTCGCATCTTTATCATAGTAGACCTTTATCATCACTGCCTCCTCTTTTTAAAATATTTTTTCAAGGTAAAGATAAGATATTATTATATTACAAACAACCGGATTTTGCTATTTGCCTATTGCGAACCCAAGGTAACGTCATAGTCGGCAACAGTTTGCCATTCCCGCAAGCGAGGGCCAAAAATCACCTAGCGCCGTTACAAAAAAGGCACGCACCTTTCTGTTATAGTAAAAACATGGGCAAAGTAATTGTCGGAATGAGCGGCGGGGTCGATTCAAGCGTCACCGCGTATCTTCTCCAGGAACAGGGGTTCGAGGTCGAGGGGGTCAGTTTCATCCTCTGGGAGGCCAGAAACAGGTCCAACTCTGCCGCATGCTGTTCACTGGAGGCGACCGACGGCGCATCAAAGACGGCCGATATCCTCGGCATACCGCATTCGTCGATAGACGTGAGGGAGACATTCATTGAAAAGGTGATCGAGCCGTTTGTTGAGGCATACAAAAGCGGCTTGACGCCGAACCCCTGCATCCTGTGCAATCGACACATCAAGTTCCCCTTTCTTCTCGAAGAGGCAAGAAAAAGAGGCGCTGAATATATAGCTACCGGCCATTACGCGAGGGTAGAAAAACGAATCCCTGTCTGGCCGCAAAATGAAAGATTCTCTTTGAAAAAAGGCGTAGACCCCAAAAAAGACCAGTCCTATGTCCTCTACTTGTTAAGACCGGAGGAACTGGAAAGGCTGGTCTTGCCTCTCGGTGGACTCAGAAAGACTGACGTCAGAGATATTGCACGTTCCCTGCTGCTGCCGGCCGCCGATAGGCCGGAGAGCCAGGAGATTTGTTTTATCGGAGACGAGAATTACTCCGGGTTCATTGAAAACCTGTCGCCCTCTTCTTGCAGACCGGGGCCCATCATAGACAAGACAGGCCGGGAGCTGGGTACCCATAAGGGAATATGCCGTTATACCATCGGACAGAGAAAAGGGCTGAGACTACCCTCTCCCAGACCATATTATGTAACGGACATAGATACTGCAAACAATATCGTCCGTGTCGGTTCGCAGGAAGACGCGATGAGGGAAGAGATTATTGTCACTGATCTCAATTGGTTATTCCCCCCCTCCGGGAGTTCTTTCAAGGCTACAGTGAAGGTGCGCTCAATGATGGAGGACAGACCGGCAGAAGTTAATGTCTTCGGCACACAGGCAAAGGTTTTTTTCGATGAGCCTCAGTGGGCCCCCGCTCCCGGACAGAGTGCGGTCTTTTACGTAGGAGAGACCGTGATCGGGGGTGGTGTCATCGTCGGCCCCCATACACCAACATAAGCGCGTCTCTCGCTGTCGAAACCTTGGCCGGCGTGAGACCCAGATAATCTCCGTCTATCTGTATATGGGCATTCCCCCGTACCTCGATCTCCATTGCTCTGAGATAAATCACATCTTCGTAAGCCAGATGTTTCCCCCTGATGACCCCGACGGCATATCTCAATAAATCGCGGCGGCGGCCGCCCTTAAACAGGCATACGAACAGGGAAGGGTCCAGGAGGCTCGCATCCGGCGTCACCTTGAAGTGTCCGCCGTACTTAGCCGCCTTGCCGATGACCGCTGAATACCCGGTATACTCTTTCCCGTCTATTATGAAGGAGAGTCTCTCCGGAGAATATCCCATAATATTGTGTATTCCGCTAAGGATGTATGCTGCCTTGCCCGATATCTTTTTTGCGGCTGCATTCACATCATAAACGGTCTTGCCGTCAAGTCCTATGCCCGCCATCAGACAAAAGAACCTCGCTGCAAGATCTTTCCCGCTTCCGGTTTCTATCATACCGAGGGACACCTTTTTGGGGCTCGATGTCACCGCGGTTTCCAGCGCGCCGCAAATATCTTCGGGAATATCGAGTTCCTTGGCCAAAACATTCGTCGTCCCCAGGGGAAGTACCCCAAGCGGGGTATCAGTCCGCACAATGCCGTTGATCACCTCATTGACAGTACCGTCGCCCCCGGCTGCTATTATAAGACGCGGGTTCCTCTTCAGGGCATCGGCCGCAAGTTGCCTGGCGTGGCCGGCCGTTTCAGTGCGGAGCAGTTCTACGGCAAAGCCCTTTTCCTCAAGGTACGCCGTGGCACGGGCGATCTTTCCTTCCGATGCCCTTCTTGCTGCGGGATTATATATGACAATGACCAATGACTTCATTGACAGATAAGACACCGAGACATTCCGATACCTTGTCGACGAGCACAGGCGTCTTCTCGAGAAAGGAGATCGCCGCGCTCAGGTCTGCGTCGTCTCTCATGAAAAAGACCCTTCCTCCCCTCCGGTCCCCCTTTCTCTTTATATGTGGTATCCTCACGTAGCCGAACTTTTTTGAAGAAACATAGCCTGTGGTGTAATCAGGATCGTCCGAAACACAGAGCTCCGCGATCACCTGTTCGCAGGAAGCAACCTTCGATGCAAGGACCACGGCCTCCCGCACGGTTTCGGAATTGATCCTTTCTCTGATCAGTTCGCGGCTGAGTGCCTGGCCCGCAGCCCGGCTGATCCCTAGTCTCGAAGCACGAACCCCCCTTTCCCTGTCAGGTTCAATCCTTCTCCCTGATCCGGCACATATGACAGAAGCGCCGCGCATAGTCCTCTCGCCGTAGACTACTTTTAGCGCCTCGTCTATTGCTGCATACGTTACCCCCGCCGAGACAAGAATTTTCTTTATGTGGCGCTGCGAAGCTTGTGTTGACCCGCATGCTACTGTCCTTATCGGGAGTGACCGTATTTTTTTCGGCCTTGCTCTGATCCCCTCCAGCGTAATCTCGATCCGGTCCGGCCTGCCTCGCGGATGGGCCATCGCCCTAAGGATATATTCTTCAATGACTGAGGCAGTCGAACTCCGTTCGAATATTCCCTCGGCGCCGGATATGTGCTGGTCTGAAGATGTATTGCAGTTCTTCCCTGTGACCCGCCTGGACGCCCTCATACGAATGCTAACCATCCTGTCCTCCATAGCTGCCTACGCAGTAATGCGGGATACCTTAAGCCCCTGCTCTCCGACAAGTCTCAAGTCATCCTTAAAGCTTCTGCCCGATGTCGTCAGGTAATTTCCAGAGAGCAGGCCGTCAGCGCCGGCAAAGAATATAAATGAATTTAATTCGCCGAGAGTCTGCACACGTCCCCCGCAGACCCGGATCTCTTTGCCCGGAAGAAGGAACCTGAAGAGGCTTATTATTTTTAGTGCCTCGAGGGGTCTGAGTTGATTTCTCGATCCTAGTCTGGAGCCCCTGATCGGTATCAGAAAATTGAGGGGAACGGAGTCGGGACCGATCTCTCTGAGCGCCATTCCCATGTCGATCCTGTCCTCCCATGTCTCTCCGAGTCCGAAGATGCCGCCCGAACATAAAGAGAGTCCCGCGGACTTCGCCGCCGCAATCGTCTGTATCTTGTCGTTGTAAGTATGCGTAGTGCATATCTCCGGAAAAAATCTCTCGGATGTCTCAAGGTTATGATGAAATCGCTCAAGACCGGCCTCTTTCAAAAGAAACAATTCCTCTTTCCCGAGAAGCCCGAGGGTGGCGCACGGCAGAAGCCCGGCTGCCCTGACTTCGGAAATCATTTCCGCTATTTTTGGTATATCCGCATCGGATGCTTTCCGCCCGCTTGTCACGATGCAGAAGCGTGCCGCGCCTCCCTGTTTTGCCTCCGCTGCCTTTTCGAGGACTGCACGTTTATCAACGAGGGGAAACACCGGCGTATCGGAAGAACTCCTGGCGGACTGTGCGCAGTAAGCGCAGTCCTCGGTACACCCTCCGGACTTTGCATTTACAATAGCGCAGATGTCTATGATATTTCCGCGAAAACGGCTCCTGATCCTGTTTGCCGCAGCGAACAGATCGAGTACCCCTTCGGCGGAAATCGAAGATATAAATACCGCTTCCTCGCAGGAAACATCGCCGCCTGACATGACTTTTTTTTCAAGCCGGTTGATCATAGTCAATATTTTCATAGAAGGCCGGGGCATTGTCCGCAAATGATAATGGACCTAAGCGCGGCCCCTGGACTTTATTCTCTCTATCAGTCCCGCATCCAGAAGGAGTTCACCGAGTTTCTTGTTTTCCTTTTTCATTTTTTCCGCCACCTCGTTAGTGTCGTCTTTTTGTTGAAGAAGGCTAATATTTTATCTCGAAGCCTTTCTCCTGCCCTGAATACCCTTCCCAGACGACCTCAATATCCTGGACATATGCGCCTGGAGGGCCTACCCTGCAATGCTGAACAGCCTGCTCGATCAGTGTCCTGTCGCCTTCAAATACCGCTTCAACACGACCGTCATAAAGGTTTTTCACCCACCCGTTGAGGCCCAGCTTCACCGCCACATTTCTTGTAAAGCCCCTGTAGAAGACTCCCTGGACCCTCCCCCGGATGAACAGATGCGCCCGTGCAGCTTCCATTGAGGTAATTATAGCAGATAGTCCTATTTTGGCGGCAATAAGGCGGGAGAAGCGACTAAATCGATGGACGGCATTAAATTTCTTGACAATACATTCAAATATCGGTATATCTTTATATATGCATTTATCGGAGGAAAAAAAAGTGCTGTAAGACGAATTGCCTGCACCCGCCTGTTGCCCGGTAACAAAGAAAGTCAAATATCCGGGCGTTAGGAGGAATTGATGAATACAGGCATTGTTATTTGTTCAAATGACTCCAAAACAGTAACGTTATAAGTATGCAGGAGGAGATTATGGGAAAAAACATCACGCTTTTTTTATCGACGTCACCCTACTCTTATGAAAACACCCTCTCTACGATCAAGATCGCAGACGCGGCCTTAAACAGGAAGCACACCGTCAACCTGATCGCTTCTGCCGACGGAATCTATTGTTTTTTGAAAAAACAGAAGGCAAAGGGGATTACGAACGCAGAGGTGGAATTCTCAGGACTCATTCAGAAGGGTCTGAAGGTTTATCTCTGAGGAGGGTGTCTCAACTTTCGCCGTGCGGCGCAAGAAGATTATATCGACGGCGTAGAGGTCGGCTCGCTCAAAGGGTTATTCAAGACCATGGGCGAAAGCGATATCTGGCTCAATATAGGAGCATAGGAGGAAAATATGGGAAAGATTGCAATGATACTCAGAAAGCCGCCATACGGCGACATTAATGCAGCCGAAGCGGTAAGGCATGCCCTAGGTGCCATGTCAGGAGATATCGCAGTATCACTTATCCTCGTTGACGGCGGCGTCCAGCTCGCAAGAAAAGGGCAGGACGACACGAACACTGGTTTTACCAATCTCGAAGCTGCGTTAAAGGATTGCGCCGAAATGGGTGCAGAGGTTTTTGCGGATAATCTGTCCCTGATCCAGCACGAACTAAAAAAAGAGGACATTGTTGAAGGTGTGAAAATAGTAAATGAGTCAGCTATCGCAGCACTCCTTAAACAGGCCGACAGCACAATGATTTTTTAACGAACGACAAACGGGAGGTTCCTATGATAGTTATTGTAAAAAGCGCGCCTGACACACCGGCAGGCAAAAGGGGCGTTAAGATTGCACGGGATATGTCCGCCGATATCGTTCTCTTACAGAACGGGGTCTATTTTCTCAAGGAACAAGCGCTCGAAGACCTGGGGTATGTCAGGACAGCCTATGTCCTCGAAGACGACAGGAGATTAAGAGGACTGAAGAGCGCCGATGAAAATAAAAACATAAAGGATATCGATTACGGCGGTCTGGTTGATTTAATGACCGAAACCGACAAGGTAATAGGGATGTTTTAGAATAGTGCAATTCATGAATTGCCCCTACAATAATTTAATGGGAGGATGACATGGCGAGGATAGTTATATTGGGCGGCTCATTCGGCGGGTTGACTGCTGCCTTTGAGCTTAAAAGACTTCTCGGGAAAAAGGCTGAGATCACCGTTGTAAGCGACGACGACAAATTCGTATTCATTCCTTCCTTGCCATGGCTGGCGATGGGATGGAGGAAGGCGAGCGATATAACCCTGTCTTTGAAGCCGTTACTGGAAAGAAAAGGCATCGCCTTTGTTCATGAAAAGGCTACGGGTGTGGATGCCGACGGTTCGAAGGTTATTACCGGAACGAAGGAAATTCCTTACGACTTTCTGGTAATAGCGACCGGGCCGTACCTCGCCTTTGAGGAAGTCCCGGGCCTCGGCCCCGAAAAAGGACATACAGAGTGCATCTTCACCCTCGATCAGGCGGAGAGGGCGAACAGCGCATGGAGCAGGTTCCTTGAAGCGCCGGGCAGCATCGTTGTGGGGTCGGTGCAGGGTGTGAGTTGCTCGGGACCTCCCTATGAGTATGTCTTCGAGGTAGACGCCGAACTTCGCAAGCGGAAGATAAGGCACAAGGTACCGATCACGTTTGTCACATCGGAGCCGTATGCCGGCCATTTCGGGATCGGCGGGCTAAGGAACTCAAAAAGGATGATGGAGGATGAGTTCGCAAAACGCGACATTAAGATAATCGCAAACACCGCCATAGAAGAGTTCACTGCCGGAGAGGCGAAACTCAAGGACGGCACGAAACTTCCATTTAAGCTTTCGATGTTCGCCCCTGCTATGAAAGGAGTGCCTGCAGTGGCACATCTCGGCAATCCAAGGGGATTCATCCCGGTTGACGGCAGGTACAGGCATACAAAACACAAGAACATTTTTTCCGCCGGTGTCGCAGTCGCGATAGCGCCTCCCGAAGCCACCCCGGTGCCCACAGGAGTCCCGAAAACCGGTTATATGACTGTGAGAATGGCAAAGACTGCTGCAAAGACAATCGCGTCTGATATCACGGGAGCCACTCCTCCGGCTGAAATTCCGATCGAGGTCTTCTGCCTCATGGATACGGGCAAGAAGGCGATGTACATGAAGGCCAGCCCGGTTCTTCCACCGAGACAGGAATCAGAGCTCAAAGAAGGCATCGTCTACAAATGGCTGAAGCTAGGGTTCGAGAAATACTTCATGTACACGATCAGACACGGCATTAGCGCCTGGCCGTATTGAAAAAAGGCATGCGAAAAATAGGAGAACCGGGAATCTGGTAGCTGCAAATTCATGTCACAATACTGACTTTTGTAACAAAGGGGCCTCCAAAAACCGACGGGCGCCATCTAAAAATTCTTGCTCGCCTCACGGAATCCTCAGAGAGGGACAGAGGCAGTTATAACTTTTTTATTGATAACATCCTTCTGCATTAATTATTATTAAAAGCGATAAGGAGTTACTGTGACCGAGATAGACAGGAAAATAGAAGTGCTGAAAGTCATCGCCCACCCCGTCAGGATAAAGATACTCAAAGAACTGCGCAAAGGGGTGAAGTGCGTAAGCGATTTTGAGGAGTTCCTCGAAATACGCCAGCCGAATGTCTCCCAACATCTCTCCCTCATGAGGAGATACGGGCTGATCGATTTTTTTGTCGACGGGAGACTCAAGTGCTATTTCCTTAAAGACCCGATGATCCCGGATCTTATCGATCTGCTTCAGAAAGACTATAAAGAGACGCTGCCTGCGCCGGCCTGCTGCCCGGTAACGAAGAAGGGCACTTATCCAGGAACGAGGACACGGTAGCACAGATATCACATTGTAAAAGAGGAGGTGGTAACGATGTCTATCAAGCTTACGGAACTTTCCAGCTGCGCGGGTTGAGCGGCAAAATTCAGTCCTTCGGACCTGTCCCAGGTGCTGGGGCAGCTGCCAGCTCTCACAGATAAGAATGTACTTGTCGACTCCTCTAACGCCGATGACGCCGGCGTGTACAAGATTACCGATGATATTGCCGTAGTACTGACTACCGATTTCTTCACACCGATTGTCGATGACCCTTATTGGTTCGGTGCGATCGCGGCCGCCAATGCGCTGTCGGACGTATGGGCGATGGGCGGCAAACCTATCGTCGCGCTGAATATCGCGATGTTCCCGAGCCAGCCAGCCTTTTTCCCCACGCTTCAAAGAATCATGCAGGGAGGGATCGATAAGATGGCCGAGGCCGGAGTATCAATTATCGGCGGACATACCATCAGGGACAAGGAACCGAAATTCGGCTACGCGGTCATGGGTACGATCCATCCTGACAAGATCCTCGATAACTCCAAGGCAAAACCTGGCGATGCCCTGATACTCACGAAGAAGATCGGAACCGGGGTTGTATCTACCGGTATAAAGGCCGGGATGTGCAGCAACACGGTCATTGAAGAGCTGACCCTTTCGATGGCGACATTGAATAAAAGGGCCGGAGAAATAATGATTGAGGTCGGCGTAAATACGGCAACGGACATTACAGGGTTCGGCCTTATAGGGCATCTGCACGAGGTGCTTTCTGCAAGCAAGTGCAGGGCGCACATTCGTACGAGCCTCGTGCCCTTTTTCGATGAGGCCGTCAGGCTCGCGGAGATCGATATCGCGCCGGGTGGCACGCTCGGTAACCTCAAGACGTATACGCCTTACATCACATGGGCGGACGACGTCCCTGATCATGAAAAGGTCCTCCTGTGCGACGCCCAGACATCGGGAGGACTCCTCATCTTTGTCCCCCGGGAAAGAAAAGAAAAACTGATGGCGACCCTGCAGAAGGAAGGCCTCCTGGCTGCCTATATCGGGGATCTGCTTGAGGGAGAGGTAAGGGACAACACCGAGATCTTCGTGGAGAAATAGCGTGCACGCAGCGCCCTATCTCCTTTTGATCATTGCAGGCGCCATCGTCGGTTTTTTTTCAGGCCTGCTAGGAATAGGCGGAGGCATACTCATGTTCCCGCTTCTTCTTTATCTGCCCCCGGCATTCGGCCTTGATCCCGTAGGCGTCAAGAGCATCACAGGCCTCACCATGATACAGGGATTTTTCGCTTCACTTGTCGCACTGTTCTTTTATAACAAGCACAACCTTGTTAATAAACCTCTTGTGCTCACGCTCGGCCTCTCGCTATTTATGTCTTCTCTTACCGGTTCCTTTCTCTCGAAGATGGTGCCGGACAAGCCGCTGCTGTTTATATTCGGGGCTCTCGCTTTTACCGCCTCGGTGATGATGCTCATCCCCCGAAGTTATGGCAAAGACGAGATGACCGAGGAGAAGGTGACGTTCCATAGGCCCACCGCCATCGTCATAGGCGTGTTGATCGGCTTCCTGATCGGGATGGTGGGACAGGGCGGCGCCTTCATAATCATCCCAATCCTGCTGTATGTCCTGAAGATACCCCTTAGAGTGGCGCTGGGAAGCACCCTTGCGATCGGGCTGTTTTCTTCGTCAGCCGGGCTCGTCGGAAAGGTCGCCACCGGTCAGGTGCCCTTTCATATGGCCGCCGCGCTCCTTGTCGGGGCGATGCCTTTTGCAAGGTTGGGCAGTGTCGTCGGCAAAAAGACAAAGACACACTATCTGAGATGGCTGCTCGCCGTGATCATCATCGGGACAGCCACAAAGATCTGGGTGGACATTTTCAAGTAGGACCGGGAAGCAGGGATAAATCCGGCCTTTAAAAAGCAGAGCGTATCAGGTGACCACCGAAAAACTTACGGCTTTCTGGTGCCTTCCCTTGCGATCGCGATCTTGCCGGTCCTCACAAATTCCTTGATCCCCATCGGCCTCAGAAGCTCCACAAGCGCGGCTATCTTCTTTTCTTCTCCGGTGATCTCGATGGTATAGGTCTTTTGGCTCGAGTCGATCACCCTGCCCCTGAAGATCTCGGCAAGCCTCAGGACCTCTGCCTTGTCCTCTTGCCGGGGGGCGACCTTGATAAGGACCATCTCACGCTCGACATGGTCGAGTTCGGTCATATCCACCACCTTGATCACGTCGATAAGCTTGTTAAGCTGTTTCGTGATCTGCTCTATGATCCAGTCGTCCCCCACCGTCACGATCGTCATGACCGACACCTGCGGGTCTATCGTCTCGCCGACGGAAAGGCTCTCGATGTTGTATCCCCTGCCGCTGAACAGTCCTGAAATCCTGGAAAGCACGCCGAATTTATTTTCGACGAGTATCGATATTGTATGTCTCATAGCTCTCCTCTATAACCCCTCTTTAATCCCCCCAAGGGGGCATCGTTTTACTTGACCGCCTTCAGTTTCTTCTCGGACTTCTTCTCATCTTCGCGGAAAAGCATCTCGTCGATCGCAGCGCCCGCGGGCACCATCGGGTATACCTTCTCCTTCCAGTCGATCACGAAATCCATAAATACCGGCCGCTTGATGCTGAATGCCTCTCTCAGGACAGGCTCAACTTCGGAACGTTTTGTCGCCCTAAGCCCGACCGCGCCATACGCCTCGGCAATCTTGACGAAGTCAGGTATCGTCTCTTCGAGCCTGGTATGCGCGTACCTCTCCTTGAAGAAAAGTTCCTGCCACTGTCTCACCATTCCAAGAAACCGGTTGTTCAGTATAGCGACCTTGACCGGAAGCTTATTGATCACCGCAGTTGCGAGTTCCTGTATGTTCATCTGGATGCTCCCGTCTCCGGCAATATCTATGACGAGTTTGTTCGGGAAGGCAAACTGCGCGCCTATTGCTGCGGGGAAGCCATAGCCCATCGTTCCGAGCCCGCCGGAAGTAAGGAGCGTACGGGGCTTATCGAACTTATAAAACTGTGCAGTCCACATCTGGTTCTGTCCCACCTCCGTACAAATTATGGCGTCTCCCTTTGTAAGTTCATTTATCTTCTCGACAACGTACTGCGGCTTTATGATATCGGTGTCCTTGTCGTAAGACATCGGTCTTTCGGCCTTCCAGGCGCTTATCTGTTTGAGCCACGCCTTTCTCACTTCCTGCCACTGTTCCTTCACTTCTTCCTTCAGTACCTTGTTCATCGCCTGGAGGACTTTTTTGACATCGCCTACTATCGGCACGTCGACGCGCACATTCTTTTTGATGGACGTGGGGTCGATATCGATATGCACTATCTTTGCGTTCGGAGCAAAAGCGCTGATCTTGCCGGTTACCCTGTCGTCGAAACGCATGCCGATGGCAACGAGAAGGTCGGACTCCTGTATCGCCTTGTTTGCGTAATACGTTCCGTGCATGCCGGGCATGCCCAGCGATAGCTTGTGGCTGCCGGGAAACCCTCCGAGTCCCATCAACGTCATCGTGACCGGGATTTCGGTATATTCAGCGAGTTCCTTGAGTTCCTTTGCCGCCCCTGAGCTGATCACGCCCCCGCCCCCGACGAAGACCGGCTTCTTCGCCTTTGCTATCATGTGGGCGGCCTGGTTGATCATGTAGCGGTTGCCCTCGTAGGTAGGCTTATAGGTCCTCATATCGACAGAGTCAGGCCAGACAAAGTCCGCCTTCGCTGTCGTGACGTCCTTCGGAAGGTCGATCAGGACAGGCCCCGGCCTGCCCGTCGTGGCGATATAGAACGCCTCCTTGATGATCGTCGACAGCTCATTAACATCTTTTACAAGGTAATTGTATTTAGTGCAGGGCCTCGTTATCCCGACTATGTCCGCCTCCTGAAAGGCATCATTGCCTATAAGCATCGTCGGCACCTGGCCGGAAAAAACGACGAGTGGGATAGAATCCATTGATGCCGTAGCAATCCCGGTAACAGTATTTGTAGCGCCGGGCCCTGAGGTGACCAGCACCACGCCGGCCTTTCCGGTCGCCCTTGCGTATCCGTCGGCAGCATGGACAGCTCCCTGTTCATGCCTTGTCAGGATGAGCTGAAGGTCCTTTTCGTCGTGAAGGGAGTCGAATATATTCAGGACGACGCCGCCGGGGTAGCCAAACAGATACTTCACACCTTCCTTCTTAAGACATTCTATGAATATTTCCGCGCCTGACATTTTCATAGTCCACTTTCTCCTCAAGGCAGCTTCATCGGACCTGACTGCGGCGGAAGCGGCCTAAATACCCTAAAGTTTCGATTATTTTACCATAGATAAGCCATTTTTTAAACGATTGGGTAATGTCCAACCGAGACACTACCAACTATTGGGCAGTGTCCAACCGAGACACTACCAACTATTTCATGTGCAAGGGGGACATCCGCGTCATATCATGATATATAATAATTGACGACGGAAATGTCCATTGTCCGTTGACGGAATACGAGGGCGTTCACCGTCACTTGTCCATCAACGGCTACTTTTTGACGAAGAGGGAGGCATCATGGGTAAGAAAGTAAAGTTAGGGTTAGGAGTAGTGACAGCTGTTGCGGCGTTTCTTTTCTTCTCTGCCGCAGCGCCGGCCGCAGAGAGGAAGCCTGTTGAGGTGAAAAAGAGCGACAAGTGCCGGGTGTGCGGGATGCTGGTCGCAGGGTATCCTAACTGGATCTCCCAGGTAATTTTTAAAGATGGGACATATGCCCTCTTCGACGGGCCAAAAGACATGTTCAGGTATTACTTCAACATCGACAAGTATAACCCTTCAAAGAAACAGGCCGATATCGAGGCGGTCTATGTGACCGAATATTATTCGGCTAAATTTATGGATGCGAAAAAACTCTTCTTCGTTAAGGGCAGCGACGTTGACGGTCCCATGGGCTTTGAACTCGTCCCCATCGACACGATGGAAAAGGCAAAGGAGTTCATGAAGGACCACCACGGCAAAAAAATACTTGAGTTCGGCGGGGTAAAGAAGGAGGACGTTAGGTAATTGCGAAAATCCCTGGCCTTTTCACTCTTCGTTTTTCTCTGCCTTCTGACAATCCTCTTTCTTGGAGTGACCTCGGAGGTGAACGTCTCAAGGTTTCAGTCGGCAGGCCGCGATCTCAGTGAGATAACCTCAGCACTAAAACTGACGGACATCTCCTTTTCGAACGATGCGCGGTATACGAGGCATCCCTCGCAGGCTGACATCTTTTCCGCTTTTCAGGACTACCCGGGGTCGATAGAGCATTTCCCTTCAGGCTCTGTCACGCCCCCTCCTGATTTCAGTTCTCTCGGCACCGCGATGAAAGTAAAGGGCCGATGAGCCTCAAAAGTCATATGAACGTTCTGGACTTTACGCTCCAGTCGCTTCTGCGGCGGAAGTTCAAGAACCTGGGCATCATTGCCGTATTCACGTTCGTCGTCTTCATCGCGGGCTCGATCCTGTTTCTTTCGTATTCCTTTAAACGCGAGGCAATGCTCATTTTGAAAGGCTCTCCCGAACTGCTCGTCCAGAGGATGTCTGCGGGCCGGCATGAGCTGGTCCCCGTCACTTTTTCGAATTACGTTGCAGGGATACCCGGCGTATCCTCGGTCGAGCCCCGCTACTGGGGATATTATTATGACACTCTGGTAAAGGCGAACTATACGGTCACTTCAGCCTCCGCCCCGGTTTCGGAGAACAACCGCCTGCTCAGGGGGCAGCTGCCCGGAAAAGACGAAAAAGGAGTTGCGGCCGTGGGTAGAGGAGTCGCGAAGGCCAGGTTCGTAGACCTCGGCGGCACTATCGCCCTTTTGTCACCTGCCGGCGATCTGATGGAATTCCGGGTTGTCGGTATCTTCGAATCTGAGTCCGAGCTCCTTACTGCCGACCTTATCGTGATCAGCGAGCCCGACATCATAACGTTATTCAGTATGCCCGCCGGGATGGCGACGGACCTCGCAGTATCGGTCGGCAACGAGGCCGAGGCCCCGGTCATCGCGGCAAAAATCAGGGCACAGTTCCCTGACACGAGACCTATTTTGAGAAAAGAGATCATACGAACCTACGATGCGGTATTCGGATGGAGGTCCGGACTTATTGTGACCCTATTTGCCGGGGCGCTGGTGGCCTTTATAATACTGGCCTGGGACAAGGCATCCGGACTCAGTGCAGAGGAGAAAAAAGAGATAGGCATACTAAAGGCCTTAGGATGGGAGACCTCCGACGTCCTCGAGATGAAATTCTGGGAGGGGCTCGTCATCTCGCTCTCTTCCTTCCTCCTGGGGGTAATCCTGGCGTACCTTCATGTATACTTCTTCGGGGCGTCCCTCTTTGCGCCCGTCCTGAAAGGCTGGTCAGTGATCTATCCTGATTTCAGGCTCGTTCCCTTCATCGCACCCTATCAGATCGCGATGATGATGGCATTGACCGTCATTCCTTATATCGCCTCGACTATCATACCTTCCTGGAAGGCGGCGATCACTGACCCGGACGAAGTGGTGAGGGGATAAAGAACACGAATCGTGAAACGTGAATGGTGAATAGGAAGAAGCAATAAAAAAACTAAAGGCATGAACAAAACCATAATAAAAACTGAATCCCTTACGAAGTACTACAACAAGGGAAAGGCCAACGAGGCGCTTGCGGTAAATGGTGTCTCAATCGGCGTCGAACGCGGTGACTTCGTGGTCTTCAAAGGGCCGAGTGGCTCGGGCAAGACCACTATCCTTTCACTCATCGGCTGCATGACCCGGCCGACTTCTGGATCGATCACAGTGGAGGAGAGGGACATCTCGCACCTCCCGGAGAGGTTTCTCACCGATATCCGGCGAAAGACCTTCGGGTTTATCTTCCAGCAGTTTCATCTCATCCAGGGCATGTCCGTTATTGAAAACGTCATGGTACCACTTTATCCTACCGACATAGATATGAGCACGCTGGGGAAAAAAGCCGAAGGGATACTCGAAGGGCTCGGGATGTCCAAACGGAGGGACTTCCCCGTGCAGGGCCTATCCGGCGGAGAGCAGCAAAGGACCGCCATCGCAAGGGCGTTGATAAATGATCCTGAGATCATGCTCGCCGATGAGCCGACCGCCCATCTTGATACTGCGCTCTCGCGGGACTATATGGGCATCATGAAGGGACTGTGGGACAAGGGCAAGACAGTTATCATCGCCTCTCACGACCCGATAGTATTCGAGAATGAATTTATCACCCTGACAGTCGAGATGCGCGACGGCACGGTCAGGAGCGTTGTAAGGAAATAAGGGATGCTCCTCCAACCCGGCATCATCGCCCTGCTATTGGGTTCCGGAATTACACTCGCGCTCCTTACCTACGCGGCCGGCCTCGGGATAAAGATATTGAGGAACTGGGACATGGGGAGCAGTTCAGAAGAGCAACTGGCGCTCGAGAGAAAGACCTACCTCGTCTCGACGCTTGTCAGATACGGGCTGGCCTTTGAGATAGTCTCGGCCTTCATCTTTATCTATACCGCAGACGACCTGCATAATCTGCTCGTGGGAGCGATGTGCGCTACCGGCTCGCTGAATGCGAACTCCTTCGGTTTCCCGGCGCTTTACATAAAGATCGCGATCTTCTTCTTCGCATCTGCCTGGATCGCCATGGACAGTCTTGACAGCAGGGCTGAAGACTATCCGCTGACCAAAAAAAAATACAGGCTTCTGCTATTCGTCGTGCCGCTGGTCTTTGCCGGATATGTCCTGCAACTTCTGTATTTCAAAAGCATCGACCCAAACGTCATCACCTCTTGCTGCGGTGTACTCTTCAGCGAGGGAGGAACGAGCATCGGCAGTTCCCTCGCCTCTCTGCCGGTCCGGCAGACAGAAGTCGTCTTCTTCGGTTCTTTTGCCCTGGTTATTGCTTTCGGCATTGCTGCGATGAAATCGGCCCGCAAACTCTTCGTTATTCCCTTTTCGATTCTGTCGGCGGGCTTCTTCCCCATATCGATTGCGGCGATCATCTCTTTCGTCTCTCTTTATTTTTACCAGATACCGACTCACCACTGCCCTTTTGATATGCTGCAGTCGGAATATTATTACGCAGGATATCCGCTCTACTTTTCCCTTTTTGCCGGGAGCTTTTTCGGAGCAATGGCCGGGATCGTCGAACCATTCAGGAAGATCAGGACGCTTTCGGCCCTCATCCCCGGAGTACAGCGCAGATGGGCGCTCGTCTCAATAATTTGTTTGACAGTTTTTGTTTTGATATGCCTGCTCCCCATAGTCTTTACGTCCTTCACCCTGGAAGGGTACTAAACCCTTCTGGTTTGACCCGAAACGCTCACGAAGAAGTCCTTCCTGGAATCCGCACTGGAGCCATGATATTGATGTGTCTCGGGTATACTCGGAAATCAACACGGACAAATTCCCTAATGCGAATATTCGCTTTTTGGTCACTATTATCACAAAAGACGAAATGCACAAATCTTACCAGTCTGATTTTATGTTTTTTTTGTCTTCTCGAATATTTTGTTTTCT
>JBIOIY010000027.1:0-38383 GCA_044450345.1 Thermodesulfovibrionales bacterium | reverse complement strand
GGTAAGATTTAACGATGTCCAAAACAAAAACTTTCTTTCAGTGCCAGTCATGCGGCAATGCGAGTCCTAAGTGGATGGGAAAGTGCCCGGACTGCGGCGGCTGGAACACGTTTGTGGAGGAGAAATCCTCGCCGGCCAACCGGCGCAGTGCGGGCATTGATTCCTTAGGCAAGACGGAGCCTGTTGCTCTGGGCGCGGTCGAGGCATCAGCTGAAGACAGGACACTTACGGGCATGACGGAGTTCGACAGGGTCCTTGGCGGCGGCATCGTCCCGGGATCGGTGGTCCTTGTCGGCGGAGACCCCGGCATCGGGAAATCAACGCTCCTCCTTCAGACGTTTTCGGGGCTTTCGCGCAGCTTAGGAAAGCTCCTTTACGTATCGGGCGAAGAATCGCCGAGGCAGATAAAGATGCGGGCCGACAGGCTTTCCGTGAACCCCGAAAATATCATCCTGCTTCCCGAGACGTCACTTGAAGGGATACTGGATGCAGCGGGGAAACTCTCTCCCGGGGCGATGGTAGTGGACTCCATCCAGACGGTCTTTACCCAGGAGATGCTTTCGGCGCCCGGATCGGTCGGACAGGTGAGGGAATGTGCCGCAAAACTCATGCTCTTTGCAAAACGTTCGGGCATCCCCATCTTCATAGTGGGGCATGTCACGAAGGAGGGCACGATCGCAGGCCCGCGCGTGCTCGAACATATCGTCGACACGGTGCTCTATTTTGAAGGCGACAGGGGACACTCATACAGGATACTCCGCACGATAAAAAACAGGTTCGGCTCCACCAACGAGATAGGCGTCTTCGAGATGTCCGACTCAGGGCTCAGAGAGGTGGACAACCCCTCCGAACTCTTTCTCTCCGAGCGGCCCCGGAATGTCTCGGGCTCTACGGTGGTGGCGAGCCTGGAAGGAACGAGGCCCCTTATGGTAGAGATGCAGGCGCTTGTCTCCCAGACGAACTTCGGGATGCCCCGGAGGACCTCGATCGGCGTTGATTTCAACAGGGTGAACCTCCTCATCGCGGTGCTCGAAAAAAGGGCGGGACTTCACCTGGGCGGGATGGACGTCTTCGTCAATGTAGTCGGGGGGCTTAAGATTTTGGAACCCGCTGTAGACTTGGGCATTATCGCCACGATAGCCTCGTCAGCCAGGGAAAGAGCCATAGACCCGAAGACCTTTGTCTTCGGCGAGGTGGGGCTTTCCGGGGAGATACGCGCGGTTGCGCAGGCGGAGGCGAGGCTGAGAGAGGCCGCGAAGATCGGGTTTAAGAAGGCGATAATCCCTGCGGGGAACGCCGACAAGATAAAAGAAGGCCAGGGGCTGGAAATAATAGGGGTGAGAGATGTCGAGGCATGCATTAAAGCTTTTTTTGATTAGTATGGTCCTCCTTTCCACCGCATGCGCGGCAAGGAAAATCGAGAAGATAGAATTGCCGTCATATGAGGGAAGGGCCGTCAGAGAAGTCCTCTCCGAAAGAAACGGCATTCGCGATATCGAAACGAGGTTTGCCGTGCTCTTCGAAAAAAAGGACTCGGAGACCAGAGGTGATGCCGCCCTTGATATCTCACAGACTGGAGACATGAGCCTTCGGGTATATTCCCTGGGGTTCCTGGCTATGGAGCTTACGTCCCGGGACGGCCTGGTCAGGAGTACACCTTCCCTCGACAGGGGCAAGAAGCTTATCCTTACGCGAGGATTGAGGGATTGTTTCTTCTGGTGGGACATTAGGGACTTCAGCCTGATCGAAGAAAACGGCTACTACGTGCTGGAGAGTCCGGACCGGGAAATATGGATCGACAAGAAGACCTTTCTGCCTGCCAGACAGAACATATATTTTGAAGACGGCAAGGTCCTGAATGTCTACTACGACAACCCGACAAAGGAAAACGATGTCTGGTACCAGTCGAAGATCAGGATCGAGTTTTTACAGTACGCAATGACCCTTACGATGAAGCACATGTCGTTTAAGTCGTAGCGTCGGGCAGGCTGTCGAAGATTTTTTTATTGGATGAGTCTGTCATCCCCGCGAAGGCGGGCATCCATATAAGGCACTATCCCTTGTTTTCGAGTTCGGCTATCTTCTCGCCTGCTTTCCTGAGGAGCTCCTTTTCTTCCGCGGTGAGGGAGTCCATGCCGCTGCTTCCGATCTTGTCGAGGAGCCTGTCGATCTCTTTCTGCAGTTTTTGCTTTTCCTGCTCGCGGTCCCATACAACATTCAGGTGACGGCCCCGCCTCTTTTCAGCCTGCCGTCCGGAAACCGACTTCTGCCAGTCACCCCACTTCATGTACACAAGGCCGAACAGCATCCCGCCAAGGTGAGCAAAATGGGCGATCCCGCTCTGTGTTGCGCTCACTGCGGTCATGAATTCAACGAGGCCGATGACGATAACAAAGTATTTTGCCCTGAGCGGAAATATACCCCATATGTATATGAGCTGGTTTGGGAACAGAATGGCGAAGGCCATGAGGAGACCATAGATAGCGCCGGATGCGCCGACTATCGGGACCGGACTGGACGGCGTTACGGCAGCGTTCAGCAGGCCTGCGCCCACACCGCAGATGAAATAGAACGTAAGGAACCTGCGCTCACCCCATCCCGACTCCAGCGTTGTCCCGAACATCCAGAGGACGAGCATATTGAAGAAGAGGTGGAATATTCCGCCATGGAGGAACATGTAGGTGACCGGCTGCCAGATATACCCCCTCCAGAAATAAGCCGGCGCGAGGCCGAAGAGAGCGGACCAGTTCGCGCGAAAGAGCAGTTCAGATATGAAAATCCCGGAATTGACCAGTATCAGATATTTCACCGCGGGAGTTGTTCCGGAAAAAAAACCCCACCTTCTGCCGTTATACAATGTCCCTGCTCCTTTCTCTGCAGATCTTCCTTCTCTCTATTTTACCCCGTTAGAAGACCTTTGTCCTTCTAACGGGGTGCCAGCCGTTCCGCTTGATTCCTGCCACCGTTTCCGCTGTAAATTTTACATCCGTTCCGGAGCAGGAGAAGCATCGGCTTCGCCCCGAAACATGGACGGATAGCGCATTCTTCCTACCAACGCGAGTTTCCCCTTTTGTTAACTGAGGAGTACCGCTCCCGACAAACAACTTAAATGGTTGCGTAATTGGCCGAGATCCCCGTTGTTGTGCAAGATATGATTATTCGGGACAGAAGGGAGGCAGCGGGCTTGTTCAATATCATAGCAAGATGAATTGCGGGAAGGAGGAACGATAAACAACCCTCCCCACTGGCTATTTTTTGTAGAAAACAAATATGATAACAATATGGATTATAGTGTTTGTGGAAGGAAAACCCCGATTCTGTCCTGTCTGGAAAGAATCGTCTGCACTGCGGAATTGCAAAAGAAACCCTGGACTGCGCTGCTGGCTCTGGTGGTCCTGCTTTCGCCCGCCATTCTTTCGGCCCACGACAATATCCGGGTCCATCCCTACATTGCCGAACAGGCCTTTTTTCTATGGCCGAACGATACGAACCACGAAATATTCAGGTACCTGGGCTACGGATACAGGGATGACTCGGGGCAGGATCTTTTGACGTTCTTCCCCGCATGCCAAAACGCAAAGAGCGGCAGCATGATTACCGAGGGCGCAAAGGAGGAGGACGATTATGACCCAATCGACAACGTCTGCAATATAGATGTCAGTCATCTTGATCAGATCGGCAAAGGCTATTATCATCATTTCTACGACCCTGACATCCCAGGTAATTATAACGGGCTCATGAATGACCCTGGGGCTGCTTACTTTGCCGACCAATATTGGGAGACGGCCAAAACCCTCTATCAGAACGAGGGGACAAGGCCCACGGCGTATTGGTACCTGGGGAGGATAGCCCATCTTCTGGGTGATTCATCGGTTCCGGCGCATGTACACAGAGATATCCATATACCGCTTATCGATCCCGATTCGTTTGAAACATACGTGCTGTCACACTATACATTATGGGGGAGTGCGAACGCCCAATCGCTCGACGAGATCGACCCTGTGCCGTCGGACTGGAAACTGGAAGACCTCTTCTTTAATCTGGCCGAACGCACGCAGTTCTTCCCGAGCGACCATATGAGTGGCAATGTTTCAAATGCCGACCCTGAATGGTTCCTCGGATGGCCGGATCCGGCCGGATGGAATATCATATCGGGAGATAAGAGCTATATACCGGATGATAAGCTTAAAGTTATGGGCGATAAACTTATGCCGCTCGTGATTCAATATACCGCAGCCCTTTACCGCCTTTTTTGGTACGAAGTACATCCCGAAGACAGGCCCTTGATGCCCGCCCCAGCCGGACAGGAGATATTTAGCTATGCTCCGACGGTTTCTCCGGTTGTAGACGGGACAGCTTCACATGCGAAGCCCGTTGGACTTGGATACATAGCAAAGGGGGGCGACACCCTTACGCTCAAGGTTTCCCTTCCTGAGTTCTCGACGCCGGTGGACATATATTTTGGATATTATGCGCCCTCGAAAGACCCCAACCATATTCACGTGTTGACATCGATTAATACCTTTGTCCTCATCTCACGCTTAGATCCGCTTCATGGAGGGCTACCGCCATGGAAAAGCAATATCTCCAGCGCAGTAAATGAGTTACTTAGGGATATACCAATATCCTCTCTTCCTCCTGGCACATATACGGCTTATCTGCTAGTGGCTCCTGCTGGCAGCCTTGATAGTTATTATCTGTGGAGGACAAGTTTAGAGGTAACATCGCCAATGAAACCCTGACAGGCAAAAAATGAGAAGTAACGCCCGTTTTTTTTACCTTCAGATTTTTTCGATGGCCTTTTATTCAGGTTGTAAAGGAAAGAGCGGGAAAGAAACGGCGGTTTTACGACTCCAGTCCTAAATCTACCGCAACGGTCTTGATGATCGAATCGTCTACCGACGTCTTCTTGAAGAGGAACCCCTCCAACAGCGCATTGTCGCAAATCGTATTGATCAGCCTCGGACTTCCGTTCGAGTACTTATAGATCAGCCTTATGGCGGATTCGGTGAATACGTCGCTGCTGCCGGAGGCCACCGCCATCCGGTGTCTGATATAGTCCTTCGTATCTTCCTCAGAGAAAGACTGCAGCTTTATCCTGACCGCCACCCTTTGTTTGAGAGGCTCGTCGAGAGAAAGGACCTGGTCGAGTTCGGGAAGGCCGAAGAAGATGAAATTGACCATCTTGCCGACGGCGCTTTCCATATTCAACAGTCCCCTGAACTCCTCCATAATCTCCCTTGAGTTGAGCATCTGGACTTCGTCCATCAGCACTACCGCCTTTTTGCCCTGTTCGTTGATCTCATTAAGCCTTCTGTAGATCTGGCTGAGGAGTTCGATCTTGTCGTCAGACAGGTCCGTGACGCCGAGCTGGAGCGCAAATTTCTTAAAAAGCCATTCGGAACTTACGGAGGAATGTATGATGACGAGGAGGGCCGCCTCATAATTTTCTTCGTCAAGTTCCTCGAGGAGCTTCCTGGCGAGGGTCGTCTTGCCCGCACCTATATTGCCGATGACCACCGCGAGCCCCTTTTTCGTGTCGACGGCGTATTTCAGCTTTAGGATAGCCTCTGCCTGCTGGGGGCTATTGTAGTAAAACCTGCTGTCCACCACGTTCGAGAACGGGTGCTCACCGAGTCTGTAATATTCTAAGTAGTCCACTCTGTCCCCTTGCCCTGTGAGAAGACCTTCATCTCCCTCACAGGTCTGCTATCGCGGATTCACGCTGCCGCAAGTATATATTTAAATAATAATATAACAGATTTTTCGGAATAAAACAGATGGATTAAAGGTAGGATACCCTGTCTTTCTTCGCCTTCGGTTTTTCACTCTCGCTTCCCTTCAAAAATCGGGTCTTGAGCTGGCCCATCTTTTCGGAAACGTTTCTGAATCTCGCGTTCCAACCGAAGACTTCGGTGTATAAATCCAATGCTTCCTTCAGGTTGTTGTTCTTTTCGTAAGCATCTGCAATCTCATATTTGATCGCCCAGTAGGACTCGTCTTTGGCGCTTACTTCCTTGATGGCCTTTGTCAGGACATCGATGGCAAGAGAAAATAGGCCTTTTTCCATGTAACAGACGCCGAGCATCGTCGAGGACTGCATGGACCTCTTAGGATCGTTCTTCGAAGTCTGAAACTCCTTGATCGCATCGTCGATCAGCCCCATCTCCTTATATGCTATTCCGAGGTTGTAATGAGTTTCGGAATCTTCGTCTCCCAGTTCCTTTTCAAGGCCCTTTTTGAACTCCTCGAATATCTCGAGAACATCGTTGTCAAGCTCAGGTTCGGGCATCTCCTGGGCATCGACAAGGTCCTGATCGCTAAAGGAGAATTCTTCATATTCAGTCTTCCCGGCCGGCTGCTCCACGTTTTCTTCAATGACCTTTTCAGTCTTTTCTCCGGAAGGCTCTTCAGGAACGACTTCGCGAAAAACAGGCTTTTCGACGATCTTTTCATCGATAACGCGTTCCTCCACTTCAGGTCCCCGGACAACGGGGACTTCTTCATGAGGAAGTTCTCCGGCAGCGCCGCCTCCGAACGGTTGTTCCTCAAAGCCGTCAGGAGACGATACCTGGGGCTCGAATGATTCGGAGAACTGGCCGAGACTAGTCAGCCTCTCCGCAACATCTTCGTTCTGAGGAAAAAGCCTGTGCAGCCGTTCAAGTATCTTGGCGGCCTCCTGGGTGAGACCTTGCCGCATATAAAAATCGGCCTCTGATATCTCTTCTTCGTAATCTTCTATCTCATATTCCTCTGCTTCCTCTGCCGCGGCTTCCTCAAAATCTCCCGTTGGGGCCCCCGCGTAAGACGTCGGTTCTATCTTAAGTCGCGATGCCTCCCTTTCTGCGAGTCTCGGATCATCGGGATTTATTTCGAGGGCTTCTGCGAGCATTTTTTCGGAGTTTGTCGTGTCCCCCTTCCGTTTATAAAGTTCGTGCAGGACAATGCACTCCGTAACAAACGACTCTTTGTCGGAGGTCTCAGCATAAATGGCTTTGAGTTTAAGGTGCAAATCGAGGTTCTGCGGCTCCTTCAGTTTCAACCCCTCCAGAAGTTTTATCGCTTCGGCCAGGAGACCGTATCTCGAGAAGACATCGGTCTCCATAAAGATTTCCTCGGCTGTTTTTTCCTTTTCTGTAATGCGAACGGTAACGGCTTCTTTTTCCGGCGTTACGACGGCCCCCTGCTTTCCGCTCAGTTCTTCAACAACCTCTCTCAAACGAATGTCATTAGGCCGGACATCGAGGGCCTCCTGGTAGCAGGCAATCGCCTCGTCGATCATCCCCTTGTCTTTGAGCGAATCGCCAAGAGAAGCAAGCTCAGAGAAGACCTGATCATCATCCTTGAGTTGTCTGTAAAGAGACACCAGCCTCTTGCCGGTCTCAACGGGGTCGATCTTTTTGAAAGGCTCAAGCAGACGGATGGATTCATCGAAGTTCTCGCGAAGGATCAAATCATCGATTACCGGAAGGTATTCTTCCAACGCCTTCTCCTGTGCACCTTTTTTTAGATAAATCTCGCCCAGGAGCCTCCGTGCCTTCAGATAGTTCGGCTCTATTCCGGCGATCTTGAGCAGATGGTCTCTGGCCGTATCGTCATCGTTTGTCGCAAGGGAGAGTTCCGCGTATCTGAACAGCACTTCCACATCTTCGGGGAAAAGAGCCGCAGCCCCTTTCATGCAGGTCAAGGCATTTGCCATCTCACCCGATTTTTCATAAAGATACCCAATTCCCATTGTCGCTTCTTTATCCAGCGGCTGGATATCCCGTACCTTCTGGTAGTATTCCGTGGCCTTCGTGATGTCGTTCTTGTCATCATATATTTTGGCGATGTGAAGGTATTCCTTAGCCGCATCCGCAGTGAGGCCTTCTTTGAGGAATATCTCCGCCACCTTGTTCCGCAACGGAACATTCGAGGGGGAAAGGGAAAGTATCTTTTGATAGATATCGAGGAGCCTGTCCTTCTTGCCCTCCTTCGACAGACTGTCCGCGGTTGCGAGATAATACTTTATGGCATCGGTGGCGAGGCCCTTCTCTTCGCTTAACTCGCCGAGTGCGTAAAGTGCGTCTGCATCGGTGGTGTTTACGTTTAAGACCTTTTTATATAAGGCCACGGCCTTGAGGGAAAAACCTTCCTGCCGAAAATAGTTTGCGGCCTTAAGGAATGATTCTACGGCGCTTTTCTTGTCGCCTTTTTTGAGATAAAGGTCGCCGATAGTGTTAAAAGTGTTCCCATCGGGAGATCCACTGATAAGCTTTTCCCACTCGGATATGGCCTTATCGATCTGCCCCTTGGCGAGGTATTTCTGTGCTTCCCTTATTATTGTGGCCTTATCTTGCATCGCGTGTCCCTAATAATATCCGAGAAAATTAAAAAGTGTCAATAATACGATAACTTAGAACATTTACCTGTAATGAAACGACCTTTATAATTTCGAAACAGCAAGTGCGCTGGGCATTGTCAATCCGATCCAGAATATATCCTATTATAACTTCAAACGCTCTTTTGTGCCATTTGACACCCTTTCCGGTTTTATGGTTAAATATTTTGCCTTTAAAATAGCCCTGTGAGGTTAAAAAGGCAAAGGAGTCAGTTACCGTGCAGTTCGACCAAAACAAATCCGTATCCGGGCTTTCCCTATTGTCTGAAGGCGTTTTCCCCCGTTTTATTCTTACAGGTATGCCTTTTCGTCCTCACCATATCGGCCGGAGGGCGGTCCGCAATGCCTAAAGAACTTTTGGATAAAGAAGACATAGAGAGGGCCATTACCAGAATGGCCCATGAGATAATCGAGAAGAACAAGGGGGTGAGGTCGCTTTGCCTTGTGGGCATCCAGAGGGGCGGTGTTCACCTTGCAAATAGGCTCGCGGCGAAGCTCAAAGAGATAGAAGGGAAGGGTATTCCCGTCGGAACACTCGATATAGCCCTTTACAGAGACGATATCAGTGTGAGAAAGGAACAGCCGGTCGTAAGAAGGACCCAGGTGCCTTGCGAGATCAATAATAAAAAGGTCGTACTCGTGGACGATGTGCTCTTTACAGGGAGGTCCATAAGGGCCGCGATGGATGCGGTCATAGACATGGGCAGGCCCTCGACGATCCAGCTTGCGGTCCTTGTTGACAGAGGTCACAGGGAACTGCCGATAAAGGCCGATTTCGTCGGAAAAAATGTCCCGACTTCCGTTGAGGAGACGGTCCAGGTCCGGCTTGCAGAAGACGGCCTCGAAGACAAGGTGGTGCTCGAATGAGTCTGAGATCCAAGGATCTTGTGGGGATCAAGGTGCTGGATGCAGCCGATATCGAACTGATACTCGAAACTGCCTCGGGATTTAAGGACGTCCTGGGACGCGATATAAAGAAGGTGCCGGCCCTCAGGGGGAAGACCACCGTAAATCTTTTTTACGAGCCCTCCACAAGGACGAGGACCTCCTTTGAGCTTGCTGCAAAGAGACTGAGCACTGACGTCATCAATATCTCTGTCTCGACCAGCAGTGTGGTAAAGGGGGAGTCGCTGAGGGACACGGCCTTGACTATCCAGGCCCTGGGGGCGGACTTCATCATAGTCCGGCATTCCTGTTCCGGGGTCGCCCATTTTCTCGCCGAAAACCTCGACGCCTCTGTGGTCAATGCCGGTGACGGAACAAACGAACACCCGACGCAGGCTTTATTGGACCTTTTTACGATCATGGAAAAAAAACATACGATCGAGGGGCTCGATGTCGCTATAGTCGGTGATATCCTCCATAGCAGGGTGGCCAAATCGAACATCTATGCGCTCAAAAAACTGGGTGCGAACGTGAGGCTGATCGGCCCGCCGACCCTAGTCCCCGCATTTATGAAAGAGCTCGGGGTGGATATCTATACCGACATGAACAGAGGGTTGAAAGACGTCGATATCGTTATGATGCTCAGGATCCAGATGGAGCGTCAGGGCCGGGGATTTTTCCCGACCACCGTGGAGTATTTTAAGAACTGGGGACTTACCTCTGAAAGGCTTTCACGGGCCAGGAGAGATGTCCTTGTGATGCACCCCGGACCGATGAACCGCGGGGTTGAAATATCTTCTGATGTAGCCGACGGACTGAGGTCGGTCATTCTCGATCAGGTCACGAACGGCCTTGCGGTCAGGATGGCGGTCCTTTACCTGCTTGCGGGGGTGAAGGGATGATGATTGTGATAAGGAACGGCCGGGTCATAGACCCTTCGCAGGAGATAGACGGGATCTGTGATGTCCTGATAGAGGATGGAAAGATCAAAGAGGTACGAAAGTCCAAGGGTGCGGAAGTCAGAAGCAAAAAAATGAATTCTCCTGATCAAAAGATCATCGACGCCGGCGGGAAGCTCGTTGTCCCCGGACTGGTCGACATGCATGTCCATCTGAGAGAGCCGGGATTCGAGTATAAAGAGACGATAAAGACAGGGACAGAGGCAGCGGTAAGGGGCGGGGTCACATCTGTATGCTGTATGCCGAACACTAACCCTGTGAACGACAACTCGAGTGTTACCGAGTTCATAATGAGAAAGGCGGCCCACGAAGGCGCTTGCCGCGTCTATCCCATAGGTGCCATTACAAAGGGCCAAAAGGGTGAGGAACTGGCCGAAATGACTATGATGCAGGAGGCTGGGTGCATCGCTTTTTCTGACGACGGAAGACCGGTCATGGATAGCCTGGTGATGCGTAGGGCGCTGGAGTACTCGAAAGTCCTGAACGTACCTGTCATTTCTCACTCCGAAGATCTCACCCTATCCTCGGGAGGCGTGATGAACGAGGGCCTCCTGGCGGTGACTCTCGGACTGAACGGCATCCCCGCGCAGGCCGAAGAGATCATGATCGCAAGGGACATCGCGCTTGCGGAACTTACAGGCGGGCGGATGCATATCGCGCATATTTCCACGGAGGGTTCTGTCGAGCTTATCAGGGCGGCCAAAAAGAGGGGCTTCGCCGATATCACAGCCGAAACGTGTCCGCATTATTTCAGTATCACGGAGGAAGCTGTAGGAAACTATAATACCTATGCGAAAGTCAATCCGCCGCTGAGGAGAAAAAGGGATGTCGAGGCGGTGAAAAGAGGACTCCAGGACGGCACGATAGATGTGATCGCCACTGACCACGCCCCTCATCACACGGACGAGAAGCTCGGAGAGTTCGACTCCGCGCCCTCCGGCATATCGGGACTGGAGACTTTGATAGGGCTGAGTATGAAACTCGTCGATGAAGGGGTCCTGACGCTCTCGGGACTCATCGGGAAGCTGTCGCTCAATCCCTCGGTGATCGTCGGAATAAAGGGAGGCACGCTTAAGCCCGGTGCAGACGCGGACCTCGCGGTGATCGAAACCGGAAAAGAATACAAGGTGGACCCGGGACGTTTCAGCTCGAAAGGGAAAAACACCCCTTTTGAGGGATGGTTGCTTAAGGCGAACCCGGCTGTCACAATTACTCTTGGAAGGATATACGAATGGGAGTGAAGGCCTTGTTGGTGCTCGCCGACGGTACGGTCTTTGAAGGCCGGGGTTTCGGAGCAGAAGGCGAGACAATGGGAGAGGTTGTTTTCAATACCTCTATGACCGGATATCAGGAGATCCTGACCGATTCGTCTTACAAAGGTCAGATCGTGACGATGACCTATCCTCAGATAGGCAATTACGGTATAAACGAGGAGGACATCGAATCCTCGGGCGGGATAAAGGCGGAAGGGTTCGTAGTCAAGGAGGCATGCGCCTTCCCGAGCAGCTGGCGCTCTTCGGGGAGCCTCATCGATTATATGAAAAGGTCCAATGTCGTCGGCATCCAGGGGGTCGATACGAGGGCGCTGACGAGACACCTGAGGAACTACGGCGCCCAGATGGGGATCATATCCTCGGTGGGCCTTGATCCGGCGGCCCTTCTCAAAAAGGTCAGGTCCCATCCCGGCATTTCTGCCTTTGACCTTGTAAAAGGCGTTACAACAAAAGAGGCCTATCGCTGGGAAGAGGGCTGCTGGAAGTGGTGTGGCGTGGAGAAGAAAATGACGCATGCCGAGGTAGTTGTGTATGACTTCGGGATCAAATTCAACATTCTGAGAAACCTTGTTGAGGCCGGATTCGGCGTGACGGTTGTGCCGGCGGGGACGCCCGCTGAGGCGGTGCTCGATATGGACCCCGACGGCATAATCTTGAGCAACGGGCCTGGTGACCCCGAAACCGTGACGTATGGGATAGAGAACGCGAAAAAGCTCATGGGGAAGAAGCCGATATTCGGCATCTGTCTCGGACACCAGATACTCGGTCTTGCGATGGGGGGGAATACCTACAAGTTGAAATTCGGACACCACGGCGGCAACCATCCGGTGAAGGACCTGTCTACGAACAAGGTAGAGATCACTTCGCAGAACCATAATTACTGCGTGGATATAAAGAGCCTTCACGGGCAGGCGATACTTACCCATACGAACCTCTATGACGGGACCGAAGAGGGCATGCGGCATGTGGAACTGCCGGTCTTTTCGGTCCAGCATCATCCCGAGGCAGGGCCCGGGCCGAATGATTCAGTTCATCTCTTCAGGAGGTTCAGGGACCTGATCGAGGACGCCGCGGCATAATGGCGGACAGTGAAAAAAGATATAAGACGGAGAGGACAGGCTCTTTGCTTTTGTTCAGGACAGAAAATTTCTCGGCGGAGAGGGACAGTGTTTTGCACAAGGGAATATATAATAAAGAATTTGCATCTGTGCTCTCTTCCCTTGCCGTAGCAGGCCTTATCTACACGGCGCTGGCGATGCAGCAAAAAAGGACGATACTGCCGCATATTGCATTTGCCGTCATCTTTATCGGAGGCTATCCGCTCTTCAGGATGTTTGTCTTTAAGGACAGATACCTGGAGGCCCTCTTCGATCTCTCTAAAGGACTGGCGGAGATATCCATTTCCGGTCTGCTAGGGAAGAAGACAGAGAGTCTCCCGCTTTCTTCGGTGAAGAACGTACTGATAGAAAGCAAAAAGCTCGGTGTCGAAAACCCCGACGCCGTCGAGTTCGTGGAAAAGATTTCAGCGCAGCACGGGACGGTCATCCCGGGGTTCGGCGTGGAGAAGACCTTCTTTATGCTGAAGGTGATACTCGCTGACGGCAGCGACAGGATGATCTATGCGGACACGGAGATGCAGGACGTGATGGATGCGCATGAGGAGATAAAGGGGTTTCTGAAAGTGTAATGACAGGTCTTCAGCGATCAGCTATTTGTCGGCACGAATGAAATGACAAACAAACAGTGGTAGTAATCTGAGAGCTGATTGCCGAAAGCTGACAGCTAATAATTTTTTAGTGAGAGGTTACCTTGCCCAAGAGAGAAGATATTAAGAGCATACTGATTATAGGCTCCGGCCCTATCGTGATAGGTCAGGCCTGCGAATTCGATTATTCGGGTACCCAGGCCTGCAAGGCCCTCAGGGACGAGGGCTACAGGGTCATCCTCGTCAACTCAAACCCGGCCACCATAATGACCGATCCCGAGACTGCCGACGTCACGTACATCGAGCCGCTTACCGCTGAAATCCTTGAACTCATTATCGAGAAGGAACGGCCCGATGCGATTCTTCCCACGATGGGGGGGCAGACCGCCTTAAACCTGGCGGTCGAACTCGCGGAAAAGGGGATCATCGAAAAATACGGCGTCGAACTGATAGGGGCAAAGCTCCATGCGATAAAGAAGGCCGAGGACAGGGAGCTCTTCAAGGAGGCGATGGCCAAGATAGGTCTTGAGGTGCCGAAGAGCGCGGCAGTTATCAGCGTTCGGGAAGGCATGGACATCATCGGGGAGATCGGCTTCCCGGCCATACTCAGACCGGCCTTTACGCTCGGCGGCACAGGCGGCGGTATCGCCTACAACATGGAGGAGTATGTCGAACTCCTCGACAAGGGCCTTAAGCTCAGTCCCGTGAGCCAGGTGCTTATCGAGGAATCGGCCCTCGGCTGGAAGGAATACGAGCTTGAGGTAATGCGGGACAAAAAAGACAATGTAGTGATCGTTTGCTCTATAGAGAACTTCGATCCCATGGGGATCCACACCGGCGATTCGATCACGGTTGCTCCGGCCCAGACGCTCACCGATAAAGAATACCAGCGGATGAGGGATGCGTCGATCGCGATAATCAGGGAGATCGGCGTGGACACCGGCGGGTCGAACATACAGTTCGCTCTGGACCCCAAGGACGGGAGGATGGTGGTCATCGAGATGAATCCGAGGGTGTCGAGAAGTTCGGCCCTTGCATCGAAGGCCACGGGTTTCCCGATAGCGAAGATAGCGGCGAAACTGGCTGTGGGACTCACACTCGATGAGATCAGAAACGACATTACGAGGGAGACCCCGGCGTCCTTTGAACCTGCCATCGACTATGTGGTGACCAAGTTTCCCAGGTTCGCCTTTGAAAAATTCCCCGAGGCGGACCCAGTACTTACGACCCAGATGAAATCAGTAGGTGAAGTAATGTCCATCGGCAGGACGTTCAGGGAGTCTTTGCAGAAGTCCCTCAGAAGCCTCGAGTCCGGAAGCTATGGCATGGAGGAGGTCGGCGGGGACCTTGAGAAGATAAAGATGAAATTAAAGATACCGGGTGTCGAGCGGTTCTGGTATGTGGCGCAGGCGTTCCGTGCCGGCATGAGCGTCGAAGAGATTTATGAGCATACGGCGATAGACCCCTGGTTCCTGAACCATATGAAGCAGATCGTGGATATGGAAGAAAAAATCAAAGCGGAGGGTAGGGGCGGGGTCACCCCGCCCCTACTCCGAGAGGCGAAGGAAAATGGTTTCTCCGACAGGCGGCTTGCTCAGCTTCTGGGCAAAGATGAAGCGGATATCAGGAACCAGAGGAAGGCAGATAACATAAGGCCGGTATACAAGATGGTCGACACCTGTGCAGCCGAGTTTGAGGCGTATACGCCGTATCTTTACTCGACGTATGAAAGGCCTTTTTATACTATTGCGGACGTAGGGGCACGGCATGCCGTGCCCCTGCAATCCGCCGAGTCCGAGACGAACCCGACGGACAAGAAAAAGATCGTGATCCTCGGCTCCGGGCCGAACAGGATCGGCCAGGGAATAGAGTTTGATTACTGCTGCGTCCACGCTGTCTTTGCCTTGCGTGAGCTGGGGTATGAAACCATAATGGTCAACTGCAACCCCGAGACGGTCAGCACCGACTACGACACATCCGACAGGCTCTATTTCGAGCCCCTTACGATAGAGGATGTCCTCAATATCCTCGATGCCGAGAGGCCGGAGGGCGTGATCGTACAGTTCGGAGGGCAGACGCCCCTCAAGCTTGCAGTGCCCCTTGAAAGGGAGGGCATAAGGATACTCGGGACATCTCCCGATTCGATAGACCGCGCTGAAGACAGGAAGAGGTTCAAAGAACTCCTTCACAAACTGGACCTCCGGCAGCCCGAGAGCGGGACGGCCATGTCGGTAGAAGATGCGGTCGCTGCGGCGGGCAGGATAGGATATCCTGTCATGGTCAGGCCGTCCTATGTGCTTGGAGGCAGGGCGATGGAGATCGTATATGACGAAGATTCAATACGCAATTATATGGAAAGAGCCGTGAAGGCATCTCCTGACCACCCCATACTTGTCGACAAATATCTCAGTGATGCGGTGGAGGTCGATGTCGACGCGGTATCCGACGGTGAGGCAGTTATCGTCGGAGGCGTAATGGAGCATATCGAGGAGGCCGGCATCCATTCCGGGGACTCTGCCTGTTCCCTCCCTCCCTACTCCCTGAGCCCGGAGATCGTAGAGGAGATAAAGAGGCAGACGAAGGCGCTTGCAAAAGAGCTGGAGGTCGTAGGTCTGATGAACGTGCAGTTCGCAGTGAAGAAGAACGATATCTATATCCTCGAAGTGAATCCGAGGGGCTCACGGACCGTCCCCTTTGTGAGCAAGGCCACCGGAGTTCCGCTTGCGAAGATAGCGGCGAAGGTAATGGCAGGAAAGACATTGAAGGAACTCGGGCTTACAGCGGAAAAGTGCGTAAAGCATATCGCTGTTAAGGAGGCGGTCTTCCCCTTCGATAAGTTCCCGGGGGTCGATACTATACTCGGTCCGGAGATGAAGTCTACCGGTGAGGTGATGGGCATAGACGAAGACTTCGGGAGGGCCTTTGCAAAGTCCCAGATCGCGGTGAACAACAGGATACCTCTGTCCGGCAAGATCGTGATCAGTATCAGGGACGAGGACAAGCCCGGCATATGCGATATAGTCAGAAGGCTCTATGAGGCCGGTTTTTCGGTCATCGCCACGAGAGGCACCGCAGCATTTCTCGACAATAAGGGGATCCCGGTTGAGGTGATCAACAAGGTCGCTGAAGGAAGGCCGCATATCGTCGACCTTATAAAGAACAAGGAGATCGTCTTTGTCATCAACACGGTGAGCGGCGCGCAGGCGCAAAAGGACTCTTTATCGATCCGGCGGAGCGCGCTACAGTACGGGGTGCCTTACACGACCACCGTCGCAGGGGCGCGTGCGGTCATCTACGCGATCGAGAGTTTAAAGAAGAAGAAGATAAACATCAAGTCGATACAGGAGTATCATAGGGAAGGGTAGGGGACCAACTAAATGAACGTTTTCGAAAAAGGGCTCATTACGATACTTGGCTGCGCCTCCTCTTTGTTCTTCTTGCAACCCCGCTGATCCTTCGCAGGGTCCCTAAAGGAAAGTCCCTTGGCCGGCGATACGGTCAAGGGACTTTCCCCACGGTCTAATCAAACATCAAGGGGCGCAGAACGCTCCTTTCCTCTTATCACGTTAAGAATCCTCGTATTCAGGCTCCTGGCCATTGCCTTGAGGTAATACCACCCATACCTTTTTAAAAAGAAGTTCCCAGAAATCAGGGAAAAATTAAAATAGCTTTTTATCAGTTCAACCCTGAGTATGCGGTAAAGCTCGCGTTGAGATAAATACTTAGTACGGACATTGCAAACAAAGCCGTTATATGAACTGTAATCGTCGGGATTAGTGATGAGTCCCAATTCCAGAAGTTCGTCGCGGAGCACGGTCTTCGGATAGGGCGTCAGGTATTGGGCGTAGATCCCGTCGGGCTTTAGTTGCCTCAACAGCATGAAGTTTCTGCGGATTGACTCATCGGTATCATCGGGATATCCCACAATGGTCCCGGCGATGACCGCAATGCCGTTTTCCCTCAGGGTTGAGCAGGCCTTGCGATTAATTCCCGGGCTGGTGGGCTTTTTCATCTCCTTGAGGGCCGAAGGATCCATGGACTCGAACCCGACAAAGGCGATACGGAAATTGGCGCGGCCCATCCCGGCAGCCAATTCCGGGTGTTGCGCGATTCCAACCGCACTTACCTGTACTATATAAAACAGATCATTGAGCCCGTGTTCGACTATGGCGTGGCAGACATTCATAAAATGCTGCGCATCGTAGGTAATGTTGTCATCAGTAAAGAACACCGCCTTTGCGCCCGACAGACGAACGGCTTTCAGGTCTTCGATAATCCTCTCCACCGGGAAGCGCCTGAACGTATGACCGTACATCCGGGTGATGGAACAAAATTTGCAATCAAACAGGCAGCCCCGCGAGGTCTCCGCCACGTCGATGGGCATATCGAGCAAATGAAAGTCGTGTCTTACCCTCGTCTGACGCCGGGGTAAGGGGAGCCGGGATAAGTCAGCAAGGGAGCGATCCTGATTGTGTATCCAGGTTCCGTTCTCTCTGAAACTTAGCCCTGCGATGCCACCGAGATCGGGAGATCCGCCTTGAAGCCCGTCTATAAGTTCCTTGAGCGTCTGCTCGCCCTCTCCCCTGATCAGGAAATCCAAAGGGAGGTCCCGGGCGCCCGACGTCAATTCTCCCGAAAGTAGACTGGCGTGATACCCGCCTGCTGCAAGTCTGATATCGGGGTATAGGCTGCGGATAAATGAGGCTATTCTGAGAAGTGAACCGAACTGGAACGTCATTGCGCTCATGCCCACGAATTGCGGTCTGAAATCATCCAATATCTCCTTAAGTGGTTTACGGATCTTTGGCTTGAACGATATCAGGTCCATGACTTTTACCTCATGTCCTTCGAGACTGCCGGCAAGAGAAACGAGGGCCAGATTCGGGATCTTGCAGAAATAGTCAATCATGTCAACGCTGTCGGGCATGGCCAATAAGAGAATTCTCATCTATAATCTCCTCATGCTGTAATGACTAGTTTAATGCAGCAACATCCATCTTTTTGCCCACGGACAGAAGGAAGAACCAGCGACCGTCCAAGGGGGGACTTATATGCTGCACAATGCCGATGCGAGAAGCACTGCATGCTGGTTGACCTTGCCGGTTTGCAACCGGTGCCCGCCTCGCTTCTTATTAGGTAATATACTACTACATAGTACGAATAAAGGTTCGAAAAAACGGCGGCATGGGATGGCGAGAGGCTTTATTTAGAGACAAATGATCACACTTAAACTCATCCTAAGGAATGTCCTTAGTCACAAGCTGAGGACGTTACTCACGACACTCGCGATCGCGATCTCGGTGTTGCACCGTCGCTGACGGGTTGAGGGAGACCGGTCAGGGGTGGGGCTGCCCGCGTCGGATACCTGCCGACCTTTCTATGTCAAACCAGACAAATGATCTTTGGGCGGCACTGTACAAATAATACAGAAAACGTTGACAAAATCCTTTTTGTGGTCTATATTTTCGGAGTGATTGCGGTCAAACTGGAGTGAATAAAGTGGTAATGGAGAGGTGATGATTAGTGAAATGGAAAAGATATTAGGCATCGACGCGCAGGCAAAGGCGGCAGCAAGGAGGGAGGCAATAGAAGGAGGCATCAAGTATTACACCGTCGAAGATCCCGGTGGAGTGAAATGGTGTACGATTAGGTCATTATGCTCGCTGCCGGGATGCAGGGGCAGACATAGTACCGATCTCGTCACGGGTCGTAAGAACAACCTTAAGTTTGATCATGATACGCTACATATAAGGTGGTACCCAGAGATGGAGATCATTGAATACCATTGGGACGCATATAATATAAAGACGGATTTTTTCAGCCATCTGTTTTTTGACACTGTCGCGAACATATTTAGGGGGAAATGGTAGAGGTGTTTAGTATCACAGCCGATATCCGGGACATAAGCGAAATGACCCAGGAAAAATGTCAAGCGGCACTTCGTCTGAATCTGGGGAAAATGGGTCGGGCGTGAGGCAGGGATAATCGAGCGTGTTCACTTTGAGATTCTTGTAAAATAGTATTGCAATTTGTACAAGAATTAATTGTAAGCCTCCGGGGATGGCCACCTGGGGCTTAACCCGTCGTCGAAGCCCTTTAAAGAGAGCTTGGGATCCGTCTTGGTAATCTTTCTTTCAACTCGAAATCGCGCTTTAATTGCTTACTAAAAAATGAAAACTTGTGGCTGGAACACGCGTCATCAGATCTTTTGAAAGGTCTTCTATTCTGTTCGTAATCTTCATAGAGTTTTGTCCGCCTGAAACTATTGAGTTGATAATCATATAGAGGGCACCTCCCCGAGCATATCGGTTTGCGGTATGCTCGAGGTAAGAGAACCAATCTTAACCTTTGAGGAGGTGCTTTATGGGATTGTACACAGGATTTGATCTCCATTCAACCAATACCTTTGTGGGGATCATCGATGAGAATGGTGAAAGACTATGGAAGAAGAAACTCCGGAACGATTCAAGTCTGATTTCAGAGTCACTCAGACCATTCAAAAAGGATATTGAGGGGATTGTCGTGGAGTCGACTTACAACTGGTATGTGCTGGTCGATCTTATGATGGAGGAAGGCTATCAGGTCCACTTAGCTAATCCCTCCAGAGTGCAGCAGTATTGTGGACTCAAGCATGGAGATGACGAAGATGACGCCTTCTGGCTTGCCGAAATGCTGAGACTGAAGATATTGCCTGAGGGATTCATCTATCCAAGGGAACAAAGACCTCTCCGAGACCTTCTGAGGAAACGAGGACATCTGGTGAGGTTGAGAACATCTCTTATTTTGAGTCTTCAGAACATCCTCGCCAGGAACATAGGTGCAAAGATGAATGCGAATCATATAAAGGCATTGAGGAAGGATCAGGTGACACCGCTTTTAGCTGGCAACGATGATCTCTCCCTTGCCGGCAGGGTGAGTAAGGATGCGATTGACTCTCTTACCAGGCAGATCAGGGCAATCGAGGTGGCCGTAGAAAAAAAGATGAACCTCAAGCGGCCGTATGATCTTCTCCTAAGTATGCCAGGAGTCGGAAGGGTCCTGGCACTGACGATCATGATGGAGACGGGTCCTATTGATCGCTTTGCAGATGTAGGCAACTATGTGTCGTACTGCAGGAAGGTACCTGCTGCGAGATTCAGCAATGACAAGAAGAAAGGGACAAATAACAGGAAGAACGGCAACAAATATCTGTCCTGGGCATTTGCCGAAGCAGGAGAGCTTGCGCGACGGCTTGACCCTCAAGCGAGAGCTTATTATGACCGGAAGCGGAGGAGGACAAACGCACCGATTGCGCACAGTGCACTGGCACACAAGCTGGCGAGGGCGGCGTTTTACATCATGAGAGACGGAGTCCCGTTCATGCCTGAGAAAATGTTTGCATGAAAGACTGGGTGGGGCAGCTAACCTGTTCACCGACTGGGACTAAACCAACGGTTTGATTGGAACACTGTCTCACCCAGCAACATAAGAGTTACCGGTATCTTTACTGCCCGGGCCGGGAGCCATGGCGGACTGGTCTAAGAACCATAGGAATTGTACGAAACGAATTGGACCCGGCACGGAGCCGAAGGTTTTCTGGTTCGCTATAAAGCGGAAGGGCCCTCTTTGGGGAGTGATCTCTGGGTGCGGCCTCGATCCTGATGGGTGTCTGGCACAGTGAAGACTGCAGCCGAATATCAAAGAAAAAACGGCAATGGCAAAGGTTATCGGCAGCTCATGAAAAGGGAGAAGTCAAAAAAACTTCGAAAGAGGATCTTTTTACCTTGACAGGTGTCCTCTAAATGGGCGTCGGTGAAGTTCGCGACGGCGTTTCTCCTGCAGCGACCAATCCTTGCAATTGCCTCTAAACTACATTACTATTTATTCATTAATAAATGAAGGTAATAGTTAGACCTAGAGGTGTCATATGTCCGCGATAGATGAGCGGCTCCCCTTGCTGCAGAACGCCCCGATAGAGGGGAAGGTCGTCCTTGTGAGGTTCGACCACAACGTCGTCAAGAACGGCCAGATCAGGGACCCTTACCGTATCGACCGCACTCTCGGCACCCTCTATAACATCGTCGAAAGGGGCGGCCGGCCGATCCTGATGACCCATATCGGAAGACCGAAGGACAAGAAGACGGGCGAGATCAAGTGCAGGGAAGAAGAGTCTGTCAGGCCTATCGTCGAATATCTTGAACGTAAGCTCCATATCAAATTCCATATCCCCGAGTTTAACGTAGTCCCCGGCCAGGGCATCACAGGCATCGACACGTCAATTAACCACGCCATAAGGGCATTGAAGGAGAGGCGGATAGGCGGCATATATCTGCCGAATACACGCTGGTTCCAGGCCGAAGAGTCAAAGGAAGAAGGACAGGACAAGCTGGCGCATCAGCTTGCAGGTCTTGCGGACATATTCGTCAATGACGCCTTCGGTTCGTGGCAGCCCCATGTTTCGACATACGACATCGCCAAATACCTGCCCTCATTTGCGGGTTTTTTGATGCAGGAAGAGATAGTGAACCTCGATTACGTGCTCAACCCCGGAAGGCCTTTCACTGCCGTAGTTGCCGGGTCGAAATACGACACGAAGATCGGGCCGCTCTATGCGATATACCGGAAGGCCGACAGGCTTATCCTCGGGGGAGTAATCTACAACACGTTCTTATGCGCCAAATACGGCGTGAGAATCGCGGGGGTCTCCGAAAAAGAGATCGAGGCTGCGCAGGAACTTGTGGCCATGGATGAGAAGGACGGGAAGATAGTTGAGCTCCCCTTCGTAGTAGAGTCGGACATCCTCGATGGAAAAGTGGAGGGAAAGCACAGGACCCTCTCGCTGAAGGACTTCAGGAAGGGCAATAGCTACGGGTACATCCTGGACATAGACAAGGAATCTTTTTCGGATAAGACGGTCCTTGACGCGATTCTTCATTCAAGCACCCTCTTTGTCAACGCGGTGATGGGGCTTACCCCGCATTTTTATGACGGCTCCCAGGCGCTCGACGAGACGATCGACCGGAACACCCACGCCAAGAAACTTTACGGAGGCGGAGATACGCTCCAGGAGTTCAAGGACCTCTGTCCGGGTCTTTACCTTTCGGTGCTCGATAATGCACAATATTATTTTTTCACGGGCGGCGGGACGGTCCTTACCGCGATTGAGCAGGGTACCCCGTACGGTCTAAAGCCTGTTCAGGCCCTTATCGAAAACGGCGGGAGGGCGACGGGGTGATAGTAACCCCTCCTCACCTTCCCTTAACGTAAGGGGAGGAAGGGTGCGCAAGAAGGCTGCTGTTTTTTTATGAAGTAAACATACAAACCTTTTAGGGAGGAGATATGGCATCCATCAAAAGAATCGGTGTAATCACAAGCGGGGGTGATTGCGGGGGGCTCAACGCGGTGATCAAGGGGATGGCGAAAGAGGCCTACGCCCAGGGTATCGAAGCGGTCGTCATCCCCAACGGATACGCGGGTCTTTATAATCTTGTCGACCTGGAAGAAGTTGTCCTTCTGAGCGCCGAGAGGGTGAGCAAGATCGAGGCGTCACTTGCAGGGTCCGAGGCCGGCCATTCGCGCGTGAAGATAAGCAAGATCGCCGATCCCCAGAAATATGAGCGTATAAAAAACGGACTGAAGAAGTTCGGGATAGACGCCCTTATCATCAGCGGCGGCGACGATACCGGAAGCGTAGTCGTCGACCTTTCTTCCCAGGGCATTCCCTGCGTCCATGTCCCCAAGACCATGGATCTTGATTTGCAGCCCTACAGCGTGGGCGGCGATTCGGCGATAAACAGGATCGCCACTTTCACAAGGGACCTCAAGACCACGGGCATGAGCCATAACCGCATCCTCGTGATCGAGGTTTTCGGGAGGTATGTCGGACACACCGCATTTCGGGGAGGGGTCGGCGCCGAGGCCGACTGCATCCTGATCCCCGAGATCCCGGTCGATTTCGATATCGTGTATGAGCACTTGAAAAGCACGTACTTTGCGAAGGTATTGCGGAGCGACGTAAAGGCCGGCACGTATATCATTGTTGTCGCGGAAGGTCTTACGACCGCAAGCGGCGATCTCCTTTATGACGAATCTGCCGGCGTCGACGCCTTCGGCCACAAAAAACTTGCGGGTGCCGGCAAATATGTCAGGCAGCAGATCGAGAAAAGGCTGAAGGCCGATCCGGATGTCCTGGAGTTCATGAAGAAGACCGGGATGTTTGTGCCCGGGATATATGTGATTCCCGAAGTGAGGGAAGTAACCCCCGGCCACCTCGTCCGTTCCGGCGGATCTTCCTCCTATGATGTCAATTTCGGGTACAGGGCAGGCGCTGCCGCGGTCTTCCTTCTCCTTTCCGGAAAGACCGGCAATACTGTCGTCAGCGTGAACGGCAAGAAGATCGACTACATCGCCACCTCGGCGGCGATTAAAAGGAGAGAGGTGGACGTCACGGAGATAGCCCTCTTCGAAAGCCTCGGTATCTGCTTCGGAAGAAGACCGCATAAGTACGAATATGAGTTTTCAGAAGTAACTGGGACGATAGACAGGCACCTGTAAGTGCGTAGAGTGCCGGTGTCAGTGATGTCTTTGCGGAGGCATATACTGATGTTGCTACCGGCTGATAACCGGCACTGACACTTTTTTTAGGATCTATTTTTTGTCGATCGATGCCTTCAGCGCGTTGGCGTCCCGGAACCCCGAAATTACTCTCCCGTCCGGCATTACGAGGGTGGGAGTTCCTGTTATTCCCAGCTTCTGCCCCAGCTTGATGTTTTCGTCTATGGCGGAGGTCTTGCACGTCGCCTTAGATATCGGTTTTTTCTCGAAGGCCGCCTCGAGCATTGCGAGCGATTTCCCGCAGACGACCGCCTTCGACTTGTCTGCCGCTTCCTTATGGATCGGCAGGGGGAACATCTTTATGAAGAAAACGACGTCTTTTCTTTCGGCTATGATCTTCTTAAGCTCAGGATGGAGTTTTGCGCAGAAGGGACAGTCAGGGTCCGTGAAGACGATTACCCGCTTTTTTGCGTTTTTGTCGCCCATGACGATTGCGTCGCCAAGCGGGATTTTCGAAGCATCGATCTTATTAATTTCCTCACTGCTTTCCTGTGTGAGGTTCCTCTTGCCCTTGATATCGACTAGTTGGCCTGAGATCAGATATTTCTTTGTGATATCTAGATATATCACTCCTTTTTTATTGCTCGACTCAATGTCTATCTCCCACAAGGATTTTAAAGGTGAGAGTTTGATGTTGAGTATCTTGATATTGGGGTCGATCTCCTTCAATAAGGCCGCTGCCTCTTCCTTTTTCAGGGTATGACACTTAGAGCAGTTTTCTCCTTTATTGCTGAACCCGTATGAATTTGAGGCATACTGCAGGAGAGCCAGGGTTATTGCCAGAAACAGAATCTTGCGCATTTATCACCTCCGCTGAATTTTTTTATCTATGATGCAGCAACAGGCTACGCCGGCTATTTGACGTTCAAATGAGGTCTTACATCCTTCTGGAAATCGAGGGAAAAAAAGTAGTTTCCTATCGCCGTCCTGTATTCGCCGATAGATTTCATCGCATCTGCCGCCAGCCTGAATCTCTGCTCGAGCCCGATCATGCCGCCGTTGGCATTGAGTGAGGAGATAAAGCCCTTGTATTGTGCAGGTGAGGTGAGAGCTGTGACGCTATGCCAGTTCTTTGCCGATGCCATGGTCATGGCTGGGCCGCCGATATCGATATTTACTCTCGCCGTCTCCGACGTGGTACCGTCTTTTGCAACCACCGACGTAAAGGGATAGAGGTTGCCCACGAAGATATCGAAGTAGACACCCGGAGAATCTCCCATCTTTGCGAGGGTCTTGAACAGGTATTCCTCATGGGCGGGGTTGCCCCTTTCGGCAAGGAGACCGGCGTGAATCTTTGGGTGGAGTGTTTTTACAAGGCCGCCCTCCATCTCAGGCGCTCCTGTAAAGTCTTCGACAGAGGTGTAATTTCTGAGCGCATCCGGTCCGAGGATCTCCAAGATCTTCTTGCCGGTACCGCCGGTAGAATAGAACCTCGCGTTGCGGTTCACCCCGAGGATACCCTTCACCAGGTCTTCGAGTCCGGACTTGTCGAATACGCTCACGAGGATATGAGATGGTCTTATCAACTCCACCACCTGATAGATATTTTCTCTGATGCTCATCTGGCCCCCCTGTAATCGGTTGATTTTTAGTCGTCTATAATAATATACATGAAACAGTTTTATCTATCATGGGCAGCTGCTTATATGGTAATGGAAGGCATTTAACTGTCTTATGGCATCAGGCATGCTGTCCCGGCATACATTCACCCTGTGCAGACGACCATCCCACGACTTTTGTCCGGTCTTGTGCCTTAGCGGGAGAGTGGCTTTGCAGTATTAGAGAGAGGGAAATCTGTCCCTACGCTCTGTCACAAGAGCGACCCGATATCTTTTCCCAGGTCTTTTCGTCGATTTCATTTATGTATTCGGTGAGGGTGAACTTTCTGCCGCATTCCATGCAGCGCAGTGCTACGCCGCGTCAGCCGAAGGTGAGATTCAAGGTTCCCTTGCATCCCCGGCATTTTAATCCGAGGTCTTTGTACGGTCCTAACATACCGATATTTTAGCGCATCCGGAGTTGTTTTGTGAACAGGCTAATTCCGCCGATAGAACGAATGAACCGGATGAGCCTGAAAATTCCCTCTGCCGGGACATGCATGAGTCCGCCTGATGCACTTATCGCGGCCCTTGGCGTATAATGAGATAATTCAGGCCCCGGGAGGTTTTCATGACCATCGAAAAGATCGTTGTCGGCCAACTAGGTGTGAACTGTTATGTTGTATATGATGGGGGTACGTCAGAGGCGGCCGTAATCGACCCGGGAGACGAATTCGAAAGGATAGCTGATCTTCTTGAGGGGCAGGGAATCACGCCTAAATACATATTTTTTACCCATGCCCATTACGACCACGTCTGCGCCGCAGGAGAACTGAAAGGCAAATACGGGGCTTCCATCATTATGCATGAAGACGAAAAAGAGACTTACCGTATGGCCAAAACCCTGTGTCTTTCATGGGGCCTTTCAGAGGAGGATTTCCCGGACCCGGATATCCTGGTTACTGAGGGAGATAAAATCGTTATTGGCGGCAATACGTGGGAAGTGCTGCATACCCCCGGTCATACTCCGGGGAGCATATGTCTCTATCTAAATGGGACATTGTTTACCGGGGACACGCTCTTCAGAAGGTCGGTGGGAAGGACCGACCTTCCGGGCGGAGATACTGCGAAGCTTGAGGGCTCTCTCAAAAAACTCGTCTCCCTGCCGTCCGATACAAGGGTTTATTGCGGTCATGGTGACGAAACGACCATTGGGGAAGAATTGATTAAGAACCCCTTTTTGTCAGGCAGCGGGCTGAGATTTACGAAGTGACCTCTCCCCTGCGAAGTGCTGCTCACGATGATGCCGGCATTGCAGACTGGTGTGGAACAGGTTCGGCGAGAGGGGCCGGCATCGACGCGCTGTATTCCATCCGGAAAGAGGTGGAGGACCTCTTCTCGAACTGCGCAGATGATTTGGAAGAGCTGAGGGGACGCGCTGCGGGGGTTTCCGCCGCTGTCGAAACCGCGGGCCTCTTTATCGAACGGCATACCTCAGTTGTATGCCCTGCCTGCCTTAAGGTCTGCTGCGTAAACAGGCATTCTTACCATGAACTTGCGGACATTATCTGCATCTGTGGGCTCGGAGAAAGGGCCCCATTTTATAGGAGGGGGGCCGGAGATACGGAGCCCTGCCAGTTTCTCGGGGAAAGGGGCTGCAGCATAAGACGTCCTCTTCGGCCTCACCGGTGCAACTGGTATTTCTGCGGGCCTCTCCTGGAACATATTCAAACGGTTCCTGCGCGTGAGTATCGCAGGTTCATCGCCGCTCTCCGGGATATCAATGAAAGAAGAGAAGGGCTTATCAATGCCTTCGCCGGTGTTGTGAAACGCGCAGGATACGACTTCGGACATCTTAATTGTGCATCGGATGAAATTTTTTTCACATAGTTTTTCGCGAGAATTTGATATACTTTGAACCATTATGTAAGACAGAATTTATCAATATTACAGGAGGTGTGAAATGCAGAGAATCATCATAATGTTAGCGGCCTTAAGCATATTCCTTACGGTGATATCGTCTCCCGCAAAGGCGGACAACGCGGGAATTGTGAAGATAGATGACGCCGTCGAGGTGCTTGATCAGACCCTGTCTATACCGGAAAGGGGGATCCCACCTGCTCTCCTCGGCAACGCCGAAGGCATCGCGATCATCCCGGGTGTGATAAAGGCCGGTTTTATTCTCGGCGGCCGTTACGGCAAGGGCATCCTCGTGGTACGCCAAAAAGACGGCAGCTGGTCAAACCCTGTTTTCATCACGGTCGCAGGCGGCAGCATCGGTTGGCAGATCGGCGTCGAGTCAATCGACATAATCCTCGTTTTTAAGAGCAGCAGAAGCGTAGAGGGGATAATGAAGGGCAAGTTTACTCTCGGCGCTGACGCAAGCGTAGCAGCCGGCCCTGTCGGCAGGCAGGCATCAGCCTCTACAGATATACTCCTCAAATCGGAGATCTACTCTTACTCAAGGAGCAGGGGGCTCTTCGCCGGACTGGCCCTTGACGGCGCAGGCATTCAGATCAACCATGATGCGAATGAGGCTTTTTACGGCACCGGGTACGCCCTTCCGGCCGACATTATCGGGAACAAGAAGCTCAAGGTCCCGCCCGTGGTCGACAGGCTGCAGAAGCTGCTGAATGAACACGCCTCAGGAACTGGAACCCCTCAAAAAATGGAGAAAAGCGAGGGCACTTCGGAGAAGATGGATAAGAAAGAAAATTCGGCTGACTCGGACAAAGGAGAGAGACCGATAATGATGGAGCCGGTCGACTCTGTGGACAAGTCTGAAAAGGCGGACAATCCGGAAAAGCCGGAAAAAGAGCGTTGGTAAAAACGGCGGGCCCAAATAATGTTTGCTAGGGGTGGGTCAGTTTCGAGGTTTCCGGTATGAGGCGTCTGTATTCTTCGTAAGTCAGCTGTGAATTCCATTCCCCTGCCGTGATTCCGGCGCCTATTGTATGAGGGAAAGAATACTTTTTATCTCAGGTAAATGGACGGAAAAGGAACTGGACCAGTTCATCCTAGAGTCTTCTAAGATCGGAGATGCCGGAAACAGGATTGATGTTCTCTCCCGGGAGTTTCTAGGGACGGCTTACCAGGAGTATACTCTCCCTGGGGACCGGAATACGCCTGAGGTCTTTGTCGTGAATTTGGGAGGTGTCGATTGCTTTACCTTTATCGATTACGTGGAGGCGATGAGGATTTCCGGCTCTTTTTCCGACTTTGTAGCGAACCTGCAAAAAATCAGATACGGGGGAGGACGGATCTCCTTTGAAGACCGGAACCACTTCTTCACCGACTGGATGGAGTCCAATGCGGCCTTCGTGAAAGACGCCACTCCCGAGATTGGAGAGTCTGCGGCGGTAACAGTCCAAAAGGTACTTAACAAAAAGGGGGACGGGACATCGTGGATTGCGGGGATCCGGCCCGCACGGCGCGAAATAAAATATATCCCGTCGCCTGCGGTGGACGACAAGGTCCTCAACGGACTCCGCACAGGCGATTACGCCGGTATATATTCGGAAGCCCCGGGACTCGATGTCTCGCATGTCGGCATTATCATAATAACAGGTAAGGGGAAAGCATATTTGAGGCACGCCTCGTCGCGTCATCGAAAAGTTGTAGATGAGGATTTAATAAATTATATTTCCGGCAAGCCCGGATTGATACTATTGAGGCCCATCGCTTTGATGCGTAAGGTATCCGGGGGACGGGGGCAGGCGTAATATTGTCGCTCATTCTCGATCCGCCATCGGCGGATCTCCGAGGGCCTTTCTCCCGACATCCATCGGGATAAAAGAAGCCGCTCCAATACCACGCCTGCCTCCGCCCTGCATTTTGCGAATGCAGCGGCCGAGATACGTTTTAGATCGCGCATTGGATGACGCGCAGGATAAAATTAGGCTGTTTCCCGGTGGAGGGCTGAGATATCTGCACGTAATCGCCATAGAAGCAGCAGCCCCGGGATTCCGGCGAGAGCCGAGATAAGAAAGAAGGCCGGCCACCCTGTCGTTGCTGCCACGTATCCTGAAGTTGGAGCGATGAATATTCTTCCCGCTGCGGCGAGCGACGATAAGAGGGCATACTGGGTGGCGCTGAACCTTTGATTGCATAACCCCATCAGGAGGGAGAGAAACGCTGCTGTGCCCATGCCTGCCGTGAAATTCTCAAGGGCGATACAGATGATCATAATAGCGTAACTTTTTCCGGCGAGAGCCAGGAGCACGAATGAGAGGATGGAGACAGCCTGCAATATCCCGAAGGCCAGAAGGGAACGGAACAGTCCAAGTTTCACCATCAATGCTCCCCCCAGGGTGATGCCCACGATCGACGCAGCAAGGCCGAATGCCTTATTGACCGTGCCGACGTCGGTGGCCGAAAAACCGAGGCCGCGGATCAGGAAAGGTGTCGTCATCGCCCCGGCATACGCGTCGGCAAGTTTGTACAGGACGATCAGTAACAGGATCATAAACGCAGCGCGGCGCGAGAAGAAATCTTTCAATGGTCCCCATACAGCCTCTCGGAGGCTTTGCGGCGGAACCACTGAGCGCTCCGGTTCTGGCCCGAAAAAGGCAGCCCCGATGCCGACGGACATCAGCGCCGCCATCAAGAGGTAGGTGCTTCGCCAACCTATCAGGTCGGAAAGGATGAACGCAAGCGCTCCGGAAACGAGCATCGCGATGCGATAGCCGGTCACGAAAACCGCAACGCCTGCGCCCCTTTCGGTTTCGTGCAGGACGTCGGTACGATAGGCGTCTACCACGATGTCTTGGGAGGCCGACGTAAAGGCCACAAGCAGGGAGAGGGCAGCCAGGGTCCACGGTGCATTTGCCGGAGACCCGAAGGCCATTGTGCTTATTCCACCTACCAGGCTGAGTTGTGTCAGGACTATCCAACCCCTCCTTCTCCCGAGTAGGGGAGGGGCATAGCGGTCCATGAAGGGCGACCAGAGGAATTTCAGGATGTAAGGGAGCCCAACCAGGCCGAAAACGCCGATTGTCCTCAGGTCAACGCCCGCCACCGTCATCCATGCCTGCAAAGTGGCGGCTGTCAGAGAAATAGGAAGTCCTGATGAAAACCCCAGCAGCACCATCACAACGATACGCCTGTTCTTAAAGACCTGGAGATAAGTTGAGAGTTCAGAATCCATAATTGTGCAAAGTCGACTGTCCTGCCGTCTGCCTTTGGGAAATAACCACAGATATTCTATCATCATCGGCAGGCGTCTGTCAGCCCGCAAAGCAAATAGGGGGCATAGAGACAATTTAAGAGAAAATTTGTTTTAATAGTGAATGGACTTATTCTCTCTTTCGGAATAATATGGGACTGCATTTCATGAAAGACTTCTTTACTTGGCGGATTGACTCTCTCTCTTTTTTTTATGGGCTTGCCAGCCTTGGTCTTGCTGTTGCCTGCTACGCCATGATGCAGATCCTTCGCCAGTCCGCAGCACGGATCCGCACATCGGAGCGCCGTTACCGCAGCCTTGTCGATGGCTCGCCGGATTGTGTAATGCTCTTTGACAGGGAGGGCAGATGTGTGACGATCAACAAGGCGGGGCTCAGTCTGATCGGCTGCAGTGAGGAAGAGATCATAGGCAAGAGGTTTGACAGGTTCAGGACGCACGATACGGGCCGTGGCATAGATGAACTCTTTGCGGGTGTTTTGAAGGGGGAGAAGCATTCTTTTGAGGCCGAGGGCACTCGACCCGACGGGAAACGGCTGATCTTGAACGCGGTGCTCAATCCGGTGCCCGGCGCTGACGGGCAGATCCGCAGCGTTGTCGGGATATTTATGGATATCAGCGAAAGTAAGAAGGCCGAAGACGACTTGAGGAAATATTATCAGCGCCTGGAAGAAATGGTCATGGCGCGTACCGCCGAATTGTCGGAGGCAAACGAACGTCTCAACCTGATAAATACGGCATTGAGAGACAGCGAGGAACGTTTCAGGTCGCTCTTCAACCTTGCATCGGACTGCATTCTCCTCATAGATGCCGGGAGTGAGACACTTAAAATCGTGGACGCCAATATCACGGCCTGCGTCATGAACGGGTATGAGTATGATGAACTGATCGGCATGCCGATATCGGCCCTCAATGATGAGGAGGGTCGAAAGAAGGCGCCGGACCTGATAAAACGGATCATGTCGGGAGGGTCTGTCACCTTCGAGGTCCGTCATCTGCGCAAAGACGGTGGAATTTTTCCTGCGGAGGTTTCAGCCCAACTCATCCATCTGTCCGGGAGGCCCTATATACTTGCGATCGAACGGGACATCTCGCAGAGGAAGAAGATGGAAGAAAAGCTGATGCTCTTTTCGAAGGCTGTGGAAGAGACGATGGACGGGATCCAGATCACCGATCTCACCGGATACATCGTGTATTCAAACAGGGCGATAACGGAGATATACGGCTACTCCCAGGAAGAACTCTTCGGGAGACACGTAAATGAGATGAACGTCGATCCCGACTATGCCGGCAGGGAAATTATCCCGAATATACGGAAGGCGGGCCGCTGGAACGGCGAACTAATGGTCAGGCATAAAGAGGGCAGAGAGTTCCCCGTGTGGCTGACGGCATCCATCATCAAAGACGCAAAGGGCGAGCCCCTGTCAATGGTGGGGGTCGTGAGGGACGTCACGGGCCGCAAGAAGGCTGAGGAGGAATTGAAGAGACATAGGGAGCACCTTGTGGAGATGGTGGAAGAAAGGACCGTAGAATTGAAGACCGCTGTCCAGCTCCTCACCAACGAGATCAATTACCGCAAGATGACCGAGGAGACGCTGAAGGAGAGCGAGGCCAAGTTCCGCAAGCTTTCACTGGAATTTAATACTGTGCTGGATGCTATGCCCGACTCGCTGCTCCTGCTTTCCTCTGACCTCAGGGTCATGTGGGCGAACAGCGCCGCCTCATCGTTGCTCGGCAGGGAGCCTTCCGTGCTGACCGGGCTGCACTGTTTTGAAATGTGGTACAACCGTTCGGAGCCGTGTGAGGACTGTTTCGCTTTGAGAAGCTTCAACACCGGCACCAACGAAAACTCCCAGTGGACGACCCCTTCGGGAAAGCTGCTCGACGGCAGGGCCTTTCCGATCAAGGGTGAGGAAGGGGCGGTCAATAGTGTCATTATAGTCCTCAGCGACATCACTGAGAAGACCGCGCTTCAGGCGGAGGCGATGCGGGCCAGCCATCTTGCCTCTCTCGGCGAGCTCGCCGCGGGTGTGGCACATGAGATCAATAATCCCATCAACGGTATAATCAACTACGCTCAGATCCTTGCCAATAAAATTTCGGCGGGCAGCAAGGAAAACGAAATCGCGCAAAGGATAATCAGGGAGGGAGACCGCATCGCGGGCATCGTACGCGGCCTTCTTTCTTTTGCGCGTGAAAGAAAGGAAGAGAGGATAACGGCAGCTGTCCAGAAGATCATGGAAGACACCCTTACGCTGACAGAAACGCAGATCCGCAAAGACGGCATCGAACTGCTTGTCAATATCCAGGGCAGACTGCCTGACATATTTGCCAACCCCCAGCAGATCCAGCAGGTCTTCCTGAATGTCATAAGCAATGCGAGGTATGCCCTGAACCAGAAATATCCCGGGGCGCAAAAAGAGAAGAAATTTCTAATATCAGTTGAGAGGATACCGATCGATAATGCCCCCTTTGTAAGGGCGACTTTTTATGACACGGGCACCGGCATCTCCGCCGACATTATCGACAAGGTTGTGCACCCTTTCTTTTCAACAAAGCCGAGCGGGCTGGGAACCGGCCTGGGGTTAAGTATAAGTCACGGGATCATAAGGAGCCATGGCGGCAGGCTCGCGGTAGAGAGCGTTGAGGGTGCCTATACGAAGGTGACTATCGACCTTCCTGCAAAGGAGCGTAATGGAAAATAAGGCAAATATTCTTGTTATTGACGACGAAGAGAGCATCCGGTTCACTTTTAATACCTTTCTCTCGGACGAAGGGTATTCCGTGACGACTGCATCTGACTATGGCGAAGCCTCGGCTCTGCTTACAGGACCCGGGTGCGACCTTGTTTTTGCAGACATCCTGCTTGGCGGCGGCAGGACAGGAATCGATCTGATGCGCGAGGCCAGGGAGCGAAATCTTGATTGCCCTTTCGTCATTGTCACCGGAGCTCCGAATATCGAGAGCGCATCGGATGCGGTGAGACTGGGTGCGTTTGACTACATCTCCAAGCCGGTCCATCAGGAGACATTGTTGCGGGTAGCGCGAATGGCACTGAGGGATAAGGCATTAAGCGATGAAAAGGAAAAGTACCGGCTCAATCTGGAGGCGATTTTCAGGAGCGTAAAGGATGCTATCGTTACGGTTGATGAAGAACTGAGGGTCGTGGAACTCAACAGGGCGGCCGAAAAGATCTGCGGTATAACGCGTGGGGCGATCGGAAAGATCTTTAATTCCCTGGAGGTGGGCTGCAGGAGAAACTGCCTGGATGCCTTTGTGGAGACCATCGATAAGAAGAAACCGGTCGAGATGTTTCACATCGAGTGCCATCATAAGAACCGGGCGGGTCACGTGGTCAGCCTTTCCACGTCTCCCCTCATAGACCACCAGGGGCTCTTTTCAGGGGCGGTGATCGTGATCAGAGACGAGACGCGTTTGTTTGATCTGGAACGTGACCTGAAGGAACGGCGTCAGTTTCATAATATTATAGGAACGAGCGAGAAGATGCAGGAGATCTATTCGCTGATAGAAAGTCTTGCCGATGTCCAGACTACCGTGCTGATAACAGGTGAAAGCGGAACTGGAAAAGAGCTTGCCGCCGAGGCCCTCCACTATAAGGGCATCCGCAGTCACAAACCCTTGGTGAAGGTGAACTGCTCCGCTCTCTCTGAAAGCTTGCTTGAAAGCGAACTCTTCGGGCATGTGAAGGGCGCCTTTACCGGCGCAGTAAAAGACAAAGTAGGCCGTTTCCAGAGGGCCGACAAAGGCACGATTTTCCTTGACGAGATCGGCGATATATCCCATCGTATTCAGCTCAGACTATTGAGGGTCCTTCAGGATATGGAATTCGAACGTGTGGGGGACTCGACCCCAATAAAAGCAGATGTCCGTGTCGTTGCCGCGACCAACCAAGACCTTGCGGCGAAGATCAGACGCGGTGAGTTCAGAGAAGACCTCTTTTACCGTCTCAAGGTCGTTGAAATCGCTGTTCCCCCTCTCAGGGAAAGGCGCGAAGACATCCCTTTTCTTGTAGACCATTTTATCGATAAGTTCAATAAGAAGCTGGACAGGGACATCAGTGCCGTATCAGCCGATGTCCAGCAGATTTTCATGGAATATTCCTGGCCGGGCAATATCAGAGAACTTGAGCACACGCTTGAGCATGCTTTTATACTCTGCCGTCAAAATACTATTATCCTGGACCATCTTCCCGGCCATATTAGGGACTCTTCGGTTGTCAAGGCACGGACTCACAGGGACGGAGGAAGTGACGAGGCATCGGATATCTTCAATGCTCTCGAAAAAACGGGCTGGAACAAGGCCAAAGCCGCCAGGCTGCTCGGGTTTGACCGGAAGACCCTCTATAGAAAGATCCAGAAGCTAAATATTCCTTTGAAGCCTGAGTAAACTCCGTTAGGTATTTCTCTCTAAAGAGGATAAACCCGTGGTTGTTCCAGAGGATAAATCATTTTCCCTGCGATAAAAAACAAGGCGCTCTAGCGTGGGTACCCTGTGGCTTGCCACACATGCGTGGCATCTCTACATTGATGCATGCCACATATTATGCCGAAGTGAGTCCTCTTGACATAGTGTTCTTTTAGCCTTCGTACTGGGCAACTCTTCCTGGAAGGCTACCGATCATGACCCCTCATCTGTCTGTAACCGATTGATCTTTCTGCTTAATTTTTCTATCTGGCATGTCGATTACAAAATTCAATAAAATGAATCAAGAAAATTGACATTACTCGGACATAATGAGACTTCAGGCATATATCTTGTATTAACCTGACCAAAAGGGGACGAATGACCTTTGTCTCCCCGAGAGACCTGATGAGCCCTGGGCTCATCAAATTTAGGAAAGGACTCGCGTGATGATGATTTTGGAGAGGAAGTGCAATCGTGAGGATGTGCGAGAAAGAAACAGTGAAATGGACGGAGAAATGCCCAATCAGACAGGGAAAAAGGTTTTATGCCCGAATATTCATAAGCCTTTAGACAACTGTTACTGCATCAGTACCAGCAGCTTATATGCGGAGGCCACAATCTACTACTGCGGCGGCAACTATAAAGATTGCGAGATATATGCGAAAAATGCTGAAGGAAGGGCCGAAGAGATATGAGTTGCCCTCACTTGTTGAAGTGGACGGTTTCATCCTGTAAGGCGGACGATAAGCCTTATATCCCGAGTGTCTATGAACTGCAGGAATACTGCACTGTCGGGGCACATGAGAGGTGCCCTCTCTATGTGGATGTTGGGCACGTAGGTCACGAATCATTGTCGTGGGCAGGAGTCAAGGAAGACTAGACCTCCGAGTGCAGATGGAATTAAGGTTATTTCCGAAATGTCTTATTAACTGACCGGCAGCAGAGCAGATTGCAGTAGTGCCCGGCAGATATTTTTTGTAAGGCTAAATTAATAACCGATCTTAGAGACAACAGATGGTGGAAAGGAGGCAAGCTATGGGATTAAGAGTGCTTGCGGAAGGAATTATCTTACAGTCTATTGAGGATTTATGGAGTGAAAATCACAAGGGTGAAAGCATTGCCTTTTTTACGAGCAAGGAATTCGGCGTCTGCGCGGGGCTGGCAGGGATGAATCTGCCGGACCAGCTAAAGGTACTCAATCTTGTAACGGGTGTTGTAGGCGGCACTATGAAAAGCAGGGCGGCCGACAAGGAGAGTTTCAGCCAGAGAGGGAAAAGGCCGGCAAAGAGCGCAAAAAAGGAGTGCCGCGTTGCGCAGGCTGTCCCGTGACCAATATTTAGTTGCCGAAGATAACGTCATTTAGTACTTTCCCTAATTCTGAAATGCTGTAGGGCTTGGCAAGCGCTCCGCTGAAGCCGAATGTCTTGAAGGCGGACATTGTCGAATCGTCGGAATAACCGCTGGAAACGATCGCTTTTGCATGAGGGTCCATTTCAAGGAGCTGTCTGACGGCCTCCCTGCCCCCCATGCCGCCTGCGATGATCAGATCAATAAGTACTGCATCAAAAGGGGTCCCGTTTTCCAGGGCCTCCTTATACAGCCTTATCATTTCCTCCCCGTCCCGGGCAAAGCTTGCCGTGCATCCGCACTGTGTAAGCATCCTGTCGATGACGTTCCTTACCAGGTCCTCGTCGTCCATGACGAGTATTCGCTTGTTAAGAAAGAATTTTTTTTCGACGCTCTCTTCGGGGATCTTATCCGGCGCGGCCGGAAGATAAAAGGTAAAAGTCGTTCCTGTCCCTTCCTCTGATTCCACGGAGATATGTCCTTTGTGGCTTTTGATTATAGAGATCGTGTTGGTGAGCCCGAGGCCGCTGCTCTGTTTCTTCGTGGTGAAAAAGGGATCGAAAATTTTTTCCATATGGCCCTTTGCAATCCCAGTCCCCTGATCTGAGATGGTCACCATTACATAATCTCCAGGAACCAGCGAAGACAGATGCAAAGACCCGGCTTCTTTATTTTCAGCTCGTATCCGTATGGTGCCGCCCGACGGCATGGCCTCACGCGCATTGATGACGAGGTTGACAAAGGCCTGCCGGATTTGTGCCTCGTCCGCTTCAACAGGCCAGAGGTTCATAGGCAGAGATATTTCATAGCCTATGCCGGAATCGCTCGAAGATATGCTGGCAAGCTCGGCAATGATGCTATTGAGAGATACCGTTTTGATCAAAGGCGATCCGCCTTTGGAGAAGGACAGCAATTGCCTGGTAAGGTCCCCCGCCATGAGAGAGGCCCTCTCCGCTTCGATCAGGATATCCGAGACCTCCGAGCCGGGTTTGGCGTACATTTTTGCCAGGATAATGTTGCCGGCAAGGGCGGTCATTATGTTGTTAAATTGATGTGCAACGCCTCCGGCGAATGCCGCAAGGGATTCGAGCTTCTGTGCCTTGTACAATTCTTCTTCCATTTTTCTGCGCATGCTTATATCGAGCAACGCCCCAATGATCGCGGGTTCGCCGTTATAGGATGTGACGGCCCCGTGCACCTCCACAGTTATCGGGGTCCCGTCTTTTTTTACTCCTTTGAAAGTGTAAAGGAGGCTCTGTATTTCTCCGGCCAGGCGTCTGCGGATATTTTCCGTAACCAGGGAGCGGTTCTCTGCCGCAACAAGGTCCGGAAGCGATACTGTGGACATCATCTCTTCCCTCGAATATCCGAAGATCTCCGCCGTTTTTGCATTGGCGTAAAGGATTTTTTCGCCACGGATTATATAGACGCCGATAAAGGACTGTTCGACAAAATCCCTGAACATGTCCTGATCGGCCTTCTCTGTTCTCTTGTGTTCGGCAAGTGACTTCTCGATTTGAGAGAGCCGCTGCTGCGCCTTCGCAAGCTCTTCGATGAGCTGTTCGCGTGTCTTGTGCTGGTTATCCATGCTTTATTTTCCTGAGGAAAAAGGGCACCGCAGAAAGAAGCTCCGCATTCAATTTGAATTGAGAGAATTATTTCTCCGCACCCGTCGGAAACTTTACCCGTATTGTTTATAATAACATTTTATTTTGAACATTTTATTTTGTTTCTCAAAAGGAAATGGCGTGGGAAAGGCGTTGGAGGAGTAGTCCGGAAAATGAGGAGGGCATTGGTCGGGGCGAGAGGATTCGAACCTCTCGCCCATTTTCAAAACCCTTTACAATCAACATGCTACAACCTTCAACTTTGCTGTCCCTTCAATACAAACGTAATCAAGACTATGAGAAGAACAATGCTTCCTTTGCGAGATAATATTTTCATACGTTTTCAGCCAATTTATTTTTATCAACCGCTAAATGCTGCTAAATCATCTTCTTCATTCTTGCCTATGATAAAGTAAATAGATGTAGCACCACACTTTCCACATTTTAAATTTTCCCTGAGATTACCAGATAAATCATCAGTGACCTCC
>JBIOIY010000026.1:0-39349 GCA_044450345.1 Thermodesulfovibrionales bacterium | reverse complement strand
CCCCTTTTTCCCCCGCCCCCGTTCTACATGGCATGTAAGACATTCTTCAGAAAATATAGCGGTCGCCTTGTACTGGGCCATATGGATGCGGTCCTTGACGGAAATCTTCACGGACAATGTAGTGACGGGAGTTATCGGGTCATTTGTGTATATATCTATATTTTTTGAGAAGATCCCCTTCTTTCCCCGCATATCGACTACCACCGTGATGCTCCCCTTTTCTCCCGGTTTCAAGCGGCCCGAACTGGCCTTTGCCTTGGTGTTGCCTGCGGCCGCGACAACCTTTTCTATCAAAAGGTCGTCATCCCCGGCATTCGAGAATTCGAAGACATGTTCGACCGTGTCCTTGTCGGATACAGCACCGAAATCATGGTCGACCTGGACAAATCGGGCCACGGGCTGGGCATAAGAAACGGCTTGGGTGAGGAGGAGAAAAATGGCGGCAAGAAAAATGCGTTTCATTTGGACATTATAGCAGTTTCAAGAACTAATTCAACATTTTTTTTACTGCGGGACAGAATAATGTCCGCATTACATAATTTTGGAGAAAAACACCCTTTTTTATCGGCCCTGATGGGACTGATGTGGCCGCGCTACCGCCTAGACAGAATTTCCCCTCTGTTTAGTGTGACAGAAGTATCCTCTGTCTTCCCGTATAGACGTTCATGCGGTCACCGCGAACAAATCCGATGACGGTGATGCCGGAAGACTCGCCGATCTTTATTGCAAGGCTCGTAGGGGCGGACCTGCTGACCAGTACCGGGATTGCGCACCGCGCGCATTTGGACACGATCTCAGAGGAAAGCCTTCCGCTGGCAAGCATGATCATGCCTTTGAAGGGGAGATTTTCGAGCAGACAATATCCGATGACCTTGTCGACGGCATTGTGCCTTCCTATGTCTTCCGCAAAGACGAGTATTTTATTGCCATCGGTCAGCGCCGCACTGTGCACCCCTCCGGTGAGCCTGTATGCATCGGATTTCTGCTGGAACTCCCTGAACATCGTCTTGATCGTCTCTGCAGCGAATGACACGTTGTCGGTGACTATCCCGGCCGCCTCCCTGCCGAAACTCACACCCCCCGCACAGCCCGAAGTGATTGTCTTTTCCCCCTCATGAAGGTTACCCGACGACGGGACATCCACCCTTATCTCGTCATCGTATTCGATAGCCATCCTGTCCGCGCACCACTCACCAGAGATGATCCCTTCATCATGGATTATCCCGGTCACGAGTTCGCGGACCATGAGGGGCGTGCAATACAGGCTGATCACATTCTTTCCGTTTACAGAAATCCTAAGCTTTTTTTCTACTGCGATAAGGTCGTCCGTCACAGAGGACAGCTTCTCTTTGATCTTCAGAACCGGTACTGTCTTATAGGGCTCCATCTTTAAAGTGTACCAAAGATAATCGATTCATATCGACTTGACTTTACTCCTCCAAGACGCTTAATATTTTGATACTGTTTTTTCCGTTCGGGGCGTAGCGCAGCTTGGTAGCGCGCACGGTTCGGGACCGTGAAGTCGGAGGTTCAAATCCTCTCGCCCCGACCATTTTCCCTCGTGATTCCATTGATTTTTTCTCCCTCGTCTCATGAAATTTGCCGGTCTGGGCTTAATCTCGGCCAGCTCCGTTGCGTGGAACTCATCTTTACTTCACAAGCGTCCAGCTGTTGTCAGGATCGTAGTCCTTCATCTCGCGGGCGATCTTCATCGTATCGGGGCCGAGGTTCTTCTGGAAGACCTTCCCCTGCTGATTCACGATAAAGGTCATTACCCCTGACTTGCCCCAGTTTGACGGAAATGCGACGAGGGCGAAGCCCCCGACCATGTTGCCGTTGATGACGTAATTATATTTTCCCCCCGGGGCGTTCTTTCCCTGTCTTTCCAGTATTTTGAAATAGTAGCCATGAAACGGCGCGGGCTCTTCTCTGAAAGCAGCCTTTTCCTTCTTGTAGCCCTCCATCCAGGCGCGTGCCACGAGCTCACCAAAGGGGCTCACTTCTTCGCCCGGCTTTGCCCTCCAGAAAAGACCGTTTTTCCTGCCGGGATCGCTCCGAAGTTTCTGCGCATACGCAAGCACCTCGTTGCCGTCCCAGTCCTTGAGCGCGTATTCCCGCTGCGCCTTGACATAAGAGCGGCAGACCAGGATGGCAGTGAATTCGTCTTCCCCGATCCGCCTGTTCAGGATCTCTTCCCTGCCCGCTTCCGTATCGAAGAACCACTGCTCATTCTTTCTTACAAGCGGGATCGGAAAAGGCCAGTTCTCCTTCCCCATTTGAAGGATCACCTTTGAATCACCTTCTTTAACAAGGTCGGCTTTCTCCGCGAGGTGTTTGGCAAATTCTTCAAATTCAGTGGCGGCCTGCACCTCGTCACCCGAGCGAAGGTCTTTTGCCGAAGGCCCGAATATCTGTGCAAGAGCATCCTTGTCTTTTGCGCTAACGGCCTCGACGAGGGCTTTCAAGGCATCTTCAGGAGAGGAAAAGAGCGCCTGCGATGCTGCTACAGCCTCCGATGTGCTCCAGGCAAAAAAGAGCGTTGAAGCTACCAGGAGCGACGCGATAAAAACCAATCCCCGCGACAGACAAAATAAGGATTCTTTTTGAACTGTCCTCATTATTTTCTTCCTTTCTTTATTCAATTATATTCCCTGTTTTCAGACAATAGTTGAAGCACATCCGCCACTCTAGCGTGGGGAGCCCTGTCTGCCCCCGGTGCTCGTCCTGCCCGCAGGAACACTACCCTTATTTGCAGGGGCCGCGGAAGAGCCCACTCCGACGTTGCTCCGACGGCTATCCTCGCCACGTCGACTCTGCACCCTGGTCTCATCCGCTCCCCGGTAACCGCCAAAGGCGCTTGAAGCCGGCTTTGCCGGCTGCACGGTCCCCCGAGCTGGACCGGGCTGGGCGATACCACTGCTCACACTAGGCGCCCGCCTTGCCGGCTGTTGGCTGACTCCTGTCGTTGTCGTTGCCGGCTTTCGCCGGGCGGCATTGAGGCTTTCCTTGCCGCGATTACTGAACTCTACTGTATTGCCCGTGGGACGGAACGCTCCCTCCGAAGGCTTGGGCGTGACAGTTCTCCCCCTCACTTCCCTAGTACGTTCATACCTGTCGGGGCGACTGCCGACAGGCCGGGACGCCCGGTACTTATCCGGGTCGCCGCGTGATACATCATGCCTCCATGCCTGATTTATGTAAGGTCTGCTTTTGTTGATATACACATTCCCCATGCGAACATAGGGCCTTGCATTATTTACCCACCCGGGGCGGTTCCAGCCATGGTAGATCAAATGATGGCGATGCCAGTCAAAGTCCATGCTCAACCAGTCTCCGACTGGAAGAACGAGACGAAAGATGATGAAAGGCGCTGCCCCGTAAGCCTGTCTCTGGTCATATACCACCGAAGGGTCATACTCCGGGACGTCTATATACTCAGGTTCAGCAGGAATAATCTCGATAGAGTCATCTTCGACAACGACACTCTGTTCATCGGTACTCATCAGATTCCCTTTGGCTCTCGCCCTCGCCCTGAGCCGTTGAATTGCCCTCGTCACGTCTTCCTGCTGGTTCAGAAATGCATCCCCAAGGTCGGCAGTCCAGTCCATATCATCGACCATCGTGGCAAGGATCTCCGGATAGTGGGCAACTGCCTTGACACTCTCATCCCAGTTCTGCCCGTCGATCCCTGATATGTCCCCGCCGCTTTGCAGCCACGCCGCCGCATCAGCAATCTCCGTGGGATACGTGGAGGCAGGCAACATCTCGGCCAGCAGAGGATCCGGGTAAAGCGCAACAGGTGCAAGGAGATTGTCGAGCTCCTGATCGGTAAAGAAGTATGTTTCGGACGATTCACCTTCTAATGCCCCAACAGAGAGGGGGGCCGAAAGGCATACCACAAGCACAAGCAGAAGGCTTTTTAGGCAGTTTCTTTTTGTATGCATAGGCGCAATCCCTTCCACGTGCTCATCACATTGATCCCATTCTTGATTTACCTGAGCCTCAACAGGCCTGCTTCGATATTTTCTCAATCAAATTATAGCACAGCACTATTCACTGTCAGGGCCTCTTCAATTAATGAGCGTCTTTGAATTACTCATTTCTTGAAAATATTTTTTTGTACACTTCCGGATATAACTTTTTTGCACATTCAGGACATATACTATGCGTGAACTCTGCTTCCGAATGCTTACTGATATAGGTTTCTATCTGATTCCAGCAGCCCTTATCATCTCTTATTTTTTTGCATGACGCACAGATAGGCAGCAATCCACTTAGTTGTTTTATTTCCTTGACTGCATTTTCAAGTTTATTAATAAGGTTCCGGCGCTCATCAAATTCAACTTTCAACCTTGAAAACAGGAGCGAAATAATGACAAAAAACCCAAGATGCATAAGCAAATTCCAGTATTCAATGAAAGGAACTGTATAGACCTTGCCAGCCCAATAGTCTGCCATTGCCATTGTTATAAGACAAAGGGCTGATATGACAATGCCTTGCCTTTTACTCCCAAACCATGCAGCAAAAATGATCGGTATCAAATAGAATAATGACAGACCTATTTCATATCCCGTTACATAATCAACAAACCCAATAACGAGCATCATTGAAATGTCTAAAGTTATCTGAAACGATTTGGATTGACGGTTGAAGTAGTCTATTATGTGGGTAAACGACATCAGTCCCGGCCTCTCTTGATCGGCAATTCTTTGCCTATCTCTTATTTCATAAACATCAATAGATACCATAGTGTTCTTCGGGTTTTCTACTGCAGCGACGTGCCGGTCCCATTTGTTTCAGTACAAAGACCGGCCTTCGTTGCCTCCTTTAAATGTTCGCAATTCCCGAATTTACATGCTTGTTTCCAATCTGCACACGCCAACTCCACATGGAGGCTCCCCCGGATGTCATAAACGGCAGCGCTGCTCGATTGGATCTGGAGCGACCTGTTAAGATCCGAAAGAGCAAGGTCGAATTGACCTCTTATAGCATAAGTAATACCACGATTGTACAAGACTTTTGAAGCGTTGGGATTTATATCGAGGGACTTTGTGAAATCGGCGATGGCAAGATCGTATTGGCCCTTCTTCGAGTAAGTAATTCCCATATTATTGTATGTCTCCGAGGACATTGGAGCGATATCGAGAGCTTTTTTGAATTCTGAAAGGGCGAGGTCATATTGGCCTTTTTCCGAATAGGTAACGCCCCGATCATTGCATTCTTTAGCTTCAACGATATCTCGCTCGCGTGCTCCACCGATGTCGCGTGCTGAATCAAGCATCGGCTTCTGAGAAGTTTCGCCGAGGGATGCAACTTGGACGGGCTTCCCGAAGGCTTTCATGTTTGCCTCTTGGGCGGAACTGCTTACCGCGCCTATCAATAACAGTACAGACTGCAACAAAAAAACATAGATTATGTTTCCAAACATCATATTTTGCTTGTGCTGACACTTGTACATAGTAAGAACTCCTTTTGTTAATTTATATAATATGGGGCCTTGCACATATGCCACCATTCGTCAAAATCCATGCATCCCGCCAGTGCGCGACCCTCTCCCGGGTTGCATATCGCTGCGCTGCGTCTTCTTTTCGCTTTCTTCTTCCCGGAGCTTTTGGTACTCCTTCATCTGCTCCTCCGTCAAGATCCTGCCGATTTGCATATCGGTGGACCACCGAAGTTCCTGTAACGCGTTCTTCTCCGATTTACCGTCCTGCCCGCCGTTTTTTAATATCTCGCTGCGCTTTTTGAAGCTTTCATCAATAATCGGCTGTACCTTCATCAATAATCGGCTGTACCTTAGTTTCCTGCTCTTCGGTAAGCCTAAGACGTTCCTTTAAACGGGACATTAGCTGCTCGGGGGATTTACTGATATTCGGGAAATCGCCCGCCCGCGCTGAAATCGGCTGCACTATAATTATCGCGGTAAAAAGCAACATATACGCTGCAAGAGACTTGATAAGAGTTCTATGGCTTACCACCACTACGACACATCGCACTGCGGTCGATGCAGCTTGTGTAACTAAATCATTATGCATGGGGACCTCCTTTACAAATAAGCCTTTATCCATTTTTGGGCGACGAAAAGGAATACTCAGACAATGGCTTTATATTGTTAAGACGATGAATGCAAGTAGTCGGTTACAATTTCTCCCACGGACTGGAGGTGGAATTAGTTCCTCAGGATTAACATAACATGGAGTAATTTTCTTCAGGTACAATGAGGCAATTAAGTCAGGTACTCACTTATAAAAGCCTCACCGCGCTCTCGCGGGACCGCGACATTAGGAAATCGTTCTGACAAGGTGACTGCAAGACAATAAGAATGCTTTCAACTGTCACCGCCTTTAGCATATTAGTTGCGATACTCTTAACAACTCCAAAAGCTGAATCAAGAATTCGGTTGAATTTTTATTCAGGCCCTGCACCAATTATCAAGAAACTTTATTCGCTGAATGAAACAACTTCTTTCTTAGGGGGTAGTTAGCCATAGCCATATCGTTTTCGTATAGATATTCCAAAAGAGTGGGGCAGAGTCTATAGGTTTGCTTAAAACAGTATGTTTCCATCTTTTCAATGCTCGGAACATGCCTTGATTCCGATGCACTACAGGTGCTGAAGTTTCCTTCGTCAAAATAGGGGCAGCTCATAATATACCTCCCATAAAACTGAATTGAAAATAATCTTATGGCGTAAGATTAACACCCAATTATGAACATATTTTGAATTTATGAATGGGAGAATGGAAACTTTCAATTAAATCTTTTTAACTTTTTGGCGTTGTGGGGTCGTATCGGAGGATTTATTGCCGGGGTTTTGTTGGTGTCATTTTTTAAGAAACCTTCCAAGCGATACTATTGAGGCTCATAGAATATGACCGACCCTACCCGCAGGGAAAATCATGGAGGTCATCGGTACTTCAAGATTAAGCGCGGTGATTCCCTGTCTTTAAAATTATTTTTGACCAGAAAGCATTTGTGGCAGGATCTTGAGGAACGATTATCCAGAGAGTCAACCGGGGTCCTATGGTGATTTATCCATCAGGGGTTCTTTCCCTATGTGGTTTCCCTAAATATAACCTTTATCGCGTCAAAGTGGTCGTTGGATCGTTTGGTAGCCGAGGCCCATTACTGAGCCCCGGCCCCATAAGAACCGTGCGTGTAAGTTTCCCCACACACGGCTCAAGCCTTTCATAAACAGCCAGTGGCTGCCGGTTCCACAACTTCCAACTACAGGCTATGAACCATACGATGGCAACTAGCATGCGTGAGTATCAGATTTGAGACATTGCCCTTTCCGCCGTCAGCCTTATGGTTGATATAATGGATATCCCATTGCATATCGCCTGTAATTTTCTGATGACAGATTGGACAGAGACCACCCTGATGTAGCCAGAGTTTCCATAATCTCTTAGCCCCTTTCAGATTGTCTCTCAATTTTGAGATCGATCGTTTCTCAAAATAAGTTTCAAACTTGGGGTCGAAGGGATTTGCCTCGCTTCTGATTCTTCTATGCCGTTGGATCGGCACACCTGACGCGAGGGAAAGTGATACCCTGTAGGGCTTTCCATCAGGATATAACCGTTCCCTATCATCAGCGGCAAATCTCCAACGTCTGTTCCCAACTGTCTTAAAGTACTTATCTTTAATCCACCTGGAACTTTTCTTCGGATGCCGCCGCTTTGCCCATCGCCATAACGATTGCCAAATCTCTTTGTCTACACGGTTGAAGGTTTTCGACGCTACCACAGACCTGTGATAATTCGCCCATCCCCTGATAATCGGATTGAGCAGCATTATCAAATTGATCTGTTTTGCGTTTCTGTTAGCCTTTATAATATTCCTGACTTTATCGAGGAATGCCTTCACATTCTTCTTGGACGGCTTCGTGAGCAGTTTGCCAACATACTTGCGAATGCTCACACCAAGGAAGTCGAACCCTTCATCGATATGCGCAATACTGGTTTTCTCCGGGGAGAGTTCCAGCCCCCGCGCTGAGAGAAACTTCTCAACCAAGGGTTTGACTTCATTCTCCAGAAGCTCCTTAGAGCTGCCAGTAATAATAAAGTCATCCGCATACCTGACCATATGAACCTTGTCTTGTGCGCGAAACTCCTTCAGTTCCGCTTCCAATCCATCGAGTGTCATATTAGCCAACGTCGGCGAGATTATTCCGCCCTGCGGAGTACCCGCCTCTGTTGGATAAAGGATTCGTTTGTGAACGTAACCTGCCTTTAACCATTTCCGGAGAATCTTCCTATCCATCGGGATATTGCCGATTAACCATTCATGGTTGATATTGTCAAAGCAGCCTCGGATGTCGCCGTCCAGTATCCACCTTGCAGATGTTTTTCGTGATAAAACATTGAAACATTTCTCGATAGCATCGTGAGTAGCTCTTTCCGGTCTGAACCCATACGAGTTCCTGTCCGCCGTCGTTTCCGCGATTGGCTCCAGAGCTAACAGATATAGTGCCTGCATGGCCCTGTCCTTCATTGTCGGAATCCCAAGCGGACGCATCTTTGTTCTGCTTTTCGGAATGTAGACCCGCTTTAACGGAAGAGGCTTATAGCCTCGCCTGTTAAGGTTCTGTACTGCCCGTGATTTGGCCTCAGGCGTCGACCATAGCTGCTTGTCAACTCCTGATGTTCTTTTGCCTTCGTTTTCAGTTACCCGTTTTACGGCTAATGCTTTGCCGGAGAACGAGCCGGTCAACAGACGTTGCAGGGCTTTCACCTTGTTCCATCTGCCTTCCTGCGTTACCTTCGCAATACGGATTTGCAGCCTCCTTACGTTCCTGATGCATTGCGCCCAATCGATGTTGGACCACTGCACAGTCCCGCAGGAGGATGCACATACATTAACAGCTGTATTCATTTGCTTTTCCTCCTTCGAAGGTTCTGTAAATTCTCTTGCAAAGAAAGACCAAGTAGAAGTCTGCCTGCTTTCGCCTAGGATGATGTCGCTTTCGCTCAATCCTTATCCGACCCGTTACAGGCCGGCATTCGCTTTCTCTACTGTCCCATGCCCACATCCCTATCGGCTTCCCTTACGGGTTGCTTTCCCTTTCGGGAGGAATATGGGTTTACCAAGTTCCGCATAAGTAACAATGGTGGGTTAGACTCTGCCTTTCCTCCGATAGCTGTATGTCCGTGTAATCCCACAGGTGACGAGATTAACCAGCTATGTACCTTTTGGTGCAAGCCTTTCAGCATCTTTGGCTTGTTGTAGTTTTACGAAGTTTATCAGCAGTTCACCTATGTTAGTCGTACCACCAAGCCGACACCTTATCCGCCTCGATGCTGGCAGATATATCATCGCCTCACGGCTTTGATTGGATCTTTCGATCAGGTTATCCTTTCCTGCCCGCACTTTATTCAGGGCAGTGGCTACCTCTAACGGAATAGACGGTCTCCTAATCGCAATGCCACGCGATTTGAGACAATTACTTATGCGACTTCTTGTCGCACACCTGATAACAAACAGATCTTTCCAGAAGCAACTCTTGAAGACTCTGCCCCGTAACATCCGCCGCATGAGAGGTGCGCGAAAGACCTCCATGAGTCGGCCTCCGCTCTCCGCATGAAAGCTGACTGTGTTTGTTATTTTTGATAACAACGGGTGGAGGCTCTGCTACCCAGAAATATTAATTACGTCCTGCAACACTCAGCATCCCACTGCTCGTGTAGAAAGGATACCCTACGATACCCTGACCTCAGATTCACCGACTGAGTCGCAAAAAAAGGGAGAGGCGGAAACAACGATTTACGACAGCAACAGACAGATGACGTTTATGGCAAAAGGAAGCCATGGAGGGGTTTGACTGCCTAAACTCTTGGTGACCCTCCTTGTTGAATTTCGAGCAACAGATCATGAAGCTTCTTAGCCAAATCTACTAAATCGTCTATAATAGTATGCAAATTATTTACATCAATTACAGGTGCAATTTGAAACTGATCGCCACTGAGCGAACGAAAAACAGGCATACCAATAATGTCAGGTTCTCCTGCCCCATCACGGTTACTCCAAATAAAAACAATTGGGTTGTGAGCTATAGCATTTCTCACTTGGGATATATCTTTTGCAGTATTCCAAGCAGCCAGGATATTCTTCTTAAGTTGAAAGTCTAAAGGCACGGCTATTCTCGTTCTAATGCCTCGCACACCTTGGTCGCCAGATCCTTCATGCAGAATGGTTTCTGAAGGAAGTGCATGCCTTCGTCCAGTATCCCCCGGTGAGCAATGACGTTGGCCGTGTAACCTGATGAGAATAGGCATTTCAAACCGGGGTTGATCTCTCTGAGCAATCTTGCAAGATCCAGACCGTTCATCTCCGGCATGACCACGTCGGTGATCAGCAACTGTATCTCACTGGCATGGGCCTTGACCTGGCGGAGTGCCTCGCCCGGCGTACTGGCCGTCAACACCCTGTAGCCCAGCGCTTCCAGCATTTTCTGGCTCATGCTCAAAATCAACGCCTCGTCCTCCACCAAGAGCACCGTCTCCCCACGCCCCTTGGGCGTTTCCGTCGTGTTTACAGCCATTGGCTCGATGGCTTCCCCTACGGACCGGGGGAGGAAGATCTTGAAGGTTGAGCCCTTGCCGGGTTCGCTGTAGACATTGATGAATCCCTCGTTTTGCTTGACGATCCCGTATACGGTGGCTAGCCCCAGTCCGGTGCCCTTTCCCGCCTCCTTGGTAGTGAAGAACGGCTCGAAGAGGTGATCAATAACTTCTTTGCTCATGCCGCAGCCGTTGTCGCTCACGGCCAGCATCACATATTCCCCGGGAACAAAGCCCGGATGAACGGCACAATAGCCCTCATCGAAGACAGCGTTTTCGGTTTCGATGGTGATCTTGCCCACACTGACGATGGCATCCCTGGCGTTGACGCAAAGATTCGCCAGAAGCTGGTCGATCTGGGAGGGGTCGATCTTGACCAGCCACAGAGCCGCGCCTGGCATCCAGGCAAAATCAATGTCCTCGCCCATCAACCGTTGGAGCATCTTGAGCAGGCCTGCCACGGTGTTGTTCAAGTCCATAACCTTGGGCACTGCGGTCTGCTTCCGGGCAAAGGCCAAGAGTTGCCGGACAAGGTCGGCGGAACGGAGCGCAGACTCTTCGATCACCTTAAGGTGGGCATGGATCGTCTCCGATGGGGTACACTCCATCATAGCCATTTCGGTATAGCCAAGTATCGCTGAAAGCATGTTGTTGAAATCGTGGGCCACCCCGCCCGCCAGCCGCCCTACCGCATCCATCTTTTGCGCATGGAGCAACTGGGCCTGTAACTTCTCCCTATCCTCCTCGGCCAGCTTGCGCTCGGTGATGTCGTGAAGAGCTGTCACTCGGACGTTTCGGCCTTGATAGGAGAAATGCCTTGCGCGTGTCTCAACCGTAAGAGTTGAGCCATCCTTGCGGAGCAGCCGATTTTCATAGGGCAGTTCGTAATCAGCATCGATATTTCGTCTAACAAGTTCCCGGTCCTCGGGGAAGATAAATTCCGTTACTGGTTTGCCAATGATCTCGTGAAGTTCATAACCCAGCAGCCTTGCCAATTGGGAGTTGGCATCAATCAAAACACCCCCTTCGCTTAAGGTTATACCCTCAAAGGTTGCTTCAGCTAGAGTCCGGTAGCGTTCTTCACTCTCTCTCAGAGCATCTTCCACCCGCTTGCGCTCGGTTATATCCCGATCTATGCCCCGATAACCGAGAAACTTACCTCCGGCATCAAAGAAGGGAAGCCCGCTTGTTTCGAGAACAACCAGGTGACCGTCTTTATGAAGGTTGGTATTCTCAAGAGAGATGAGGGGCTCGCGTCGGCCAGCAGCACTGGCGAATGTTTTTCTTAAGCGTTTTGCCTCTTCGGGAGGCATAAGATCGAAGGGGGTCTTATGCACGACCTCTTCAGGTTCATATCCCAGCAGGTCTCTTATCCTTGGGCTCACATAGGTATATCTGCCCTCTTCATCAACCTCCCAGATCCAGTCGCTCGTGCTTTCAGTCAGAGCTTTAAACTGCTCCTGGCTCTCCCTGATCTCGTCCTCCGCCCGTTTGCGTTCCGTGATGTCGTGTATGATGGAAAACAACAACTTCTTCTGGTTAACTTCTATGGGACTCGTGTAAACCTCTACCGTCTTGATTTCTCCTCCAGCTAAGCGATGGGGGAATATGAATAAATTACACTGAGCACCAGCAGCACGGCGGCGTTGAGTCGTTAATTCTTCGGGAGATAGCACGTTGATGTCTGAGATCGCCATGCTGCGAAGTGTCTCCCGGCTAAAACCGTAAAAATCTGCTGCTGCCCGGTTTGCATCGACAATATCTCCCGTGTCCGGATCAATCAGTATCATGACGGAACTGTGAGCTTCAAAAAAGGAACGGAACATTTGCTCGTTTTCACGAAGTGCAATTTCAGACTGGGTTCTCTGCTTTGAATACATACCGACAAGCCAATACAATAGGGCCGCAGTCAAAATTACATACAGCCAACCTTTAACAATACTGATTTTGGTATATATTTGAGTGTCCTTCGTTATTTTAGATAAGAGCAGATCCGAAAAAAGTATCCACAATAAGCCGGACACAGCATAAAGAATAACAATTTTGAGAGGAGATAGCTTCCGATCCATCATTGTAAAATCCTATCACACTTATATGAGACATGCCAATACTCGGGCTCCCGTTAATACTTCAAGTCAGCATACTGTGAATATATGGCACTACGTTTCTGCAATCATCAATCTCGTATTAATTCTTCCTGCCGCCTCAGCCCCCGAAGCAGCGCACGGATTGCGGATTTCATGTGGTACTATTTTTTTCGCAAACTTGACTCCTTCTCCACTTAAGATAAACTGGAAATATGAAGGAGCACTCTGCAAAAAATAATGAGAAGTCCCTCAATTGCCTGCAGGCATCGAATGAGCGTTTTTCCAGTCTCCCATGATTGAGCCCATCAGAAAACGTCTCATCGCAATATTCACCTCGGTCATCGTTGCATTTAGCGCCCTGATCATGGCGTTCAGCATCATCATCCTTCATCAGAGCCTCATGGCCAGCGTAAAAAGGCATTTAATAGAGGACATAAGAGACGAATTCCTCGATCGCTACCGTTATGCGGGTCCCTCGTTCATCAAGGAAGTCGTGGACGAGAACTACTTTCAGATTCTGAACAAGGCGGGCGGCGTGGCGGCTTCTACGCGCAACTCGGCTGCGTTTTATCCTGAACTGAACAGTGACCTGCTGACGACAGCCTTTGCGGGAAAGCAGGCGTTCGAGACCAGAATGGTAGGCAAGGAGCGCTACCTCATCTCCTATTTCCCTCTTGATGGCACCTATGCGGGAAGGGCAGCGGTCTCACTGCACGACGAGACGGGCCTTGAGCGGGATTTTCTGCGAATGATCCTGATAATGTCTCCTTTTGGGCTTCTCCTGTCATATCTCGCAAGCAGGTATCTTCTGGGCCACGCGATGAGACCGATATCCGATCTCTGCACTTTTCAGGAGACCTTTTTATCGAACATCAACCATGAACTTCGTTCCCCTCTTATTGCTATAAAGGGCAACTTCGAGGTCACCCTCAGGAAGGAGCGATCTGCCGAAGAATACAGGGAGGTTATTGGCTCAGGGCTCACCGAGACGGACAGGATAATAAACCTCCTGCGCAATTTCGCCCTCCTCTCATCCTCGAAGTTCAAGCCGCTCGACCTGTCCAGGAGCAGGACCGACATCAACAAAATCATAAAGGAAATTATCTCTTCCTATGCCGTTACAGCTGACACAAAGCAAATTTCTCTCGACATCTCTGAAATACCGAGCATTAACTGCGTCTGCGACGAGGGGCTCATACGGCGGACCATAGAAAACCTCCTGGACAACGCGGTGAAATATACCCCGGCCGGCGGGTCGATCAGGCTTTCTCTCTCACGCAAGAAGGGGAAGATACTCATCACTGTTTCAAACACCTGTGAACCTATCGAAAAGAAGGAGCTGGAAAACCTCTTCGAGCCATTTTATCGGGGGCAAAGGTCCCATCTCTATGCGGAAGGGAAGGGACTGGGTCTCTATATCGTCCGCTACATTGTGCGGTCCCATGGCGGGGAAGTCTTACTCAACGAGACAGACGAGAAACTTTTTTCGGTCACCGTCGCGCTCCCCGCAAAGTGACCATTGAGGTTATGAGAACGTTCCGCCGCTAAACCCGGCCACTATTTTTCGGCAGGCGCTACCTTTACCGCGCAGACCTTGAACTCGGGGATCTTGACAACAGGGTCAAGGGCGTCGTTGGTGATCACATTTGCCGCCGCCTCGCGGTAGTGCATGGGGATGAAGACCACGCCTTCCGATACTTTTTTCGTAAATCTCGTCTTGATCTCTATCTCTCCGCGCCGGGATGCGACTTTTATTCTGTCACCGGTTTTTACCCCGAGCCTTCGGCCGTCTTCGGGATGTATCTCGACATAGGGCTCTCCCGCATGCTCCTCGATAGGTTTAACACGCCTCGACATCGATCCCGAATGATACTGAAAAAGATTTCTTCCGGTCGTCAGGATAAAAGGATATTCCGCATCGGTAATTTCCGCCGGAGGGCTATATGAAACAGGCACGAACGGGACCCTGCCTTTCGGGAAGCCGTCTTTGTAAAGGAATTCCGTCCCGGGATGCTCCTCCGAAGGACACGGCCACTGGATACCTTTTTTATCGAGCCTGCCGTAAGTGATGCCTGCCATGGCCGGCCAAAGCGATCCATATTCTTTCAGGATCTTCTCCACAGAATTGTGGTTCATTTGATATCCAAGCCGCTTCGAGACCTCCATTATGATAGAAAGGTCGTCTCTTGCCTCTCCGGGCGGCTCGACCGCCTTCCGCACCCTCTGCACCTTTCGCTCGGTGTTAGTGAAAGTACCGTCTTTCTCGAAAGAACAGGCGGCGGGAAGGACCACGTCCGCAAGCGCGGCCGTATCGGTCATGAATATATCCTGGACCACAAGGAACTCGAGGCTCTCGAGAGCCTTGATGGTATGGTGCATGTTCGGGTCGGTGATGATCGGGTTTTCTCCCATGATATACATTCCCTTGATCTTCCCGTCAACCGCTGCATCCATCATCTCGGTGGCGGTAATTCCCGGGTTGGGAGGAAGGGCAACACCCCATGCAGCCTCGAACCTCTGCCTTATCTCAGGCAGGTCCACCCTCTGATACCCCGGATACACATTCGGCATGCAAGCGGCGTCGGAAGACCCCTGGACATTGTTTTGGCCCCGGAGCGGATTAACCCCCGTAGATTCCCGTCCTATGTTGCCGGTGAGGGTCGCAAGGTTTGCGATCGCCCGCACGTTGTCCGTCCCGCAGGAATGCTGGGTTATGCCCATGGTATAGAAGATACCGGCCTTGCGCGATGAGCCGTAAATCCTGGCGGCCTTGATGATATCACCTTTGGGAACTCCCGTGATACCCTCAACCCGCTCTGGAGTATATTCCCCGATGGACTTCTTCCACGCTTCGAACCCTTCCGTCTTCCCCTGTATAAACTCCTCGTTGCTCAGACCGTCCTTTACAATCACATTGGCGATACCGTTGAGGAGGGCGATGTCCGTCCCCGGCTTCATCTTCATAAAGACCTCGGCGAATTTCACCATCGGCACCCTCCTGGGGTCGGCAACGATGATCTTAGCGCCCTTCCGGTATGCCTTTATCATCCGGTTGGCGATGACGGGATGTGTCTCCTTCGTGTTCGATCCGACGATGAAGATGACCTCCATCCCCTCTATCTCGCGGATGGAATTAGTCATCGCCCCTGAACCGAAGATCGCGGCCAGACCGGCCACGGTAGGAGCGTGTCAGAGACGTGCGCAGTGGTCGACGTTGTTCGTCCCTACCGCGGCGCGCATAAACTTCTGGAATACATAATTTTCTTCGTTGGTACAACGCGCCGATGAAAGTCCGGCAAGGGCGTCAGCGCCGTTTTTTGACTTTATCTCCTTGAGCCTGGAGACGATATGATCAAGTGCCTCGTCCCATGACGCTTCCCTGAAAATTGCGGATTTTTTTTCTGACTTCTGTACGGGCGGGGTCACCCCGCCCCTACCCTTCGGCTCTATTCTTATGAGTGGCTTTGTGAGACGGTCGGAGCTATTGACAAACTTGTACCCGAACCTGCCCTTGACGCAGAGCCACCCTTCATTCGGGGTGTCATCTGCGGAAGCGATCCTGACTATCTCGTTCCCCTTTACGTGGGCGGTGATATTGCACCCTGTACCGCAATAGGGACAGACCGTATCGACTTCCTTCGTACTTCCCGGTCTCCCCATCTGCGCCCAGAGTTTCCCGGTGAGGGCGCCTGTCGGGCAGACGGAAACGCATTGCCCGCAAAACTCGCAATCGAGGTCGTCTTCAAAGGAGGTGCAGATCTTCGCCTGGAACCCGCGATAGCCGAAATCGATCGCCTCCACCCCCTGGACCTCGTCGCAGACCTTTACGCATCTTCCGCACATGATGCACTTTTCGAGGTCTCTCTCGATGAAGGGGTTCCCGTCTTTCTTCTTGTAAACCCTTCTTTCGCCCTGGAAGGGATTTTCCCTGATTCCGTATACATACGCGAGTTCCTGGAGCGTGCAGGCACCCGTCTTTTCGCATACCATGCAGTCGCTGGGGTGGTCGGAGAGGATAAGTTCCAGAACAAGCCTTCTGAGTTCCTCTATGTACGGCGTTGAGGTGACTATTTCCATGCCCTCGGCCGCAGAAGTCGTGCATGACGCAACAGGCTTCGGCATGCCCTTAACATCAACGAGGCACAGCCTGCATCCGCCGAACGGCGTGAGTTTCGAGTGATGGCAGATGGTCGGGATGAAGATGCCGTTGGCCCTTGCAGCCTCGAGGATGGTCGATGTCTCACTCACCGTGACTTTCCTGCCGTTGATTGTCAGAGTTATCATATCAATGCTTACTCCCGTGTAAACGCTTTGCTTTTCTAAGATTCATCTCCTGAACCGCCTTCTGACCGTCAAGCGTGCTCAACTCGCATCTGAGACAACGCCTTGCCTCTTTCACCGCCATCTCTTCCGTAAAACCTAACTCCACCTCTCTGAAATTTTTCGTTCGCTCCTCGGGAGAAAGGAGCGGCATTTCCGGGCGCTCCGGTTCCTCCAAAAGCTCCTCGTCACTCAGTTCAACAGGTTCGACATACCGGGAGGGCCTCGTCACCTTATAGTCTCTTTCTAAACTTTCTCCCCCAAGATATCTGTCGATCGATTCAGATGCCTTTTTCCCAGCCTGCATAGCGTAAATTACCGTGTTCGGGCCCGTTACAGCATCGCCTCCGGCAAAAACGCCTTCCCGTGATGTTGCGAGCGTCTCATGGTCAACGACCAGTCTGTTCTTCGCAGATATCTCGATCCCTGACGTCCCTTCAACGCAGGACGTGTCAGGCTGTTCACTGATCGCCACTATCAGAGTATCTGCTTCAACATTGAACTCGGAACCTTCGATCGGAACCGGCGCAGCCCGTCCGCTTTTATCAGCGGACCCTAATTTCATGCGGATACAGGTTATACCGCTCAATTTGCCTTTTTTGCTGAGGATCGCGGTGGGCGCGGTAAGGAACTGTATGTCGATGCCCTCTTCCATGGCCGCATCAACTTCTTCTTTGTAGGCGGGCATCTCGGGCCGCGTTCTCCTGTAAAGTATCGTGACCGCCTCCACTCCTTTAATACGGAATGCAGCCCTCGCAGAGTCTACTGCAGCGTTGCCGCCTCCGACCACTACAACCCTCTTGCCGACGTGTGTCTCTTTGCAGAGATGCAGCGCTTCGAGGAATCTCAAAGAGGGTATAACACCCTCTGTATCTTCACCCGAGATCCCGAGTTTCATCGGCTTATGGGAACCGATAGCGATGAAAACCGCCTTATAGCCTTCATCGAAAAGGCTGTCAACGGAAATATCCCTTCCCAGCGCGGTGTCAGTTCTGAACTTTACTCCTGCGCTCTCCATATATGCGAGGTCAAGATCAAATACCTCCCGCGGCAGGCGGTACTCTGGTATCGCGACTCTGAGCATCCCGCCCACAACAGGCTTTGCCTCAAAGATAGTGACATCATATCCTTTAAGGGTGAGGGAATAGCCTGCCATAAGCCCTGCCGGTCCGGAGCCTACAATCGCAACCTTCTGGTCCTTGATCCCCTCCTTCCGGACCTGCACGTGAACGCCTTTTTTGTGCGCATAATCAGCGGCAAACCTCTTCAATGCCCTTATGGCAACCGGTTTCCCTCCTCCTTCGCCTGCCTTACACGTTAACTCACAAGGGTGATGGCAAATCCTCCCGCAGACGCTTGCCAGGGGGTTGTCCTTTCTGATGACCTCGACCGCCTCGTTAAAACGTCCATGCGCGATCAGAGCGGTATAAACGGACGCCTCAGTTCCAATAGGACAGGCGTGTTGACACGCTGAAGATATTATTTCCCTGCAAACGAGCGAGGGACATCGTTTATATTTAATATGGGCTTCGTATTCTTCCCTGAAATACCTCAGGGTGCTGAGGACCGGGTTTGGCGCTGTCTGGCCAAGGCCGCAAAGAGATGAGGCCTTGACTCCGTTACTGAGCTTTTCAAGCAGCTCGATATCTCCTTCTTTTCCCTGTCCTTTTGTAATCCGGTCCAGCAGCTCAAGAAGCCGTTTCGTGCCGACCCTGCACGGCACGCACTTCCCGCATGATTCCGTCTGGGTGAAGTGGACGAAGTACTTCGCCATGTTCACCATGCAGTTGTCCTCGTCGAGGACGATCATGCCTCCCGAGCCTACGATCGAGCCGGCCTTTGCCAGCGATTCATAGTCGACGTTCAGGTCGAGCATGCTGGCAGGTATGCATCCTCCCGAAGGACCGCCTGTCTGGACCGCTTTCATCGCCTTGCCGCTCTCGATGCCCCCGCCTATCTCGTAGATGATATCTCGGAGGGAGATCCCCATCGGGACCTCTATAAGTCCGGAGTTCTTTATCTTCCCGGTAAGGGCGAAGACCTTGGTGCCTTTTGATTTCTCCGTGCCGTAGGAAGAGTACCAGCCCGAGCCCTTCCTTATGATATAGGGGATGTTCGCGAGAGTCTCCACATTGTTGATGACCGTAGGCCTTTGCCAAAGACCTTTGTTAACCGGGAACGGGGGTTTCGGTCTCGGCATGCCCCTCTGGCCTTCGATCGAGGCAATCAGCGCTGTCTCCTCCCCGCAGACAAAGGCGCCCGCACCGAGCTTGATCTCGATATCGAAACTGAAGCCTGTGTTGAAAATATCGCTTCCGAGGAACCCTCGTTCATATGCCTGTTTGAGGGCGAATTTGAGGCGTTCGACAGCAAGGGGATACTCTGCCCTGATATAGACATATCCCTTGTTGGCACCTATCGCGAATGCGCCTAAGAGCATGCCTTCGATCACGGAGTGGGGATTTCCCTCAACGACCGCCCTGTCCATGAATGCGCCGGGGTCGCCTTCGTCGGCGTTGCATATGAGGTACTTGATCTCACTCTCGTTCCGCCTGGCGAGCTCCCATTTAAGGCCTGTGGGGAACCCTGCGCCGCCCCTCCCCCTTATCCCCGATTTCTTGATCTCGTCGATCACAGCATCAGGGGTCCAAGTCTTAAAGACCTCACGGGTCGGTTCATAGCCTCCTGCGGCGATATATGAATTGATGTCCCCTGGATCGACCCTTCCGACATCGGCCAGCACTATCTTGACCTGTTTTTTATAGAACGTATCAAAGGTATCGTCCACAAGCCATTCTTTTACAGGACTTCCACCAACAAGATGCTCGATGACAATCCTCTCGGCCATATCGGGTTTTACATACTGGTAGGTGGTTTTTCCGCCGTTATTATCGATCTCTACAAGCACGTCCCTTGCACAAAGACCGAGACAGCCGACCTGATGTGATGAACAGTTCTCCCTTAGCTCTGCGCTCAGACCGTTTTCAGCGAGGGACTTCGAAAATGCCTCGAGCACGCCTTTGCCTCCGGCTGCTATACCGGCAGGTCCCATGCAGACCCTTATGATCGTCTTGCTATTCATTCGGCTTCTTCCTTATTGACCTTATTTCTTTAACGATCGAAACTGCCGTGGTCTTGCCGCGCACCGCTCCGTTGACAAAGACAACGGGCGCAAAACTGCAGGTTCCGAGACAGGCCACTTCCTCAAGGGTGAATTGCATGTCCTTTGTGGTGTCTTCGCCTGGGTCAAGGGCGAGCTCTCTTTTCAGGCCGCTGATTATCTTTTCAGCCCCCCGCACATGACAGGCCGTGCCGCAGCATGCGGTTATCCTGTTTTTGCCGACCGGTTTCAGCCGGAACTGGGAATAGAAGGTGGCAACGCCGTAAAAACGGCTGGGTGCAATATTGAGCTCTTCAGATAAATACCGGACAGCCTCTTTAGGGATATATCCCAAGGCCTCCTGGGTTTCCTGGAGAAGGACGATGATATTTCCGCCCTTTTCCCTAATTTTATCCAAAATGTTTTCTAGCGTCTTATCCATAAGATTAATACTACATAAGGTCAACCCATGAATTATAATTTATCATAAATTAACTTTCAACAAAAAAACAAAAAACCATGCACCTTTTTTATTATATACATTGTTATGAATAAAATGTGGATGGCCGAGTTATCCTGGGGGGTACTCAGTGAGGGATGGATAAGATCATCGGACATTAATCAGAGTCTGTGTATAAACTCTCGCAAACCAAGGCTTACATCAATCGACTCCCCCTTCAAAATATTTTCATCATAAAAAATACCCCGCAGCGGCGCGGGGCATTCCCTTGTACTCCATTTTTGACTATTTCGATTTCAGATCGCGGTCTCTCCGGTCTCTCCCGTCCTTATCCTGATTACCTGCTCCATCGGATAGACGAATATCTTGCCGTCGCCTATCTTCCCGGTCTTGGCCTTCTCCTGTATGGTAGAGACCGCCTTTTCGACCATCCCCTCGGCGACCACCGCCTCTATCTTAACCTTGGGGATGAAAGATACATCATATTCAGCTCCCCGGTAGAGTTCGATATGCCCTTTCTGTCTTCCAAAGCCTTTGACTTCGGTTACGGTCATGCCCTGTATGCCCATCGCGTTCAAGGCGTCCTTCACCTCGTCCAGTTTAAACGGCTTTATTATCGCTTCTATCTTTTTCATTATGTCTCCTCATTCTTTGCCGGTCTTTAGTTACAGTGTCAGCACATAATGCAGTCTCACAATGGCGCCAAACACTGTGTCGTTTTATAGATTATACGCCTTTTCGCCGTGCTGACTTTCATCGAGCCCGAGAACCTCATCTTCGGCATCGACCCGCAGTCCAACGAGAAATTTGATGATCATGAAGATTATCGCTGTCATGACGCCGCTGTAAGCTATCGTCACGCCGACAGCGATCAGCTGAGTCAGGAGCTGGCCCGGATTGCCGTAAAGAAGGCCCCTGCCTGCCTCATTGATTGACGGATCGGCAAAGACACCTGTCAGAATCGCCCCGAGTGTTCCGCCGATTCCATGGATGCCGAATGCATCGAGCGTATCGTCATACCCGAGTTTCGGCTTAAGTGCAGCAACCGCAAAAAAGGGGACTACACCGGCTGCAACGCCTATGGCGATGGCCCCGCCTATGTTTACAAATCCGGCAGCAGGGGTAATGGCAACCAGTCCGCCGACCGCACCCGATGCAAGACCGAGGACGGTCGGTTTCTTTGAGTGCATCCACTCCACAGCCATCCAGGACATAGCTGCTACTGCAGTCGCAGTGTTGGTATTGATGAAAGCCGCACCGGCCAACCCGCTTGCCGCCAGGGCAGAACCGGCATTGAAGCCGAACCACCCGAACCAGAGAAGGCCCGCGCCGGTCACCACTAAGGTCAGATTGCCCGGCATGAGCGCTTTTTCACGTCTCTTGCCAAGAATCAGTGCGCCGACAAGAGCTGCGATTCCCGCATTAACATGAACAACTGTGCCGCCTGCAAAGTCCAGCGCTCCGAGCTTTGCGAGAAATCCATTGCCCCATACCCAGTGGGCAACCGGCATGTATACCAGAGTCATCCATAATATCGAGAAAAGTATCCACGCAGAGAACTTCATTCTTTCGATATAGGCACCGCTCGCAAGTGCGACAGTGATTGCTGCAAAAGTGAGCTGATAAGCGATAAAGATGTATTCAGGTATCGTCTTGGCGAGGTCGGATATGCTGCCCGGACCAACGCCTTTTAAAAACAGTTTCTCTGCGCCTCCGATAAGGCCGCCGACATCCGTCCCGAAAGAAAAGGTATACCCGTATAACACCCAAAGGAAACTCACGATACAGAACGTCACAAAGGTCATCGCCATCGTGTTGAGGGTATCCTTACGTTTCGCCAATCCACCATAGAAGAGGGCCAGTCCCGGGATAGACATGAGCATGACGAGTGCCGTTGCAACAATCATCCATGCGGTGTCGCCGGTGTCTATCTTAGGCACCGCCTGGGCAGCTGCAGCCGCGGGAGCAGGGGGGGCAATATGGGTCTGTTCTTCGGCAAAACCAAGACCCGCCACTCCGAGAAAACATAATAAAACCAATAAACCGACTAATCCTCTCATCTCAAACCTCCATTATGGTAGTTGTTACAAAAAGGTTTGCTAAAAACATGCCATAATAGAACCCCTTGATTTTAAATGAAACTCAAAAATAATATTACTACAAAAATGTTCATTGATACATTTTTGTAGTAATATTTATGTCGCAATACTCCTTGAAAGATAATTGCAGTTGTGCCTATCTGCGGGCCTTCGTGACACTGAAGTCGGGATATGCGGTAACAGCCACTTCGTTCTGGTCAAGGCCTTCGAACTCTGTTTCTTCAGACACACGCAGAGGAATGATTTTATTCAGCAGCGTGAAGAATGCATACATCACGATAAATACAAAGACGAAGTTTACTACGACACCTATTACTTCGGCCGCGAACTGTGATGCGCCGCCATAAAACAGCCCTTTGACCGTGCCGGGGACATTGTTCAGGCCGTCGCCGTATGTGCCGTCGGCAAAGAGTCCGAGCCCGATAAGGCCCCAGGCGCCGCACGTGCCGTGGACCGACACCGCGCCCACAGGATCGTCCACCTTAAGCGTGCGTTCAACGAAGAAGACACTCGCACAACAAAGAACTCCGGCAACAAGCCCGATAATTACCGCTCCAACGGTACTCACAAATGCGCACGGCGCAGTGATGGCGACAAGGCCGGCAAGGAGTCCGTTCGCGCACATCGAGAGGTCCGGTTTCCCATACTTGATCCACATGTAGAGCATCGCCGAGAAGGACGCTGCCGCGGATGCAAGCATAGTATTTACCGCTATGACCCCGATTCTCAAATTGCCGGCCGCGAGGGCTGGGCCGGAATTGAACCCGAACCACCCAAAGAAGAGTATCAAGCACCCGATGATGGCCATCGGAATGTGATGTCCGGGAATTGCAACGGGAGTTCCATTGGCCCTATATTTTCCCATGCGGGGACCAAGGACGATCGCCCCTGTCAGCGCCGAAACTCCTCCAACCATATGGACCACAGATGAGCCGGCAAAATCGAGGACCCCGTGGCCGAGGCCGAAGTTCTTGCCGAGTTGCGAGAGCCATCCGCCGCCCCATACCCAGTTCGCATACAGCGGGTAGGTGAACATGGAGATAAAGAACCCATAGACGACCAATGACTTGAATGTCCAGCGCTCGGCCATTGCACCTGTCGGAATTGTGGCCGCGATGTTCATATAGACCACCTGGGACATGAAGAGAGTGATGATTGACACATCATAGGACGATCCGGAAAGAAAAAATCCCTTGCCGCCCATCTGGAACGCGTAGCCGCAGATCCAGTAGCCGAGCACCGCAAAGACAAACACCATCATGTTCATCGCCATGGTATGGCCCGCGTTCTTCGCCCTCGTAAAGCCGGTCTCCACCATGGCAAAGCCCGCCTGCATAAAAAAGACGAGATACGCGCAGACCAGCATCCATACAACATTAAGAGCAGTCCGATTATGGCCTATGACATCCGCCAGTTTCACCGCGAGTGGCTCGTTCGCGGCCAGTTTCTTCATATCGTCCGCAGTCGGTGCGCCTGCCGTGGCGCCGACGACATCGGCGGCGCCTCCCGTATTCGCGCCCGAGGGGTCCGCTTTGAAGACCGGGGCGGGTGTAGCAGGTGCAGGCTGAGCGGGCGCATCCTGCTCAGCCTGAGAAGGAGGGTTAGCCTTCCGCACCTGTTCTTCGGCAAACAGCATGTTCGCCGTAAGTATAAATACCATCAAGAATCCTATGATTAGAAATTGCTTCATCTAGTCATCTCCCTATCGCTGTTGATCTTTTCCACGTCCATATAATCCGGACAGCCGTTGTGTGACTATATCCTCTCCCCAAACTGGATTATCATCCCGCCGCAAACGATAACCATCAATCCGATCCAGGTCGTCGTTGGTATATTTTCTTCGAATACAAACCGACCGAATAATATGCTTATGATCGCAAAGATCGCAACGTATACTCCGAGCAATTTTGAAAAATCCCATTTCACCGTATTGACGACAACCCCGTAAGAACCCAACATGGCGAATCCAATCAGTATGATGATGAGACTGCTTCCGCGAAGTCCCTTGCGAACGACCGCATCGCCGCCGACCTCCAGAACTGCCGCACCAACGAAAATGAGCCAGGCAAGATACGTCATCTGTAAACCTCGCACGATAAAGATGCGCAGCCCGAAGAGCGCGATGAGGTTATCCAAGTTAATGAGTTTTTACTTGCGAGCACCTTATTATATCGCCGCCTCCCCACTTTCACCGGTCCGTATACGTACGACATCTTCAATGGCATACACGAATATCTCGCCGTCTCCGTTTTGGCCGGTGAAGGCCGCCTCGCGGATGGCGTTGATGATCATGTCTGCCTCTCCATCTTTAGCAATCACCTCCACCCTCGACTTGGTCACCAGATCCGCCTTATATGTGATGCCTCTTAACAGATATCCTGTGCCTGTTTGACTTTTGTCTTCAACCTGGGAAATCCTGGGGCCTGGGTGTCCCATTCCTTCAAGGGCAGTGCATACCCTGCCGACCCTGGTCGGACGTATAATAGCCTCTATTCTCTTCATAATGGGCCTCCTTTTTAAAATGTAGCAGCAATCAGCGTGCCAGGCAAGATACTGTTGTTTTGCAAGGATTCGACCGGTTAAATCTGCGACAAAAATGTCTCACATGACAACAATGTAGAACGCAGACAATAACGCACACATATCGTCCGGTCAGACCGAACAGGTAAGACTCTTTCCTTATGGGACCCGTAACCGAATGAGCACGTCACAGACTGGACAGGCTGATAAGGCTTGCCCTCCTAAATCTCCGCTGATCTGGTTTTTATTTCCTTCCTTGTAATCGACACTTTCCGAATATGATACAATTGTGCGTCTCATGAACGTTAATCGAAATTGGGATTTGAGAAAGGCCGAGGAAAGAGAGAGGGAGAATGTGTCCCTTAATGTCGATGAAAGCTGAAACGAACGTGCAAACACAGCCGCAGGCGATACAGCTTCGCAATCTGCTGATCGATCCGCCGCTTCTCCTTGCGCCGATGGCGGGCCTTACCCACAGCGCCCTCCGGCGGATTATTATCGACTTCGGCGGGGCCGGCCTTTTGTCCACCGAAATGCTCTCGGCAAGAAGACTGCCCACTGAAAATCCCTGCATCTCCCCGTATCTGATAAGGACCGAAAGGGAAAGCCCACTTTCCTATCAGCTCTTAACTTCCACTGACAACGAGATAGGCCGGGCCATTGATTCGCTTCACGCATTGAAGGCTGACGCTGTTGATTTGAACATGGGCTGCCCGTCGCCGGCGGTCAGCAAGTTCGGCGCGGGCGTCATGCTGATGGAACGACCGGATGAGGCCCGCCGCATCGTGGCCGAGGCCAGAAAGCGCACCGCCTTGCCCCTGAGTGCGAAAATCCGCCTCGGCAGCGACGCCGACAGCGGGAAATTAAAGACGTTCTGCTCCATGCTCGAAGGTGAGGGCATTGATATGCTTACGGTGCACGCCCGGTTCAAACATGAGCCCTTTGCAAGAAATCCGCGATGGGCATATATAGCCGAAATAAAGGAATGCATTAAGATACCCGTTATCGCCAATGGCGGAGTTTTCTCGGTAGAGGACGCGGAAACATGCCTGAGAGTATCCGGCGCCGACGGATTGATGCTCGGACGGGGGGCGGTAACAAGACCCTGGCTCTTCGCCGAAATTGCCAGAAGTGTATTCGGCGTCGATATAACGGAGCGCGTAGTGTCGCTGCCGGATGTGTACGCGGCCTTCATCGAAGCTCTGAGCACGGATTATCGCCCCATATACCGCCTGGGTAGGCTGAAGGAATTTACCCACTACTTCGCCAAGAACTATAAATTCGGACATTCTTTGGCGTCCAGGGTCCAGTCAAGCAGTAGTATGGATGAAGCAAGGGAAAGGGCCGGGACGTTCTTTGCGAACAATAGTGCGCCTTAGTGCCGTCTTGAGACAATATCACTGAGACGCTGGCGAACTTCATTGAAATCCGGCTTCAGCCGTAATGCTGTTTGGTATTCTGCAATTGCCCTATCCAACTGGCCTTGAGATGCATATGCACGACCAAGATTATTATGAGCCTCTACTAAATCGGGCTTCAGTCGTAATGTTGTTTGGAATTCTGCAATTGCCCTATCCAATTGTCCTTGAGATGCATATGCAACACCCAGATTATTATGGGCCTCTACAAAATCGGGCTTCAGTCGTAATGCTGTTAAGTATTCTGCAATTGCTTTATCCAATTGGCCTTGAGATCGGTATGCAAGACCAAGGTTATTATGAGCATCTGTATAATCAGGGCTCAGCCGTAATGCTGTTGAGTATTCTGCAATCGCCCTATCCAATTGTCCTTGGGATCGGTATGCGGCGCCCAGATTATTGTGAGCCTTTGCGTCACCGGGCTTCAGCCGCAGTGCTATTTGGTATTCTGCAATTGCCCTATCCAATTGTCCTTGGGATGCATATGCAGCACCAATATTATTATGAACCCTTGCGTTTTTGGGGTTCAGCCGTAATGCTGTTAAATATTCTTCAATTGCTTTATCCAATTGTCCTTGGGATCGGTATGCAAGACCAAGATTATGATGAGCCATTTCACTATCGGGTGACTTCTTGACCGTATCTGACCAAAGATTAAAATTATCCTGCCAGACATTATTCCTGATTATCGTTTCGCCGGCATATAACGCACCTATTACTATAAAGACTATCGTGATACTCCTGACAGCTCGCGGCAGCTTCTCTCCGGCCCAAGATAAAAAGATCGCTAGAAGAAATACAAAACCGACAGAGGGCAAGTAAAGGTATCTCTCGGCAAAAGGTTTCCCGCCGATTGCTTTTATATAAAATACCGGCAGAAGAGGAACGCCTACGAGAAGAAGACTGAAAAAAATTACTCTATCTTTTCTGTATGCCGCCACAGCACCTATGAAAAAAAGGACAGCGACAACTATGGAGATCATCCCTTTCGCCTCAAATAAAGAGCTGATAGGATGGAAAGTATGCCATAAATTAAGATCAAACGGCCAAAGCATACTTGTAAGATACTCTCTAAAAAGCGGGAAGACGTTTATGATGAATTGATAAGTGCTCAGGTAAGAATAGGATTCTAACGGTGCAAACCCTCTGAGCGCAGAATATCTCACCAAAAGATAAACACCTGAAATGGCCACATATGGCATATATCTCTTAATGACGGCAAGGATAGTCTCATCCGATTTCTTCAGGAGATAGTCATAGGCTATCAGCATGATGGGAAGAGTAAGAGCAGGCTCTTTAAAAAGAGTTGCCACTGAAAATGAAAGAATCGACAATAGATAGCCTCTTTTGACACCTTCTCGGAACAATATGTAAAGATAAAAAGAGAGGAGATAGAAAAACGAAAAGGCCACATCCGGCAATCCTGCGATCCATGTAACTGCCTCCGTATGGATGGGATGTGAGGCAAAGAGCATAGCGGCTATAAACGGAGGCGAAAGGTAAACAGAGCACATTGAGTCCCTATGCTCAGTCAGCAGCCTCCGTACGACCAGAAATACAAGAACTGATGCGCCGAAATGAAATAGGATATTAACGAGATGAAAACCCCAGGGTTTCAGACCGAAGAGATGATAATTGAGCATATAAACAATGTGCATCATGGGCCTGTAGTAGTTCGAGGTGCCCAGTTCTTCAAAACTCCAGACACTCTTGGAAAATATCGTTGGTATGTTTCTGATATTCGTGATCCACGGATTGTTCACTATCTGTGAAATATCGTCATATACAAAATCGCCGAAAAGCGCGTTAAAATATACGACAAAAGAGATAAGCAGCAAGATGAGAATCGGGATAAAAGTAATTATTGAAGCAGTCTTTTGCAATGCGATTATTGATGGCGACTCCTGCGAGGGTTTTAACCCTTTCTCATGTCTGCCCTGATCGCCCGGGACTTTATTAATTGAACCCTTTTTGTTTCTTGAAGCCTTCCCCACAGGTGTAATTATAGCACAGATCATTCCCTCCAATCTTCAACGTCAGTTCGGCTATATTTATTGAGAAATGAGAGGCGTTTTTATCCGCAATTGCGAATAAGAGCATGGTAGAAAATGTTTAGAGGGCGACAAATAGTTTCAGGTTTATATGTTCCTTTTGCAATCAAAAGCCGCTGGTTCTGTGAAGAAAAGCAAGAGTAGGCGGCCGTAACAGAAGGCGCTCAGGCTCTTCCGAGGGTGTTATATTCCGAGTGTACCCTCGATAGAGTTTCGGCTCTCTGAAAGTGAGGACTCTAAATGGGCGTCGGTTGAAGTCCTTGAAATGGCTGGGTGCTTATCTTTCTCTCTGTCCAATCCCTGACACGAACCTTTGAAACGTCAATGCGCCGGGCCGCGGTGGATAATCAGCAGAACCAAGAGGATGAAAATAATGGTAGGGACAGTGACGGCAAGCGCGAACCAAAGCGCTTTCTTCCAGCTCCGCTTCCACGGGGTCGGCGTCTGGAGCCTGTCACACCGGCCGGTCAATTGCACGGCCGCCGGATTATCCAGGTCGGCCTTCATCGCTGCGGCTGATTGGTAGCGGTTCTTTGGGTCCCGTTCCATGGCGTGCAGGATGATCTCCTCTGTCTGAGGTGAGACATTCGGATTGCGTTTCCGCGGGGCAACGGAGTCGCCGTTGATGCGGGCGTTCATGATCACGAGCGGATTTTCATTCTCGCACTCAAACGGCGTAGTGCCGACTATCATTTCGTAGAGAATGGCGCCAAGGCTGTAGATGTCGGTCCGCTCGTCCCCGCGCTTCCCCTTGACCTGCTCGGGGGCCATATAATCGGGAGTGCCGACGGCAGGCGTGAAGCCGGTGAACGTGAGCCGTCTCCCCTCCTTGGTCTTGGCGATGCCGAAGTCCATGATCCGTATCGTCCCGTCATTGCAGAGCATAATATTCTGGGGTTTGAGGTCCCGATGGACGACGCCGTGCGCATGCATATACACAAGCGCCTCGCAGACGCGGCCGGCAAGTTTGGTCGCGTCCTTTTCGGGCAGCGGGCGGACGCTGTTCAACAGGTGCGAAAGCGTGTAGCCGCGCAGATATTCAGTCACGATGTACGGCCGGCTGCGCTGTCCCTCCTCGATAGGAATGAATTTCAGGATGTAGGGATGGTCCAGACGGCTCCCGATCTCCTCCTCGCGAAGGAACCGGGAGTAAAAGCCCGGATCGCTCTCAAACTGCATGAGCGGGACCTTCACCGCCACGGTCTTCTTGGTCTTATGGTCCGTCGCCTTGAATATGGTCGCCATTCCGCTGCGACTGATCGTCTCGAGGATGAGGAAACGGTTGTCTAGGGTCTGCCCCGGCCGGAGTTCATATTTTGTTGTCGGGTCCGCCGACTCCTGATACATCGCCACGCCGCGGTATAACGCGACCTTCTCGACGTCGTTGATCTGCAGTACCTGCACGGAAACATTGTCTTCGGTGCCGCGTTGCTCTGCCAGGGCAACAAGCTGACGGCAGGCCTGTGCCGGAGAATAACGAGAGACGATGTCGGCGATTTCGCTGTCTGCCACGTGCGTGTACAGGCCGTCGGAACAGAGCACAACCTTATCTCCCTTGAACACCGTTGCGCTCTCCACATCCACCCGGATCACCAGCTCATGCCCGACGCTCCGGGTCAAGATCGACCGGTTCTCGCTGGTATTGGCCTCCTGCTCGGAAATGAGTCCGAATTTCTGCTGCATGCCGGTATAGGTATGGTCGGTAGACAGCTGCTTGATCGTGGCCTTACGTATCAAATAAACACGCGAGTCTCCCACATTGCCCACCGTGATCTCATTGTTGCGCAGTACCACTGCCGCCAGGGTCGTTGCCATACGGGACTTGCCGTGGTCCTCCATTCCTTTGTCGTAGACGGCCCGATTAGCAGCACTGAACATCTGTGTAATGAGCTGCTGCGGTGGCTGGTCTCCCGTGGCCTCTCGAAACGCCTTGAGGGTCGTCTCTACCGCCAGCCGGCTGGCCACTTCACCGTAGTTGAGTCCTCCCACGCCGTCGGCCAGCACAGCCACTGCTCCGAGACTGCGTTTTTCCTCGACTGTTTGCGGCTGCCAGAAGCCAACAAAATCCTCGTTGTTCTCACGGGCAGGGCCGGGGGAAGAAAGTTCAGCGTAGATAAGTTCCATATTCAAATCACTTTAACATTTATTAAATACTATTGAAAACGGGTGGCGTAAAAAGATTTTTGCAGGCGGTCCTTGTATGGGCGCCGAATGAGGGGGCAGGCACATAGGCCTGCCCCTGCAAAAAAATACGTTGATATCACTTACGCAGGCTTGCTGCTTAGAAACACTTCCTTGCCCTTGGCCTTACTGGACTTGAGGAAGTAGATGGCCCCGTAAATGCCCCAGAGCGCACAGACACCCAGCGCAATAAACGGCTCCTTCCAGCTCATGCCGGCGACCGTAAACGGACCGACCAGGTAAAAGAGCATGATCACCAGGTTTGCAAGCAATCCCAGAACAGGGATGACCACGTGCTTGATGCTGTTGAAGCTGTGGTGTTCTTTGAATGCCACCATCGCGATCCAGCAAGTGATCATGTACAAAAGGAACGTGCCGAAGTTGCTGACCAGCGTTACGATGACCAGCGTGTTGGGCAGCGACACGTACATCTCCGGCGAGAAAATGCCGAAGCTGTACCAGAAGTTGTGCTTGTCCAGAGCCGCGGGCGCTGTCGCCTGGCCGCCCATGTACACTGTTACCGTGATAATGCCGATGATCGCCGAGATCACCGCCAGTGTCCATATCGCCTTATAGGGAGACATTGTCTTGCCATGCAGGAGGCCGAAGTGAGAAGGCACTTCTTCGTCGCGGCCCATCGCATAGGTGACACGGGCGCCGGTGCTGAGGCAGGAAAGCGTGGTGCCGATAAGCGCCAGAAAGACCGTGAATGCCTGCACCAGCATGAACGCCTTGCCTAATGCATAGCTGCCGAAAAGCCATGTGCCGACTATCACCATCATGTCGGCGGCCGGCGCGCCGGAGGCGCCTGCCATCGGCATGGTATAGCCGTTATGAAGGAAGTAGTTCGCGGCGAAATACTCTATCATATAGCAGACAGCGCCCTGGATCGCAAGCGACAATAGCACGGCCCTCGGGATGTCTCTCTTTGGGTGTTTGGCCTCATCGCCCATCGAGGTGACCGACTCGAAACCGACCAGGATCAGGATCGCGATCGCCGCCTGGATGAAGATGAAGTTGAAGCCGTGAGGATGAACAACCGAACCCGCCGAAGAATGATAGTTGAACTGAGGGTTCCCCTTGTCGTCCTTTGCGATCGCCCCTTCAGGGGAATAGTCGACCGTAAAAGGAGCAGCGAGTTTAGGGTCGGCTACTGCCTTGCCGTCCTTGTCGGCAGGCACAGGGTTACCGTCTTTGTCCTGAGCGTCCTGCATCTTATAGACGGGCTTGCCGTCTTTATCCACGGTAGGTTTGTTGTTTTCGTCCAAGACCGGTGTCGGATTTCCCTTGTCGTCCTTCACCACCTCCTGGGCGACCTGATAATTTATCGCCACGCCGTTAGAGAGATGATACCCGGTAGAGCCCTGCGGATGCTGAACGCGGTAGCCGATCGCAATCACCGAAAAGACCAGGAGAGCCGAGATCTGGATGATATTGATCGCCACGTTGACCGCCGTAGTGCCTGTTACGCCGCGGTAGGCGATGTACGCCACGCCGAGAGCGAATACGCCACAGAAAAGCCACATAAAGAGCGGGCTGTTATAGGTGCCGCTGAAGGTGTCCGGCCAGAACTGGTTCATCAGAAATCCGCCCAGGATCGCGGTCACGCCGACCATGACGCCGGGGTAGACCCAGTAGTACAGATGACTCGCCCAACCCGTGATGAACTTTGCGACACGGGCGAACTTGTATGAGTGTGTTTTTGAAAGGTACGCCTGCTCCGCGTAAAGATACGATGAGCCGGGTCCCGGATAGAGCTTTGCCAACTCCGAATAACTTATCGCCGTGGCAAAGCAGAGTAACAGCGCAAAGAGAATGCCGAACCACATGGCCATGCCTGCCATCGGTGCGCCGTAAAGGGACTGCATCTGGAAGGTCAGCCAGAGGAACGCTCCGGGCGCAATCAGCGCCATCGCGTTCATGGTAAGACCCGTCAGTCCAAGTGTTCCCCTGGTGACTGGTGTATTTGTTGTTTCTGACATGATATACTCCTTTTGTTAGTGTTGTTTATTGCGTCCCGGCCTCTGCCGGGGCCGGGACGCAGCTTATTTCAGCCTACCACGTATACATCACGCCGAGCGCGATGGTGTCCTGGCTTTTTCTGCTGTTTGCATCAAAAGTCTGCTGGTCGGACCAGTCATGTCTGTACTCAGGCCTGACTATGATCGACTTGGCGACCCTGAATTCAGGGGTTAACGTTATCTCTTTCAGCTTCTGCGCGGTGAGCGTCCTCAGGCCGTCCTTATCATCGAAATATTCGGCCCTGATCGTTGCGCTGAAGAGGTCGCTGAAATCATACTTTGCATATCCTGCGATCCCGTACCATTTTCCGGTGCCGCCGTCAGCCGCAGAATGTTCTTCTGTCGCATAATCGGTGTTGAGGAGCAATGTCAGGTTCTTAACCGGCTTAAAGGTGCCTACCCAGTCGAAGAGGAACCTGTTGTCGTGGTTGTTGTCGTCCTTCTCCGGACCGTACATTACATTAAATGTCAACCCTACTGGATCTATCGGAGTCCAGCCGAGAGTCGCCCCAACGGTCTTCCCCTTGTTGTTGTCGTCGGTGTTGTCCCAGCCGTTCACCACATAAAGGGTCGCGTTCACTTTATCGGAAAAGGCATACCCCGCCGAAAGTCCGGTATGCGTAAAGGGAATGGCATAGTTAAAGAGGAATGAACGGGAATAATTGAAATTGTCCTTCGCCTCGATTACCTCGGCGCCGTGCATGGTGACGAATTTTCCGAACCGGAACTTAAGCCCCTTGCCTATCGGCGCAAGATAGTCGATATACGCCTCGGTGAGGTCGAACTCGTCCTTACCCACATCGCCAAGCCCCCGCGAATGTATCCACTTTGCCGTTTCTCCGGCCGATAATTTGAGCCTGTAACCGACGCCGCCGAGGGGCGCATCTTTTGTGAACATGAGCTCCGCGAGATCAAAAGTGAAGCTATTGGACTTGTGGTCGAAGACCCTGAGGTCATTCTCGCCGGAATCCGGGTTCTTGAAATTATAGGTATACCCGCCCTGGACATAGATGCTCAGGCCGAGCGCCTTCTTGATATCATCCACGTTCAGGCCCGCCGGTTTTGCGTCTTCGGCATAGGCCCTCGAAACAAACAAAATTAACATAAGAAACATTGCTGCTTTCAAAATCCCTTTCTTCATTACTTCCTCCTTTTACTATTTTTTTGACAAATTAATGCACACGAATCCTGGTCAACAACAGCCCCCGCTTTACCCATGCTCGATCCATCGCACCTCCTTTATCCTTAGTCCGTATTTCTTGATCTTGTATCCGATCATCCGTTCGGTTATGCCGAGCTTCCTGGCGGCCTTTGCCATGACCCAGTCGGATTCTCTGAGGGCATTGATTATTTCTTCCCTTTCCATTTCCTTTATCTTTTCTTTAAGAGTTTCCATCATCTTTAGCTCGATATCTGCCAAAACCGTGCCAGGTGAATTTGCTTGATTTATAAGGACAATATATTGGATGGATGCTACACAATTGTCTTGTACTTACAATTATGTACTACCCCCCCAGGATCTTTACCTGCAGAGGCTGAAGGCGTCGGCGGACGGCCGGGCAAATCCGGACGGGTTGACAAGTGCTTCAACATCATGGGACATCGGGCTATGTAGTATCTCTTCCGGAGACCCTGTCTGAACAATCCTTCCTCCGGAGTATATGATCATCCTGTCGGCCATTGTGTATGCCTCGAACCTGTCATGTGTCACAAGGACAATCGGTATAGCGAACTCCCGTCTTATCTCTATGAGGATCTTTCTCATCTCGACCCGCACCGGATTGTCGAGGGCCGAAAAAGGCTCGTCGAGGAGAAGCAGGTCAGGTCTTCTTATAAGCGCCCTTGCAAGGGCGACCCTCTGTTTCTGTCCGCCTGATATCTCGGAGGGAAGTTTCCTTTCGAGCCCTTTGAGACGGAAGAGCCCGATCATCTCATCCGCTCTTTCATTTCGTTCCGCTCTGCTTATCCCCTTGCCGCCATAGGTGATATTCTCTTTCAAGGTCATATGGGGAAAAAGCGCAAGGTCCTGGAATACATAGCCGAAAGGCCTTTTCTGCGGCGGTTCGTTGATCCCTGCGCCACTGTCCAAATATACTTTTCCGTCAAGTACTATATGGCCCTCATCGGGCGTCGCGATGCCGGCCAGCGACTGGAGCGTCATCGATTTTCCGGCCCCTGAGTATCCGAAAAGCACTACAAGCTCATCACCGATCTCCCATTCCACATCCAGCGAAAATCCCTTCACCTCTTTGCGTATCCTGACATCGAGTCCCATCAGATCCTCCTTCCCCCGAACCTGTTCGCCGCATAAAGGAAAAGCCCCGAAAGAAGAGTCAGGGAGAGCACCATCATATTCGCACGTCCCCAATCTCCTCCGGTTGCAAGGGAATAAATTGCCAGCGGCATGGTGTCCGTCCTTCCGGGAATATTTCCGGCCAGCATCAGCGTCGCGCCGAACTCTCCCATCGCCCTCGCAAAGGAAAGGACGAGCCCTGCGATTATCCCCTTTTTTGCCAGGGGCAGTACAACTTTTAAAGCGGTCTCCAATTCAGAATGCCCCAGGGTATAAGAGGCGTTGATAAGGTTTTTATCGACAGACTCGATTGAGGCCCGTGCGGTCTTGATCATCAGGGGCAGCGAGACAGTAAACGACGCCAGTACCGCCGCCTGCCACGTAAACATGATGCTCCATCCCGTTGCCCTGTCTACTATGCTTCCGATAAGACCGTTTCTTCCAAAAAGCTCCACCAGGTAATAGCCGGTCACGGTCGGCGGCAGAACAAGCGGGAGGGTGAGAAGCATATCCAGCATCTCCCTGCCCCTGAATTTCCTGGTCGCAAGAAGATACGCTGCAGGCAGGCCAAAGAAAAACACCATCGCGGTTGCGACAGCCGCTACCTGGAGAGAAAGCCTCATCGAGAAAAGGGCAGTATCTTCCATCTCGCCTAGGGTCTCAGGGCAAAGCCGTTCTTCTCAAGGACCTCTTTGCCTTTTTCGGATATGACCGTCAGGATAAACGCCTTTGCAAGAGACTCGTTCCTCGTGCCCCGAATCACCGCAATAGGATAATTGATCTCCTCATGACTTCCGTCGGGGACCTTCCCTGCAATCTTAAAGCCGCCCCTGCGGGAAAATGTGTCTGAATAAAATACCAGGCCTCCATCGACTTCTCCCCTGCAAACATAGTCCATGACCTGCCCCACGTTTTCTGAATACACGAGTTTCTCTTTTAGTCGCTCAAAAAGATGGAGGTTCCTGAGTGCCTCTTGAGAATATTTCCCGGCGGGTACGCTCTTGGGGTTCCCGATGGCGATCCTCTTGACCGGGTTTGCCGCAAGATCATCAAGTGACCTTACCTCCAGTTTTGAATTCGCCGGAACAACGAGGACCAGTGAATTGCCGGCAAAGTTCCACCGGGTATTTTTGATGATAAGGCCTTTCGATTCCAACTCGTCCATTTCCTTCACGGAGGCAGATGCGAATATGTCTGCGGGTGCGCCCGACTCGATCTGTTTTTCGAGCATACCTGATGCTCCGAAATTAAAACGGACCTTTACCCCGGAAGACTTCTGTTCATAAATCGCCCCGATCTCCTCAAATGCGCTCTTCAGGCTCATCGCAGCCGAAACCGTGAGATAGCTATTCGGTGCAGCACCGGCGGTGCAAAGAATCTCCGGTGACACAATCGTCAAAATCAATATCAGTATCCTCTTAAGCATAGGCCTTCCTCACATCCGGACCGGAAGGGCGCAGCAAGCGGCGCCCCTACACTCATGGATTTTTCCTGTCTGTTGCCGCATACCGGGCACGAGCGGTTCCTCCGCACCCTGAATTTTCTATATTCCATATCGAATGTATTGAAGACAAGCATCTGCGAAAGCATCGGCTTGCCGAAACCGGTGAGCAGCTTTATCGCCTCGATCGCCATAATACAGCCGAGCATCCCTGAGACAGCGCCCAGGACCGGGAAGCCCAGCTCTTCCCATTCAGGATTGTCCTCCGGATACACGCATTCAAGACACGGCGTCTGTCCCGGAACTACATTGAACAGATAGCCTTCCATCCCGTTCATAGCAGCCTCTATCATAGGGATATGCCCTCTTACGCAGCCTTTGTTCAACGTCCTTCGTTCGTCGAAATTAGGCCGTGCCGAAAGCGCGATATCGACGCCATTGAGCAGGTCGCTGATATTGCCGTCCGAAGTCCTTTCATTTATCATTTCAACTTCTACGTGCGGATTCAGCTCTTTAATTCGGTCCTTCGCCTGCAGCACACGCGACTCGCCGATACGTTCATCTGTCATGAGAGTCTGCCGGTTCATATTGGAAAGGGTGAGTGTCCCGTAGTGCGCAAGACGCAGACTGCCGATTCCGGCCACGGCAAGATAGGTCGCCGCTGCGCCCCCCAGTCCGCCGACACCGGCAACTAACACGGAAGCTGTCTTGAGCCTCGATTGATGCTCCGGTGTAAACCCCCGGTGCATCAGCTGCCTTTTATAGCGTTCCAACTCCCGTTCCGAGAGATCAGTCAGGGGAGTAATAAGCGCCCTGTTCTTCATAGCCGCGATACCATGGTATAGAGCAAAGCCGCGGGACGCGCGTACCGCACGATGAAAAGGCCGAAGAACACGGCCCCCCAGGCTATTGTCACGATGTATGCGGCAAGCTTGGCCCGGTAAGGCATGTCATGTCTTCTGATTATCATGAAGGCCAGACCTGTTACTGCAACTGCAAATAAAACTATCCCGATACACATGACTCTGCTCCTTTCTCCGGCTTTCTCTGTTCGTCTGCTACACCATCTCGCAGTATTCTTCTCCGATGCGCGCATTGAGTACTTCAAGCTCCATGTCCTTGTCCTCGCCGAGTATGCCGCAGGCATCGGCCCTGCACTGTTTGCAGTGGGACATCTGGGGGATGTGTGCTGAACATTCTTTCCGCTTTTTCTCTATCGTTTCGCGGGACGGCCGCGAGAGATCGGCAAATTCCGCCTGCGGTATGAGCGGCATAATGTTCATGATGTCCGCGCCCCTTTCTCCGGCCCCCCATGCGATCAGGGGTATCTCGGCGTCATTTATCCCGGGTATCAGTACGGTGTTCACCTTCACGATGAACCCGGCGTCGACCGCATTTATCAGGCCGCGCCACTGGTTCGCGACGATGCGCTGCGCCGCCTCTTTGCCGGTATACCTTTTTCCTCTGTAGGAAACCCAGGAATAGATCCTTTCCGCTACGGCGGGCGTTGCGGCATTGATTGTGATCGTTATGCTCCTGACCCCGGACCTCATCAACTCTTCGATCCTGTCCGGCAGGGCGAGGCCGTTCGTCGAGATGCAGAGGACCAGTTCAGGGAATTCTTCGTGGATCGCGGTCATCGTCTCGAAGGTCGCATCATTCGCCAGGGGGTCCCCGGGCCCCGCAATGCCTATCACACTGATATTGCCGCTCCGGTCCACAACCGCCCTCACCCTTTCGAGCGCTTCCCAGGTGCTAAGCACCTTGCTTGTGATGCCCGGCCGGGATTCATTCGCACAGTCATATTTCCTTATGCAGTACCTGCACTGGATGTTGCAATGGGGAGCTACCGGCAGGTGAATCCTGCCGAACTTGTGGTGCGCCTCTTCCGAAAAACACGGATGGGTTTTCAGAATGTCGGAGTTTCTCCTGGCTTTGATAGGGACTGTGTTAAGCGCCTGCATGATTCACCTCGCATCTCATTTTTCTCTTACTGTTCGCAAACGCGGTGCCAGTTCTTAACCATCGGATTTAAAGGAAAGATCGACCGATCACTGAAAGTGGCTAACTACATTTAGGTGCTCTTGCAGACAATTTTGTCTGTTTTCAGCGCCTGCATTTTAGGAACTGCGGGGCCGAGAATTAATGACTACGCCGACTCAATACTCACTTTTGGATATCCGGCATAGAGACGAGATGGGCGGAATGTTTCCGCCCATCCATGCTGTTTGATCTTTAAATCACTTTTTTGCGGAAGGAGCCGCAGGCACATTTGCGCCGTGGCATTCAGTGCAGTTCTGCTGAGCCGTAATCCCAACGTTTGATGCCGCTTTCCATGTGGCTTTTGGCTTATACGTACCGTCCTTCCAGGCATTCAGGTCCTGAACAAGGTGGTATGCAACGCTTGCAGTTACACGGGCACACCTGTCTCTTCTTTCAGGACTGCCGATGGAATAACCTGACGCCTTCATCCATTTGCCGACCGATACATGACAGAGCGGCGAATCGCTTGTCGTCTGGATGATCGTTGCTTTCACCTTCGGTTCTTTGGGAGTGTAAGAAGGAAGGGGCGTTTCGGAATACCATTGCAGGGTGTCAGCGCCGATTGCTGCGCCGTTTTCACACTCGGGGCCTGCGATTCTGGGCCCTATAATCATATTGCTCACAATATTTGCTCCTGCATTTGCGCCGCATATTGTTCCCCAGCCGACCATCCCCCCTTCAAGAAAGATAAAGGCGTCGACCGGAAACGATATGTACGGCTCGCCAACCTTCTCCCTCAGCTGATTGAATACGCTG
>JBIOIY010000025.1:0-40107 GCA_044450345.1 Thermodesulfovibrionales bacterium | reverse complement strand
TTGTAATCTTGTTGTCAAGTCTATTTCTGTCATAATAGTTGTCAGTCAACACCCAAAGGACCAACTTATCTACTTCGGTAACACCCGCGGCGGCTTGTGCCATCACGCTTTCCATTATTCCATCTCCTGCAGCGATAAGCGCACCCGTTGCCAAGGAATACTTCAGAAACTCCCTACGGTTCACTCCATTATCCATGATCCACCTCCTTACTGTTCTTACATCATCTTGCTCAAAAAAATATGGCCGAACATACTCAAAGTTTATCCTTCGGTAGCTCGGCCATCTTCTCTTAAGACCCGCCGCTTTCTGTCCCCTTCTCTCAAAGGGTTTGGTTTTATCGGGATCGCCTCTACTTGCCTCCTTTATATCACCGTAATTTACAGTTGTCAACTTGAAGTTTTGATAATGAATCGAGCATATAATTTGATGTGCATTATCAAGGAAATAACTAAATTTGTTTTGTTGATTCCCAGTGAACTCCTCAACTTTTTGCAGGAATTATTCCAGCGTGGCTCATAGGGAGAACACGACAAGGGTCTGAGCCCTCGTTGCTTTTTTTCGGAAAGCCACATTCTTGAGCGAGTCTCGAGATTGCTCTTGTAGCCACTACTTCTTTTTTTCCATATCACCGAGTCACCTTCAATTCGGGTCGGAAGAAACAATTCAGGGAAGTTTCTTTCGCTTTGAATGTTGAAAACCATCTCGACGTGGCTATCAAGGAATTACCCCCTCTGCAGCTAATCTGTACGGTCTGAGCTCTGGTCGCCACCTTTCAAAGAACTGGTCCATTGCAGATGTAGGCCCTATGGGTATATGCCCGTATAAAATAGATAACTGTTTTTTTGCCTCTGCTTTAGAATTTTTATCAACGATCACCTTCCACATTGCCGAGACCAGCCCGGACCTGTCCGCGCCGGACTTGCAGTGAATCAATATGGGACGCGGCGCGAAATGGAAAATCTCGATAAGTGTTTGTCCCTCTTTGGCGGTCAGCTCACGGGAGGCCGACAACGCCATATCATAATGCACTATGCCGTATTCCGAACTCACCTTTACTTCTTCGATGTACCAATCACTGTCCGGATCCTTTCCTCTTAAGTTTAGTATGCTCTTGAGATGATGCTTTAGAATATAGTATTCAAGTTCGTCTCTATCCATTTGAGCAGATCTGTAAGCCTCTCCTGGCGTAATAGAGTGGAAATTACCTTGCTCTTCGATATATAAAAAAAGGCTCCCTGCCAAGATAAATAATAATGAGACAACTGCGATTATAAACTTGCGCCAAGAAATAATGGATTTTGACGGGCCAGTTGTCCCTGAGAAAGTGGAATGAGCAGCATACGGTAATTTATGATAGTCGGGTTGGACAGACATAAAGCGGCCGGGGACCTTTTTACTCATGACGCAAGGCGATAATCGGGTCCAGCTGTGTGGCCTTCCACGCCGGATAGAAGCCGAAAAAGATGCCTACGCCGATGGCGAACAGAGGAGCGACGATGAGGGCTTCAAGAGGAATGGACACAGACCATCCCAAGACATTTCCAAGAATGAAAGAGCCGGCCACGCCGACAAAGACCCCAATGAGACCGCCGAAAAGGCTCAACATGACCGCCTCCCCGAGAAACTGAATTTGTATGGCCCATGTCGTAGCTCCGATAGCGAGGCGCAAACCAATTTCTTTCGTTCGCTGGGTCACCGATACCAGCATCACGTTCATTATCCCGATCCCGCCAACAAGGAGGGATATGGAGGCAACACTGATAAGAAAAAACGCGAGCGTCCGATTCGCGGCGATCTGGGCCTTAATCACCTCTTCCGGATGACGGATGTTGAAATCATCCCCCTCGCCCGGCCGGATGTGATGTCGTTCGCGAAGCAGCGCATTGATCCGGTCGATGGCCGGGTTAGCAGCGTCACGGGAGACGGCAGAAGTCATAATGTCGTCCAGCCATACGAAACCCGTGCCCCTCAGCTTCTTCTGCACCGTAGTATAGGGCATCAGGATAGTGTCATCCTGGTCTTGACCGGTAGTCGACTGTCCCTTTGGCGCCAACACGCCGATCACCTTGAATATCTGTTTGTTGATTCGAATGTCTCGGCCAACCGCCTCCCCCGCTCCGAAGAGTTGCTGACGCGCTGTTTGTCCAATCAAGCAGACGTTTGCCGCACGCTTCACGTCTTCCATCGTGAATAGATCCCCCTCCGCAATATCCCAACTTCTGATAGCGAGGAATTCGGGAGTGACGCCACGGTAATGTGTTGTCCAATTACGGTTCCCCCAGGCAATGAGCACGGTCCCATCCACATTCGGGGAAACACTTTTGATGAGTGGCACTCCTTTACTGATTGCTTCGGCATCTCCCATGGTAAGGGAAGTCATTCCGTGGCTGCCGGACCGCACCCCGTTGACATTCCGAGAACCTGCCTCGATCCAGACAAGGTTATCCCCCAGATTTTGGAGCTGCTGTTCGGCACGCTGCGAACCTGCTGTGCCGATGGCCACCACGCAAATTACTGCAGCAATGCCGATTGCGATCCCGATTGCAGACAGCGAGCTACGCAGCTTGTTGCGATAAAGAGCGCGGACTGCCTCACGGCCGAAGAGATTTAGCGAGATATCGATGATTTTACTTGCGATGCTTGCCATAAGCGTGGTTGTATGTCCGTCACAAAGGGTTCATCAATGTCTTTCAACAAAGATGTGATACTGTTTTTCATATCATTCTCAACTTCTGTTATAAAATTACGGCTTTAGACTAAAAATGTCAGACCACATATTAATATAGCACGCGACGGTTGTTTATAAGCAAAGGAACCCCCTTTCAACTAGCGTCATTATTAACATAAGTTCAAAGAACGTCCCCTGCCCTCCGATTCTCATGCTGGTTTCTTAAAGGAATTCTCCCAGATCCGCGCCCAACTTTTCCAGTTCTTCATCTGTTGCGTCTATGGTATAGATGGCATGATTTGCCGCTGGCACCTTGTATCTTTTGGTTCGAAAGTTGTCATTTTAGCGGGGAAGCTTTCACCGAGGGTTATAGGGAGAAATGGACGTCGGCTCTCATCTTCCGAAAGTGCTGAGTGGAAACGGAAAGTAACAGGTTCAAGAAATCAAAATTGGTGAAGAGAAGTTCTGCACACTTCTTATTCCCGTTTGAAAGTCGTCCTGAGCTTTAATCGAAGATATCTTTCTGTTCTCTCCGGAAAATCTCGGCCGGGGTTTCACTCTTTGGCGGACCTTCCTTCTTTCGGCATAAAAAATTCCTTGCAAAAGTGGAATTCCGGCAGAAAATATACCTATAGCGCAAGGAGGAAAAATGAAGGCCATACGGGTACATGCATTCGGGGAACCTGAGGTTATGAGGATCGATGACGTCGAGGAGCCTAAGCCGGGTCGTGGTCAACTCGTTATCAGGATATACGCGGCGGGGGTCAATCCGGTCGATACCTACATCAGGTCAGGGCTTTACGCACTTAAACCGGAATTGCCGTACACGCCGGGCATGGATGCGGCGGGCATCATCGAATCTGTCGGCGATGAGGTGAGACGGTTTAAGATGGGAGACAGGGTCTATATTTCCGGGACTCTCAGCGGTTCCTACGCCGAAAAGGTGCTCTGCAACGAGCCTCAGGTGCATTCTCTTGCGGAACGGGTCTCTTTCGCCCAGGGTGCTGCAGTCGGAATCCCTTACGCCGCTGCATATCACGCCCTTTTTCAGCGCGGCCTGGCGGTGCCGGGAGAGGCCGTGCTTGTGCACGGCGCAAGCGGAGGAGTCGGCATTGCAGCGGTACAGCTCGCCCGCGCTGCAGGAATGCAGGTGATCGGAACTGCAGGAACTGAAATGGGCCGTCTCGTTGCACTGGAACAGGGGGCACACCATGTATTCAACCATCTCTCAATCGGCTATATGGACAAGATATTGGAATCTACGGACAACAGGGGTGTTGACGTGATTATCGAGATGCTTGCCAATGTAAACCTCGGAAATGATCTCAGAACACTGGCACAGGGCGGGAGGGTGGTCGTCGTCGGCAGCAGGGGCAAGGTCGAGATCGATCCTAGAGATATAATGCGCCGTGGAGCATCGATCCTAGGTATGGTGATCCTGCATGCTACAGAGGACGAACTCAACAGTATCCATTCCGCTATTTCGGCCGGGCTCGAAAACGGGACACTGCGTCCTGTTGTAGGAAAGGAGCTGCCGCTTTCGGAAGCCGTCCCGGCACACCATGAGGTCATGGAGACGAGCGCCCATGGGAAAATCGTATTAATCCCTTGAGAGATAAAACAGAGTGACTGACAGTGACACACAGGTGCGGGGACACCGCATATCCGGTGTCCCCGCATCTCATGCAATTATATGCGATGAACTTTTTACCTATCTGGTTTCCAGAAAGAGTTTAAGATGCCCGCTCCTGGAAGGATGCCTGAGTTTCCGTATGGCCTTGACCTCTATCTGTCTTATCCTCTCGCGAGTCACGTCGAATTCCTGGCCGAGTTCCTCCAGGGTCCGCGTCGAATCCTCCCCTATACCGAACCTCCTCCGTAAAATCTTCGCCTCCTTCGGACTGAGATTATGAAGCACTTCTTCAATCTGCTGTTTAAGGTCGTGGTGGATGGCCCTCTGAAGAGGAGAAGGCGTTGACTTGTCTTCGATTAGGTCCCCGAGATGACTGTCCTCCTCTTCACCGATAGGGGTCTCCAGGGAGACAGGTTCCTTCGATACCTTCATTATAGTCTTGACCTTCGCCAGGGGCATGTTAATCCTCGCGGCGATATCCTCCGGAAGAGGTTCACAGCCCTGTTCCTGCACCAGTTCTCTCGTCACCCTCGATACACGGGCAATAACTTCGCCCATATGCACCGGGATCCTTATCGTTCTGGACTGGTCGGTGAGCGCCCTCGTTATCGTCTGTCTGACCCACCAGGTAGCATACGTGCTGAACTTATAGCCTCTCTGGTACTCGAATTTATCGACGGCCCTCATAAGCCCAATGTTCCCTTCCTGTATAAGATCAGAAAAGCTCAGGCCTTTCCCCATATACCTTTTGGCGATACTGATAACGAGTCTAAGATTGGCCTCTACCATCAACTTTTTTGCGTCGGATATCTCATCCATGCAGGCGGCAAAGACCTTAACGACGTTCTTCATCACTGCATAATCTATGCCGATCGACTGTTCGCATTCGGCTATCTTGTCCCTGTATTCCCGATATATCTTCACCAGATGGTTCTTGGAATCCGCTTTGCCCTGCTTCGATGAGACCCGAACAGTGCCCCTTGTGCCGTTGTCGCTTACAGTATATCCCGCTGCCCTCAGCCTTCTGCTTATGGAAATGAGCTCGTTGTTCGTATCTTCTATCCGTCTAATAGCCATCTCCAGTTCTTCATAGAACGAATACATAAAGCCTTCTTTCATACGCAGGCCGCTAATAAGTGTGAGCATCTTATCCCTGCTGGAATGGCCGTTTTTCACTCCAGACGGGGGTTTCCCCCCCCCGGAGTTTTTACCCTTTGGTTGCTGTCTCGTCCTCCTATACAGACCTCTGATCTGGTCCATCGCGGCCACAAACTTCCTCGTTTCATACATGACCGCATCTTCGGAACTACCGGCATTTTGCACGAAATCGTCCAACGCCGCTTCCCCGTTCTTCACTGATTCGCCGATGGCGATCAGCCTTTCAAGGGCAAAGGGGACAGAAAATATTATCTTCATCAGCTTTTCCCGTCCCTTTTCTATTTTTTTCGCCATCTCTATCTCGCCTTCCCTCGTCAGCAACGGAATACTGCCCATCTCTTTGAGGTACATCTTTAGGGGCTCATAATCACTGTCGATGACGGATTCCTGCTTTTCCTCATCGCCTCCATTTTCGTCTTCTTCATCATTCGTCCAGAGGATTCCGCGGTCTTCTTCCCTTTCTCCATGCTCCAGAAATTCGACATCTTCCCTTTCAACATATTCGTCGGAATACTCAAGCACATCCGTTATCTTGCCCATTGTATACCCCTTTCTTGTATCCTGAATCTCTAGAATTGTAGTTTGATACCCCATCATAAAGTATGCAAATCGGCAAAAAATATCCGTGCGAGTCTGTTTTTTTTGTAGGAATTTGGCACGTATCACGTAGGTCTTTGTCCTACATGATCGCTATCTGCCCGAGAATACACGAGAATTTCTATCCTGTTTTTTAGCCGCCGGACAGACAATAATATGCAGTTCACCCAAGCTTAGCCCGGATTATTCACGAATGCATCATGGGATAGACCCGGACCATATGGCTTTCAGATGAACCCGGCTACGGCACTATTAATAATGCGTATCAGAAATGACGGACATATCCCGAGCCAAAAAAGCGCGGCGACAAGCAAAGCCGTCACCATTCCACCTGAAAGCGATACCGGTCCATAAAGTCTCCTTCGATCTCCCGCTTGCGTAAACATAACGGCAACGATCCGCAGATAATAGAACAGGCCTATTGTGCTGTTTACCGCAAGTATTACGACAAGCAGCCAGAGGGCCGCATCCGCCCCTGCAGCTACTACGTAAAATTTCCCCAGGAACCCCGCAGTCAGCGGGATGCCCGCAAGCGACAAGAGCATGACCGTGAACGAGCCGGCAAGCCACGGCCGCGCAGCGGCAAGCCCGCGGTAGTCATCGATCTCGTCAGCGTCCCTTTCCCTGCCCGACATCGCCGTAATGACGCTAAAGGCTCCGAGCGTCGTCACAAAATAGGCCGCCAGATAATAGCTCACCGCAGTCACCGCCAGCCGCCCACCTGCAAGAAAGGCAACAAGCAGATAGCCGAGGTGCGCGATCGATGAATAGGCGAGGATACGCTTCACGTTCTGTTGAAGCAGGGCCAGGAGATTGCCCGTGAACATCGATGCGATCGATATCAGCGTAAAAACAAGAAAGAGCGTGCGGCTGCCATGTATCAACGCCCCTCCAAGGTACCTGAGCAGCAGTGCGAAAACAGCGCCTTTCGAGACAGTTGCGATGTATGCGGTAACAGGCGCAGGCGCGCCTTCATAAACATCGGGCGTCCACATATGGAACGGGACGAGCGCGAGTTTGAATCCAATGCCGACAACGATCAGCGCAAAGCCCGCCAGGACCAGTGGATCGCCCCCTGCTTCGGCCGCCTTTCCTGCGATCCGCGAGAATTCCATGGTCCCGAATTTCGCATACACGAGCGCCATCCCGAACAGAAGAAAGGCTGCGGAGACAGCCGCAAGGACAAGATACTTTATCCCGGCCTCGTTTCCTTTTTCGGCGGTTCGTACATATGCTACCATCGAATAAAGTGAGACGCTAAGGATCTCGAGCCCGAGGAAGAAAGAGACAAAATGTCCCCCGGCTGCCAGCACCATCGCGCCGAGGGTCGCCATAAGCAGGAGCAGATAGAACTCCTCGGGGTCTTCACCGCGGCCGTCGAGATAGCCGTATGATAGGGCCGAGACGATAAAACCCGCAACCAGTATCAATCCGATATAAAAAAATGCATAGCCGTCAAGGACGAGCAACGGCGTTACAGTACGCGGGATAACGGAGGAGGAATAAAAGAGCGCAATAAACGACGCGGCAAACCCCGCCATAGTAAGCAGGACGGTGAGAGCGTGAGTCCGGTAGAAGGCGATGAGCATCATGACCGCAATTGGGGCAGCGGCTATGATGATGAACGGCAACAGGGCTATCATATCTGAGGCAGTCATTGAGTGATTCCCCCGTCAATATTCGTCAGGCCCGTGCCACCGTCGAGCTGTACACTCTCCTCTTCGCGGACTCCCATTATCGTCATATTCTTCAGCGCCTGACTCGATGTATCGAATACAGGCTGGGGAAACAGACCCAACCAGACCAGCGATACGATCATAGCGGCCAGCACGACCGTCTCCCGGAAGGAAAGATCGGGGATACTCCAGTTCTGTACGTTCGGTCCATGGAATGCCCGTTGTACCATCCAGAGAGAATAGATAGTCGCCGCGATGATCCCGGTCGCAGCAACGGTGGCCACCGCAATATTTGTTTTATATACTCCGAGAAGGACGAGAAACTCGCCGACAAAATTTCCCAGGCCCGGCAGGCCGAGAGAGGCAAGGGCAAAGAAGAGCGCCGCCCCGGCCATGCGCGGAGCAGACTCCCACAAACCGCCCATACGGGACATATCGCGAGTATTGATCCGCTCCTGGAGTGCGCCGACTATGATGAAGAGAGCACCGGTGGCAAGCCCGTGGCAGATAATCTGCATGACCGCTCCCTGCAGCGCGATTTCGCTCCGGACGAAGACCCCGAGGAGCACAAAGCCCATGTGGCTTACGCTCGTGTACGCCACAAGCCGCTTCAAGTCAGTCTGGCCGAACGCCGTTACCGCACCGTAGAGAATACCGACAACCCCCATAATTATCGCTGCCGGCGCAAATTCCCCGGCGGCTTGAGGGAACAGAGGAACGACAAACCGTATAAGACCGTATGCCCCGGTCTTCAGCAACAGGCCCGCAAGGATAACACTGCCGGCGGTGGGGGCCTCGGTATGCGCATCCGGCAGCCAGTTGTGAAACGGCACCACGGGAAGCTTGACCGCAAACGCTGCGAAAAAACCGAGCATGAGCCAGAACCCGGTCCCGGCCGTCATCGGCGTACCCAGAAGCTCCATATAATCGAACGAGTAGCTACCGGTTGCCCTTCCATGTACGAAGTAGAGGCCGAGGATGGCTATCAGCATCAGCAGGCCTCCGGCCTGGGTGAATATAAAAAATTTAAAGGACGCATACCCCCGGTTTTCATGGCCCCAGAGGGCGATCAGGAAATACATCGGCACAAGCATCAGTTCCCAGAAGAAATAGAAGAGAAAGAGGTCAATCGAAAGAAAGACGCCGGTGATACCGGCAAGTATCCACAGCAGGTTCAAGTGAAAGAAGCCGGTCCTTTCCCTGATCTCGGTCCATGATGAGACGACCGCTGCCAGTCCGAGAAAGGAGGTAAGGAGCACGAGAATGAGACTCAGGCCGTCTGCAGCCAGGTGAAACCCGGCGCCTATCTGGGGTATCCAGTTCAGGCGTACTTCCAGTATCCAGGGACCATGAAGGTCCATTTCCTTGAGCGAGGCATAATGCCCTATCCAGATATTGACGGAGACCCATACCATAAGCAGCGCCGTGATGAGAGATACCCAGCGAGGCCAGACCGCCCGGATGCGGCCTGCATACCAGGAGATAACTCCTCCCGCAATGGGCATTATGATCAGCCAGAGAAGTATCATAAGAACACCGCGATCGCAATTACGAGCACTGCGCCAAAGGCGATCCCCGCAGCATAGATCCGTACCTTTCCGTTCTGCGAAACGCTCAGCAGATTATTGAAACGCCCGGCCAACCAGATGGTTCCGAGATATACAAGATCGATACAATCGTCCTTGTTGATGCGTGCAAACCAGACAAAAGGCCTGACGAGGAAGGTCTCATAGACCCAATCGAATCCCCACCCCGCATACCAGAAACGGTTAAGCAGCCGGCCGGGCAGGGTATTTGTCAGGGAGTCGGCATATCGCGGTTTCACGAAAAATAAGAGATAGGCGAAGAATATGCCGAGAAGAGAGACAATCGCAGCAAAGGCCATTAAAGTAGTCTCGGCTTCAGAGGCGCCGGCCCTCACGGCAGCGGCAGGCAAAGCCTTATTCATGAGTGTAGAAAATATCCTGATGTCGCCGAATGAGGGCGGCAGCTCTACAAATCCCGCTACAACGGAAAGCGCGGCAAGTATCGCCACTGGGACCGTCATCATCGTGCCAGGCCTTCTGTCAACTTGCGATTTCGCTTCTCCAAAGAAGGTTATAAAGACCATCCGGAAGGTATAAAGAGAAGTAATGAACGCCCCCAGTACACCCGCCGTCCAAAGCAATCTATTCCCAAGAGGGGAAGCCAGCGAATAAAAGAGGATAAGGTCTTTGCTGTAGAATCCGGCGGTAATAAACGGAAGCGCCGACAGCGAGCACGCTCCTATGAGAAAGGCCCAGAACACGACCGGGAGTTGGGACCGTAGCCCCCCCATCTTAAACATGTCGTGCTCATGATCAAGACTGACGATAACCATCCCGGCTCCAAGAAAGAGAAGGGCCTTAAAAAATGCATGCGTCATAAAATGAAATATCGCAGCGGACCAGGCCCCGACGCCGAGCGCCAGGAACATATACCCGATCTGGCTGATCGTTGAATAGGCAAGGACACGCTTGATGTCCCTCTGCGTGAGGGCACTGCACCCGGCAACCAGGAGCGTAAGAGCGCCGATGACTGCGACAGCCGCCTGTACCACAGGGGCAAGGGTAAAAAGCAGATGGGTCCTTGCGATCAGATAAACCCCCGCAGTAACCATGGTCGCGGCGTGGATGAGGGCGCTGACGGGCGTCGGGCCTGCCATTGCATCAGGCAGCCATGTCTGGAGAGGAAGCTGGGCAGACTTTCCGAGGGCCCCTCCGAGCAACAGCGCAGCAGCTGCAACAGCCAGGCCGGAGCCGACCGCCCACCGCTCAGCCGCGAGGCTCATGAGTTCCTGTATCTGCAGCGTACCGAGGTTCGTAAAGAGGAGAAAGAGGCCGATACTCATCGCGGTGTCTCCGACCCGGGTGACAACAAAGGCCTTTCTCGCGGCGCGTCCGTTTGCAGGGTCCTTATACCAGAAACCGATAAGGAGATAGCTGCAGAGACCCACCCCCTCCCAGCCGAGATAAAGCAGCAGAAGATTGTCCGCGAGGACGAGGGTAAGCATCGATCCGACGAAGAGGTTCATATACGCGAAAAACCTGCCGTAACCCTCTTCTTCAATCATGAATTCCGAGGAATAGAGATGAATTAAGAATCCGACAAAGGTGACGACCAGCATCATGACGAGAGAGAGCGCATCGAGATAGAGAGAAATTTCCGGGGTGAACCCGCCGACCGACAACCATACCCAGAGCCGCTGGACGTAGAAATATCCGGGCTGAGGTTGGCCGATAAAACCTGCGGCTACCCCAAATGCAACAATGCACGAAAGTCCGACCGAACCCACCCCGACCGCGGCGACCCCGCCGCGTGAAAGAATACGGCCTGCAATCGTCAGTACGAGGAACCCGACGAAAGGGAGCGCCGGAATCAACCACAGTATTTCGAGCATATTACCCGTTCATCCTGCTGGCTGCATCAGCGTCCAGCGTTTTGAGTATATGGTACATCCTGAGCATGAGCGCGAGCCCGACCGAGACCTCGGCAGCGGCCATCACCAGGATAAAGATGAACATCACCTGGCCGTCCGCCTCCCCCCATTTCGCCCCTGCGACCACAAAGGCGAGTCCCGCGGCGTTCAACATCACCTCTATCGATAACAGAATAAAAATAATGTTTCTCCTCGCAAGCACACCGAAAAGTCCCAGCGCGAAAAGCACCGAGGCAAGGATGAGACCGTGGTTCAGATATATGTCCTGAGTCATGACCTTTCTCCCCTTTCCCGGCCGGCCTCTTTCCGTCTTCCGAGATGGTAGGCCCCGACAAGCCCCGCAAGAAGAAGCATGGAGGCAAGCTCCACCCCGATCACATACTTTGTCAGAAGCGAGATCCCGACCTCCTTGGGACCCACGATGCCGATACCTCCTCCCCGGGCGCCTCCGTGCCCGAACACATAAACGAATTCTCCGAGCAATACCGTGGAAAGAACGGCAGGCCCCGTCCATAGCTGCGGACTGAGGAGCTGCTTTTCCTTCCGGGCGGCCTCGCTTCCAATGTTGAGCAGCATGATCACGAAGACGAAAAGGACCATGATCGCCCCCGCATAGATAATCACCTCGAGTGCAGCAATAAACGGAGCTCCGAGCAAGAAAAAGAGCAGCGCGACCGACAAGAGAGAGACGATGAAGTAGAGCAGCGCGTGCACCGCATTCACTCTCGTGACGACCATGACCGTCGCGATGACCGCAACGACAGCGGACAAATAAAAGACAGTGCTCATGGCATCAGTCCCCTCACATCCACAGGCGGCCCCTCGTTTTCGGCCTGGCCCTTGTCCTTCCCCCCAATCGCGAGCCCGGCGACCTTGTAAAAATTGTAGTCGTGATACTTCCCCGGCCCGCTGATCAGAAGGTCCTCCTTCTCGTAGACCAGGTTTTGACGGTCGTACTCGCACATCTCGAAATCGGGAGTGAGTTGTATCGCATACGTAGGACATGCCTCCTCGCAGAAGCCGCAGAATATGCAGCGCGAAAAATTGATCCTGAAGAATTCAGGGTAGCGCCTTCCGTGCTCGTCTTCCGTCGCCTGGAGCGATATGCAGTCCACCGGACAGGCGACAGCACAGAGATAGCATGCGACGCAGCGCTCGGCGCCGTCAGGATCGCGTGACAGGATGATCCTTCCGCGCCATCTCGGCGGGATGGAAGGTTTCTCCTCCGGATAGAGAATCGTCACCCTTTTCCGGAACGTGTGAAGAAACACCATCCACAATGTTCTCAGCAGACTAAACATATCTTCCCTCAGCGTGCAAGCAGGACACCCCCTGTCACGATCAGATTCAGAAGCGAAAGCGGAAACAGCACCTTCCAGCCGTAAGACATAAGCTGGTCATATCTCGGCCTCGGCAGAGAAGCACGGAGCAGGACAAAAAAACAGATGAATGCGAACATTTTTATCAGGAACCAGATAATCGGCGGCAGCACAGGTCCAAGCCATCCCCCGAAAAAGAGCGTCGCGATCATCGCAGAAATGAGCGTGATCCCGAGATATTCTCCCACGAAGAACATGCCGAACTTCATACCGGAATACTCGACATGGAACCCGGCCACCAGTTCACTTTCCGCCTCGGGCAGGTCGAAGGGAAGGCGATGGGTCTCTGCCACGCCGGCGATCAGAAACACTACAAAGCCGAGGAACTGCGGGATGCAGAACCACAAGCCCTTCTGCGCCTCGACGATCTCGCGCAGGTTAAAGGAACCGCTCAGCATCACCACACCCATAAGAGATAGTCCCATATACACCTCGTAGCTCAGCATCTGGGCAGCTGCCCGCAGGCCGCCGAGCAGCGAATATTTGCTGTCCGACGCCCATCCGGCCAGCGTCACGCTGTATACCCCGAGCGACGACATCGCCAGGAAAAAGAGAAGCCCAATGTTCAGGTCGACCACATGGAACGCCGCCGTATAGGGTATCACCGCAAAGGTCATCAAAACAGTAAACATGATCATGGCAGGTGCGATGATGAATACCGGCTTATCGGCAAAGGGCGGTATCCAGTCTTCCTTTGTGAAGACCTTTATCATATCCGCGACGACCTGCAGCAGGCCGAAGGGTCCGACCCTGTTGGGTCCGTAGCGGTCTTGCCAGAGTCCGAGCATACGCCGCTCAAGCCAGATGAGTCCGGCAGCGATAGTCATCACCACACCGAGCACCCCGAATACCGCGATGAGGGGGATGATGATATCTTTCATATTAGCCGCCCTCCCCTTTCTTCAGCCTGCCCCAGGCAGGCAGAACGCTGCCGTTCAGGTGAGGGATGATACCCACAGGGACACCGGCCACGCCTTCAGGCAGAGATGGCGTGGTCCTGACCGTCAGGTGATGCGAGGCATCGAAGATCGACAGCCCAATCATCCCGCCATCGGCCACTCCGAGTCCTGATGCGTCACCGGAGTTCAGGGCAATATAAGGAGCGGGCGAACGTTCCGCGATCGCCTGGGCCCTGCTGCTCAGTTCCTCAGAGCCGAAGATATGGTAAAGAGGAATGAGCAGCCATTCCCCTTCACGCCGAAAGAACGGCCCCGGCACCTTGTCAAAATACTTCTGCTGATATTTCTTATCCGGCTCGATGAGACGTCTGCCGGGGTCACCGCCGCGGAGAAGACCGCCCACTTCCTCCTGGAACTTGTTGAGAGCCTGGACCGAATTCCAACCGCCCGCCCAGTAACGGGGAATCAACGCCGATGGAGGTATGCCCTCGTATCCCTCCATCGAAAAAGAGAGAGGAGAGTCATGATCGTCAGGAGGTTTGGGTTCATGTACGCTGATGTCTGCGAGCAGTGCGGTGCGGCCGCTGTACCTGTGGGGCTGACGGGGTATCTTTCTTCCTTTCATGCGGAAATCCGCCTGAGGCGCCGCGTCCTTCGCCCCTGCAAATACCGGATACGCATCGCAAAGCGCGCTGGTAATATCATCGAGCCCCGACCACCCGCCTGCCTCCGGCCGGCCCGCCACGTCGAGCATGCGGAGGAGCCATCGCCAGCCCTCCATCACTTCATCCCCGGGCAGAAACACCTGAAAGAAGCGCTGGGCCCGGCCCTCGCTGTTGACGAGAGTGCCGCCCGTCTCCGCAAAGGTCGATGCAGGAAGCACAGTCTCAGCCCTGTCCGTCGTTTCATTCTTCAGATGGTCGATCACGATCACCTGTCCGGCTGCCGTGAACAACTTCTCCGCGAAGGCCTTTTCAGTCCGGCGGAAGATGTCGTTTTCGAGGATAATGACCGTATCGGCCTTCCCTTCATGAGCGTCCGTAATCGCCTGTTCCAGACTCCCGCCGCCCATCATGCCGATACCCAATGTATTGCACTCCTCAACCGCAAAACAGAGTCCGGCAGGTTTTCCTTTTTTATAAAGCGCCAGTGAGATATTGGCGGCGGCCTCTATCACCGCCGCGCTGCCGCAGCCCTGTCCCGAGACAACGAGAGGACGTTCAGACATTCCCAGACCCCCCGCTATTACACGTGCAAGGGACAGCAACTGCTCTGTCATACCTTCGACAACGGGCGCTTCAGGGTCCAGTTCATGGGCGACCGCGAACCCGAGCCTCGCAATGTCTTCCGGCGCACCATGATAGATACCAGCCGCCACTTCTTCGAGCTTCGTCAGGCAGGGGGTCGCAAGAAACAGAGGACCCTTTTCATTCTGTACTGCCTCGCGCACAGCCGAGTCGTTCCATTTCGGGATATGGATCTTCTCTGCGATCGCCATCGGTTTCTGACGGACCGACTGGCGCAGGGCCAGAGCAATCATCGGGGCACTGTTCGTCAGATCTTCGCCGAGCACGAAGACCGCGTCCGAACCCGCGATATCGGAAAGGGAAGGAGAACGTGCAGGTCCTTTTATGAGGATATCGGCCATCAGCCGGACCAGCAGCAGGTCCTTCTCGGACATTCCCGCGCAAAAATTCTTCGCTCCTACCAGGGAACGCAGCGCGAAATTGGCCTCGAGGGAGGCCCGCGGAGAACCGATCCCGATCACCCTCGCTCCAAAATGCAGAAGTCCGGCAATATGACCGAGCGCCTCTTCCTTCGTCACACTGACTGGCTTGCCGCCGCTTGTCGTGCGACGGAGTCTCGGCATTCTGATCCTCTCATTGCAGTTGACGAAATCATATCCGTACCTCCCCCGGTCGCAGAGGAAGTAGCCGTTTATTTCACTATGAAAACGGTTATGCACCCTCAACAAATCCCCGCGGCGCTCGCCGGGGATGATATTACATCCGATGCCGCAGTGCACGCAGACAGACGGCGCCGTCTGCAGGTCCCATTTGCGCACGTAATGCTGCTTCAGGGTTTTGTCGGTAAAGACGCCGGTAGGGCAGACCTCTACCAGGTTGCCGCTAAACTCGTTTTCGAGCACGCCCTCCTCATGCCTGCCGAAATAGACCGCGTGGTTGCAGGCAAATACATTGAAGTCGCGGCCGCCGGCATAGTCCCGATAGAACCTGACGCACCGGTAGCACTGGATGCAGCGGTTCATCTCGTGATTGATAAAAGGGCCGAGGTACTGGTTTCTGTGGGTCCGCTTTTTAAAGCGCGTCCTCCGGTAGGCGTGTCCGGTCATAACAGTCATGTCCTGCAGATGACATTCTCCCCCCTCGTCGCAGACAGGACAGTCGTGGGGATGGCTGAGCATAAGCCATTCGATCACGTCGGCCCTGAAGGCCTTCGCATCAGGGTCGTCGATAGAGATCCGGGTGCCGTCTGCGGCAGGCGTCATACAGGCCATCACGATCTTTCCGCGCGTGTCGTTTTCGTCCCTGAACTGCTTCACCGCGCATTGCCTGCATGCCCCGACCGAATGCATCGCCGGGTGCCAGCAAAAATAAGGAAGGTCGAACCCGAGCGAAAGACAGGCATGGAGAAGATTGTCTCCGTCCTTCACCGTGTATGGTTTATTGTCTATGAAAATCGTCGCCATCGTCAAACGCCCTCATCTCCACGAGCACCTTTTCTCCCGTATATGCCTCTCGAAATCTTCCCTGAATATCTTCAGCCCGCTCTGAAGGGGCTCGACCGCGCCGGGTGCCAGGGCGCAGAACGTATTCCCGGGACCGAGGCGTCTGCACTGCTCTTCAAGTACTTGTATGTCTCCCGGCTCTCCCTCGCCGTTTTCGATCGCGTGCAACGTCTGCTCTATCCACCGTAGCCCTTCGCGGCAGGGGGTGCACCAGCCGCACGACTCGCGCGCGAAAAACGCTTCGAGGTTATGCATCGCCCCGATCGGGCAGGTCTTGTCGTCGATAACGATCATTGTGCCTGTCCCGAGCCTGCTTCCGGCCTTCTGTACCGAGTCATAGTCCATTTTCACATCGAGATGCTCTTCCACAAGAAATTCCGTCGACGCCCCTCCGGGTATCACGCTGCGGAACCTGAAGCCGTCGCGCATGCCGCCCGCATGCTCGTAGAGCAGTTCTCTGATCGTCACGCCCATCGGCAGCTCCCAGGCCCCCGGCCTCTTCACCTTCCCGCTCACCCCGTAGAGCTTTGTGCCGGAGTCAGGTGAAACGCTCAGCCCTTTGAACCAGTCCGGGCCGTTCTTCACGATGTGAGAGACATTCGAAAGCGTCTCGACATTGTTCACCACAGTCGGCCTGCCCCAGAGTCCGCATACCTGAGGGAAAGGCGGTTTGGCCCTCGGCGTGGCCCGTTTTCCTTCGAGCGCGTTCAAGAGCGCCGTCTCCTCGCCGCATATGTAACGGCCGGCACTCGTATGGAGGTACATATCCAGACTGTACCCGGACCCGAGGATGTTCTTCCCGAGGTAATTGTTTTCGTATGCCTCGGCAATCGCCTTTTCGATTCTTGCGGCAGCCAGTTTATAGGCCCATCTCATGAAGATATATGACACGTCGGCCTGGACAGCATAGGCGCTGATGATCATCCCCTCTAAGAGTTGGTGCGGATTCCCTTCCAGGAGGAGTCTGTCCTTGAAGGTCCCCGGCTCCATCTCGTCGGCATTGCAGATCAGGTACTTGGGCCGCGGCGCGTCTTCTCCCATCGGTACGAAGCTCCACTTCTGGCCTGTCGGAAACCCAGCGCCGCCCCTGCCCCTTAGGTTGGAATCGGTCACTATTTTCTGCACGTCCTTCGGGGACATTTCTTTCAGCGCTTTTCGAAGGGCCTCGTAGCCGCCTGCGGCCTTGTATTCTTTCAGGCTTACCGGCACCCTGTCGGGCCGAATGTCCTTTGTCAGCGGCTTTTCGGTCATTCTATTGTCCTATATGTATTTTTCGAGTATCTCATCGATCCTTTCGCCCGTCAAATCGAGGTAAAGTTCGTCGTCGACCATCATCGCGGGCGCATGATCGCAGGCGCCGAGACATGAGATCGGAAGGACAGTGAACTGACCGTCAGTGGTCGTTTCGCCCAGGCCGATGCCAAGCCGCCTCTTCAGATGTTCCCGCACAGGCTCGTATCCCATGACCCAGCAGCTAATGCTGTCACAAACGAGGATGACATGCTTTCCCACCGGTTTTCTGAATATAAGATTGTAGAAAGTCGCAACTCCGTCGAGTTCGTCAGGGGTCATGTCGAGCATCCCCGCAATGCCTCTGATCTCGTCCGAGACCCAACCGCGGTGCCTCTGCACGATCTTCAGCGCGTCAACACAGGCCCCCCGCTTATACGCCGCTTTTTTCAACTCTTCCTCTATCTGCCTTCTCTCTTCGTCAGTAGGCACTGTCTGTCTCCAAAATGCCACGCGTGTCTTTGTAACGCCCCTGCCTTCGGCACCCCCTGTAAAGATAACGCCCCCGGGCTTCCTGCCTGCCGGCAGGCAGGGCGCCTCTCCCCCTCTTTCCGCACTCAGGCGGATTCGCCGAGGTGAAAAGACAAGAGGGGGTAAAAGGGGAGTTATGATTCCCAAAGGGGGAAAGGGGAGTTATGAACCTCTCTCTCATCTGTCCACATCCGCCAACACGAAATCCACGCTGGCGATGATCGCGAGCAGGTCCTGGACCGTCAGGCCGCGGCTGATCAGGGGCAACATCTGCAGGTGCGCAAAAGACGGGGTGCGGATGCGCGTGCGATACGACATCGTGCTTCCGTCACTGGTAAGGTAATACCCGTTATTCCCCTTCGTCGCCTCAATACCCACAAAGACCTCCCCAGGCGGAATTACCGGCCCCCAGCTGACGTTCAGGAAATGCGTGATGAGCGTCTCGATATCGTGCATGGTACGCTCCTTCAACGGCGGCGTGGCAAGCCGATGCCCTGACTTGTAAGGACCGTCCGGCATGTGCTTGAGACATTGTTCAATGATCCGCAGGCTCTGCCTGATCTCCTCTATACGAACCACACCGCGATCATAGCAGTCGCCGCGGGACCCGGTAGGGACATCGAACTCAAACTGCTCATAGCCGGAATATGGCCTTTTTTTCCGGAAATCCCATTCGAACCCGCAGGCCCGCAGGCCCGGTCCGGTTATGCCCCATTCTATCGCCTCGTCGAGCGTATATATCCCTATGCCCCTGGTCCGCGCCTTCAGGATGCTGTTCTGCATCACCATCTTGTCGTATTCGGCCAGCCTTTGGGGCAGATAGTCGAGAAAATCGCTGACGAGCCGGTCCCAGCCCTTCGGCAGGTCCTGGGCAACGCCCCCAATCCTGAACCAGCCCGGGTGCATTCGGCCGCCGCATATCGCCTCGACGATACCGAATACCCGCTCGCGGTCGGTGAACATATAAAATACCGGGGAGAGCTGTCCTATGTCCTGGGCAAAGGTGCCGTACCAGACGAGGTGGCTAGCGATCCTGAAGAACTCCGCCATCATGACCCTCACCACCTGTGCCTTTTCAGGCACTTCTATCCCGGCGAGCTTCTCGACCGCCAGGACATACGGCAGGTTATTCATGACGCCGCCAAGGTAATCGATCCGGTCGGTATAGGGGATGAAGGTATGCCATGACTGACGCTCCCCCATTTTTTCGGCTGCGCGGTGGTGGTAGCCGATATCGAGCACCGAGTTGACGATCTCCTCACCGTCGAGTTCAAGGATAATTCTGAGCAGGCCGTGAGTGCCCGGATGCTGGGGACCGAGGTTGAGGAACATGAAGTCAGTGTCTTCATGGCTCTTCTTCATACCCCAATCCTCCGGACGGAAGCGGAGCGCCCTCTGCTCTTCCTCCTCTCTTACTTCAGACATACGGAACGGACCCATCTCGGTTGCCCTCGCAGGATGTTCCTTGCGCAGTGGATGACCCTCCCATGTCGGGGGCATCAATATCCTCCTCAGATGAGGATGGCCCTCGAAGGTGATGCCGAACATGTCCCAGACCTCCCTTTCGTACCAGTCAGCGGAGGGCCATATTCCGGTGACCGAAGGAAGTGAAGGATATTCGCCTTTCAGCGGCACCTTGATGCGGATATCCTCATTCCTCCCGTAGGAGAGGAGATGATACACAACTGTAAAATCGCTCTCCGGAAGCCCCTCACGGTTAGTACGGAAGCGCTCGTCCACGGCAGTCAGGTCATAGAGCGTCCGGTAAGGAGACCGGGCACAGTTCTTCAGAAACCGAACGACCTCCCGGGCCTTCTCAACTGAAGTCCAGACAGTAGGGATGAGGTCGGCAGTTGCCTGGACCGCAACAATTCCGTCCCCGAACTCGTTCCTTAGCTCCTCGACGGCCGGATTATTTTCGATCATCTCCGATTACACCTCGTCCGGCGGTCTCAAGAGCGCAGCCTTTCGTCTTCCCTCTCTCTTGAGGTCGCGCTGCGAAACACGCGGCGGACACTCGGTCGCCTGCGGCCCTACGGCCCAGCTAAGAGGTCTTCTCTCCCGTCCGATATGGTCGCGCAGAAGAAGAAGCCCTTCCATAAACGCATCGGGCCGCGGAGGGCAGCCTGGCACATAGACGTCGACAGGAAGGAACTTGTCGACTCCCTGCACCACGCTGTAGATGTCGTACATGCCTCCTGAGTTCGCGCAGGAGCCCATCGATATCACCCATCGGGGCTCCATCATCTGCTCGTAAAGCTGCTTTATCACAGGCGCCATCTTGATGAAGACGGTGCCGGCAATAATCATAAGGTCCGCCTCCCTCGGCGTACCGCGTATCACCTCCGCGCCGAAGCGGGCGATGTCATACTTGCTCGTGAGGGCAGTGGCGAATTCAACGTAACAGCACGAAAGGCCGAAGTTGAAGGGCCAGATCGAATTCTTTCTGCCCCAGGCGAGAAGGTCCTGGAGCCTGCCGAAGAGCAGACTGCGCGACACTGCTTCCTGTAACGGGTCTTTCGTCCCCTTTTCGGCAGACTGCCGCCCCGGTTTCGTCAATGACCATTCCATCGGCGCCTCTTCCTCCCTACTCAGTCTTTTCTGTCGTTCGCCCTCTCGGGCCCCAGTCGAGCGCGCCGAGTCTCCAGAGGTACACAAGGGCCGCCAGGAGAACCGCGATGAAGATCAGCATCTCGACATACCCCGTCCATCCTGTCTCGCGCAGCGCAATCGCCCATGCGAAGATAAACACTGCTTCAACGTCAAAGATCACGAAGAACATCGCGACCAGATAAAACTTGATATCGAAGCGTATACGGGCGGTCCCTGTGGACGCCACACCCGATTCATAAGGGATGTCGGTGGCCCGCTCCCTGTGCCTCTGCCCGAGTAAGTAAGAGAAAACGACCATAACAACCAGGAGGCACACCACCAGGAAAAAATAGACCACAAGCGGCCAGAGGACTGCGTCATGAGCGCTATTTGCGTTCAATTATGATTTCTCCTTATTTCATCCTCTTCTTTTTCGCGCCTGTCTTTATCGGTTCCGCTTTCACCGCGTGCCCGCCGAATTCATTTCTCAGCGCAGCGAGAAGTTTGTCAGAAAAAGACTCTTGCTCCCGCGATCTGAACCTGCCGAATAACGAAAGCGCAGTGATAGGCGCGGGCACACCCATATCGATCGCCTGCTGTACGGTCCATCGCCCCTCACCCGAGTCCTCCACATATCCCCTGATCCCGGAGAGGTCCCCGTCTTTTCTGAAGGCGTCCTCGGCAAGTTCGAGCAGCCATGACCTGACGACCGAGCCCTGGTTCCAGAGATGTGCCACATCTGCCAGGTTGAGACCCTTCGCATACTGTGATTCATGGAGTACATGGAACCCTTCGCCATAGGCGGCCATGAGGCCGTATTCGATTCCATTATGCACCATCTTCACAAAGTGTCCTGCACCCACAGGCCCGCAGTAGAGGTACCCGTCCTTCGGTGCGAGCGTCTTGAGAAACGGCTCGATCCGCCTGAAGATATCCCTGTCACCTCCCGCCATGAGGCAATAGCCTTCTTTAAGCCCCCATATCCCGCCGCTCACGCCGATGTCCATATAGTGCAGGCCGAACGGCTCAAGCCTCTGCTCCCGGCTGATGTCGTCTTTATAAAAACTGTTCCCGCCGTCGATCAGGATGTCTCCGGATTCGAGCAGGCCCATAAGCCGGTCTATTGTGTCATCAACAGGCTTTCCTGCAGGCACCATGATCCAGATTACCCGCGGCGGCTTCAGCGCCTTCACCAGCTCTTCGAGCGAATAAGCGGGCCGTGCCTTCGCCTTCTTCGCCTCTTCAATCTTATCCCCCGATTTATTGTACGCAACGACGCTGTGGCCGCCTTTAATAAGCCGCTTCGTCATGTTCATCCCCATTTTGCCGAGACCTATCATTCCAATTTGCATGTGACTAACCTCCCGTATTCATTCGCGTGTGCGGTCATATTACTGCTAAAACAGCTATGGGATGTTCTTCTTGATCCTGATGCCGCCCTGGATGAGAACGAGGAGGACATAGATGCCGGCAACAATAAAGAAGAACGTTCGCGGCTCTATGCCTGGGTTGATGATCTGTCCGCGGTCTGACCCGTTCAGCTGCAATATATACGCCTCGAGGTTCGAGATCTCCTGTTGTGTGAGCGAGCGGGTATCTCCCCACGCCGGCATATGGAGGGCCGGATGCTTTCCGGACGGCATGGACCCGTGCTGGATGATCTTGTCTATGGCCGCGGCAAAGACCGCAGGGTCGGCATTGTACAATTTGCGGTCGATCGGGTCAAGGGGCGGCACGATACCGTCTTTAGAACCGGGGTTCGGGATGCCGCCTTTCCCGGCGACGCCGTGACAAGAGAGGCACCGCTCTTTATAGAGGTCTTCGCCGTTTTCAGCGCTTCCAATAATGAACGCCGCCCTTCCGACCTGTCCTTCCAGGGCCTTTTCTTCCGAAGGGACCTCAGCTGAACTCACCCCCTCAGAAGAGACCGCAGTTTTCTTTTCCCGTCCCTGTTGCGTACCCGGCCGGCCTTCACCGACAGAAGGCGCTCCCGCGGGCGATGCGCCGCCCGTCAGGCCCATGAGATATGACACCAGGTCGTCAAGCTGCTCTTTGCTCAGGCCGGAAAAAGCAGGCATGGGCGAATTGGGGTCATGCGACTTGGGGTTGGTGATCTGGTCGGCCAGCCACTGACGGTCCTTTCCGCGTAACGTACTTCCCGAGAGCTCAGGACCGACCGCTCCGCCCTGTCCATTCACCTTATGGCATCCAGAGCAGCCGTTGGACTGAAAGACTTCCTTCCCCTTGCCGATTTCTCCGGCAGACTGCATCTGCGCGCTGCCGCCATTTTCCGCGCCCTGAGCAAGGCTCATGAGGTATGAGGCAATGTCGTTAAGCTCATCCTTGCTCAAATTGGTAAAGGCCGTCATACTCGTCGTATGTCCTCCCTTCGGGAAGTGCGCCCTGGAATTAGTGATCTGGTCTATCAGCCACTGCAGGCTCTTTCCCTTCAGAGTGACCCCCGCAAGCTCGGGGCCGACGGAACCGCCCCGGCCGCGGACCTTATGGCAGTTGAGGCATCCGCTCGACTGAAAGAGCTGCTCACCTCTTTTGACCCCGGGGGATACCAGCGGCGCGGGCGCTTCCTGTACTGCAGGTTTTGCCTCCTTCGTTTCAGGGATTTGGGCAAAGCCCGGACTGAGATAACCGATAACGGTCAAGGCCAGGACACCACCCGCATACATGATCAGACAGGCCATTGCTATCGGACGACGGAATGGATTTCTCTCAGGATTTCTGTCGACAAGAGGAACGATGAAAAGAAGGAAAACAAAAAAAGCAGGGACGCCTGCCGCACCGATGGGTTCCAACGGTCCCGGGAAATACTTGAGCGCCTGATACACAAACAAAAAGTTCCATTCAGGCTTTGGCACATAGGAGATGTTCAGCGTGTCGGCCGAGCCCTTGAAAGCCACAGGGGAAAAAACAGAGAGCGTGACGAGGCAGAAGAAAATAATCGACGCCGTTACCATGTCCCTGAAGATCTGGTCCGGCCAGAGCGGACCCGGTCTGCTTCGCCTTTCCTCGTCCCATGAGCCTCCGACGCCTGAAGTCCTGAAAGAGATCACGTGCACCCCGATCAGGAGGGCAAGAACCGGTACAAACACACCCACATGGAACACGAAGAAACGGGAAAGTGCCAGTTGCCCCATCACCTCGCTCCCGCGAAGAATGATCTTCATCAGGCCTCCGGCCACGGGCGTCACCCCGGCTATGCTGCTGCCGACCTCCCCGGCCCAATAACCCGCCTGGTCCCAGATCAGAGGGGCGCCGGTGAAGCTGATGGCCATGACCGTCAAAACCAGGCCGATACCTATAAACCAGGTAAGGGGCGTTTTCTTGTATGCCCCCCATATATAAACACGCATCATATGAAGGGCGACAATCAGCACCATCGCCTGCGCCCCCCAATAATGCATGTTGTGTATCAGCCATCCGAAGGGCACTTCGGTCCGGAGGTAACTCACACTGTCATAGGCATGATCGACGGTGGGGACATAATAAAAGAGCTGGAGGATGCCGGAGACAGCCTGCAATATAAAAATCATTATGAGCGAAGTGCCCAGCGTATACGCGAAGCTCGCTCCTCCCGGAATTTCTTCCTCCAGGAGCAGGTCCCTGAGCTGATAATAGGGCCATCTGTCGGTGAACCACTTCCAAAGCCTGTTCATATGCGCTTCACACCCTCACCTTCCCGGAAACACCTACTTTAAACCGCTCCCACTCGACGTAGAGTTTGCCGTTTTCTATCTTGTACGGAAGAGTGTCGAGGGGACGAGGGGCCGGTCCGCTTATCACCCCGCCGTCGACGGTGAACACGCTCGCATGGCAGGGACATTCGAAATGCCTGGACCGGGGGTTCCACTTGAAATGACATCCGAGATGGGTGCAGATCGGGGAAAAAACCGTGACGTCTTCAGGTGAATGCCTGATCACCCACACCGAGCGTGTGGCCTCCTCCCGGAGATACGCATCCACCGAGAGCACCTGAAAATTCATGTCCTGCGGCTGCCCTATCGGCAAAGAGCTGATATCGCCCACTTCCACATACGAAAGTTTCTGAAGCGGCGCGGAATTGATGACAGCCCTGAAAAACGGAATACCGGTAATCAGGCCTATCACCGCCGACAATGCGCCGATAAGCCACTTCAGGAAACTTCGCCGTTCGGCAAGTCCCTGCTCATTTTTTCCGGAAACCGGATTGTCCTGCATCAGGATCTTTCCCGACTATGCCGGCCCCGGTTCCTTCTTGACCATCAAGATCGAACAGGGCATCCTTCTGAAAATCTCATCGTTGATGCGGCCGAAAAGGAAATGCTCAAACTTGGTCTCTTCGTGGCCTATCATGATAAGCAGGTCGATTTTTTCGTCTTTAATGACCTTGAGTATCTCCTCCGCCGGCTTACCCTCCTTGAAAATCTCCTTTACCGCGGCGCCCTTCTTCTTCTCTTCCCTTATGACCGCATCGAGTGTCTTTTTCGCGTCCTCGATCGCCTTCTTGTATTCGTCCTCGATGACCCCGAGTTGGACAGGCAGGTTCCACTCACCGCGGATGAAAGGATCATAGGTGACGTGGATGACATAGAGTTCGGCCCCGTATTGGTGGGCCAAGGATATTCCCTCGTGGATCGCCTCTCTGCAGTACTCGGGCATCCTGCATACTACCAGGATACGTTTCACATCATGCATAATTCCCTCCTCTTAATGAATAAACTATAGTATTAATGCTTAGACAAATCTTATCATTATTTCGGGATATTTCAAACAAGAAATTTTTCGAGGGAAGAGGACGAAGACGCCGAATATTGCGATCTTAGTCCTATCAGAAGATATCCATTGTTCAGACCAAAAAAAATGCTTTCCTCCGGGTGTCCTGTGCCTCTGTGATAAAAACGTATTCAGGTTCCGGTCTTGTCCGGTCGGGAATCAGCGGACAGTCCTGCTGCGGCTCTGTGTTTCATTCGACGATGCAGATGGCCATCCCCGAACCGTTGTTGACGATCTTCGTGGTCACACTGCCCATTAAAAACCGCTTCGACGCAGAGAGACCGCACCTCCCCAGTACCAGAGTCTGATACCCGCCGTCCCTGGCTTCCTCGAGGATACTCTCCGCCACATCTGTCGAGTCGGAAATAGACTTTTTTTCGATCTGCTCCGGCCCTATGCCTTTTCCGATCAGCATTTTCACGGCTTCCTTAAAAAGAGGTTCCAGTCTTGCTCTCTGATTGGCAAGCCATTTTTCTATGACACTATTCCGGGCCGCCTTCTCATCTTCGCTAAGTATATGACCGTCGTCCCAAAAGGGCGCCGGCGGATAGGGAAGGACATGAAGAAGGGTTATCCGGAGATCGCGGTTGCCCGAAAACTGGCGTCCTGTGTAATCGACCGCCCTCATGGCGCATTGCGAACCGTCTATCGCTATAAGCATCTTATTCATTGTTCATGCCTCCTTCAGGTCACGTCATTTTATTAACTGTTATTTTTTTAAATTGTACGCCAAAGAAAGCCAAAGTCAACAAGACGGCATAATGTAAAATGTGAGACATAAGATGTGAAACGCGAATCGTGAAATATAACAGAAAGATATAGAGAAAAATATACAGCAAAAAACAAAATGGATTCCCGTTTCTACGGGAATGACAGACTCGGAAGGATTCGGGACCTACCTACCGGCAGGCAGGCAGGCCCGGAATGACAAGACTCACAATCAATGAAGATTATTTGGAATTTCTTGTCCCCTTCGAAAATTCCAGGTTTGCGACAGAGGCCGAAGGTTAAAGATTTTAGGCTGTCTGAGTCCCGAAGGCCTTCGGGGCGAGTTCCTAAAATCTACTGAGGCCGTCCGAGCAAACCGTTAAGGGATTTTCGTCGGGGCGCCATTCTTTCGGTTACCTTGTTGGGCAGCAAAAGATTGATAGCGAGCATCAGGCGAGCGAATTTCAAGGATAAACATTCCTTGCATCGAAGCTCCGCAGGAGGTTCCAGAGGTAACTGGGGTGCGGGGCAAAGCCCCGATAAGTATCTATAGCTATACGCTGTCTTGAATTCAGGAAAGCTGATTATCCAGTCCGCTCCATTTCCCCTGCGGCGTCTGCACTTTTAATGCCTTCTTCAGTACCTTCAGGAACTCGGAACGCGGGACCTCTTTTGCGCCGAGACTCATGAGATGCAGTGTCTTGACCTGGCAGTCGATTATCCTGAATTTCCATTCGGCAAGCTGCCGCACAAGTGTAACGAAGGCGACCTTCGAGGCGTCGCTCTTGCCGGCAAACATGGACTCGCCGTAAAAGACCCCTCCGAGCGCCACACCATAAAGTCCGCCGGCCAGCTCATCGCCGGCCCAGCTTTCGACCGAATGTGCGAAACCTTTTTCATACAGCCGGCAGTATGCCCCAATCATCTCCTCCGTGATCCATGTCCCTGCCTCGTCTTTTCTCCGGGTTTCGGCGCAGTTTCTTATCACCCTTTCAAAGGCGTGGTCGAAGGTGGTCCGATATGTCTCCTTCTTTATCGCCTGCCTCAGGCTCCTCGATACCCTGAGGTCTTCGGGAATCAGGACGAGACGCGGGTCCGGAGACCACCACAAGATAGGGTAATCATCGGAATACCATGGGAATATGCCCATTGAGTACGCAACCAGGAGGCGTTCCACACTGAGGTCCCCGCCCACCGCAAGGAGCCCGTCCTCCTCCGCCAATTCAGGGGAAGGGAAAACAACTTCATCGGGTAGTCGAAAAACAGGCATTACTCTGAATAATCAAACGTCAGTTTTTCTTCCTTCAGCCCGATGCTTACGTTTCCGCCCTTCTTGAGTCTTCCGAACAGCACCTCGTCCGAAAGCACGTCCTTAACCTCAGTTTGTATCAGACGTGCAAGGGGTCTGGCACCGTACATTGTGTCGTGGCCCTTTGATGCAAGCCAGTCGGTGGCATCGTCCGAAAGGGTTATCTTCACGTTCTTCTCTGCAAGCTGGCCCCTGAGTTCGTCGATGAACTTGACCACCACGCGCCTCATAATCCCCTGCGTCAGGGGATTAAACGCGATGATGCCGTCGAGCCTGTTTCTGAATTCAGGACTGAAGAGCCTGGTTATGGCGTCCTTGCTCTTCGACCGGGTGTCGCCGCTCCTGTCGCCGAACCCTACGACTTCCCTTACCATGTCCCTCGCACCCGCATTCGAGGTCATGATGAGTATCACGTTCCTGAAATCCGCCTTTTTCCCGTTGTTGTCCGTGAGCGTCGCATAGTCCATTACCTGCAGCAATATGCTGAAGATATCGGGATGGGCCTTCTCTACCTCATCCAGCAGAAGGACGCTGTAGGGGTTTCTCCGTATCGCGTCCGTAAGAAGACCGGCCTGATCAAACCCGACATATCCCGGCGGTGCGCCTATCAGGCGGGCGACCGTATGCTTCTCCATATATTCCGACATGTCGAACCTGATGAACTTTACGCCCAGGACAGATGCCATCTGTTTAGACACCTCGGTCTTTCCGACGCCGGTTGGGCCGCTAAAGAGAAAAGAACCGATCGGCCTTTCAGGCGCGCCGAGACCGGCGCGGTTTCTCTTTATCGCACCCGAGAGGGAGTGTAGTGCGCTGTCCTGGCCGAATACAGCTTTCTTGAGTTCATCTTCGAGGTATCTGAGCTTTTCCACGTCGGAGGTCGATACTGTCCTGGAAGGTATCCTCGCCATCTTCGCAACGATCTTCTCGATCTCCTTCGTCCCGACGACCCTTTTGTTCTTGGAAGACGGAGAGAGTTTTTGCACCGCCCCCGCCTCATCGATCACATCTATCGCCTTGTCGGGCAGAAATTTGTCGTTTATATATTTCGCCGAAAGCTCCCCGGCCGCCTTCAACGCGCCTTCGGTGAATTTGACCCCGTGGAAGGCCTCATAATGCTGCCTGAGTCCCCCGAGGATCTCGACCGTTTCCTTTATCGTAGGCTCCTGTATCTCGACCTTCTGGAAACGCCTCGAAAGCGCCCTGTCTTTCTCGAAATAATTCTTGTACTCCTCATAGGTGCTTGCGCCGATGCAGCGCAGCCTGCCTGAATTCAGCACCGGCTTGAGGATGTTCGAGGCGTCCATGGACCCGCCGCTCGTGGCGCCCGCTCCCACGACCGTGTGGATCTCGTCGATAAAGAGGATCGCGCCCGGGATCTTCTCAAGCCGGCTGATCGCAGATTTCAGCCGTGCCTCGAAATCACCCCGGTATTTAGTGCCCGCCAGGAGCGCGCCCATGTCCAGCGAAAATATCTGCGTCTTTATAAGCGACGCAGGGACCTTGCCTTCATGTATCCTCTGTGCAAGGCCTTCCACAATCGCCGTCTTCCCCACCCCGGGCTCACCCACGAAGATGACGTTGTTCTTTTTCCTTCTCGACAGGACCTGGATCGTCCTTTCGATCTCGGCCTTGCGTCCGACGAGGGGATCGATCTCGCCGCGTGCCGCCTTTGCGGTCAGCTCCACGGTAAAACTCTCGAGAGGGTCCTTTTTCCCCTGCTGCTCGGCCTCGGGACGCAGAGAGTCCGCATCATCCTGACTCTCCTCGCCGTCCTGCGGTACCCTCTCTATCCCGTGAGAGATATAATTCAGTACATCGATACGCCTGACGCCCTGTGAATGGAGTAGATATACCGCATGGGAATCTTCCTCGAGCAGCAGGGATGCAAGGATGTCGCCCGCATCGGTCTCTTCCTTCGATGCGGACTCCCCGTGAAGGAGGGCCCTCTGAAATACCTTCTGGAAAGCGACGGTCGGCTGGGGATATAGCTCCGCACCCTCTTCTGTCTTAGGCACGCTTTCGTCCAGATACTTATCGATGGATAATTTCAGCTCGGACACGTCCCCGCCGCACGCAGCAATAATCTCGGCGCCGAATTCGTCATGAAGCACCGCATAGAGCACATGCTCAAGGGTCAGGTATTCATGACTCCGCGTCTTTGCGTCCCTTATCATGGCCTCTATCGTCAGTTCAAATTCCTTGTTAATCATTCTCTCTCCATTTCACATCTGAGCGGGTACTCGTGGTCCCGCGCCAAGCTGTGCACCTCGGCGATCTTAGTCTCGGCGATTTCCCTGGTGAACACGCCGGCCAACCCTCTGCCTTTTTTGTGGACGTGCAGCATTATCCTCGTCGCCTCTACCGGGCTCTTCCGAAAGACGCTTTCGAGCACATGCACGACAAAGTCCATCGTCGTATAATCGTCGTTCAGCAGGAAGACCTTATAAAGACGGGGACTTTCGGTCTTCTGCCTCTCTTGTACCTCAAGTTCCTCTCCTGGTTTGGACCCGCCGTTTCCCATTCCGCATTAATTCCCTTCAGATGTAATTCTTTTTCTATATTTTACCATACAACGTCATCGACCAAGATTGCCCGGAAACGACGACGAGGGTTAAAAAAATATTTATCGAGTACGGGGCGTCGCCCCGCACCCCAGTTACCTTTCTTGTTCGCTCCAAGAAAGCTAACGTAAAGAAGAGCGCCCCAACGAAAATTTCTTAACGATCTGCTCGGTCGGCAGCGCTAAATTTTGGGAACTCGCTTCGCTCAGACAGCCCAAAATTTTTAACGCGCGTCCTCGGTCGCAGATCTGAAATTTTCGAAGGGGAACTCAAGATACAAAGAAACGGCGTTATGGATGGCTTTGGGTTCCATTGGGGCCCCTTCTAAAATTTAGGTGAGAGTTGTCGCCCGGAGGGTGAAAGATTTTAGGTTGTTTGAGTCCCGTCAGGGACGAGTTCCTAAAATCTACCGAGGACGAACAATCGAACCGTGAAAAATTTTAGCTGGGGTGCGTTCTTTTGGGCACTTTTCTGGCGCATCCCAGAAAAGCGCCTCGGGTGCGGGGTGAAGCTCCGCGTCAATAAATTCTAGTTTAGAGTGATGTACAAATCGGGGTTTTGCCCCGGACCCAAGCTACCTTTCGCATTCCCAATTGAACGGAAGTGCGTTATCATAGTACATTAAGACACAGAAAGATTCCGGACCTGCCTACCGGCAGGCAGGCAAGCCGGAATGACGGCGTCGAAAAACTTCATATGATTGCCGAAGTAATAATATTTAATTTCATTACCAAAAGGAGATCTCTTTGGCGGACAAAGCCCCTCTTAACAACCTTACGATAGGGAACCTGTCCGAGAACATCTGGCGCATCTCCTGGCCGATGTTCCTCACTATGGTCTTCTCCTTCTTCGTCGGCTTTACCGATGTCTTTGTCGCCGGGTTCATAGGCCCCGAGGTGCAGGCCGCTGTCGGCTTCGTCAGCCTGTTCTATTTCCTCATCACGATCGTCGCAAACGCCATCAGCATCGGCACGCTGGCGCTCGTTTCGAGGGCCGTCGGCTCGGGCGACCAAAAAAGGGCCCTTGAAATTGCGAGGCAGTCACTCCTTTTCAGTGTCGCCGTTGCCGCCGGGGTCACCTGCGGCTGCTTCATCTTTTACAGGGAGATAATCGCCTTCGCCGGCTTTCCGGCCGGAACCAGGGAGATGGCCGAAAGATTTCTCAGGATCTTTGCCCTCTCCCTCGGACCAAACTACATCCTTATAATTTCCAACGCAGTTTTCAGGGCATCCGGGGAAGTAAAGAAACCCTTGCTCACGATGTTCATTGTGGGTCTTATCAATGTGGCGGGCGATTTCGTGCTCGTCTTCGGTCTATTTCCATTCCCTGCGATGGGGTACGTCGGCATCGCGGTCTCTACCGCGGCTTCGATTACAGCCGGGATGGCCATCAACCTATGGCTTTTTACAGTCGGATGGTGGCGTTCTCTTTACGCCCGTCCCTGGACCGTCTCGGCCGATACGGTCCTCAAGATCGTAAGACTCGGTTGGCCTGCCGCAATGCTCCAGATCGCATGGAATGCAGGCACAATCGTCCTGTATAATATCCTCGGCCGCCTCGGGCCGGCGAGCATACCGGCCCTTGCCTCTATTACCAACGGCCTCAGGATCGAGGCGGTCATCTACCTGCCGGCCTTCGCCCTTAATATGGCCGCCGCGGTGCTGGTCGGTCAGAACCTGGGGGCGGGCCGTCCGGACCGGGCGGCGCAGGCGGGATGGAGGATCGCCAAGTTCGGCGTGCTCCTCATAAGCCTCATGGCGGTCCCCATATTCATATGGGCCGAACAGTTCGCCTGGCTGCTCACGAAAGATCATGCCGTCCTCGCGGAAACGGCCCGCTATCTGCGGTTCAACATGCTTTCGGAGCCCTTTATGGCATTGAGTACAATCCTTGGAGGCGGCCTCCAGGGGGCGGGAGACACGAGAGGGACGATGTGGGTGATAATTGCGGCGATGTGGTTCATCAGACTGCCGCTGGCTTATTATCTTGCGCTTGCAGCGGGCTACGGAGCAACAGGCGTCTGGATCGCCATGATCGCATCCATGGCCTTTCAGGGCATGCTTATGACGTGGCGGTTTCAGAGAGGGCACTGGGAAAAACTCACGGTGGATTAATTATGAGACTGTTACTATAGTGTGACATGCTGAGACTTTTCAATACATACGGAAAAACGATCGAGACCTTCAGGCCGGTAAACAAGAAGGTCATCACCATATTCACGTGCGGGCCATCCGTCTACCAGAGGTCCCACATCGGCAACTTCAGGACTTTTTTATTTGAAGACGTGCTTGTGCGGTACCTCGAATTTTCAGGGCATACGGTAAAAAGAGGGATGACCGTCACGGACATCGAGGACAAGGCCATAGAAGAGGCGGCAAAGAGAAAGACCACCGTCAAACGTCTTGCCGATAAAAACATAAGGGTATTCATAAGGGAGATGAAACTCCTGAAGATGAAGATACCTGATTTCCTGCCGAGGGCCTCGGATAATGTAGGACAGGCCGCAGACATAATCAAACAACTTCTTGTGCGGGGCGTCGCCTACCGGTATAGAGGGAACATCTATTTCGACCCTAAGAAGTTTCCGGGTTTCGGAAGGCTTTACGGCCTTGATATGGCTCAATGGCCTTCCAGGAAGAAAAGGTTCCACAAGGACACGTATCCGGGCATGAGATGGAACCGCGGCGACTTCATCCTCTGGCATGGAGGCGGGCATGGCGATGCCGACTGTCTGGAAACGGAAATCGGGATGGGAAGGCCTTCGTGGAACGTACAGGACCCGAGCATGGTGGCGCGTTTCTTCAACGAGACACTCTCGGCATACTGCGGGGGCATCGACAATCTTGTCAGGCACCATGACTATTCGCGGGCGATCCTCGAATCGGTGCGGCCCTATCCGATGGCGAGGTTCTGGCTCCACTGTTACCACCTTCATGTAGACGGCCGTAAGATGTCGAAGAGCATAGGGAACATCGTATACGCCGAGACCCTCCTGAAAGAGGGGTATAGTCCCGAAGAGATCAGGTTCTTCCTCGTCTACGGCCATTATCGCAAAGACCTCGATTACTCCGGAAAAAGTATGAATTCGGCTGTTTCCGTCCTCCGGGATTTCAAAAACAAGATCAGGGCAATCAGGAGAAGGGCCGGGACTTCACCGCCGGATAAGACGATGGCGGACAAGGTAAAAGAGATTTTCATAAGGGAAATGGACGATGACCTCAACACAAAGGCGGCCTTCGACGGACTCCGCGATCTTCTGTCCTGCACGGATACCGACCGCCTGGAGCCGAAAGAGGCGTCGGGCATCATTGCAGGCTTAAAAGAGACAGACAAGGTCTACAGGGTCATCTCTTAATCATGCTTCTCATCTATCCTCCCGTTGCAAAACCCTCCGAGCCTCCTGCGGGACCGGCAAAACTCTCAGGGGCGCTGAAGACCCATGGTATACGGCACAGGGCGGTCGACGCGAATATTGAAGGTCTCATGTACCTGTCGGGGTCTGTTTTTTCGCGCCCTTACGAGAGACTCGACACATGGACCAGACGGTCAATTCGACATCTCCCCCGTAATCTTTCGTCACTAAGGGACCCTCAGACCTATCGCTCATTTGACAGGTATAAAAGGGCGGTCAAAGACCTTAACCGCGCCCTCGAATTCTCTTCCGGAGCAAACGGCGCAAGGGCCGGGCTTGCGGATTTTCAGCAGACAGGGCTTTCGCCTGTGAGAAGCGCCGACCTCATCTATGCCGCAGAGCATCCTGAGGAAAACCCCTTTTTCCCCTATTTCAGGGACCGACTCTCAGGGCTCTTCGAAGAGTCTCAGCCGTCGGTAGTCGGGTTTTCTCTGAATTATCTCAGCCAGGCCCTGACCGCCTTTTCGATGATCGGACACGTAAAGCGCATACTGCCGGACGCCGTCATCATTATCGGAGGCGGGCTTGTAACCTCATGGATGCAGGGGCCTTCGTGGAAGGACCCGTTCCGCGGTCTCATCGACCACCTCGTGGCAGGCCCCGGAGAATACAGGCTCCTTTCATTACTTGGGGCGCAGGTTAAGGAAGAACTGCATATCACGCCTGACTATACGCCTTTTCGCACTCATGAGTATATCGCGCCTGGTTTCATCCTCCCTTACAGCGCATCGAGCGGGTGCTACTGGAAGAAATGCTCCTTCTGCCCTGAAAATGCCGAAGACAATCCCTACAGGGCCTTGCCTGCAGACACGGTGATCTCCGATCTGGACAAACTTGTGGGAGAAACACGGCCTGTCCTGGTCCACCTGCTCGACAACGCGGTGAGCACTTCTCTCATGAAGTCATTTCAGGAAGACCCGCCAGGGGCGCCGTGGTACGGCTTTGCCCGCATCAACCGGGGCCTCACCGACATCGATTTCTGCATGTCCCTGAGGCGTTCCGGCTGCGTCATGCTGAAGCTCGGACTGGAGTCCGGGGACCAGGACGTGCTCGACAGGATGCAGAAGGGGATCGATCTTGAAACAGCATCCTCCGCGCTTAAGACGCTGAAGAAAGCGGGCATCGGCACATACATCTATCTCCTCTTCGGCACCCCGGAAGAGACTGAGGCCGGGGCCGGAAAAACACTCGATTTCGTCGTAAAACATAGGGGAGAGATAAGTTTCCTGAACCTCGCGATATTCAATATGCCGCTGAGCACCGCTGCCTCCGGGGACTTCAGACGTAGTAGTTTTTACGAAGGAGACCTTTCACTCTACACGGACTTTTCGCACCCGGCAGACTGGGACCGCAGGTCGGTAAGAAAATTTCTTGAGGACGAATTCAAAAGACAGACGGCAGTGGCGTCCATAATTAAGAAAGATCCGCCGTTTTTTACCTCAAACCATGCGCCATTTTTCCTGCCGTCTGCCGGCTGGCTTATGACAGCGCCGACTCCGTAATCCTTCAGTCGTGGGTTTCACACTTCACCTTCCCTAACACGGATATTTGCCATTGACATTGATTCTCGTTTGGCATATATTGTTTGAAGGGGGCCGAATGATATCCGACGTAATGACACAGAGAAGACACCAGCGAAGTCCCTATAAGGAAACCCTGGAGATAACAGTGCCCTCTCATCCGAAAAACGGAACTCTGATCGCAATAAGTTCAAACATCTGCGACGGCGGTCTCTGCATATATACTTTTAAACCCCTTGCAGAAGGAGAAGAGATACTATTCAAAAGCGCCCTTCCCGTTCCCTACCAAAGGGCGGAGGTCAGGTGGGTGAGACAGTGCAACCCGACGATCTACAAGGCGGGAGTGCAGTTCTTTACGTGACATGTCCGCAGTGGTAATACCCTATCTTTTTACCTTTTTAAAAAGCCGTTATTCCGGCTGTCGAAAACCTCCTTTGCCATAAGGTCCTCTATGCAAAGCTTTATCTTGCGGGCATCTTCTTCAGTAAGTCCCTGAAACTTTATCGCCATCCCCGGCGGCAGTGTCAAAAAATCTCCGAAGAGTTCTTTCGTATAAATGACATTCCCCTTCGCCCCGATCTCGCCCCTTTCTCCAAGGTCGCACCTCACCACTACTTCGGAACCTACAGGCAGCGGCTCCTCTTTGATCACGTACATTCCGCCCTCTGAAAGGGTCTCCGTATAAAGCGCATATTCGGCCCCCCGATGAGTGAGCACGACCTTATTATTGAAGGGCACCCTGAGGTATCTCCTGCTTGTGCCCTTGTGTGCGAAAAAACACCGCTGGAGCGAGTCATGAAGTCTGTCGATCTTCAATGGCTTCGTGAGGTAGTCGAAGCAGCCGAGTTCCTTGCACCTGTCTACCATTTCGATGTGAGAATCATATGACACCATAATTATCGGAATGTGCGCTGTCTGTTTGTCTTCCTTGATATGTCTGAGGGTTGTAAAACCGTCCATCACCTTCATATGGACATCGAGGATGACGAGATCGGCACTGGAGAGCTTCAAAAGACGCAATACCTCAAGACCGTTTTCGCCAGGCATGACCTTGAAGTCGAACCTCCTCAGCAGCAACCCAAGATACATCAGGAATGTCCTATTGTCATCCGCTATAATAATTTTTTTCATTGCAGCTTTCCCCTCTAATGCCCCTTAAAATAAACTGTATGATTTTATTATCTGACCCGACCAATGTCAACAAAATTCCGCAGCCAGAGGAGAAAGCACATAAAGCATCGGAAAAGCAGTATGGGGCTGTTTTGGCTAGCCGCCCTCTGCCTTCAGTTCCTCAAGTTTTTCTTCGAACTCCCTGGCCTTCCACCCCAGTTCCTCCGTCAGGGCTTCGAGTTCGTCAAAGAGGCGGTCTATGTCTCCCTTTGCCTCATGGAGCGCCTTAGAAAGCCTTTTGATCGATTCGCCGTCCCCTTTTACCGAGGCATCCACGATGGCCTGTGTGTCTTTTTCAACAGCCTCTTCGAGCTGCATGATCGCCTGCTCGACTTCGGAGATCCTCGCCTGGAGAGGCCCGATCGTCCTTGAACGGCTGTTGATCAACTCCGCCTTTATTTTCCTGAGGTCCTTTCTGTTTAAGAAGTTGTCTTTTCGGTCCGGTCCGCCGTTCTTGACCGCGGCCTCTTCTTCCTCGTCTTTCCATCCGCGCCTGTCGAGGAAGTCCTGATACCCGCCCTCGAAGAGGTCCACCCTGCCGTCATCGAAGACCACAAGCCTGGTGGCGATGGCACGCAGGATCATCTCGCTATGGGTGACGATCACGACCGCGCCTTCGAAGGCGTCTATCGCTTCAAGTAATGAGTCGATCGATTCCATATCGAGATGGTTGGTAGGCTCGTCAAGCAGGAGAAGGTTGGCCGGGCTGACGAGAAGTTTGGCGAGGAGAACACGGCTCTTCTCCCCTCCTGACAGGACCCCCACTTTTTTGAGCGCGTTGTCGCCTTCGAACATCATCGTCCCGCAGATCGTCCTTGCGGCCTTGCGGTTATAATCAGGATGCGCATCGAGGACCTCTGCTTCGACCGTCTTTGAAGCGTCGAGCCGCTGGATGTTCGTCTGTCCGAAATATGCCGGCATACACCTCGGGTGAGGCGAGACAGAGCCCTTCAGGGGCCGCAGTTCACCTGCGAGAAGATTCAGCAGCGTCGTCTTTCCCCTGCCATTTTGGCCGATTACGGCGATCCGGTCCCTCCTCCCGACCTTCAGGCTCAGGCCGTCTATGAGGGGGGGCCCGGCCGGGTCGAATGAGAAGAAGACGTCCTCAGCTTCAATGAGATGTTTCCCGGTAAATGGGGCAGAGGTAAATTCAAAGTCGAGGTCCTTTATGTCGGACATCCTGTCGAGCCTCTCCTTCTTCCCGAGGGCCTTTATCTTAGACTGGACGGCCCGCGCCCGCGTAGCCTGGGCCCTGAAGCGGTTTATGAACTGCTCGATGTCCTTCCGTTTCTTTTCCTCATTGACCCTCGTCTGTTCATATACCTCCTCCTCCATGAGGATCTGCTGATAAAGCTTCTCCGTGGGCCCGGCGATCTTCCGTATCTTCGTGCGGTGGATGCCCATGGTATGGGTCGTCACCCCGTCCATAAAGTCCCTGTCGTGCGTGATCAGTATCATCTCTCCCTTCCAGGCCCTGAGAAACCTGGTGAGCCAGCGGATCGAGACGATGTCGAGGTAGTTCGTCGGTTCGTCGAGCAGGAGCAGGTCAGGCCTCGATACAAGCAGTTTCGCAAGGTTGAGCCTGACCTGGTATCCCCCGGAGAGGTCAAGGGGATGGCGGGAGAAATCACCGGTTGAAAAGCCGAGCCCCATCAGAATGGTCTCGACTTTATAGGATTCGTCCCTTCCGTCATCGGAAGGCCTCAGCCAGAGACATCCCTCTTTCAGGACCGAGTCCTCTGTAAAATTCAGGTGTTGGGAAAGATAACCGATCGTATAATTATTCGGGACGCCGATGACCCCCGAGTCAGGCCTTTCCTGGCCGGTGATCATCCTGAAGAGGGTCGTCTTTCCATGGCCGTTTCTGCCGACAAGACCGATCCGCTCGCCGGCGTTGACCGTAAAGCCGACATCGTCGAAGATGACCTGGGTGCCGTAAGACTTTGAGAGGTTGCTTACTTGTATCATAAACTATATTTTAATAGATGGAAGATGATTAAGTCATGAAGAAGGCCTTCAGCAAACAGCTATCAGCTGTCAACGGTCGGCATTCAGCGAACAGCTGACGGCCTCCAGTAAGGGCGTATCGCCATACGCCCCTACATTATTAACGCCGGGACTCAGACAGCCTAAAATCTTTCACCCTCGGCCTCGGTCGCAAAGCTAAATTTTCGAAGGGGAAAAGAAAACCCACAATACCGATCAAAAGGCATAATGTCATTCCGACTTGCCTGCCTGTCCGGTAGGCAGGTCCGGAATCTTTCTTCAATCCGTCATTATTATTGCTCGTAGGCCACGCCCCGATTTTAAGATGTTTCGGTTGTGGTTGCTCAAATGCTAAAATAATGCCTCACTTCACATGACTCTTGAAAGGAACATCAGATGAGACTTGTAACACGCGGAGACCTTGACGGCGTGACATCCGCAGTCCTTATCACCACCATGGAGGATATCGATTCGATCGAGCTTATACACCCCCAGGATGTCACCGACAAAAGGTTCGAGATCACCTCAAATGACATTATGGTCAACCTCCCCTATCACCCTGCCTGCGGAATGTGGTTCGATCACCACGAGCTGACCCTAAGCAACGAAAGCCCTCCGGCGCGTTTTAAGGGGAAACACGCGATAGCCCCGAGTGTTGCGAGGGTGATTTACGACTTCTATGCATCGGACAGGCTGAAAAAGTACGAGCATCTGGTCGCTGAGACCGACCGTCTAGATTCGGCGGCGCTCAACATAACGGACGTCACGGACCCCCAGGGGATCATCCTCCTTGGATTCACGATGGATTCACGGTCCGGGCTCGGGGGTTTCAAGTCATATTTTAACAACCTGGTCATGTGGCTTAAGACCATGACCACCGAGAAGGTGCTCTCTCAGCCCGAGGTGAAAGAGCGGGTGAAAAATCTTAGGGAAAATAACGCGGCTTTTCTGAAGCTCCTAAGGGAAAACTCGCGGCGGGACGGAAATGTGGTGATTACGGATTTCCGATCACTCGAAAAGGTGCCTGTGGGTAACAGGTTTCTTATCTATACTCTCTTTCTTGAAACGAATATCTCTGTCAGGGTTCATTGGGGGCCCCAAAAGAAATTCGTTGCGGCGAGTGTCGGACATAACATATTCAACAGGACGAGTAAGGCAAACTGCGGCCGCATCTGCAGTGTCTTTGAAGGCGGCGGACATAAGGGCGCAGGCGGATGCCCTCTGCCGCCCAACCGCGCCGATGCGCTGATTGCGCAGATAGTGAAGATGCTCAAGAGCGCGGGATAATAATTTTTTTCTCTGTTTCCCGGGCACACCAGATTGCCATTAGGTCTAGTCATCCCGGCTTGTTTGCCCGCCGTACTTGTGGAGGGTTCAGTCTTCGACTCGTAGAGAATCCTTCTTCAATCTGTCATTCCCGCGTACTCAGTGAATCCCCCTCGAAAATTTAGGTGAGAGTGGTCGCCCTGAGGGTTAAAGATTTTAGGCTGTCTGAGTCCCGGCGGTAATAATGTAGGGGCGTATTGCGATACGCCCTTACTTGAGGCCGTCCGAGCAGACCATTAAGAATTTTCGTTGGGGCGCCATTCTTTGGGCTACCTTGATTGGGCGGCAAGAGATTGATAGCGAGCATCAGGCGAGCGAATTTCAAGGATAAACATTCCTTGCATCGAAGTTCCGCAGGAGGTTCCAGAGGTAGCTGGGGCACGGGGCGACGCCCCGATTCTAAAATGTTTTGCCATGTTGTAGGTTTCGAAACGTAAAGACGGATCTACGACTCGCAGAGAATCCAGTTCCACTTTCTTGTCTTTGATTTCTTTACCTCTCACGCCTGCCTGCCGGCAGGCAGGAAGGTCTTACGTCTCACGTTTCTTCTTTACAACGTGGCCCACTTTTCATTACTATTTATCAGCGGATCGGGGGTTGCTCCCTCTTTCACGCTTGCCTTATCGAAAATGCGGGTCTCAAAAGAGAAGGGGATTTTCAATCAATCCATATTGCCGCAGCAGCGGAGAGGGTGTTTACCCGCCAGTCTGTTAGGCGGGCAATAAACGGCGGTAGCCTGCACAAAAAAAGAGGTCCGGCGCAATAGCTCACCGCA